>CAYTKI010000013.1:0-10215 GCA_964438385.1 uncultured Methanosarcinales archaeon | reverse complement strand
CGCAATCCTGCTCTCCGAGATCATGCTCCAGCAGACGCAGGTTGAGAGGGTATTGAAATACTACAACAGGTGGCTCACTACATGGCCAACCATTCACCAGCTAGCGAAGGCAAAAAGATCGGATGTCCTTTTGGAATGGCTCGGCCTTGGCTACAACAACCGCGCGAAGAACCTGCATGAGACATCAAAGATCATATCCGAGAAATTCGATGGAGATATCCTTTTGGCAATGGGGCACTACACAGAACTGCCGGGGATCGGCCCTTACACCTCGCATGCGGTGAGGATTTTTTCAGGCAATGAGGATATCGCAACGGTTGACACCAATATCAGGAGAATACTCATCCATGATTTTTGGCTTGATGAAAAAACAAGCGATAGGGAATTGTGGGAACTGGCTGAGCGCTGCCTTCCGAAGGGGAGAAGCAGGGACTGGCACAATGCGCTCATGGATTACGGCGCGACGCTTCTCACGTCGAGAAAGAGCGGGATAAAACCAAAGACAATCCAATCAAAGTTTGAGGGCTCTGATAGGCAGATTCGGGTACATCTCCTGAGATTTTTTCTTTCCAATAAAGAGAAATCCATTACTTTGAGTTCCCTCAAAAAAAGCATCAAAAACACCATCAATAGCCGGGACATACAAAATGAAAAGCCAAAACAATGGCCTAATGATGAAAGAATGGAAAAAATACTCAGCACTATGGTCAGAGACAATCTCCTCTCCAAAAAAAGAAAAAAGTACCTCTTATCGGAATGAGAAGCAGATTTATATAGGAGAAATATTCTGAATTCCTATGGAATGGGGCATTGAATTCACTATCATCGCGCTGATTGCGCTTCTGGGGGGTGTCATAGCAGTGCGCATGAAGCAGCCCCCTGTTCTTGGCCTGCTCCTTGCTGGAGCGATTGCAGGGCCGCATGCGCTTGGGATTGTTGAGAACGAGCAGATATTGCGCTTCTCCATTGACATCGGCGCATTCCTGCTGCTGTTTCTCATCGGGATGGAGTTTAGCATTGCGCACCTTTTCCAGTCGGGATCACGGGTACTGCTCATCGCCGCGGTGAAGCTTGGCATTGTTTTCTTTTTTGGGCAGGGAATTTCCCTTCTTCTTGGCTTTGACGCCCTAACCTCCCTGTTTATCGGTGTCATCCTCTCCATTACATCGACTGTCATCTTCCTCAAGATCCTTGAGCAGAAAGGGCTACAGAAGCAGAAGGAAGTTTCTCTCCTTGTAGGGGTGCTCATCCTTGAAGATATCTTTGGCATTTTTGCCCTCACTTTCTTCTCAAGCCTTGATTCGGCAGCAGACATTACACCCTTTACCATCCTTGGGAAGCTTGTGTATTCTCTTGCAATTCTCGGAGTGGTGTATCTTTTCCTTGCGAAGAGGATAAATAAGATTGTGGAATGGCTCACGCGCTACAGCACCGATGAGACATTTGTTTTTATTTCCATTGGCATCGCATCCGGCCTTGGCGCAATTACGCATCTGCTCGGTCTCTCGGAAGCAGTTGGGGCATTCCTTGCGGGCAATATCGTCGCATCTCTCAAAAATGCTGATCGCTTTGAGAAGCCCATGCATCCGTTCATCTTTGTCTTTACCTCTTTATTCTTTTTTTCCATAGGGGGCATTGTGGATATTCGGGTCATTATGGATGAATGGCTAATTATCCTCATCCTCTTTGCAGTGAGCATACTTGTGAAGTTTCTTGCGGTGGGATTCTCCCTCTATCTACTCTCTGAAAGCAGTGGCAGAGGCGCAGTATTTGGGGGGCTTTCGATGATTTCGCTTGGTGAATTCTCACTTCTTCTTGCAGCCGAGGCAAGTGATCTCGTTCCAAATCTTGACCTGGTGAGTATCACCGCAGCCATCATCTTCCTATCCACTGTCACTATGGCTGCACTTGTTACCAAGTCGGATGCGATATATAGGATACTGCTGAGAATATCCCCAAAATCCATTCGTGTGGATATGGACGCCACTGCCCTTTACCTGCGGGATGTCTCAGCAAAGCTGAAGAAAAACAAGGAACGCAGAAAGCAGTTCCAACTGGAATGGAGAAAAATCCTCAACAATATTATTGGTATTGTTTTTATTGGGGCATTATTGTGGCTCTGGCACCGAGCAACAGGATTCCGCTACATCGAGTCGGCAACAGATTGGATTCGCTTATATTCCTCTCCTTGGGTAGTGGGCGCACTCCTCGCCATTGTGCTCCTATTTCCCACCTTTGGCATTATTCGCAACCTGAGGCATTTTTTCTTGGATTTCTCCACATCACTTGTGGAGACCTATCCTAAGGAAATCGCGAATAGCAAGAAACTCTCGCGCAATATCTTTTTCATTGTTGTGCTCTTTGTGCTCTCAGTAACACTTCCACCAGTATTCTCCCTTCTCGGGCTGAGTACCGCCTGGGCAGCGCTTAGCATACCACTGCTCATTGTGCTCATTGTGCTCTTCCTCAACTCCGAGTCATTGGTAAAAGAGATTGAGGAGCACCATCATGCGCCGCATGGGAAGTTTAAGGGAGTGCATCATCATAAAAACAAGAAAGAATAATCAAAAATTAAAGAATTTTCTCAAGCCGAACAACTGCTTCCTGCACATCCTCCCGCTGCCCAAACGAGCTGAAGCGCAAGAACCCTTCTCCGCTCGGCCCGAATCCTACTCCTGGCGTTGTGAGGATATGCGCTTTTTCCAGGAGCAGTGAGAACGCGTCCCAGGATTTCATCCCCAACATATTCGCCCAAACATAAGGTGCATTATCCCCCCCATAGATTGGATATACTTTCTTTTTTAGGGCAGCGCGGATGATGCGCGCGTTTTCCATGTAATAGGAAATTGTTTCATGCATTTCCTTCATACCAACTCTCTCAAGCGCCGCAAGGCCGCCTGCCTGCGCGATGTTTGATGCCCCATTGAACACGGTTGTCATGATGCGATTCCAGTCTTTGCGAATAGGAGTTCCATCATCAAAGCACAGCTCATTTGGAACTACAGTCCACCCCAGCCGAACGCCGGTGAAGCCGATGGGCTTTGAGAAGGAAGAGACTTCAATCGCCACCTCTTTTGCTCCCTGAATTTCGTAGATGGATTTTGGAAGCTTCTTGCCTTTGATGAATTGGCTGTAGGCGGAGTCAAAAATAATGATGGATTTGTGTTCCTTGGCGAAATCAACAAGTTCCTTCAGCTGCTCTTTGGTGGCGACTGCTCCTGTGGGATTATTTGGGGAACAGAAAAAGATGATGTCTGAGGTTTTTGCCGGCTCCAATGAAGGGAAAAACCCATTCTTGGGAGTGCAAGGCAGATAAGTGATGCCGCTGAACTGGGATGTTTTTGGATTGAGGGTTCCGGTTTGGCCCATCATAACGCTGCTATCAACATAAACGGGATAAGAGGGATCCTGGACCGCAATTTTTGCACCGCTTCCAAAGAGCATCTGGAGCCGTCCTGTATCCGGCTTTGCGCCGTCCGAAACAAAAACTTCATCGCCTGTGATTTTTCCCTGATAAAGAACATCTGCGATGCGCTGCCGAAGCAGAGGAATGCCCTGCTCATCGCCATAGCCGGTGTAGGTCTTTTTCCGCGAGAGGTTTTTTACTGCAGTTTGCATTCCTTTAATGATGTGAGGTGTAATGGGCTGCGTGGTGTCGCCGATGCCCAAGCTGATTAACTTTACTTTTGGATTCCTCGCGAGGAATTCTTTTTTTCTCCTGCCGATCTCAGGGAAGAGATAGCCGGATTGCAGTTTTGCGAGATGAGGGTTTCTTTTGGCCATTGGATTTATGAAAAATGCTCAAGCTTTTTGAAGTCAAGCGTTTTGAAGTAATCATCAACGGTCTCTGCGCGGCGTATCAAGAGCACGCTTCCATCTACCCTCAATAAAAGCTCTGCTGAACGGAGCTTCCCGTTATAGTTGAAGCCCATGGCATGTCCGTGCGCCCCTGCATCGTGGAAAACAAGGATGTCGCCAATATCAATTTTTGGCAGAAGGCGATTGATTGCAAACTTGTCATTGTTCTCGCAAAGAGAGCCGGTAACATCGTACTGATGGGTGTTGGCCGATTGCTCTTTTCCAAGGACTGTGATGTGATGGTACGCGCCATACACCGCAGGCCTCATCAGGTTTGCCATGCATGCATCGCACCCCACATAATCCTTGTAAATGTGCTTGAGGTGCAATACTGTGGTGATGAGATTCCCATAGGGCCCAGTGATGACACGGCCGCATTCCATAAACACCTTAATCTCCCCGATTGAGGGCACCACCACTTCATCATAAATTTTTTTTATCTCATGGGCAAGGTGCTCATAATTCACTGCTTTCTGATCCGGCAGGTAAGGGATGCCAATCCCTCCCCCCAAGTTGACAAATTCCAATGTAATCCCGAGCTTGTGCTTGACTTCAGCGACAAGTTCAAAGAGCATGCGCGCGGTCTCCACAAAATACGGCTCATTGAGCTCATTGGAAACAACCATGGTGTGGAGCCCAAATCTTTTGACTCCTTTTTCCATGCACATCCGATATCCCTCAAAGAGCTGTTCCTTAGTAAAACCATACTTGGCCTCCTTGGGATCCCCGATGATGAGATTTCCTGTGCGCGATGGGCCAGGGTTGTAGCGAAGGCAGATGAGGTCCGGAAGCCCAATCTGCCCTAGAAAAGGGATATGGCTGATATCATCGAGGTTGATAATCGCCCCAATCTCCTTTGCCCGCGCATACTCATGGAGAGGAGTATCATTAGAAGTAAACATTATATCTTCGCCCTTCATTCCGAGGAGCGCAGCAAGCTCAAGTTCCGCAAGAGAGCTGCAGTCTGCTCCCATCCCTTTGTTTTTTAAAATCTTCAGAATATAAGGGTTGGGAGTTGCCTTCACCGCAAAATAATTCCTGAATCCGGGGAGGATGCCAAACGCCTTGAGAAATCTTCCCGCATTTTTTTGTATTTCCCCCTCATCATAAAGGTAGAATGGTGTGGGATATTCCTTCGCAACCCCAATAATTTTTTCCTTTGTGAAATGGAGTTTTTTTTGCCTTGAAGCGTACTGTTCGTCCGGCTGTTGATGTGATGGATGGGTTAACATGGTAAGTGTGCAAAAAGCGCGATTTTTATATGTTTAGGTTTATTGGTTCTATTGCCAATAATAAATGAAGAAATGGATTGGATTAGAGGAGCTTCATTGTGCGCAATGTATTCTTAAGTTTCTCCTTGTTACCTTCTTCCATCGTGCAGAGCGGCAATCGGAATACCTCTTCGCATTTTCCCTGCATCGCAAGCGCAGTCTTTATGGGAATGGGATTAGTCTCAATGAAGAGCACCTTGAACAATTCAGCAAGTGACTTCTCCATTGCGCGCGCTTCCTTCATCTTTCCCTTGAGAGCAAGTTCAACCATCTTGACGATTTTTTTTGGAACAATGTTTGATGCGACTGAGATAACCCCATCCCCTCCTGCCTCGATGAGATCAAGTGTCATGTTATCATCCCCGGAAAGCACGCTAAAGCCGGATTTACGCTTCCTTATGACATCTTTCATTTGGTTAAGATCGCCTGATGCCTCTTTTACGCCCAGGATGTTTTTGCAGTCTTTCATGAGCCGCACAAGGGTTTCGGTTTCTACGTTGACCGCGGTCCTTCCCTTGATATTGTAGACTATGCAGGGGATATTCACTGAATCTGCGATTGCCTTAAAATGGAGGTAAAGACCCTTTTGGGTTGGCTTATTGTAGTAGGGATTGACTAGAAGTACTCCGTTAGCGCCTGCCAGCGCTGCGTGCTTTGTTAGGCTCAATGCCTCGCTTGTTGCGTTGCTTCCGGTGCCCGGTATCACCAACGCGCGGCCTTTGATGTGCTTTATCGTGAGCTCAATCAATCGCTCATCCTCTTCATGGCTTGTGGTCGGGCTCTCGCCAGTTGTTCCGCAGGGCACGATGCCTGCGACTCCTGCTTTTAGCTGCTCATCAAGAAGGCGCTTGTAGGCGGATTCATCTATTCCTCCAGATTTCTTAAAAGGAGTGATGATTGCCGTGAAAACTCCCTTGAATTTTTGCGCTTCTGCCATTTCAACCACTTCCAAACAGCCCTTTCATGAAATCATCTATATTGTAAAGGCCAACTTTGCCATGTATCCATTCTGCTGCAAGAACAGCTCCCAGTGCAAATCCCTGGCGATTGCGTGCCGTGTGGGTGAGCTCGATTGTGTCTGCCAAAGAGTCAAAGAGTACCATATGGGTTCCTGGAATTGATCCCCCCCTAGTTGATGAGAGGTGCAATTCGTTTGGATTGATGGGCCTCTCAAGCCGATCACGCACAATGGTGTCCTTTCTTTTCATATTTTCAAGGATGAGCTTTCCAATCATCTCCGCAGTTCCTGATGGGGAGTCTGCCTTTTTCGCGTGGTGGAGTTCGTGCATAAGTACATCATAATCTTCTGCATTATCCATGAGCTGCGCTGCATGTGAAACCATCCTGAAAAAGAGATTCATCCCAATTGAGAAATTCCCGCTCCAGATGAGGCCGATTTTATTTTTCTTCACTATTTGGGAAACTTCTTCCATCTTGCTGTACCATCCTGTTGTGCAGATGACAAGGTTGACACCCAATGATGCTGCAATCCCGATGTTATCAATCACCGCATCAGGTTGTGTGCAATCAATTGCAATGTCAACGCCGCGCAGGGATTCTACTGAAATTGATGCAAAATCAGCTTCTTTAGAGTGAGGATCAATGCGGACAATGGAGTGCTTTCTCTGGAGTGCAATCTGCTCAATCTCCTTTCCCAGCCGTCCGTAGCCGATGAGTGCGATTTTCATGTGTCTTTGTGTTCTTGTAGGATTTATATTTCTTTATTGAATTAACCAATGGGAGTATCCACTATTTTTAAACATTTAGTTATTATTGTAACAAAATAAAGAAAATGGACCATAATAAAATCAAAGAGTTCTCACTTGATGCATAAATGAGGCTAGATATTTGTAGTACATATGCGCTTTTATAAAATATAAATACTCTAAAGTATTAAAAAAGAGAGTAATCTATTGTTTTCTAATGGCAACCGCAATAAAAACAAGTTTGGCACTTGGATTAGATATTCGTCTTCTCACGCAAGATGCCATAGATGCTGCGGCGAGGCTTGCGTATAAGGCGACAACTTGGTATCATGAGTGCGGTCCAGAACCAGATACTTGCCCTCTTTCAATATTGGGAGAAAGGATGGAAAATGCAACCACTCAAAGTGGGCCTGTTGTGATCACTGGTTTTAGAGATGAAAATCTGGTTGGGATTTATGTGCTGCCTCTTTTTGCGCGAAAAAATAATTCTATCATATCTGACCCCTATGGGAAAATAGCAACAAATCCGGAAGGAGAAGGGATTGGTGGGAAGATTCTCTTTCGATTGGCCGATATCCTTGCGGTATTTGCGTCAGATTGTAATGTCCGGGAGATTACCCATCATGTACAAACTAGAAGAAGTAGCCCGCTTTATGAACGAAGGGGATATCTACTAACTCATACAATTGATGTAGGAGATAGGTATGCATTCCATAATTACGTTAAAAAAATCACTGCGGGCAACCCTTTGTTAAGTCCAGGCGAGAATGAAATTGTGAAAGCCCTTGCTGATCGCATTAGATAATGCAGGATGAAGTTTCAACTAATTTGTCTTCGAAATTGCAAAAATTACTATGATGGGAATCCTGATTTACACCTTTATGCCCCTACCACACCCTGCAACAGGTTATAGCCCCGCATCGAGTCCTTCTTATGGATGATGAAGGTGAGCTCGGTGAGTGTTGAGACTATCTCATAGATGTTGATGTGCTCCCAAGCAAGCTTTCGCACTGCGCTGAAGATAACTCCAGGGGTTGTCATGAAATCCTTTGAGTGGAAGCGCACCGAGAGGGCTACCAAGTCTGATTCCCGGGAGATTATTTTTTCCCCCTTAAGGAAGCTTGAAAGCTTTTCCTTGTACTTCTCGTTTGTTATGATGCTTGCCTCGTTGTTGCCCAAAATCACATTGAAGATGTCCCCGTGCTCAACATCAATCACCGAATACAGGTCTTTTATCTTTGCGGAAAAGCTTGGTGATTTCACAACGTTTATGTCCATGATGTTTGTGCGCATGATTATCTCCCCTGTGAGGGTGCTTTTGGCTGCCTTCTTATCATAGCCCTCAAGCTCCTCGGCATAGCGGCGCAGCGCCATAACAATTGCCGCATCCTTGACGCTTTTTCCCATCTCCTTTTCAATGTCCTGCTTAAGAAGCGCTGCCAGATTGCCGTAGCTGATGAGCCCTTTGGCCATCGCTTCGAGGAGGAATTGGTTCTGCTGCACTGCTTTTTTCACGAGGTGGCTTGCGGTGACCATGCTGCTTTACTCAAATTATTTATTGTTATTATTAGAACAGAATGTTTGAATTGTATATAATGCTTTCTGTTGGGGATAAAATGATTAAGAGATGACTCCTGTTTATTTTTTATGATAGTTTGTTGGGAGAAGGATGAGATGGACTGACAAATATCCCCCTGGAAAAAAGGTAAGTTTCTGCAATGGAAAGTGATCTTGTGACTATCGCAAGAGTAATGTCTAAGTTTGCCGCTGAACGATCAAATTCACGCTCTGCGCGCCTATAGGTCAATTGGGGAGGGAGAGGAGACACACAAGCAACAATCCCTAATACGGGAGCATGCTCAATGTCAGAAGAAGATCCTAATCCAAAATGAGCATACACTACATTACTATCTTTTTCTTGAAAATAGTCGCCGCGCATGTTTCCCACCGTATTGCATTCAGACCTTTTCCTCTTTAAATTTTTCTTTTTTTACCATTTTAGTAGTGGTTAATAATTGAAAGAATCAGTGGCTAGGAACCACTGGCGCCTTCTCCACTTCATCCGGCTTCTCAAGAAGCGCAACAAGATCCTGCATGAAGCGCGCGGCATCGGCTCCTGAAATCACGCGGTGGTCGTAGGTGAATGAGAGGGGCATCATCTTGCGGGGCCCTATGCGCGCCTGGCTTGTAGCATTATCCACGCCAAGGACTGTGAGGACTTCTTTTATCTTCCCGATGCCAAGAAGCGCGGTTTCAGGGTAATTGAGGATAGGAGTAAAGTGCTCAACTCCGAACATACCTAGATTGCTTACGGTAAAGCTCCCCCCTTTAAGGTCCATGAGATTGATTTTCCGATTGCGCGCCTCGGTTGAGAGCTTTTTTATCTCATCGCCAATTTGCTCAACACTCTTAGTATTAACGCGTTTTACCACAGGAACTATAAGCCCATCCTCAGTATCAACGGCAATGCCCAAGTTATAGTATTTTTTCATGACGACCTCTCCTTCCTCAAGGGTGGAGTTAATGATTGGGTGCTTCTCAAGGGCAATACCAAGAGCTCGGACTATATATGCAAGCGTTGTGATTTGGGTTCCCTGCACTTTTTTCTGCTCGCGCTTCTTTTCAAGATCAGTGATGTCAGCTGTATGGAAATTAGTGACTTGGGGGGCGGCGTAGAATGAGCGTGCCATGTGTTCCGCAACTTTTTTACGGACGCCTTTCAATTGCTGCCGCTCAAGGTAGCCATAGAAATCGTACTTGCGCACATGCTTTGCTTTTGCCTGCACTTCTTGGGGTGTTTGATCAGATTTGATGGAAGAAGCACCTCTCTGCGCTGCATTGAGGATATCCTGCTCAATAATTCTTCCGTCAGGTCCAGTTCCTGTTAATGCTGAAATATCGATATTTTTCTCCTGCGCCAGCTTTCGTACTGCGAGCGTTGCCAAGACAGCAGGCGTTGCTTGGGAAAGAGGGGTCTTATTTTGTGTGAAGAGTGGAGAAACTTCTTTTGCCTCTTCCACAAAGCCAACAACGCTTCCCGTGTATTTCTCTTCCGGGGCTGCTTCTTTGTTTGAGGATGGATGATGCCCTACAGATGTGGATTGTACGGCGGATGAAGAATGAACAGATAATGCATCCTCTCCATCAAGTGCTATTGTGACAAAGACCTGGCCAACAGTTATAACATCACCTTCCTTGAAGTGGAGCTTTGCAATTGTTCCTCTCTTGGGTGAGGGCATTTCAACAACTGCCTTATCAGTCTCGACTTCCGCTATGGGCTGGTCGACATTTACCTTGTCTCCTTCCTTTGCGAGCCATTTCACAAGCTCTCCTTCATGGATTCCTTCGCCGACATCCGGGAACTTGAATTCGTAGGGCAT
>CAYTKI010000012.1:0-28621 GCA_964438385.1 uncultured Methanosarcinales archaeon | reverse complement strand
TTCGAACCCGAGGCCTCCTCCTTGCAAGGGAGGCGCTCTACTGCTGAGCTACGGGCCCAAGTGAAAGTAAAGTTGGTAATGGTGTCTTCCTTTCAAGGATACGCGAAAACCGGTCGGTTTTCGGTACCGAGAATGGTTTCTCCATTCTCGTAAAAGGAAAATAAAAAAGTGCAAGTTTCCTTTCAGTCCCTTGCAAATTTTTGTTGTTTTTTCTTCCTTTCCGTGTTAGCGGAAAAAAGAAAAAAAGGAGGTGATCCAGCCGCAGGTTCCCCTACGGCTACCTTGTGACGACTTAACCCTCCTCGCTGAGCTTAGATTCGAACCCATTGAAAATGGGACCTCATCTAAACCCTGCTCGGGTGGTTTGACGGGCGGTGTGTGCAAGGAGCAGGGACATATTCACCGGGCGATGCTAACACCCGATTACTAGGGATTCCGACGTCACGAGGGCGAGTTACAGCCCTCGATCTGCACTGGGGTAGGGTTTCGAGGATTAGCTTCTCCTTTCGGAGTTGCATCACATTGTCCCTACCATTGTTGCGCGCGTGTTGCCCAGAAGATTCGGAGCATACAGACCTACCGTTGCCTGCACCTTCCTCCCCCTTTCGAGGGCAGTTCCTACAATGTGCACGGTCATTCCGAGGAACCCGCTAGCAATTGTAGGCACAGGTCTCGCTCGTTGCTTGACTTAACAAGACACCTCACGGCACGAGCTGACGACGGCCATGCACTACCTCTCGGCTCGTTGGGTAAGCCCTTCAGGCTGACCTTCATCCTGCCGTCGCTCCTGGTGAGATTCTCCGCGTTGAGTTGGATTAAACCGCACGCCGCACCCCTTGTGGTGCTCCCCCGCCAATTCCTTTAAGTTTCAGCCTTGCGACCATACTTCCCAGGCGGCAAGTTTAACATCTTCATTCCGACACCGCACATTCCCGAAGAATATGCGACACCTAACTTGCAGCGTTTACGGCTAGGACTACTCGGGTATCTAATCCGTTTTGCTCCCCTAGCTTTCGTCACTCACCGTCGGATCCGTTCTCGTGAGGCGCCTTCGCCACAGGTGGTCCTTTTGGGATTATAACATTTTACCGCTCCCCCAAAAATACCCCTCACGCCTCCCGGTCCCTAGTGATGCAGTGTCTCCTGCGCGCTCTCCGGTTAAGCCGGAGAATTTCACAGAAGATTTGCAAAACCGGCTACGGACGCTTTAGGCCCAATAAAAGCGGTTGCCACTTGTGGATCCTGGGTTACCGCGGCGGCTGGCACAGGTATTGCCCTCCACTTATTCTCCATGGTATTTACCCATGGCAAAAGCCTATGCTTAGCATAAGCACTCGGGATTCCCCTCTCACACTTGCGTGCATTGGAAAGTTTTCGCGCCTGCTGCACCCCGTAGGGCTAGGGCCAGTATCTCAGTGCCCTTCTGGGGGCTACCCCTTTCAGGGCCCCTACGGATCTTTGGCTTGGTGAGCCGTTACCTCACCAACTACCTAATCCGCCGCCGTCCTGTCCTAAGGCCTTGCGTTTAAGGAAAAGCTCGTTCCGGAGCATCTTCCCTATCAGGCCTTATCCTCAGTTTCCCGAGGGTATTCCTAACCTTAGGGTAAGTTATCGACGTGTTACTCAGCAGTTTGCCTTCCTTGCGGAAAGACTTGCATGGCTTAATCGAATCCCGATAGCAGCAACCTCCCGCAGGATCAACGGGAACTTCTTAGATCCTGTTTTATTGGTCGCAATTATTATTTCTTAAAGTTATAGCGTGGATTAATTCACCATTACCAACTATACTTGATTCTTACGTCAAGTACAATGAAACAGCATGAATGACTCATGCTTAGTTGTCTTCAAGATGTAGAATGGAAATATCTACTCTTATTGGGAGGCGAAACAATTGGGAGGATTTGAGTTATATTTAAAGGTTTCTTTTGGTTTATAAATGAAAATGGCCAACTGATGACGGCAACATACTGCAAGACATATACTCACGGACAAAGTCTATTGAGCAATAGTTGTCCGTTCGTAATAAGTAAAAAGCATATTCATACTCACTATCGTTCGTAGATTTCAATCAGAGATTGAAATTATTGCTCAAATTTTTGTGCCTTTTACTATATTTGAAAAATCCACATGACCTCAGATGGTCAAAAAATTACATTCGCACTGATTGAGGGGGTTTGCGCAACCCGGTGAGCGGATTTTTTTCTTCTGGGGGCTCCTTCCCATAAAAAATAATGGCAATGGAGTGAATGCAAATAATGATTGAAGAATAGATTGCCAAACAGCAATGCTATAATGGAGAACAATAGTTATTGATAGAATTTGTATTGTTCTCCAGATATATGCGGAAAATTTGTGGATTTTCCGAATATTCGAAAAAGCAATGCTTTTTCGTATATAATGGGGCTTTTGAATTATTAATTATGCGCCCCATTATAAAACCAAAAACAATTAAGAGAAATGTAAAATGGACTTATCTTCCCTTCGCTCTTCTGCGCTTCTCCTTCTTCATGCGCTTGCGCTGCCACTTCCAGCGCATCTGCCCCTTCTTCTTCCATCGGCGTGAGCTTCTCTTCATAGAAGAATGGATTTTGTAGTGCTATTTAAAGGTTTTCTTCGGCCAATTTTTCAGGAAAATAATTTTGCAATCGAACCGGTGGTGCGGATTAATGGCTATTTTGACTTCCACGTTAAAGATTTTGCATGTGAATAGTACGCCTGCGTCCCGCTTCCCTTCTTCTGCCGACGGGTTTTTCGGCGGTGGCCCGGATGCCTCATCAAGTTTTTTTACCGTCGGGAAAAATGGATTTTCCGAGCACAGAAATGCCAAAAAACAGAAAGTATTATAAATAACCTCCCGCAGGATTAAATCATATCAAAAAAACCTAAAGGGTGGTGATTACATGGGAACAGTAATATCAAAGACAGGCGTTAAGAGGCAGGCAGGATATCTTTACTTCCTGAACAAGGCGGGAGATGTCGCTCGCGTGCAGATGGCACGATCCGGCGCAAAGACCAGCAAGAAGCAGGAAGTTGTCGGAAAGGCAGGCATAAAGAGGAAGCATGGATACCTCTACTATGTTGACCGGTCAGGCAATGTCTGCGAGGCAAAGATGCAGCGCGGCGGAAGGAAGAAGAAGAGAAAGTAAATTCTTCATAGTTTCTTTTTTTATTTTTTTTATTTTGATTCTTATCCTTTCTTGATGGCTTGAGTGTAATGCGTCATAAGTTTATTTGCTTCACCTGTATATCCTCTCCTGCGAAGATACGGGATGGCATGTGCAAGATCAATGAGTTCTCCCAGCGGTGTTACTTTTTTGCCTTCTTTCATCCCATCAAAAACACGACCCGTTATCTGGGGAGTCCAACCGCATATTTTATAAGCAATCTCCACTCTGACGTTCAAAGATGCTTCTGGGGATGGATTAATCGAATGATTAGGGTTTGAAGTAACTTTTGCTGTCATTCTTTGGCCTTTGAAGACGTTTCCTCCATCATAAACAATTCTTTTGACTGGGAAATCTTTAACATTTGGCTTCACTGAGTCTGCATTTCCACCATGGGAATAGTTTATTTTAACTATCCTTTCGCCATACACTCTTTTACTTCTCGCATCATTGTGAATATTATCGTTGGTAACACTATTGGGCACAGCTCTAGTGCCACTCTCATTAGTCGGGGTGGAAAGGTCCCCTTCCGAAAAACCTGATTTTTCAACATTTGGATGGTCAAGTGGAGATGCAAGAGACACTGCACCTTTAATCATGGCTATCATCGATAAAATCTCATTTCTAAATTCAACAGTGGTACTCCCTTCGAGTTTTCTCTCTAAATTTTCAAGAGCGGAAAAAGAGTTACCCTCATCTCTCCAATATTCTAAATAACCCCCCCCATTCTCGGACTTAACCATCCCTAGTAGAGATGACGTTCTCTTTAAAAATATTAATGTCGTGACCACTAAGAAATTAATAAAAACTTCAAGAACCAAAGAAATAGGATAGAGGAGAATTATGCTCCCGCCGGGATTCAGAACCAATCTTTTTAACACGCTCATCTTCAATTCGCGGTTAAAAAGCTTGACCAAAAATAGGCCCAAAGGGCCCTTTCTTTTGGTTAAGCTTTTCTTTGGCAACCCGCAGGGGCGCCAAAGAAAAGGTTATGCTCCCGCCGGGATTTGAACCCAGGTCCCTGCCTCTCTTTTGCGCTTGGCATCGAAAGGGCAGGATGATTGGCCGGACTACACCACGGGAGCGATGCAATGACGGATTTAAACGGCTCTTTTAAGGTTTTCCCTTGAAGATTTATTTTTATACCTGAGCACTAAAAAGAAAATTGATGGGCCCGGCGTGATTTGAACACGCGATCTCCGGCTGGCTTTCGACCTGACGGTTTTGGATTTTTGATCCGTCAGCGGTCATATAAGACCGGCGCTGTGAGCCAGACTTAGCTACGGGCCCAGTGACGCATAGAAGCCGAAACCATATTTAAACATTCTTATTGCCTTTACTTCCCCTCTTCTTTCCAACGAGCAGAAACGTGCCCCCCCTATGCGTATAAGAGAAAATCACTGAGCAAACTTCACCGGAGTCGGCTTCTTTCCAAGTTCAAGTGCCCACATCTCTCCCACGCGGGCAAGGGATTCCTTAAACGATCCTGAGAGACGATATGTCTTCTTGTAAAGATCATAATGGATGAGCCCCATGCTTCGGAGAGGGGTCAAAATCCGATCATAGAACTGCCTTTTGTTGTAGGAAAGCTTGACTTTCTTTCCGCGAAACGGCTCCTCCTGTATTTCCGTAACCACCTTGCCGTCGTTGAGCATTATAGCAAACCTGCTCATCTCAGACTTGGAAAGCTCGCCACCATTTTCCTTCATATGATTGATTAGGACTCTGCCCACGATGACCTGCTGCGTGGTCGCAAATACGATTTCATAGACCTCATGCGGCAAATTATCCTGGTCGAATAAAATGACCATTTACCAACCCCCAATGCCTACAAAGCAAGACCATTATATAAAGATTATCCTTTTTTATCCTAGTGGGGAGAAAGGTATATTCGCGCCCACCTGGGATGATTCCTGCTGTTTTTGTGACCTTGCTTTTGCCGCTTCCTGTATTTCTTTGCAAGAACCCGATGGATTTGAAATACTGTTGCCCCTCCATGATGTCAATAAAAGTAGTTAAAGCAATTTATTGGAGATGGCACTTATCGGGCAGTATGTGCGCGGCGCTTGGTAGTGTGTGGCGTTATGCGATAGATGTACGAATAACCGTAGCTTTATAGTAAAAGGCGCAAAAATTTGAGCAATGAATATGCCTTTTACTTATTACGAACGGACAACTATTGCTCAATAGATCTTGTCCGTGAGTATAGCTTCTGTGCAATCAGCATGGTGGCACGAAAAGAGGATCAATGGTTCATGTCTTGATGTATGGCTGGGAATTTCCCCCCTTTAGCTCCGGAGGCCTCGGCACCGCGTGCTTTGGGCTCACCAAGGGGCTGAGCGGAAAAGGGGTTTGCATCACCTTTGTGCTCCCCAATTACCCTGATTCTTCTGATTTTTTTGAATCCAATTTCCTTGAGATTGTTTCCGCGAATATCACATTCAAGCAGGTCAGCTCGCCGCTACGGCCCTACCTCACCTCTGCCCGATACGGAGTTCTAAGGGATGGGGCGCGCTCGCCACACCTGTACGGCGAGTCCCTGTTTGATGAAGTGCACCGCTACGCCGAGGAGGCGAAGCGGATCGCCGCCAAAGCTGAGTTTGGAATTATCCACTGCCATGACTGGATGACTTTCATGGCAGGAATTTTTTCCAAGCAGATTTCAGGAAAGCCGCTGATTGTGCATATCCATTCCACTGAATTCGATCGCACCGGGGGGAACTCCCTTAACCAGCAGGTTTATGACATCGAGCGCAGAGGAATGCAGGAAGCGGATGTAGTCATCGCCGTAAGCAACTATACTAAACGCCTAATCGTACGCCACTATGGCATTGCGGCGGAAAAAATCAGAGTGGTGCATAATGCCGTTGACCAGAATGTTTCCACAATTTGCCGCCCCAGGCGCGAGAAAATGGTGCTGTTCCTTGGACGGGTTACACTTCAGAAGGGACCTGATTATTTCCTCTATGCCGCAAAAAGAGTCCTTGAGCATGATCCTGATGTGAAGTTCATCATTGCGGGAAAAGGGGACATGGAGCATTTCATCATTGAGAAAGCGGCTGAGCTTGGCATCGCAAAAAATGTGCTCTTCGCAGGATTCCTCAAAAAAGAAGAGGTCGAAAGGGCGTACCGAACTGCTGCCCTTTATGTCATGCCTTCTGTCTCTGAGCCATTTGGCATTACCGCCTTAGAGGCAATCCAATCCGGAACTCCCATTCTCATCTCCAAGCAAAGTGGCGTCTCAGAAGTCATTTCCCATGCGCTGAAAGCAGATTTTTGGGACGTGAATGACCTGGCAAATAAGATTCTCGCCGCCCTCAAGTACCAATCGCTTACCGATGAGCTTAGAGAGCATTCCTCAGAGGAAATCAAGAAATTCAGCTGGGATATCCCGGCGCAGAAGTGCCTTGATATTTACCATGAGATCTTGAGGCGGCAACCATACAAGAGCGCCATCAAAGATGAGCGAAAGCAAAACGCTTCTAAACAAAAACGCCAAAAAGCGAAACCTTAAAAATAATAGGGGGATAAAAAGCAAAAAAAGAGACAACATGGTCAGCATCTGCTTTTACTTCCAAGTGCATCAGCCCTGGCGCATCAGGCGCTATCCTGTCTTCGACATCGGGCAAAATTCCCACTACTTCGACGACAATAAAAACCGTGAAGTCATGGAGAAAGTGGCAAAGAAGTGCTATCTTCCCACAAACAAGCTGATGCTTGACCTGATAAGCCAGCACGATGGGAAATTCAAGGTCGCCTACAGCATCACCGGCACCGCACTTGAGCAATTTTCCGCCTATGCTCCCGAGGTGATTGACTCTTTCAAGGCACTCGCACAGACCGGCTGCGTTGAGTTTCTCAGCGAGACATACCATCATTCGCTCTCTTTCCTCTATTCAAAAGAGGAATTTTTGGAACAGGTTGCCCTTCACCGCAAAAAGATTAAGGATCTCTTCGGGCAATCGCCAAAGGTTTTTCGCAACACGGAGCTGATATTCAATAACGACCTTGCAAAAACCGTCGGAAAAATTGGCTACAAGGGAGTGCTCGCAGAGGGCGCTGACCACATCCTTGGCTGGCGAAGCCCGAATTTTCTCTACAGGGCAAAGACCGCCCCCAATGTCAAGCTGCTGCTCAAGAACTACAAACTGAGCGATGACATAGCGTTTCGTTTCTCTGAAAGGAGCTGGAAGGGCTGGCCACTCACCGCGGAAAAATTCGCCAAGTGGGTGGCTTTGGCCAATGGAAACGGCAATATCGTCAACCTGTTCATGGATTATGAGACGCTTGGCGAGCACCAATGGGAATCCACAGGCATCTTTGATTTCATGAAGGCACTGCCGCATTTTTTAAGGGAGCATCCGGATAATGATTTTATCACTCCCTCCGAAGCAATAAAGAGGTACCCTGCGGTTGCGGAACTGGACATCCATCACCCAATGAGCTGGGCGGATGTTGAGCGGGATTTGAGCGCATGGATTGGCAATCGGATGCAAAAGGAGGCCCTCCACCATCTATTTGGGATGGAGAAAGCAATCAAAATGGCAGGCGATCCAAACCTGCTTGCGGATTGGCGGAAACTGCAGACCTCGGATCACTTCTACTACATGTGCACAAAATGGTTCGCGGATGGTGATGTGCACAAGTATTTCAACCCCTATGAGTCTCCCTATGAGGGATTCATCGCCTTTATGAACGTCCTCAATGATTTGCAGCACCGGCTGCGGGAAATAAACCGCGTGGAGAAGCCGCTTCAGGCAATTGGAGCGATTTAACTTATCAATTATGGTGATGTGAATATGAAAAAAACAAAAAGATCAAAGAAATCAAATGGTATATCAGGCATGCACAAGCCAGGGCCGGCGCAGGCAAAACTTTCTGTTGCTCAGAAGCAGCCGGTAAAAATGGATGAAACGTTGATAGCCATGGCCCTCTCAAGGCCAAAAGCAATCAGCACTAACCCGACTCTTCGAAGTGTGCACGGAGCGCTAACGTTTAGACTCAGGGACGGAAAGGAGCTGACAAATCTGGTTGAACTCGCGCGCGCTCTTGAGGAGATGGCGGATGAGACGTTTTTCCACCATGCGAACGGAGAGCGCAATGACTTTAGCAGTTGGGTGAAGGATGTGTTTGAATTGGATGGATTGTCTGATTCCATCAGGACAACTTCAAAAACAGAAACAGGAACTAAAATCTATCGGCATCTTCTTCAGGAAATGATGAAATGATGGTGGATGCCTTAATTTTTATTTCAATTATAAAAAAATACATGGCAAAAAGACTTGTTGGTATTTTATTTAACTGACATATATTGTTTATCCCTTTCCCTGTAAGCCGCAGCAACTTCTCTTTTCATACTATTAATGGTTATACCTAAAACACCTGAAACTCCCCTGTACAATTCCAAATACTGGTTAAGCCCCTCAACATAGTCGCCTGCGACATTCCTTCCCACGGTTCCAGTAAACCCATCGGAATTGTTTATCAATCCTGTCAAATGCTTCCTGAAATCTTTGAACTCTCTGCTTTGAGGGCCTAGGCGAAGCGCATTGTAATGAGTGGGAAAATTTTTTTCTACATCTAAACCACCAAATGCCCTCCTAAATGCTGCTGATCCCTTTGTATTTAAAAGAGCATCAAGAGTTAGTCTTTTTGCCTCAATTGCAATTGCTTGTGACATTTCATCTCCTCCGTTTGGATTTGGATTAGGGTTTTCATATTTAAACGCTTGTGCAAGGAATATTCTGATAAGAATAATACTCCCTTCATTTATTCTTTTTAATGATGCTCGCTTCAGTGATCCAAATGCTTCCCGGAGTATTGATCTGAGAGGATAATACTTGGATTCTTTCCCCAAACATCGGACAATCCAAAACCAAGCTCTCATACTCCCCGCCTTCCCCGGCAATGTTGATGCCGTATTTTTTATTGAGCTTCGCCAATTCATCAACATCCTTCTGCGTGATTTTCCTGCCAAGCCATGAGGAGTCCAGACCTTCTGCTGCAACGCTCACAAAAATTATCTCAAAGCCCTCCCGCAGAAGCTGGCGCAACTCCTGCTCCTGATCCATGTGCCACAGAGGGGAGAAGAGCTTCAGGCCCAACTCATCGCCGATGCGCTCAATGCGATTGCGCTGGTAATTTGAAAATAGTGCTCCTGAGACAATGCCCTCGATGCCAAATTGTTTCTTTGCCTCAATCAATGCTTCTTTGAGGTCATCCAGCTCTTTTTCTTTCTCACCCTTCGTTGCCTTCAAGATTAAGGGAATTCCCATCGCCTCGGCCTGCAGCTTCACAAGATTGACATTTGGAGTGTGGAACATGTAGGAATTTGGATTTTCGCTTTGGAGGGTGATCGCGCAGGCGATATCATAATTCTGCTTCTTCATGATGTAAGCCGCGAAGAGGCTGTCCTTTCCTGAACTGAGAAGTGCGCCAATTTTCATGATGGGCTGGTTGAGAAATGAGGCGAGGTAATTTGCTTTTGAGGTGAACTTTCTTTTTTTTGCAAGCATTCCTATCATTCCATCCGCCCCACTACCATATTGCGCCGCCTTCTTTGGGCGGAACGCTATATTTTTTGGAATGCCAAGGGAGAGTGCCATTGCACGCAGGAGGTATTTTTCAATAAAATGCTCCCCATTTCCTTGATTTTTCTCACCACTTGTTTTATTTTGCTGGTGAAATATTTTTCCGGTATTGGCTGCGTCGGCAATGGCCCGCAGTTTCAGCGAAGGAGCAAGCCGAAGCCCAAAGGCGACCACTTCCCTATCCAAGAACGGCACGCGCAATTCCAGATTGCTGTTCATTGTTATGACGTCATCGCGGTAGCAGTTCTTCTCATAGAGCTTGAGCACATCGGAATAGCAGTCCCGATTTATCATCCCTGGCGCGCTTTTGTAGCGGTGATAGCCCCCAAACACCTCATCCGCTCCGCTTCCCGAGAAGATGACCTTACAACCGTCATTTCGTGCTTGCTCGCATGCGGCATAGAGGGGCAAGGCGACTCCTACTTTCACTACGTTGTTATCCTCAACCAAGGCAATAATTTTTTTGAGGTATTCTTCTGCATCATTTTTTTTGATGATGATTGTTTTTAGCGGTACTCCCAGGGCGGCTGCGGCTTCCAATGCGTTGAGGACATCGGGGGAATCTGCACTAACTGCTGCCACATAGCACATAAACTCCTCTCCAGCATCCTTCAGAAATTTTGCCACAATTACCGAGTCAATGCCCCCTGAAAATAGCACGCCAAATTGATGGTTTGGTATGCGGATAGTTAGCGCTTCTAGCATTCCTTTTTTTAGGGCAGCAAGTGCTTCTTTTTCATCTTCAACAAGGGGGCTGAGGGAGAAGAATGGCCTTTTAATCTCGGCTGCCTTTCCGGTCTTTTTATTGTAGCAGATGATGATTCGGGGGTTTAATTCAACGATATCCTTGCATGCATTCGCAATGCCCTTTTTTTCAGAGCAGAATACAAGTCCTTTTTCAATGGAATACCACAGCGGCTTAATGCCGAGAATGTCTCTTGCAAGCCAGATCTCATCGCCCTTCCAATAGCAAAAAGTATAGACTCCTCTCGCCCCATCAAGAGCTTTCTCAACGCCAACTTTGTTTATCAGTTTGAGCAGAAGGTCGGCATCGTTCCTTGCGACAATTAGGTATTTTTTTGCCAATGCTTCCCAATTGTAGATCTCGCAGTTTGCGGAGAGCACCGCATTTCCTTCCCTTATGGGCTCATGCACGATATTGACAATCGCGTGCAGGGCATGGCCAAGAACTGAGGGCGATGAAGTGGCGGGGAATTGCTCTGGAGAATTTTTGTGCACCACATTCTTCCCATCATAATAGCCATAGCCATCCCTGCCGCGCTCTTTTATGATGGATAAACCATGTTGGACTATCTCAAACGCATTTTCTCTGTTGAACGCTCCGATGATGCCGCACATGAGGATAGAGAAGAATAGGGTATTTTATAATTGTTTATGATAGCAATGAAATGCAGATGTTCAATGAGGGTGGAAATTAATTGATTGATTCCGGCTTGAACTTGGAACTCTTGAAGATGTGCGGCTTATGGGCGGGCAGGCGCACGATTGTTGCGGAAATATTGCGCGCCCGCAGCTGCTTTTCAAGCTCGACTTCTTTCACTTTCTGGTCGTATCCGAGGCAGATGACATTTGGCTTAATTTCCTCGATGATTTCAAAGATGTCCCCCTTGTGGCCGAGCAGTATCTCATCGGCTATGCATAATCTCTTCAGTGCATCAACCCGCGCCTGCTCGCTATAGAGGGGTTTCTTTCCCTTGAAGCGCAGAACGCTCTCATCGCGGGCGACGACAACCACTAAACGGGAGCCGTGCTTCTTCGCTTCCCTTAGAAAGAACTCGTGTCCCTTGTGCAGAACGTCGAAGGTTCCTGCGGCCATTACGGATGACATAAATAAAAGAATCTTTCCTTGCTTATAAAAACTGCTGATTTTAATGGCTAAGGGGTTCTAATCGCCACTATCTGTCCTATTTTGCAGTCACCAGTTGAAGAGCTTCAGGGAAAAAGGGAGTTTTTGCAGCATCACGATAATTTTTTGCATTGAGTTTTTCTTTAATGTTCCTAAAATAAACTTCTGCCGGAATGCCCGCCCCCCCGTTATCTGGAATAACCCACATTCCTCTAATTCCCCTTATTGCAGGTGCTTCCGGCGGAGACTCGCCACGAACGCGATAACTTTCCCTCTCATATGCATCTCTTTCAAAATTTCTGTTAAATAGGGCATTCGAATCATTTTCATCCATTAAAGGAAATATAATATTTGCCAATACAGTCATAATGCCTTCGCTCCAGAGATACGATGTCCGAGTATTTCCCGATAGGAGATGAGGATGTAATGGTTTTTCAAAGATATTTCCAAGAACTTGAATTGGATATCCGGCGAATTGAGGACTCCTGACAAATTTTTCTGCTTTCCATCCTTCAATGCCTCCTTGCGTGACAACAAGGTTCCTAATGGGAACTATTCCCCGGGCTATTTCAATTCCCTTGTAGGATCTAACCCATCCTGCACTCATCTGCTGATCCTGGCTCACCAAGGTATGAAGTAAAGAGGGAAAATTGTAGGATTCATGGATAAACCAATCGAGGTAGAGTGCTTCAAGAAATTCAGTTTTTCTGGCGTATTCTGGCAATGTACCTATATCTATCGGTGCTTCTCGAGCGACGGCTCCCCTAATTGCCTCATCTATCGAATTAACCGCTTTCCGATCTCCAGAAAACCCCCTGGGCAATACCGCTAGAGATTGCATTTGCGTTTCACCCTCGCACCAACCCTTGCGGGAGGAAAATTGATTGTTAAATTACGATTGTATGATAAAGTATGATACTTCAGAACCAACCCTTATTTAAGCATTTCTTTTCTCAAATACAGAGAAGGCAGAACAAAATTACCTTGGGCGGTTTCAATGGGGGTTTTGCTTTTCGCCACAGATACAAGATTCTCGAAAATTGCAGCACCGAGTGCGCGCATTACTTGCTGATATCCTGTTAGTGCTTGTAGCCCAAAAGGTGTTCCCTCTCGATAATTTTCTTTTAATAAAGGTTGGGCAACCTGGCTAAGAATAGCTGTCCCAAGATACTCAAAAGGATTTCCCTTATCACCTACATAGCCAACAAACCTAAATGTTGACCCCATATCATGCACATTCTGGCCAAGCTTAGGATCAATCTCCATGAAAATGCCAAGCTCTTCCATCTCCTTTCTATGCTCTGGAGCAAAGATGAGTTTTTTCAAATATTCCTGCTTCCCTTTGTTCCTCATGGCATCGAGGAATGTTCGATGGCTTTCGGCGCTGAGGTACTTGCCTGAAAAACCGTCATCGAGCACATCGTTGATGTTTTGGGTAGTGCATCCTTCCTGCTGTGCGCCTGGGACAAGATAACTTAGGCGGATTCCCTTGGCATCCATGCGGGCCAACTCCTCATGCACTTTTTCTTTGCCAATGGCGCTTAAAATGAGGTTGTGGTATAGATTGGTGTTGCTTGGCCTGCCTGGAAGGTTATTCGCTTGGATAATTTCAGGAATCATATCCCTGTATGTTATGGTCACAAAGGGAGAGTAATTTAAGGGGAAAAGTCTGTATCCCAAACTCTTTTCCATTCGCTTCGCGTCTTCAAAAGTGATCTTTTGATCAAGGTTAAACCCGCCTTCCTCTCCCCGCACATATTTATCGTGCAGCGACAATGCAGCAAGCACCAATGCCGGCTTTATCGTTGACGCAGGGCGTATCGGTTTTTTTACGCCTTCCTCATAGAAGGACCCGGTGATGCAATTCTTAAGATAGAAGGAGAATTCACCCCCGGTATTTTCCTGCACCCGTTCGATTGCTGATTTAATCTTTGCACGCTGCTCAAGAGAAAATCCAGCGCCATAAGGGTTAGAAACAATCCCCTCAATTCCTCTTGTTTTTATGAGTGTTTCCGGTTCTCTTGCTTCTGTTTTTTCCCAATATTTCGGCTCGACACTGCTTATTATTGAAGTTTCAAATGGCTTAACGCCAAAATTAACAGCAGTCCTCGCCTCAAGAGATGATACTGTAGGTTTTTTTGTAATAGGTATTGGTTTTTTTGTAATAGGTATTGGTATTATTGTAAGGATCGTATTGGGAACAAATTTTTCAGGGATAGGAGTTGTTTGTTTTGGCTGATACCTCATTTCTTCCGGTTTTATTAGCCCACCGATAAAAGAGGTAGCTTGTGAAAAGAGGGATGTAACCGAAGAAGTGGCGCGAGAATATGTACTTGATTCCCTTCTTACTACTACTTCTTCTAAAAACCTGTGCTGTCGGGCTTGGTATTTTTTCTCGGGAGGAGAAATAACCTCTTTTCTTTCTTTTATCTGCTGGGAAACATGAACAGTTGCATAAGGGGATTGCTGTGGAAGAGGGGTAGGCAGCGCGTTGGCTTGAGAAATTGCAGCAAATGCGATAGATGATGCAAGAGCAATCGGCCTTATTCCGTATGCGATTGAATCCGTGACTTTTGCTGCTAAAGATCTTATTTTATCTCCAAGCGAAGAGGGTTCTTTTTTCACCGCATAATCCCTATTATTCACTTGAGGAGCATTGTGGATTGGCAGAACGGCTTTTCTCGCTTCGGGAGCGGCGCTCTTGGGTGATTTCTTAGGAGCGTAGACATTGAAGGATTCTTTCTCTTCAGGATGCCGCACAAGCGGTTTTGATCCGCTCTCCACAAGCTCGGACAATGCAGCTGTTGTTAACTTATAGCCCTGAACAGCATTAGCTTGTATTTTCTCAATCTGCATAGGAGCATTCAAGTGCCTGATTTTAGGTTTTAATGAAAGGGAATCATCATTGTGTGTAGCCCTTATTGCCCTCTGCTCAAGGTCATGAAGGATTATTCCTGTATATTTTACTTGAGGAACCGCATTTGCGGCTGCCATTGCTGCCGGCAATTGAACGTCATAGTTTTGGCGGTAAGAGAGAGGTTGAATGAGTACGGGAACTGCTGTGCGAGTAAGGGAATGAGTTGCCAAAGGAATAGGGATGGTTTCCGTGTCTTCATAATGAGGAGATTGCGTTATTTGCCCATATTCTTCAAAAAAGGAAGTTTCTTTTGCCCTTGCAAATGGAGAGAAAACATATTTTTGTGATAAAGGTAGAGGCACATACCAAGAATTTTCTTCCATTGGAGGAGCCATGGGTTTTGAAGCGAATGAGAAGTAATGCGGCAAGATGGCAAGAAATCGTGCACTTGAGCCCTCCATTGGAAAAACCGCGCTCACGGCTTTGGGGTGAGAAATCGGAGCATCAAACGCAGCCCTCTCAAGCCCGCCCCCCTGCTTGGGCATACAGGCATCATAAAGCATTTCTTCAAGGGAAGCTAACCTCCTGCCGGGGAATACAACATCTTCAGCTTGCGTCTCCTTCTCTTCCGTGAGCGGAGGCCTATCGTGCCCATCGCCATCCAAAGAAACACTGAACCCTTTGGTGAAGGGAATGCGCAAAGATGAGGCAATGCCTCTCCAATCACCTTTCATATTTCCGAGAGGATGAGAAACAACGCTTATCATGGCATTCACGCTTGAGAGGAACACGTCGGCAAATGCGGTTTATAAAACTTGTTCTTGTGAAAGGGAGAATGAAAAAAATCCAAAAAAGGAATAAAAAATAAAAATAATCCGGTTCAGTAATCCATCGGAGGCATGCCGCCCATTCCGCCAGCTCCCGGAGGCATGGCAGACCCTTTGCTCCCACTTGAGGATTGGATGATATCATCAATCCTTAGTATCATTACCGCAACTTCTGATGCCGAGGATACCGCCTGGATCTTTATTTTGAGCGGCTCAATAACTCCTTTCTTCCAGGAATCCATCACCTTGCCGGTAAAGACATCAATGCCCGCCCATTTCATCTTCTTGGAATGCGCTGCCTTCAGGTCAGTCATCGCATCAATCGGATCAAGGCCCGCGTTCTCAACTAATGTTATGGGAACAATTTCCATCGCGTCAGCGAATGCCTGCACCGCAAGCTGCTCTCTTCCGGATAGCGACTCCGCGTACTTGCGAAGCCCCATGGCAAGCTCAATTTCAGGAGCGCCGGCGCCGCCGACAACTTTTCCGTCCTTGAGGGCAGCGATAACATCGCCAATGGCATCAGTCAATGCCCGTTCAATCTCTGCGGTGATATGCTCGGTTCCGCCCCTCACTAGAATTGTTACTGCCTTTGGGTTCTTGCATTCGCGAATGTAGGTGAATTCGGTGTCGCCTATCTTTACCTCTTCCACAAGCCCTGCGAATCCAAGATCATCACTTGCGATGTCATGCAAGTTTGTGGCTACCTTGCCACCAGTCGCCTTTGCAATCTTTTTCATGTCATTATCGGAAACCCTGCGCACCGCATAAATTCCTTTCTTTGCAAGGAAATGCTGCGCCACATCATCAATGCCCTTCTGGCAGATGAGCACGTTTGCGCCGGTTGCCGCGACTTTCTCAACCATGTCCTTAAGCATCTTCTCTTCCTGGTCCAAAAATGCCTGGAGCTGGTCTGGAGAGGTTATCTCAATATTTGCATCTATCTCCGTCTTCTTGATCTCAATTTCGCGGTTGAGAAGCACTATCTTTGCGTTTTTCACGGCTTTTGGCATGCCTGCATGGACACGCTCCTTCTCAATCACAATGCCTTTCACCAATTCAGAATCCTCAACGCTTCCGCCAGTCCTTTTCTCAAGCTTGATGTTGTCCTTGTCTATTGCTCCATCTGACTCTGCAACCATCCGAACTGCCTTGACTGCCAAAGCCGCTAGCGTGTCCTTTGCGTACTCCGCGCCTTTTCCTGTCATTGCGGTCTGCGCGATGTTTAGGAGCACCCCCTCATCACTTGGCTTGATGGTCTCTGCCATATCCTCGAGTATTTCAAGTGCGCGAATGGATGCCATGCGATATCCCCTGCTGATAACCGCTGGATGAACTTCCTTGTCCAATAATTCTTCAGCGTTCTTGAGAAGCTCGCCTGCGATGATGACTGCGGTTGTTGTGCCATCGCCAACCTCTTCTTCCTGGGTCTTTGCGACTTCAACTACCATCTTTGCTGCAGGGTGCTCAACGTTCATCTCTTTTAAGATAGTGACGCCGTCATTTGTGACCGTTATGTCTCCGAGCGAATCCACAATCATCTTGTCCATTCCTTTTGGGCCTAGCGTAGTCCTCACAGTCTCAGCCACTAATTTAGCCGCGGCAATGTTATTTCTCTGAGCGTCCCTTCCAAGGGTTCGCGTTGCGCCTTCTGGCAATATAAAAATCGGTTGCATTTGTGCCATAGTTTTCACCTTTCACGTGTTTTTTTTCGAGTAGTTTGCCTGTTGGCTGTTCAAAAACTCCTTAATGAACCCCTGTTGACCTTAATTCAACTGGTTGGTGGGAGCGTGGGGGTTTATTTAAAGATTACGGTGCTTGAAGTTAAAAAACCAAGACAGGGTCGATAGCTTGGCTCCCAATTACTGTTATCCTCTGGCCTAATTGCTCCTTGACAAGTGCCTCAAGTCTAGGAGGAAACTGAATTGGAGAAAGTTGTTTTGCCCCCCCTACATAAACTACGTTTACACCAAGAGTTTCTCCAACTTTATCGACGAAATCTCGCGCCATCGCCAAATAAACCTCAATATTTCCCCCTAACACATTTGCCCTTATTTGGTATAATGCACTCGAAGTATTTGGTAATGGAATGGTTTTTCCCCAGTATCCCTCAGTGCTAGGTGTAAATCCCTTTTCTTTTAATAATCTATCTGGATCAGTTTCTGGTTCAATAGTTAATCTATCACTGATATAATCTGCCATACGTAAAACCTCCCTTATATTTTTGGTACATTTTAAACATAATTATTAAAACAACTTAATTGGTTCATGATCTATTTTCCCTCCCTTCATCCCTTGGCGCTGGCATTGCGCATCAGAACTTATGAGGGGCTTTTATGCCTAGAAATAATAGGAGTACCTAAACGAGAACCAAAATCCTGCTTTGTGTGATGCTCTCATGGAATAGGGAAACGCCCGCGCATTAATAAACATTTCGAAAAAACTGGCTCTGTCCCGAATCTCGCTTCGCTCGGGCAGCGCCAGGCTCGCTCTTTGATGTCGCAAAAAAATATGAGGTTCCCTCCCGTAAGGAACGTCCCCTTCCCCATTCGCTGTTGCAATTGCCGATTCGCTCACAGAAATGGCGCTGCCTTTATTCGGGACAGAGCCGCAAAAACCTAACTTCCTGAAACTAAAGCCAGGCTGAAGTTCAATGGCCTCAGCATCGCATCGCAGTAGCCGTGGCCGCATTCGGTATTGTTCATGAGGATGAAGAGCTTGGGGTCCGATGCCAAATCAAATGTAACAGACGCTGACTGCGCGGGGATTGTCTTGTCCCAGACGCTGTGGATCATGATGAAATTCCTAGGAGAAATCTTCGCGACATAGAAATCCGCATCAAGGGATCGCAGAAATCGGTCCTTTTGAACATCATCCCCCTCCTTATAATGAAATCCGGCGCTGCTTATCGCAATGACCCCTTTCATCCTGACATCAATCGCCGCAGCGATCATCGCGACCCTCCCACCCATGCTCTCTCCCACAAGGATAATGCGATTAGGATCAACACCTTTTCTTGTGCTGAGTACGTCAGCCGCCACCAGCGCATCAATGATGGGAAGATGCCACCTGGCAACAACCCCTTTCCTGAAATTCGCGAAATCTTCTTCCAGCCGCGGGAGCCCCCCTTTGGTCTCTCCGGTCCCACGCTGGTCAAT
Organism: uncultured Methanosarcinales archaeon; assembly: GCA_964438385.1. Lineage (GTDB taxonomy): Archaea > Nanobdellota > Nanobdellia > Woesearchaeales > GW2011-AR4 > GW2011-AR11. The sequence continues at coordinate 10,158 of CAYTKI010000012.1, read as the reverse complement.
TACAAGAACTGCGTATCCAAGGGACGCGATTATTTTCGCAACCGGAATCTCCCCAACCTTGTCAACGCCTGCTCCTGGGAGCAAAACAACTCCTGGCACCTCCCCCCTATCTTTTGGTTCCAGTAAAAATCCGTAGATGTCCGCTCCTGCGCTCTCATACACTATTTTTGTGATAGTGTAATTGCTGTTATTCTCGTATGGGAATTCGTTGTAGCGGACATTCTCGCGCTGCGGAAGCTTCATGAGCCCATCAGGTGTGAGATAATCCCCTTTGTCAATTATCCACTTGGCATAAAAAAAGGCGCCGATGATGAGCAGGGCAACTAGGGCAATCCCCACATACACCCATTTTTTCTTGATTGAAATCCTCATGATGACACAATCTCCCTGGTAATTTTTAAGAATGCCTGCCTTTTTTCCTTTTTGGAAGCTGCATTCTTGTATTCCCTTGCAAGCCCAATCAATTTCGCTTTATCAATGTTTATGTTTTTTTCCCGGAGAATTGGCGACATGTTCGTGCTTAGGAGATATTGGCAGAATTGGGTCACATTGGCTGGCCTTGGCGAATAATGCGCGCGCTCAAAGTCAATGAGTATTGGCATTCCCTGCCTGATGATGATGTGCCGATGCGGGCGCTGCATCTCTTCCTTGGTGATCCCCCAATCATCAAGCGCTTTCATTTGCGCCATCACGCTTTTCAATGCTTTTTTTGCTGCACTTGATGATGAATGGCCGATGAATTCGCCGATGAATTCTCCCTCGATGAACTCCTGGATGAGAAAATTAGGCGAATGGTGCAGTAATTTCGGCCCAATCCCATGCGCGTTGAGCTTCTTGAGCATAGCCATTTCATAAGCAATCTTTCCAATGGCCAAACTTTTGGGATTTGTAATCTTTATAGCAACCTTTTTGGCTTTCCACTTTCCCATATACACAATGCCGCGCTTTCCTTTGGCATGATATCTTATTTGGGAAACTCCTGCACACGTGAGTTCCTTGAGGAGAGGGGTTTTTGCAATCTTATACACATACAAATCTTCAAAGAATACGTGCTGCTTTTCCAGAAGCTCTGCTGAAAAGAGATTTTCCAAAATTAAGCCGTCCACCTTCTCTTTTTTGGTGAGGGAGGAGAAGAGCAGCAGGATGATGCCTTCATTTTCCAAATAATCATTCGCTTCTTTCAAAAACCGTTCAATGATCTCATAGCCATGCTTTCCGCCATCAAGCGCGGCATCTGCATTATTCGTGTCATTTGGGAGATAGGGCGGGTTGAAAATTATTGTGTCAAAGGTTTTCTCCTGCTTCTTGCCTCCTTTTTTTTTGAATGCGGAAAACAGGTCTGAGAAGATAAATTTTATTTTCTTGTTTACTATATTTTTTTTGCAATTGGCAATGGTCTCTTTTTGGACATCAACGGCAATGACTGAATGCACATTCTCGCGATTCGCGGCCGCAACTGCCAGGATTCCTGAACCTGTGCCTATGTCAAGCAATTTTCCACGCGCAAGAGTCTTCACCCACTTCTCTAGAAGAAAGCTGTCTTCCTGCGGATCGTAGGAAGGGTTTTGGCTTGGCATAGTGATCAAGAGTTTGAACTTTTTTTGCATCATCACCGCCCCTTTGCGGCGGCATTATTTTGGCGCCGCGCCTATTCTCACTTCGTTCGTGAGTTTTGCTTGCGCAAAACCAATGCTGCACGCGCGGCGTATCGATTCGGCGCCCGCATTGGAGCGCCCTAAAAGACGCGCGCCCCGTTGCAGCATTGGAGGGGCGCGCCAAACTCTCTCCGCTCCGATGGAGCGGCATTGAAAATTTTTAAATTCAATAAATCAAATATGGACTCGGCGGGATTTGAACCCGCAGCCTTCACCTCTTTCCTTGATACCGGTTTGCACTCAAATGCGAAGGTGACGTCATAGCCGTTAGACCACGAGCCCGTTGAGAAGATGAAGTCCTGTCCTCTTTTAAATTTTTACCCTTCTTTTGATGGAAAAATAAAGAACACTCAGATAAGTTGAGATGCTAACACTTCCGCCGCTCTCTTCATGTCCTTCGCGCCGTAGATTCCCCTGCCGACTATCGCATGCCACCTCTCCCCTGCAGCCTTCGCCCCAGCAGTTATCGAACCACCCTGCGCGATAAGTCCTGGAGAATAGAATATGGGCTTGATTCCTTTCGATTCAAGAAGTTTCCGATAGGTAAGCATCTTTTCTGGTTTATTGCCCGGCACCACAAAGTCGGTGACGCCAAGAGAAGCAGCGAGCTCATAGATTCTCTTCGGCGCATCATTAGAAAGATAGCCGCCGCTCTGTGCAAGATACCCCTCATGCGTCATCTCGCCGCCGACAATGACTGTTTTCTTCGCTTTCTGAACCGCCTTTATCCACGCTTCCTCGGTCTTTGGCCCTGCCTGGGGGAAGAGGATAATAGCATCAACATCCTTGCATGCCGAAACAAATTTCTCGCCCATCTCAGGAATATCGGTTGCCGCTTTTTGGTGATCGTAGATGATTGGAAGCTTTGTGATTTTCCTGATCTCAGAAACCACTTTTTCCATGCCGAAGGGGATTACGAGTTCAAATCCAATCTTGTACGCCCCGATGCCCGCCACATTGCAGGTTGCCAAGACCAGTTTTCTCAGCTCCTCCAACGTCGCCACATCGCAGCTTGGGATGATTGATTTTTTGTGCCTGATGAGGGGAATCATCTAAGAAGCACCACTTTGAGGTCCGCTATTCGCGTATAATGATTGTCTGTTGTGATGAGCGCCATTCCGGCATCCAAGGTGATGGAGGCAATAAAGAGGTCAATTGAAGGAATGAGGGCACCTTTTTTCTTTAGGCCATACTTCAATTCTGCGAAGAGGCGTGAACTATTCTTTGAAGTATTTAAAATATCGTGCCCGTCAAGATTTTTGAGGCAGTCTTCAGCCGCCTTTCCATACCTCTCAAGGACGCCATAATAGAACTCCGCATAGCTTGGAGCGGCAATGAAAAATACATCCTCATCTGTAAATTGCCTCTTCAGTTCAGCAATTATGTCCGGATTTCCCCTCTCAATCTCTATGAGGACGTTTGTATCGAGCACATAATCCACCCCTCTCACCGGAATTTACGGAATTCAAAATCCCGCCTGAATTCCTTGATGGATTTCCTAATGGCCTCTGCATCCTCATCTGTCAGCACCTTCTTCCTCTCCAGCATGGCATTGAGGTTCCCTTTTGGCCTGCACCCCTTGTAATGGTGGATTACTCTCCCAAGAAACTTTCCCATTTTGAGGTTCTCCCTTGCCGCCTCTGCCTTGAGCAGCCGCCAGTCCACTTCCCGCACGTTCTTGATTGCAATGTCCATGGATAAGTTAAATAAGTTTAACTATTTAAACTTTTTGGAATTTTAATGGGTAAAATCAGCCACTAAGGATACCACTCTTTTGGATTCTCCTTCCACTTTAAGACAACAGACTCATCCTCCGCTTTGATATACCCTTCTTGCGATGCAACCTGGATGAGCGTGGTGAAATTAGCAATGGTGAAGACTGTTAGTTTATTGTCATGGAAATTCTTTTTTGCCGCAGGCAACTCGTAGGAGAATATCGCGACCACGTGGCTCACAAGCCCTCCAAGCGCTCTCACCTGCTGCGCCGTATGGACTGAGCTTCCACCTGTTGAAATGAGATCCTCAATGATAACATAGGTGCTTCCCTTGATAACAACTCCCTCAACCGCGTTCTCCTTACCATGGCCTTTTGCCTTTCCGCGGACAAACACCAGAGGAACATTTAGCTTCTTTGCAATCCAGGCGCCCCAGGGGATTCCTGCGGTTGCCGTTGCCGCGATTCCATCGATCTCAATCTCCTCATCCTCAATGATTCTCACAAACGCGTCAACCACCTTTTCCCTCTCATCAACATAGGACATGAGCAGGCGATTGTCGGTATAGATAGGGGATGTAATGCCGGAAGTCCAAGTATAAGGCGGATTGATCCTTAATGTAACTGCCTTGATCCTTAGAAGTATTGATGCAATTTTTTCAGCCGAAGATGACTTCTTTCCCTTTGGTGTCATGGATCTCTTCCCCGCCATAAGCTACTTTTCCGTTAACAATTGTTGCCGTTGGCCATCCTTTTAAAAGTTTCCCATCGAAAGGGGACCATTTGCATTTGGTCTGCAATTCGTTGTTGTCCACTTTCTTTCTCAATTCAAGATCAATAAGCGTGATGTCGGCATCATACCCTTTCTCTATTTTCCCTTTGCCTTTCATGCGGAAGATCTTTGCAGGATTTTCCGAGCACAATTCTATAATCTTGGATAATGATATCCTTCCTTCATTACAGGCGTTGAGAAGCAGCGGAAGGGATGTCTCAACTCCCGGTATTCCAAAAGGAAAGTCTGATTTGCACTTCTCCTGCCTGGTGTGGGGAGCATGGTCTGTTCCGATGGCATTCACCTCTCCGTTCTTTATTCCAAGCCAAAGCGCCTTTTGATCTTGGGCCAGCTTGAGGCGCGGCTTCATTTCGGCAAACGCGCCCATTTTTTTGATGTCCTCAGCGGTCATGAAAAGGTGCTGGGGAGTGACTTCAACCATGACCTGCTGATTCAATTCCCCATTCATCCGTGCCAATTTTAATTCTTTTTCAGAGCTTGTGTGGCAAATATAGGCAATGTTTTTCGAAGAAGATTGTTTTAAATATTTCAATGCCGTCGTTATGTTCTCGTCCTCTGCATGGAGGCAGGTAACTGGCATCACTGTAAAGATTTCCTTGAGAATTGAATAATCCTCGATCTTCAGGTTTCCCGTGGTGCGGTCCATGTAGACCTTCACGCTTGGAATGTTCTTTGCTTTTTTTATCTCTGAAAGATTATCCTGCGATGCGCCAAAGTGCAGGCCCCAATTCACCACTGATTTTATTTGCGCAAGCTTTCTTTTCTCCTCAAGCGCTTTAAGGGTTATGGTGGGAGGAATTGTGTTTGGCATGTCAAGGAAAGTGGTCACGCCTCCTTTTGCGGCTGCCCTGCTTCCTGTTGAGAAGTCCTCCTTGTGGGTGAGACCTGGCTCTCTGAAATGCACGTGGGGGTCGATGATGCCGGGAAGCGCTATCTTTCCCTTGGCGTTGAGGATTTGCTCTGCTTTTGGCCCTTTGGAGGTTATCTGGACAATTTTTCCATCCTGGCAGAAGATATTTTTGGAAATGAGCTTGCCTTCAGAGTACACTTTGGCGTTTGTGATGAGGAGTGACATATCAGCTATTCTCCAATTCTTCTATTTCCCTTAGCTTTGAGGTGTTTAAGCTGCAATGCTTCTCCCCTGTTGATTGTTTATTTATCAATATTCCCCTGCTGAAAAGATCAGTGATTGCATCATCTGTCTCCTTAGTTCCCCGCAGATGCCTTGGCACGCAGTTGCGCAGATGGATGGTTTCTGTGTGTGCTCCGCCGAATTTGCGCTTGTTTTTGAGCATGCGGACCATCTTCTTCTGGATGGCACGAATCTCTTTTTCGTCCGGCGGCATTGAAACAACGCCAATAGTGGGCAATATAAACGTTATTGAATGTGTTGCAAATTTGTAATGAATATATTTCAAAAAAGAAACATTTAAATACTTCAATTATCCTGTCCTCCCATGGCATTCCAGGAAGAAACGACGGTATTTCGGACCTTGCTTGGCGACACCCCGAAGGTGAGGGTTTTGGAGTATTTCCTTGAAGGGAGAGAGCTTGACCATTCCCTGGGAGACATCGCCGAGGGTGCAGGCATCAATCGGGTGACGCTGTTTAGGATGTGGCCGGCCATGGAAACTTCCAAGGTCGTGCAACATACCAGAAACATCGGCAACGCCAAATTATTCACATTGAACGCTGAAAACCCACGGGTGAAAGGGCTCATCAAGTTGTTTGACACCCTCCTGAATGAGGAATTTGGGAAGATAGCGGTGGCCAAAGAAGCGAGGAGATAATATTTTTGATAAAGGCACATTCACAAACACTTGGTGTTTGTGATGAGAAGCGACATGGGAGCCCATTCTCTTCCTTTTCCTGCCTCTTTTTTTAATGTTGCAGCTTTGTCCCTTCTGACTTGTCGGCGGGCTTGTCCTGCCCAAATGCCTCAATCTTTTTAAAAAGTTTTCCCGGAGTACAATTTGTCCATTATCCTTATGAATTAAAAGAGGGGGGAGAGATCAAGTACCTGCGAACAAAACGGGACGGTCCTCTTCAAGAGTTTACTTATGCACCCCATACAGCTGCAAAATTTTTGGGGCCAACTCATCCAATCCTTCTCTATGCAAGAACGCACTATCAGGTAAAATAAGGTTATGTAAAAAAGAATGCAGAAATTTACCTATTCACTTCTCCACCCGTAATACTCCTTCAAGGTGACTTTCCTTCCCGTCTTGAGCCGTGCAAAGTTTCCAAAATCCTTGAGCGTGTTGAGCGTCTTTGAATTGAAAATCGGCCCGTCCATGCAGAGGATCCTATCATCCACCATGCAGTTGCCGCAGATGCCAAAGCCGCACTTCATGAAGCGCTCAAGCGAGGCCTCGCAGTCCACTTTGTAGGCATTGCAGATATCAAGGATTTTTTTCATCATGATTTCAGGGCCGCAGGTGTAGACTTTCTTTATCTTCTTGTTTTCCTTCAGCACTTCGCGCAGCGCATCTGTCGCAAAGCCCTTCTTCCCAAGCGAGCCGTCATCGGTTGTGATGATCATCTTTTTTTCCCTGAAGCGCTTTTGGTACATCACATGATCCGCGTCCCGAGCGCCATTGATTATAATCGGATTCTTGAGGGCATCAATTTGGGTTGAGACAGATGACATGCCAACGCCACCTCCAATAACTACTGCGGGTTCCACCAGGGAGAAGGAATTGCCATAGGGGCCCCTGATGCCAAGCTTATCGCCTTTCTTTAATTTGTCCAGGGCCTTTGTGAATTTTCCTACGGTGTGGTAGGCGAATGCAAACTCATTTTTACCAATATCTGAGATTGCCATGGGTTTCTCTTCAACGCCTGGGAGCCATGCCATGATGAACTGGCCGGGCATAGGTTCAAGCTTCCCTTTAAGAAAGATGGATGTGAGATTTTTGCCTTCCCCCACTACCCTGCTTACTTCAAAGATTTTTGGCAATTCGGTTTTCATTGAGCAGTTCCGTTCCATTATGCACCTTTTGGCATTGAATAATAATTTGTTTTTTATTTATTGTTTTTTAACTTTGAATTTTTTATTGCTGTTTTTTATCAGTAATGGGAATAGTTATCGTGCCTTCGGCAATATGTTGTGCGCCTGCAATGGCGCAGTTCCATTGGGTTACCTGTACTCAATCCATTGGCTCACTCATGCGCAATTCCCCTGATTTCATTCAAATTCTTAATCTTATGCGCCTTCATCCACTGCTCCATCTCATCGCACACTTTCCTGAATATGTCAATTCCCCGATAGTAGATGCCCGTTCCAATCCCAATTCCAGTGGCGCCTGCCATGATCATCTCAATAGCATCCTCTCCCGTGGTTATGCCACCAGTTCCTATGATTGGGATGTCGATAGATCCATATGCCTCATAGACGCAGCGCACGGCAATGGGCTTAAGGGCAGGACCTGATACCCCTCCTATTTTATTGCCAAGAATCGGCTTTCCCATCTCCAAATCAATCTTCATTCCTGATGCGGCGTTGATCGCGGTGATTGCATCTGCCCCCCCTTCCTCTGCGGCAAGTGCCAACTCCTTGAAATTATAGACGTTGGGGGAGAGTTTCGCGCTGATGGGAATTTTTCCTGCTGCTTCTTTTGAGAGCGCGCAGATTTTCCTTATGGCATCGGCATCCGCGTAGAAGGGCTTTTCGTAATCCATGTGCGGGCAGGAGATGTCAAGCTCAATCATCGCGGGCTTAAGCGCGGCCATTTTCTTCGCAACCACTCCGAAATGCTCAATTTTGTAGCCGAAGATGCTTCCTATCACTGGAACAGAAAGATTGTCAAGCCGCACAAAATCCTTCACTGCGCTGTCAATGCCCTGCCCCGGAAGTCCCACAGCATTAAGCATGCCCTGCTCGAAGACAAACATATTGGGGGCAGGAAGGCCTATGCGCTCCTCATGGCAAAGAGATTTTAGGGTGACTGCACCCGCCCCTGCCTTTGCGATTCTCCCAACAGATTCCTTAGAGATGCCAAGAATGCCTGAGGCAAGGATAGTTGGGTTCTTGAGGGTAATCCCACACAGCTTAGTCTGCAGCATTGCTTTTTCCACCCCTCAATTGGTAATAAATGACTTACTTCGGGCAGCATCGGCTCGCTCTAACCTGTCGCAATGGGCTATGTGGTGCCCTCCCGTAAGGAGCATCCCCTCCCACATTGAAAGCCGCAATCTCTGCGCCGCTCACGTCTTGATGCTGCCCTTTAATTCTTAAACAATCTCAATCTCCGGCTGCGACATTGGGCGCTCGCAATAGGTACACACGACCCGCAGAGGATCCTTCTCGATGACCTTGAACTTGGTTGTTATGGGCTCATGATTGCTCACGCAGGCGGGATTTGAGCACTTGACAACATTCTCGATGGCATCCGGCACCCTCACGCGGCCTTTCTCTTTGACATGGAACCCCTTAATGATGCTCACTGAGGCATCAGGAGCGAAGATTGAGATCTTGTTAACCTCTTCCTCTGTCAGGAAGCGCTTCTCAATCTTGATGATGGCTTTCCTTCCCATTTTCTTTGAAGGAAGATTTGTTGCGATAGAGACAAGATTCGGATGGTGCGAGAGCTTAAGGATTTCCACGACCTTAAAGACCGTCTCCGGGATGATGTGGTCAATCACCGTTCCTTCCTCAATTTTTGAGACGCGCTGCTCCTTGTCCATGACAGGTGCTTTCTGGGGGGAGAGTGCCGCAGGTGTTGGCGCAGCTTTCTTTTGGGATGTCTTCTGCACGGCCTTCCTTGGCCTTTGTCTTTTCTGCTTTTGTTTCTTCGCCATCGAATTTTCCTTTTTTGATACTATTTTGAATTGAAAGTTTTTTTTGATGGATTTTGTTTACTGCGCTCTTTTGTGATGAGCTGCTATTTTATCTTTCCCAGCAAGAGCGCAAGAAGCGCCTCGCGGACGGGAATGCCGTTTGCCGCCTGCTCGAAGTAGAGCGCGTGCTCAGTTGAATCGAGCGAGGGATCAATCTCATCCACCCTTGGCAATGGATGCATTATCTTGAGGTCTTTTTTGATGAAGGGCAGGATTTTTTTGTCCACCCGATACATCCCCTTGTAGCGCCCATATTCCAGAGGGTCGGGAAAGCGCTCTTTTTGGATTCTTGTGACGTAGAGAATGTCAAGGCCGCCAAGGGGTTCGCTCATCTGCTGAGTGGTGCGGTACTTTATGCGCTTCTTATTGAGCATGTCAAGATAGGGGCGCGGCATCTGGAGCGCATCGGGAGCGATGAAGGTGAATTCGCAGTTAAAATGGGAGAGGGCAATCACAAGCGAATGCACCGTCCTTCCATATTTGAGATCTCCTAGCATTCCAATCTTTAGGCCTTCAAGCGTCCCCTTTACTTTTTGGATGGTGTAAAGGTCAAGGATTGTCTGGGTGGGGTGCTGGTTTGCGCCATCTCCCGCGTTGATGATGGGCTTAGTGGATGCCTCAGCAGCGAGGCGAGCAGATCCCTCTTGGGGATGGCGAATGACCATGATATCGGAATATTTCTCTGTCATCTTGATGGTATCCCATAAGGTTTCGCCTTTCCGAATTGATGTGGAATCAGCAGTTGAGAAGCCCACAACTTCCCCTCCCTGGCGCTCCATGGCAGAAGCGAAGCTCATCCTTGTGCGGGTTGAAGGCTCAAAGAAGAGCGATGCGAGGATTTTGCCCTTGAGAAGCGTTGGAGATGCCCTTTTCTCCATTCTCCTTGAGAGCGAGAGCAGGTAAAGCAATTCGTCTTTTGAGAAATCGTTAATTGAGATAATATCCTTGTGGGGAAACTTCATCTTAAAAAACAATCTGGCGATGCGGTTTTTATAAAGGTTGCGGTGGGTCGATACTGTTGATTAGTATCGATATTGGTTAACACTTTTAGGGGGTTTTTAAATACCTGCAGATTGTCCTAAAAATCAAGGTGAAACCAATGAAATACAAGCTAAATGAAAAAAACGTATATGGATTGTGAGGCAATTAAAGGTAGG
>CAYTKI010000011.1:0-120089 GCA_964438385.1 uncultured Methanosarcinales archaeon | reverse complement strand
TAACTAACTTTAAACGAACTTCTGCTTCATTTCACCCACAAACCCCCACTGGACACTGGACAACCACCCGGACGGACTATATAAACAACTTCTGCGCTCATACATGTATTGCCAAGCAAGGCGATAACCTCACTTCCCTCCACAGGGGCCCACAAGGCGCCCGCCAACATCAAGAGGGAAGCTGAAAAAAGAACCGAAAGGAAGGGGTTAAGAACATGCAACAGACAAAACAAGTACAGAGATACGAGCAGATCCCAGAGGAACCTGCCAATGGCAGCAATCTGCCGGAGAAGAAATTCAGCACGGGAGCCGTCTCCGCTACCGTGTGGAAGAACACGGGAGTAGGAAAAGAAGGCGCAGTGGAATACCGCACTGTCTCTTTCCAGCGCTCGTATAAGGATAAGAAGGATGACACGTGGAAGCACACGAGTTCTCTACGACTCCACGACCTTCCCAAGGCAACACTCGTTCTCCAGAAGGCGTACGAATACCTCGTCATGAGGGAAAGCCAGAGCGCAGAGTCGTTCTAGGCAAACATTAAAAAACACAGGTGAACACCATGGAACAAGAATTAGTGCTAGAACATTTGGAAAATAACATCCCAAAAAAAAAGATGGCAAAGCAAGAGAAAGAGGCAAAAGAAGCGGCTCCATTGCCACCGAAAAAAGAGCTGACACTCTACGATCTTCCGGGAGTCGGAGCGGCAACAGCCGAAAAACTCATCGCATCCGGCTATTCGGATCTCATGAGCATAGCAACCGCTCCTCCATCGGAACTGGTGGATGCGACAGGCATGGGCGATGTCTTGGCAAAAAAACTCATCGCTATCTGCCGCTCCTCAATGGAGATGGGCTTTGAGTCGGGAGAAGAACTTCTCAGAAAAAGGGAGCTTGTCCTCAAGTTCACAACCGGATCAGCTGCGCTTGACGCGCTTGTCGGCGGCGGCTTTGAGACGAGTGCAATTACCGAATGCTTTGGCGAATTCGGATCAGGAAAGACCCAGATTGGCCATATTCTTGCGGTACGGATCCAAAAGCAAATTCCTGGTGCGATTGCCGTCTATATCGACACTGAAAACACCTTCAGGCCAGAGCGCATCATCCAGCTCGCCGAAGCGGAAGGAATGGATCCCACTGAAGTGCTCAAGAATATCAAGGTAGCGCGGGCGTTCAATTCCGACCATCAGATGCTGCTTGGCGAAAAGGTTGAAGACCTCATCAAGAAGCAGGGCATGAACGTTAAGATAGTCATCGTGGACTCCCTAACCGCGCACTTTCGCGCCGAATACATCGGAAGGGGAACTTTAGCTGATCGGCAGCAGAAGATTAACCGCCACATGAGGGATCTCTCAAAGCTTGGCTCCATCCATAATGTCTGCATCTATGTCACCAATCAGGTGATGTCAAGGCCTGACCAGTTTTTTGGGGATCCAACAACTGCCATCGGCGGCCACATTGTCGGGCACGCATCCACCTTTCGCATCTACTTGCGAAAAGGAAAGAAGGGAACACGTGTTGCCAAGCTCATTGATTCCCCCAGCATGCCTGAAGGGGAAGCGACATTCTCAGTTGAGACCGGCGGGCTTAAAGACATCTAGGCACAAAATATACTAGTTTAGCATCACCATTACTTTTTCTTTTTTCTTCTTTTTCTCGTCAGCAAAACCAAAGATTTTTAATGTCTATTTCAATAGCCTAGAGTATGCCCTACCCCATCGCAAAGCACATCATCCCGCCCATCTACAAGATCTGGCTTGGCAAGGTCGAGGGGCTAAAGAACCTCCCAAAGAAAGGCCCCTACATCCTTGCGCAGAACCATTGCAGTTACTATGACATCCTCCTCATGGGTGTTGTGCTAATCCCACGGCTCAACATCCACATCCACACCCTGGTCAATAGCAGGTACTGGAGCAACCCATTCACCAGCGCCTTCCTTGACTGGGCAAAGGCGATACCCGTCTATGTGGGGGAGCAGCATGACAAGAAAAAAAACAATGCCGCATTACAAAAGGCAGAGCATGTGCTCAGAAAAGGAGGGGTCGTGCAGATATTCCCTGAAGGGACACGCAGTTTTGATGGAAAGATCAGGCAGGGAAAGAGCGGCGCAGCAAGACTTGCCCTCACTACAGGATCTCCCATCGTTCCCATCGGTATTCTCAACTCACACCACGTGCTGCCCAAGGGAGCAATTCTTCCGCGCTTCACCAAAGCCCAGATCAGGATAGGAAAGCCGATCCCCTTCAAGAGAATAAAGAATCCAAGCAAAAAGCAGATTGAGGATGCGACAAAGGCCGTCATGAAAAAGATCGCGGCGCTTGCGGGTCAGAGGTACCTTTACTGATGCCATTACAAAAAATCCGCAATCTGGCAAAATACGCAGGAATCCCTTTCCGCGCCCTGTGGGTCAAAAAAACAAGCGGCCTTGAGAACCTGCCGGAAGATGGCCCTTTCATCATCGCGCCAAACCACTGCAGCTATATCGAGCACTTCCTCATCGGGGCGGTTGTCATCCCAAAAATCAGGCACCATTTGCTTTTCCTTGCCAAAAAGGAGCACTTCGATGGTCTTCAGGACTTCTGGCATGGTCTTTGGAAGAAATACACCCGCTATATCCCAATCGACCGTAGCAAAGGTGAAAAGGCACTTGAAACGGCGGCTGAGGCGCTTAAGGAAGGCAATGTCCTTATCGTCTACCCCGAAGGCACAAGAAGCCTCACTGGAAAGATCCAGCGAGGAAAAACGGGCGTTGCGAGGCTTACACTTTTGGCAAAAGTGCCCGTTATCCCCCTTGGCATTATCGGCACGTTTGAAATCCTCCCAAAAGGTAAAACAATCCCAAGACTCAAGAAAGCAGAGCTTCATTTCGGAAACCCGCTCACATTTGAGCGATCCTATGGCAAGCCCACAACCAAAAAGCTGCTCAGGACGATCACCACAACCATTATGAAAGAGATTGCAAGGCTATCACAACAAAAATACCCTTTCGACTAAAGGCACAATGGTCCAAAAAGTCGCAATCATCGGAGCGGGAAGCTTTGGAACAGCGCTCGCGTCCCTTCTTTCTGAAAAAGGAATCCACGTATCCCTCTGGGCACGAAGGGAATTCCTCGCAAAGGAGATAAACCGCACAAAGGAGAATCCCACCTATCTTCCCGGTATCAGGCTTCCACCCTCTGTTTCTGCGAGCCACTCCCTTGAGCAGAGCATGAAGGGAGCAACCGTTGTGCTCTTTGCCGTTCCTTCCCTTTTCTTTCGCGACACGCTGCGCGCTGCAAAGCCTTACTTCACAAAAGACATGATCGTTCTGCACGTTATCAAGGGGATCGATGGGTCTGGGAAGCTCATGTCGCAGGTGCTCACTGAGGAACTTCCCTTTCCGCTACCGATTGCCGTTCTATCAGGGCCGAACCATGCGAAAGAGATATCAAAAAAATTTCCTACAGCAACAGTCATCGCCTCCAATAATAAAAAAGCACGGGAGCAGCTCTGCGCTCTTTTCGCGACCCCTTCGTTCAAAACCTATCCCCATGATGATGTGATCGGCGTTGAGATCTGCGGGGCGGTCAAGAACATCATCGCGCTCACGATCGGCGTGTGCGACGGCCTTCATTTCGGAGACAATGCGAAGGCAAGCATACTCACCCTGGGACTCACCGAGATGGGCGCGATCGCAAAATCATTCGGGGCCAAAAAGGCCACCTGCTTTGGCCTTGCCGGCGTTGGCGATCTTGTCGCGACATGCTTTAGCAAGCACAGCAGGAACCGACTTGTAGGGGAGAGGCTTGCGCAGGGAAAGACCATGGGACAAATAACAGAAGAGATGCATGGTATGGTCGCAGAAGGCGTCAAGAACACCAAAATTGTATACGATCTGTGCAAAAAACACAACATCAACGCCCCCCTCATCACGCAGGCATACAGGGTGCTCTATGAGGGTGTTGATCTGATGGAGGGAATAGAGCAGCTCCTCAATACTATCTAATAGCAAATCCCCTTACTAATGAAACATTTGGGAGATTTGCTAGAATAGTAAATCGCAATTGGAAAAGTTTCAAAATTTATGCGATTTACTATAATCTAGAAATCTTTAATCGTGATGGTAGCGATGATCGCCGACAAGCTTTGATATCTCAGGGATCTTCATGATATCGTGAGTGAACAAAAGCCATAATTCCCACGCCTGGTTGAATTTCTCTCTTATTTCCTTGAACTCCGCTTTTACTTTCTTCATCTCCTGTGTCGGCGCCTTCTCCGATTCCATTGTCATCATCTTGGTATAGCGGCACTTAAGGTCAGCAAGGAGCTGCTGGAGCGTATCGGTCATCATGATAAGCGTTGTCTCTTCCTTCTCCTTGTTTTGGAACGTGCTCTCCCGGATCGCGGTGAAGATCACTCTTTTGTCTTCAGCGATCACCGCACGAAGCGAGGTGTACTTATCGATCTTTTTGAGATCACTTGCAAGCCCGACCTTTTGCGAGATCCAAATCAGCCATTTGGTGGGATCGTAATGATACCATCGAACTCCATTGCGGTAATCAGAGGGAAAGACATGATGGTAATTGTGATATCCTTCTCCAAAGGTGAAGAACGCGAGAAGGGCGTTGTTCACCGCGGACTGCTCCCGCGAAAAGATGCGCGATCCCCAAGTATGGGCGAGCGAATTGATGAACCACGTCGCGTGTTGGAGCACAAGGACCCGTGTAATCCAAAGAATGATGAGCGCTCCCCAGTAATCATCGAAGAGCCATCCGAAAAAAAGAAAGACGGCAAGGTTGAGGGAAAAAGAGAGCCAATAGAAATTCCTGTACTGAAATGCCGTGATATTGTTCTCAAGGATATCGGGAATGAGCGCTTTGTCAATCGGCTCCTGCTTGCGGAAAAGCCATCCGACATGGGCATACCAAAATCCCTTTCCGATGTTGTGCGGATCCCTCTCCTTGTCGGTGAACTGGTGATGGAGCCTGTGCATATACACCCAGAATACGACGCTTGACTGCATCGCAAGTGTTGCGAAGAAGAGGATGATCCCTTGGAACACCGGACTTGCCTTGTATGCCCGATGGGCATAGAGGCGGTGATACCCTCCGGTGATCCCTATTCCTGTCGCAAAAAAGAGGATGATCGTAGTCGCGATGAGGCCGATACTTGGTGTCCTAAAGGAGAAATAGAGCGGAAGCCCGATTAGGACCGTAAGATGAAGAATGATGAGCGGAATGACTGTAGTCCACTCTATATCTCTTTTCTGCTCAATAACCTGCATCATCCCCCCTCTTTTCCCTTCTTTTTAAAGATTGCGAAATTATAACTGCCAAGAAAATCCAAAATAAAGAAAAATAAAAATCTACTCCTCGGTGAAATCCTCGAGCTTCTCGGTAAATTCTGCATCTTCCCTGATGATGCTGCGCGCCTTGAGGTATTCCCTTGAGAGGATCCAGAAAATCAGCCCCAAACTCTTCTTGCCCTTATTGTTGCACGGGATGACGAGATCGATATCGTTTGCTTGGTTGTTGGTATCACAGAGCGCGATGATGGGAATTCCCATACTCACCGAATCCATGACAATATTACGATCGGGCCAGGCATCCACCACCATGACAAGCTTTGCCTCGGTGTACTGCTCAAGGTTTGGATTCGTCATGATTCCCGGCTGATACCTTCCGGCAAATGTGCGGATGCTTGTCACTGCCCCGAATTTCCTTGCAGCTTTCCAGCCATTCTCCCGCCTGCATGCGACGATGACATCCTCGGGATTGTACTGCGCAAGAAAGTTTGCTGCGACCTTGAGCCGCTCGTCAATTCTCTGCAAGTTCAGTACAGCAAGCCCATCCGGGCGGGTCTTGTAGATGAATGGCTCCATGTATTTTGTCCGGAACTTTGTCCCGATATGGATGCCAGACTTGAGATACATATCTGTTGGCACAAGCAGCTTCTCATCATTTACCATAATCATTCCTCCAAAAAGCCATGAGGGTAATAGCAGAACATGCCTGCATTTTTATTGCCTCAGCAGTGTGGACACATCGCGCCCGTCGGCTCTGTTGACAAGGAATTCCTGGCCATTTAAAAAGATATCGAACGCAGCGCAGAATCAGGCAGTCCACGATCCTATTCACCAGATGCCGCAAGCACAGTACTTGATACTATCATTATTCATACAGCTACCGTGTTACCCACACTCCATAAAAAAATCAAAAATAAAAAGAACAATCATATTTATGAGTTATTATCTTCTCCAAAATCCTCAGTATCCTCATAGGATCCTGAAGATCCTCCTGGCTGCCCGGATGATCCCTCAGAACCATCCATTGGCTCTTCCGTCCTAGGGGACTTCTCTTCTGTTGATCCCGATGCCGTTTGGCCAACAACCTCGGCAAAACCAACTTTCTTGAGTACCCTCGTAATTCTGACTTTGACCTTCTCTCCTTTCTTGGCGTTTGGCACGAAGAGCACAAACCCGTCTTTCTTTGCAAGGCCATCGCCTTTCTCTCCAACAGCCTCTATTGTCACCTCAATCTCATCGCCTACATTGACCGGAGCATTCCTCTGCTCGTAGCCGCCACTATCTTCACTATACCCGCCATATTGTTCTCTCATCATATGATGTACCTCACGTATTCATTTTTTCGGCAACAACTCTGTTACAGTCCTAAAGCTTGAATTAAAGGTATTTAAACATAGTGGTTGGCTGCACCCATTTTTTTGCAATTATTTATTAATTTATTTTCTATATTGTAATTAATATTTACAATCAATAACTTGTATGTCCTAGTTTTCCTTCCTCTTATTTCCCAAGAACATCTTAAGAAAAAATCCAAGAGGCCAGAGAAGTTGCACTTCCCCTAAAAATTCAGGCCGCCGTCAATGCGAATGACTTCTCCGGTGATATAGGATGCTTCTTTTGAAGCCAAAAACGCAGCAAGCTTTGCGACCTCCTCCGGCTTCCCATTCCTTCCCAATGGAATGATGAATGCAATCTCTTTTTTACGCTGCTCTGGCATTACCGAGAGGATATCGCTTTCAATAAAACCGGGAGCGATAGCATTAACCGTTATTCTCTTTTTTGCAACTTCCTTCGCGAGCGACTTGGTGAGCCCAATCATGCCCGCTTTCGCGGCCGCATAGTTTGTCTGCCCGAAATTGCCCTGTAATCCCACAATGGAGCTGATGTTAATAATTCTCCCGTTTTCTCTCATGAGCGGGAGTACTGCTTTAGTAACATGAAAGACACTAGTGAGGTTTGTATTGATAACTTCACTCCATTCTTCAGCTTTCATTTTCTCAAGTGTCTTGTCCCTGATGATGCCTGCGTTATTGACCAGGATGTCAAGATGGCCAAACTCCTCTTGTACG
Source organism: uncultured Methanosarcinales archaeon (assembly GCA_964438385.1). Taxonomy (GTDB): domain Archaea; phylum Nanobdellota; class Nanobdellia; order Woesearchaeales; family GW2011-AR4; genus GW2011-AR11. The sequence goes on along the minus strand of CAYTKI010000011.1, from coordinate 112,740 downwards.
CGCGCAGCAAGATGCGTCACATCAGAATGGATTGCTACATCCGCTTTGACCGCGATTCCGCGCGAGCCAATCGAAGCAATCTCCTCCACAACTTCCTGCGCCTTCTCTTTGCTGCTATTGTAGTTAATGATGATCTCTGCCCCTTCGGAAGCCAATTCAAGTGCGATTGCCCTTCCAATGCCGCGTGATGCGCCAGTGACCAGAGCTTTTTTTCCGGCAAGCGTGCGCTCTTTTTTGTGGGCGATGATATACACTACCTCAATAGTGAACCCCTGCTTGTCAGCAAGCGGATTCTCAGCGCGCAATTCGTCAAAGAGCTTATGGGTGGCCAATGAAATGAGATTGTCACGATCCTCCTCTTCCTTATTGGATGGATCATTGCCGCCGATTTCGGGAAGGATTCCTGCCTGCAGCCGCTTAACGCGGAGAAATGTAAGCCAATCCCCATATTCAACCTTGAAAAGCTTTGCATAGGAGCGCTCAACTACAAACCCGGACTTTTGGAGCATTTCACAATAGAAGCTTAACGGCCGAGGATCAGGAAAGACAAATTTTCTCTGAGCCGCATACTTCCTGATATCCGCATCGAGATCCGCCTTATAGGATGAGAATGAAGGATTATACCTCACCATGTCCAGGGCGATATCATGTACCCGCTTGACGGTGTCATCGACCAGAAGCGCTCCTTTTGGAGTATCGTCATAGAGGACATTTCCACTCTCGACAAAAAACATCCCCCCCTCCTTAAGCGCGCATGAGACCCCCTCGAATACCTCTGCAATATCTGGAATGAGGTGGATGGTATTTGCGCAGACCACGTGGTCCGCAATACCTTCCCCAATGGTCTGGGAGAGCGTCGCATGAGTCTCTCCTTTTTTCCCAACGATAAAAAAATCAGTGCCCTTGCGATCGTGCAGAATCTCATAGGCCTTGCCGAGCCACGCAGGAGAATTGTCCACCATCCACAAATCAAAATGATCGGATGCCTGCTTTAAGAGCCGAAGAGCAGAAACTCCTGTTCCTGCGCCAAAATCAACAACGATCTGACCTTCCACGATCTTCTGAGCAGCGTTCATCATGAGCTCATCAAGAATAGTCACATAATACTTGGCGTTGCAGACTGCATCATGGTACGCGCTCGCTCCTTTTGAGATTGGCGCTGTCGGTTTCCAGGAATGTCTTTTGATTTCCATTAATGTCACTTACCCTCCCGCTCTATTCCTGAGTTGAGGAAAGTTGGCTTTTTTTTCCATGATGGTTGTGAAACAGGAATCCCAAAAACACCAAATCCCAGACTAGGAACAGGTATTCTTTGCACCTCCTCCCATTTTTTTTGCTCCATGCCCAAGGAGACGGCGCTTTTTGCATCCAGAACTTCTTCGCAGCAAAAATCATGAAGATTACCGAGCATCACCCACTCTTTTGCAGTCTTGTTCATGAACACATCACGCACTTTCTCAATTACATCTTTCTCCATCGACCATTGCTTCTTTTCCAATGAAATCATTTTTGACGCACCGCACCACGCTTTCCAAAATTTTTCCTCTACGGCACCGAGAGCAACCCACTTATGATCCTTGGTCTTGTACACATTGTAGCATGGGCATGCTCCTGCAAGAAATCTATCCATTCCGGCAAGAGAGTCATGCGAAAGATACATCCCAAAAAAATAGGAAGTGGCATCCGCCATACTAAGGTCCAGACATACACCTTTCCCTGTTTTTTGCCTGGAGAAAAGCGCCGCGAGTATCACAGAACACGCAAGCGTTCCTGCGGCAAGATCCGCATGCTGCACCCCTGGTACTGAAACTGAATTTCCTGAAAGCGCAGGGAGCATTCCGCTATGGGCGAGATAATTTATGTCATGTCCTGCCAATTTGCTCTTTCTTCCACGCATCCCATAGCCAGTGATTGAGCAATACACAATCCTCTTGTTCATTTTCCTTATTTGTGAGTATGCAAGGCCAAGATCTGCTGCTTTCATCGGTCTTGTCCCGATAATTATGACATCTGTTCCCTTAACGAGCTGATGAAGCTTGCCTTTTCCTTCCTTTGTCTTGAGGTTGAGCACCACGATTTTCTTGCCCCTGTTTATGACCACAAAATAAGGACTCACCCCATTGATTGTCCCAAAGGAGCGTAAACCATCACCCTTTGGACTCTCCACCTTGGTGACATCCGCACCAAGATCAGCAAGCATCATCGCGCAAAACGGCCCCGGAATAAGAGAAGAACAGTCAAGTACCCGTATCCCGGAAAGCATTCCTTTAGCCATTGTTTTTCAGGATGTGCACGGCAGCCATGCTTCCCGCCCCTCCAATATTCTGGGCCAGCCCATAGGTTGGCTTCTCAATCTGCCTCTTGCCGGCATCTCCTCTCATCTGGCATGCAATCTCATATATCTGCGCGATGCCGGTCGGACTAATAGGATGCCCACGCGCCTTGAGCCCGCCTGAAGTGTTTACCGGCAGTTTTCCGTTCAGCTTTGTCGCGCCTTCCCTGATAAGCTGAATGCCTTCTCCAGGCCCGCAAAATCCAAGATCCTCATACGAAATGATTTCAACAGGAGTAAAAGCATCATGAAGCTCCGCAATATCCACTTCCTCATGGCTAATCCCTGCCTGTGAGTACGCGTTCTTCGCGGCAATCTTTGTTGATTCCCAAGAGAGCATATTTTTTCTCTCAAATGTTGAGAGATTGCTTGTTGCGACGCTACTCCCCACAATCTCTATATCACTTTTTTCCCTACTTACCACTACAGCAGCAGCCCCATTACACGAGATACTGCAGTCAAAGAGGCGAAGAGGAGAGGCAACAACCTGGGACTTCTCAATCATCTCAAGAGTTACTTTTTTATTGTAAAATCTTGCTTTCGGATTGAGAAACCCATTCTCGTGATTTTTCAGGGCAACAAGCGCAAAATCCCCCTCCACAGCATTGAACTTGAGCATGTACTGCTGCGCCACAAGCGCGTTCTGGGCGGGAAAGACAACTCCCTCAATCTGCTCATATTTTCTCTCACCGCCCATTAGGATCTCATCTGTGAGCCGCTCTGAAGTGTTTCCCACCACTTTATCGCAGCCGATAACGAGAACATTTTCCTTTGGCGTGGCCATCAAGAACCGCAGCGCATCCCATAAAGCAACCCCACCACCACCACATCCCCATGGGAGATTGATTATTGGGATCCTCCTCTCAAACAGACTGCTTACGAGAGGAGACATGTGGCGCTGGCGCTCGCTATTCCCTCCTGTCTCTGTGTTTGATATGAAAACTGCATCAAGCTGCTCAAGCCCAAGTTCCGCATCCTCAAGCGCTTCAGACACGCACTGTGAAATTCTCTCAAATGAGGGTGTTTGATCAAAATCAAATGAGGTCATGCCAACTCCCCTAACAAACATCAGAACATCAACCCCCCATCTATTCTCACGACTTGGCCGCTGATGTATCCTGCATCCTCAGAAAGTAAAAATGCCACTAAGTGCGCAACATCCTCTGCTGCTCCCAACCGCCCAAGCGGAATGAATCTCTTCACGATGAGCTTCCTGATGAACGGGATGCCTTTTGTCATCTCTGTCTCGATAAATCCAGGAGCGACTGCGTTCACCCTTATCCTTCTCTTCGCCACCTCTTTTGCCAATGATTTGGTGAATCCGATTATGCCTGCCTTGGATGCAGAATAGTTTGTCTGCCCGAAATTGCCGTTGAGCCCCACTACAGAAGAAATGTTGACAATGCTCCCGCCCTCAGGCATAACTTCAAGCACGCTCTTGGTGACATTGAAGGTGCCAGTGAGGTTGGTGTCAATCACTAAGTTCCATTTCTCTACACTCATGTTCTTTAAGGTCTTATCGCGTGCGATTCCCGCATTATTGACCAGCAAGTCGATTTTTCCAAGTTTCTCACATATTTCCTGCACCATCTTTTTTGTCTGCTCTGTGTTGGAAACATTCGCCTTGACCACAATCGCCTTTCTCCCAATCTTTTCAATTTCCTCGGCAACTGCCCGCGCGCCATTCTCATCACTGCTATAATTAATTGCGACATCTGCCCCTTTCTTTGCAAGCTCAAGGGCAATTGCCTTTCCAATGCCCCGTGAGGAGCCGGTGACCAATGCAATTTTTCCAGTCAGCATGATTTTATACCATTCAGCCCGGATCTTGGGACTACGTTCATTTCTTTTTCTGCGAGAACATCGCAAGCTTTGCCTTGAAGACGTCCGCGATACCAAGTTTCTTCTTGTCTGGATTCTCAAGTATGCTTTTCAAGAACACGACTTTTTGGATATCCGGCATCTCTTCAGTAAGCTCAGCGACCGCCTGGATACCTATCTCCTTTCCCTTCCTGATGGCGTCACGGCCGTATAGCACCAAGCGCTGCTTGCCCTCAACCATCTCCGATGAAAGATGGGAGCCCACCACGATATGCACTTCTTCCCCGGCAATTCCAACCAGCTTCTGCGCCATCCTGAGTGCAGTATTGAGCACATAAGGATCTGCCTGGCCATCAACCAGCCGGATGTTGGGATGAGCTGTTACCACTTTTTCCGGTTTCTTGAGGGAGTACTTTGCCGCATTCACTTCACAATTTACCACTTCAATTTTCTTGAGATCAGATTCACCAGCCCCAAGAATCCCGGCTTCCCTGACATGTTCCGGCAAGGAAAACATCCCCAGCTCAGAAAATATTCGGTCAACTGAAACAATGTCTTTTCCCACAAGCAGCATATTCAGAAACGCCGGCTCGCCAAGGGAAGTAGGGCCATTGCCCTGAAGCCCATTTGTCGCATCTCCGATGATGAGTATGGGCCTTGCGACCAGCGCAAGTTTTGCAAGTGATTTCTCAATGCCTTCAGCATACATATTCTTCTGCGTTTCTGCGGAGCATACACGAAGCAAATTCTCCATGGCCCCTGCAACGCCAAGTTGGGAATGGGTCTTTAGGACGGGCACATCAATGATTTTTCTCTCCACTGCATCTTTCGCAATGCTAAAGGTTGTTGTGCCATGCTTCTTCTCCACATACTCTGCCTTGCCTAAATCAACGAATGCAATATCCGCCTTCTTGCAGACTTCAAGGATTCCTGCCTTTGAAGCTGCGTCCATGGTGTCATTACCGAGCATTGCCTGCTCCCCAATAATAATATTAGAGATGCCCCTCCCCCTCAGAATATGGATGATGGATTCAAGAAGCACGGGGTTTGTCGTTACCGCCTGGTATGGATATACTGACTCAATGCAACTTACCTTAATGAGCACCTTATCATCCGGCGCCAAATCAACTGATCTCAAAAGGCCAAGGGATTCTTGCAATGCTTCCTCAATATCATACTTTACCTTGCAAATGATAACTGCGCCATCTGTCTTTGCCTGCTCGAGCTGGTAGGCATCCCCAATGTGGTATTCTTTCATTGTTTTTTTAGGCATGCGGTTGCCAAACTCATCCTCGAGAAGGATAATATTATAGGGAATGATTGGGTGCATTGGTGAGGGGATATTCACTTTGGTGATGCCAATGATTTTCACCTTTGTGCCCTTCTGCTTTACTATTGGTCCTTTGCAATAGAGGCATTTCTGCACGGGATATATCCATTTCTTACTGCATATCTCGCATATCCATCTGATAATCATGTCATTCACCTACATTCATTTTCTATACTTTTTTGAGCACATGGACAGTCACTGAACTGCCAACGCCGCCCACATTATGCGCGATTCCGATTTTCGCTCCATCCACCTGGCGTTTTCCTGCCTGATTGCGCAACTGCTTTACGATCTCATAAATTTGCGATATACCTGTCGCGGAAATGGGATGCCCTTTTGCCTTGAGGCCTCCAGACATGTTGACTGGAAGCGCTCCATTGAGCTTTGTATGTCCTTTGCGGATGAGTTTTTTCCCCTCGCCTTTTCCACACAAGCCAAGATCCTCATACGCCATCAATTCAACAGAAGTAAACGCGTCGTGCAATTCCACACAATCAAGATCCTTTGGAGTGATTCCTGCTTCCCTATATGCCTGCTCCGCAGCAAGTTTTGTCCCTTCCCATGAGGTCATATCCGGCGCTTCAAAGGCAGGAAGGCGATCAGCGTACAATGCAGATCCAGCGATTTCAATATCTGTTTTTTCCTTGGTGACTATTACGGCAGCCGCGCCATCCACGGAGATACTGCAGTCAAAGAGGCGCAAGGGGGAGCAGATGATGGGTGATTTTTTGATCATGGCGAGCGTCACAGTTTTTCCGTAAAATCTTGCTTTTGGGTTAAGGTTTGCATTTTCATGGTTTTTTAGGGCAACCAATGCAAGATCATCAGTGGAAACCCCATACCTGCGCATGTACTGCTGCGCTATCAGTGCATTCTGGGCTGGAAAATTCATCCCTTCTGACTGCTCGTAGAGGTGCTCAGATGCAGTCATGAGGTCTTCAGTCACCTGCGGCGTCGGAGGAGGTGTGAGCTTCTCAACCCCAAGCACAAGTACATTCCCATAATCCAAGTGCACTGCATTCCACAATGCAGCTCCGCCTCCCGCGCACGCGGCAATCACATGCACCATGGGGATTCCCTCTTTCTGCAGGATGCTGCTGATAAGAGAGGGAAAGAGGCGCTGCCGCTCCCCATCAATTGCGCTATCACTACGGGAGATGACAACGGCATCTATCTGGTCCGGAGTTATATTTGCATCATCGAATGCCTCCATTGCCGCCTCATAGCACAGCTCATGGGTTGTCTTACTATGGATTCCAAATTTCGTCATTCCAATTCCTTTTACATGCATCATGGAAGAACAATCTTTTATTTCGCGGAGGAGTGCTTACCCCTAAACGCATCACGATCGACTATCGCAAGCATCATGAACGCTTCCGCAGTGAGATTCCCATCCACAAATACCTTGCCCTGCATCATGGCAAATTTCTCCATCTGCCCCTGCGAGACCACCTCATAGGTCATCTCACTGCCCGGAAGCACCGGAGCCATGAATTTCGCATCGCGGATCTTGTATGCGAGCACATCTTTTTTCTGGTGATTTGGAATACTGTAGCGTGCGAGTAGAGTCGCTGCCTGGCCAAGCCCTTCGACAATCAATGCCCCCGGGGTAATTGGAAAATCCACAAAATGACCTTTGAGGAAATCTTCTTTTCCCGTAATTTTCTTTCTTGCGACAATCCTCTTCTTATCCAAAGAGACCACTTCATCTATGAAAAGGAAATGCTCGTTGTATGGGATAATCTTCATGATATTTTCCCTGCTAATTCTCCCTTCTGAATCCTTGAATTTGTCGATGGAATCCACGCATTCACCCTTCCCAAAGAACGCCGCCTCGTTTAAAAACATTTCGCGTTTTCTCTATGGACCGTTATATGCAATAGACTTAAAAATAAATTATGAGTAACAGGCAACTTCTCACCCATCCATTGAAAGAGCCATTCCTTGGGGCAGCGAATAGGATACTGATACATTGTTTTCCTTATCGAGCGCCCCCTCAATAGCAACTTTATGGCCTGCCCCCACAATCACAAGAATTTTCTTCCCCTGGTTCTGATCCCTGAGCCTTTTGATGTTTTTTATCATCACCATATTGCGCTCATCAATCAACACCCGATGGATGCTTGGATATCTCGTACGCACTTTTTCGAGCATCCTTGCTATGAGCTCATTTTTTGGGACTGTGCTAAGATCAAACAAAAAATCATGCTTTTTGCCGAAAAACCCACCGCATACATCTCCTAGGAAGCGGAACTTCTCCTTCCAGGTCAAACTTGTTGATATGCGCCTGAGGGTGATGTCAATATCCTGATCAATTAGGGCAATCCTGATGCTGTTTTTCTTCGCAAGCCGAAACGCCAGCTTCATCTCAGCTCCCGGTTTTACTCCGACTGACTCGCCAAGCTTTCGCTCTGCCCAGCTCCCCAAAGCAGCGAAGAGAAACCCCTTGATCCCAATCCTTCCGATGTCCGATATTCTTACCTTCTGCCTCTCCTTTGCTAAGAGCGCAGGCAGGCGCTTTCTATCCAGCTCCAATGCAATGATATCGGGCTTTCCCTGCTCTATCGCCTCCTGCACATCCTTTATGCTCTGCTTTGCGATGTGGGAGGTGCCTATGATGGTTATTACCATACTGGCTGGGACAGAAACCTTATTTTTAATGATTCCCTTCCTATTCATATCGGAGGGTAGAAAAGTTTCTGGTATATTAGGCGCACACAATAAGATCCCTCCCCTAAAAATACACCACAAACCCACCTACAAGCCAACCCAAGCAAAAAGTTTAAATACTATCCAGTGGTTAGAAAAATAGGTAGATTTAAAAGAAGTAGTAAGGTGAGACATATGCTGAAAATGAAACCCATTTCTGAATGCTATGACATGAAGGTCTTTACGGACAACGGAGAGTATTTTGGCGATGTTGAGGAGCTTATTTTGACCAAGAATAAAATCCATGCCTGGAGGGTTCGGGCGACCAAGAGCTCGTTTCTCAATAAGGTCCTCGGCTCTGCAAAAGGGGTAATTGTCCCGCACCAGCTTGTGAAGAGCATGGGAGATATCATGATAATTTCCCGGGCTGCAGTTCCTGCATACTCTGAGAAGGATGAAGGGAAGGAGTAGGGTTTCCCTTTTTTCCTCTATTTTGAAGGTTTACTTCAGATGGCAAACCCACTAACAATCACTGCAAAGGGTAACACTTCTCAAAGAACATATGACTGGGAATTATTGTCGTTTCATCATCTCTCTTAGTTTTTTTTGACATATTATTTTCGTGGCACATTCGATTGGATGTTTTATATCCTCCCATTACTACCTAGCTTTATAGTTTCTTACTGGCCGGAGAATAGACATATTTTCCGAGGAGTGATGGCAAGCACAATTTTATGGGGAAGTATCATTGTATTTTTTATCGTGAAGTCTTATTTCATTGATTCATTGAACTTATGGATTGTTTTTGTCCTATTACTCCTTTCGCCTTTCATTATTCTCTTCTCTATTCTATCGGCATATCTCGCAAAAAAAATTCAAGAACAGAAAATAATCTTCTCGTATTTTTTGAATTGAAGGAAACCCGACCATACTTTTTTAAAGCGGATTTGCTCTTGCTGTGGCATGGCAAAACCAAGGGTTCTTGCGCTGGCAACGACCTTTCCGCGCTGGGTGAACGACACCACGCCACGATTTGTCCTTGAACTTTCTGAACGACTTACTTCTTCCTATGCTATGACGATCCTTGCGCCTCACCATCCTGGAGCGAAGAAGCAGGAGGTTATGGGAAATCTTGATGTGCACCGCTTTTCCTATTTCAAGCCGGAATCGCTACAGAAGCTGTGCTATGGCGGCGGGATTATCCCTAATATGGGGAAGAGCTTCCTTGCAAAAATGCAATTGCCTCTTTTGATTATTTCCGAGTTCTTTTCTGCGTGGTATATAATGGGGGAAAAAAACATCGAGTTTATCCACGCGCATTGGATACTCCCCCAAGGAGTTGTTGGAACGTGGCTCAAGAGACTAACGGGAAAACCGCTCATTGTAACCATCCATGGGAGTGATTTATTTCCATTGAAAAATAGCATATTTTTGAAATTGCAGAAAAACGTAGTGAAGAAGGCGGATTTGATAACGGTGAACAGTGCGGCAACACAGGAAGAGCTGCTGAGAAGATTTCCAGAAGCGAAGAAAAAGACCATCCTGATCCCCATGGGTGTCAATACCGATTGCTTCAAGCCAAGAAAGATTGCAAAGCCGCCCGAATACAAAGGCAAGAAGATTATCCTCTTTGTTGGCAGACTGAGCGATCAGAAGGGAGTGCAGTATCTCATCGAGGCCATGCCTGCAATCCTTAAGAAACACAAGAACTCCCTCTTGCTAATCATAGGTGATGGGCCTTACAGGCAGGAACTTGAGGAGAAAATTACTGAAAAAAAAGTGAATGGCGCGGTAAAATTTCTCGGCGCATTGCAGCAGGATGAGATTGCCTATTTTCATAATATCTGCGATGTGTTTGTTTTGCCAGCCCTTTCGAATGAGACCGGAACAGAGGCCTTAGGACTCTCACTTTTGGAAGCCATGGCCTCTGGCTGCGCGGTTGTCGGGACAAATGTCGGCGGCATCCCAACAGTTGTTTCCAATGGGAAGAATGGCATTCTTATTGAGCAAAAAAATCCAAAGGAGCTCTCACATGCCATCTCCTCTCTCCTCTACAGCCCCAAAAAAGCGAAGGTGCTTGGAAAGTGCGCGCGGGAGTCCGTCAAGAAGAACTACTCATGGAAATTTGTCTCAAAGAAATTCGCTGAAGTGTATGGGGAGGTGCTCAGATGAGCCTTAAGCTGCTCGCCTATCGCTTTTCCATGACCAAGCTTGGAGGGGCAATTGCGCGCGGCCTTTCTTTTGGCGTCTCCATCCCTTACATAAAAAAATCACCAAAGAAACCAAACAAAAAACCCTTTTTGATTTCCCTCACAATCGATACTGAATCCGGCTATGTTGCCGTGAACCAGAGAAGAGTGTGGCAGAAGGAAGCGCCGGATGCCTATTTGGGATACTACGCTGGCATCAAAAACCTACGGGAACTATTCAAGAGGCATGGGGTGGAGGCGACGTTTTTTCTCTCTACGCACTGCTTTTCAGCTCAAGGAGAAGATTACAAGAGGATTATGGCTGAACTTTTTGGACTTCTTAGGGATGGCCATGAGATCGGATTGCATCTCCATCCTGATTCCGATAAGGCGCTTCAAAAAGAATTGGGACAGTCATTCCCCGCAACGAGCTGCTTTTTCCATGATGAAAAGCAATTGCTTGAATTTATCGATACCTCCAGGAAAATTATTGGAACACACTTAGGAAAAGAGAATACGAACCTTATTGGGAAGAATGGTGAAAAAATTACAAGTATCCGCTGGGGGAATTGGGCGCTCAATACCGAAGGCGCAAAAGCGATCAACGAGGCAGGACTATTGGTTGACAGCTCCGCAACTCCTGGGATTAAGGGGCATTTGGATGATGGAAGAAAATATGACTGGAGTAAGGCGAAGGAACATTATCCCTGGCTATTAAGCACTACCGACTACCAATCAACAAGGGAAGGCAATAACTGGAAAAAAGCACCAATTAAAACCCAAAAAGGAAAAAAACAGACCCTGGAGATTCCAATCGCGACTTTCTCCTTCTTCGGAAAAATCATGCGAGCGGACCCGCAATATTCTGCCCTGCTCAGCAATGCGTTCCTTGAGTATTATCACCAAACAGATCGCTCAGAGAGGCCATTTCCCTTTGTCGTGACCACGCACAGCTGCGAAGCCACGATGCAGGATGGAAAGAAGACGCAGGTACTTTCCGATATCGAGAAATTTATACTTTTTGTGAAACAATTCTCAGGTGTGAAATTTGTGACGGTTGAGAATGCACGCAAGATGTATTCCCGATAGATGATGCTTCCTTATTTTTTCCTTGCGATGGTAAAATAATACACCGGCCATCTGCCGCTTCTATCCAGCACATCAAGGATACTAAAAATTTCTGCCACTATTCCCGGAATAAAAAATACGACAGTGCTTAAGAGTCCAACTATTACCCTTGCTGATCTTGGAGCAAGGAGCGGCACCCCTTTCCGAATGGAATGCACAAGGACCAAGGGAATGCTAAAGACGCCACCCACAGGAACCATTTTCTGCACCATGAAATCCTTTCTCAGCAGCTCTTCGAGGCCATATCTGGTAAAGCGGTATTTGTCATATGGCGCATCATGGATGGGATACATGAACGGTGTCACAAGAACAAGGATGCCCTTCTCTCTGAGAACCCTCTTGAACTCCCCAAGCGCCATCCCAGGATTACCATAACAATAGAGGGAATTCACGCAGACGATCCCATCAAAGGATCTGCTCCTAAGCGGCAGTGATTCTGCTTTGGACACAAGATGCGAAGCCCTTGTCGGGATGATGTCTGCGCACACAACTTTACCTGAGAAATACCGATGATACCTTGGGGCATCTCCGCAGCCGATGTCAAGAATCCGGTCAGACCTTGAAAACAGGCCGCGCCATTGCCGCCTCATCTGCACATTGATCAGGAAAAACATGGGATCACTTTTTTTGCATATCTGCAAGGAAGCCGAAAATGATGAGCTGCAGACCTATACTGAGGATGAGGATATCCATCATCATGAGTCCGAAATGGCGATTTACCCCCTCACCGAAGAACTGGATGTACACCAGATAGAGCCCCAGAAGAAAACCGAGGCAGAAAATCAAGCCGCCACTCATGCCAAAAAACCTCAACGGCTCGTAATCGCGGTAGATACGCAGGATGTTTATCCATGCCTTGAGCGCGTATTCAAAGGGATTACTGATGAGCCTGCTCTTGTCCTTGCGCCTGGCAAAATATATAGGGACTTCCTTCACCCTGAATTTCTCACGGACTGCCTTGATAATCTGCTCCTGGGTGTAGGTGTGGCTTGAGATGATATCCACCCGCTTTGCCACTTCCTTTGTAAATGCGCGAAACCCGGTCTGCCCATCTGAAATCTGAACGCCGGTGATATGAGATATTACCCTTGAGAACGCCTTATTACCCCATCTTTTCGTCAGGGACATGTGCTCAATTGTCCCCTTGAACCTGCTCCCCAGGACAAGGTCATTTCCCTCCTGTACTTCCTTGATAAGAAGGGGAATTTCTTTTGGGAGGTATTGGCCGTCAGCATCAATATGGACGATGATATCCGCTCCCAGATCAACACTCTTTTTCACTTCTGTTCTGAATGTCTCAGCAAGCCCGCAATTCCTGGGATGGGACTGCACAACTGCGCCCGCTTTTCTTGCAACCTCTGCGGTGTCGTCCTGCGATCCGTCATCCACGACCAGCACCTTGTACTTGTAGCCATAGGAAGATCCATCCATCACCCTTTTAATCTCGCGGATGATCGCACCTAGGGTCTTGCCTTCATTGTAGGCGGGAATGGTGATGATGATGAGCATAGGGAGACCAATGGAGGATGGTTTAAATATATTTCTACCAGAAGAAAATATTCCAAAGAAGATTTTTACACAATTCAGCAAATCTTTAAGAATAACAACAATGCAAATGGTGCAATGGCACTACAAAAGGCGATAAAATCAGATACCTCTCACGCACGGCTCGATGGGGCGAGCAGGGATAAAAAAGCGCAGAAAATACTCAGCGTCCTTCGCGAGCACAAGAATCTCACAACCTCCCTGCTGCTAGACATCGGAACCGGCTCCGGCCATATTATCGCAAGGATAGCAAGGCATACTAAGAAGGCGGTGAGCGTCGATTTGTATGATGAGCGCACCTCAAAAAAGGGCTATGAATTCAGGAAAATCCCAAGCGAAAAGCTCCCCTTTAAAAATAATACTTTTGACATCGCGCTCTCCAACCATGTCCTTGAACATATCCCAAACCAAAAAACCCATCTCTCCGAAATTCATCGCGTGCTTAAAAAAAAAGGGATCCTGTATCTTGCGACTCCGAATCGGTGGTGGGTGATGGATCCGCACTACAAGCTCCCTTTCATCACCTGGCTCCCGGCAAAAATTGCAGCGCATTACATCAGATGGGCAAGGAAAAAAGAAAACTGGGACATATATTCTCTATCCTACCTTTCCCTTAAAAAGATTGCACGCCCTCATTTTGATATGGTTGATATCACCCCCCGGCTCATGAAATACCCCTCGCGCTATGGCGTCGATGCCTATCCCTATCTCCAGAAAGCAATTAAATTAGTACCATTTCCGCTCCTCAAGCTGCTCACCCCCTTCACGCCAACTTTTGTTTTCATCCTGAAGAAAAAATAAATCCGAACAAGGCACAAAGCAAAAACTTCTTAAACACAATTTCCTTATTTTTTGAAATGTATCCCCTCAGCATCATCGTCTTCCTTGCGCTCTGCTACGGCCTTGGCTATCTGCTGACATTTTCCGCAAAGAACTCTGAGAGCTTTCTTGAGCGGCATCTTATGCGCCTGGGAATCGGCCTGGGGGGACTTGTCTCGCTAGGATACCTACTCAATCTGCTGCACGTTCCAATCGATTACCGAATTTTCCTTACCATCACATTAACTGGAATCATCATGGCATTCGGATTCAGATTATGGAAAACAAAGAAACTCCTTGCAGTTCCAATTTCCTTCAACATCAATCCTTACATCATCGGAATGCTTATTCTCTTTAGCCTCACCTTTTTTATGTACCACAAGGGCGCGTTTGCCTATCCCTACCTTGAAGATGACGATCCCTGGGGACATGCGGTCGGTGCAAAATATGTCTCATTGGAGAAGTCACTGTTTCGCCCAGAGGGAGCGTCGCTTCGCTATATGGACCCTTATCCACCCGCGTATGATATGGTGATGGGAGTAATACACCAGACCAATGACTCCCTCTACTGGACGCTTAAGTTTTTCAACGCGCTCATTATATCCCTCTACATCATCATCTTCTATTTCCTTGTGCGCCAGCTCACCTCAAGCTCGAAGAAAGCATTTTTTTCCGCGTTTGCACTCTTTGCCCTGCCTGCGTTCATGAGCCATTTCATCTGGGCGATTGCGCTCACCATGCCTCTTTTCTTCACTTCATTCTACTGCCTTGAGCGCATGCGGGAAGATAAGTGGTGGGGCATAAGTGCGGCAGTTCTCATTTTTGCGACGCTCACCACCTCCCCGAGCCACAGCGCCTACTTTGGATTTTTTCTCATTATCTGGATAGGCATCAGGACACTTGCTGCGCGCAGGTTTCTTTGGAATGAATATGCAGCGGCGTTACTAGGAATATTCCTTTCCTTTTTGCTGTGGTGGCTTCCTGCACTAGTCCGCCACGGACTTTCCGGCACGCTCGCAGGACTTGGGCTCTCCAATGCCTCTGATGCGATTTCAGTAAGCGGCACTGCGGATCGCCAATATTACCTTTCAGATTTTCTCTTTGCGCAGAGTCAAAACCTCATCAATAATCCCACCGGGCTTGGGCTCGTAATCACTCTTCTTCTCACGTTTTCACTGACAGTTCTTTTTTTCAAATACAGAACGGAAATAACCCAGCACGCGAAGCCAATTCTGCTTGTTTTTCCCGCACTCTTCCTTTTTATCATCCTCATCCTGTGGAAGTCCTATGTCAAATACCCTGAAAAAAGAACATTTGCAAAACTTCAGCCGGGAAGCATCCCTTTCATGGAATTCTTCACTGACCAGCTCTTTTTGATATTCTTCCTTGGAATCATGCTTTTCCTCCTCGTCACGCTCGCATTCTCATGCTGGAAGAACAAGGATTTTGGCGATACGCACCTTTTGCTTTCCCTTGGCTGGCTTGCCTTCAGCTTTTACGCCGTGAACGCCTCCCCCTTTGCTCTTCGGCTCTCCCCCTTCCGAGCGTGGATGCTGCTTGCAATTCCCGTCGCGATTCTTGCCGGGGAAGGTATTTTTACACTTTTGACTTTAGCCCGATCATCAATTCGCAGCATCTCAAACCCCGCTATCGCGCTTGTTGGCTCGAGCATTCTTATCGCACTGCTTGGCTATGGGATCATCCAGACATCATTTGTCCAGAAATATGCCGTCAATACGGCGCAATGGGGGCCAGGGGGTTTCTGGACGTCAAATGAAGAGATATCCGGCTACCTGTGGCTGCACCAGGCATTGCCTACAAATTCCGCGATCTTTTCGTTCTCCAATGATGCGCTTCTACTTGCCTTTGACAAATATACCTGCGCATGGTGCCCTGAGATAAAGGATTTTGAGAAAAACGGCTTTAATTTATCAGCACAGGAAATCCACGATTGGGCTGCGCAGCACAACTATGAATACGTTGTCATTGATGGGCAGGCCGCGCGCAAATTCGGCATGAACGCAACAAACATGAAAGTGCAGGAGCTCATCTCCAGCCAAAAATTCACCCCGGCATTCCAGAACCAGGGCATGGTCGTGCTTGCTGTTTCAAAGGGCTAAGGGAAGGGAATAACCAACCAATTCCTGACAACTAATTTTGGATTCAACTCCCTCCCAGGATACAAAGGAATTATTGCGCTTTTTCGACTTTTCTCTCCATCAAGATAAGCAGATCGCCCACTGTCTGCGTCTGCTCGATCTCTACTGCGGTGAAGCGCACATTGTACTCCTCCTCAAACTTGGAAATGAGCATGAGGTTGTTGAATGAATCCCATGCGGAGATGCTACTAAACTTAGTTTCACTGTCCATAGCCCCGATATCAACACCCATGACTGTTTCCACTGTCTTTCTTACATTTTCTTCCAGGTTCTTATCCATAGTGTTTCACCTCAATTGACTGCACATCGTGAATCTGATACTGTCCAAGCGATAGGGAATATGATAGTTTGCCATCCCCTTCCCCCATCATCTTAAAACCCATCTGAGCGCAAAAATCCTTTATCATGCCGTTCTTTTGTGTCGGGACGTATTCCGCATGCAGGATGGCCAAGGGGTCCACCCCTTTCAGCACTTTTATCGCTTCGATGAAGAACTGGCGCTCAATATTTCTCCCCAGAATCCTGCAGCTCATGAGAAGGCCTTCCAGAAAATATTCATTCTCTTTCTGCCTATTGATGATGATAATTCCGGTGAGACCAAGATCTCCGAATTTGTCCGCAGCATGGAGCGAGAGTACCATGCTGTTTTTTGACTCCATAAGCGCTTTTACCTGCTCCTGAGAGTAGCGCTGGGTGCGCAGATTGAATTGGTTGGTCTTGTTGATGAGCTGCGTTATCCGCTCAAGCGAGGAGAGATCATTTTTCTTCACCACTATTGATGTGCCAAGCTCCCTAAGATAATCATCAACAGACACTTTCTCCTTCAGCACCGCCCTGCTTTTTTCCTGCATATACAGCCCATGGCGCTGCTTATCCTCCTCTGTGAGCGCGAGCGCCCAAAAGAGCCGGAGCCCCTTGAGCATTTCCGGAAGAAGGGCAATATCCTGCGGGACATCAATGACCTCAACCATCGGAAGGTGCGTCCTCACCTCCAGCCGCTCGGCAGGGTTGTCATCGAGAAAGACAAAGCTCTCAAGTCCGATATTGAGCTCCTCTGAGATGGAGGCGATCCCCTTTGACTTGCTCTCCCAGCAGATCCTTGTCGCCACAAAATCCTCTTCCTTAAGCACCATTGCCCCATTCTCCCTGAACGCGGAGATGGCGTCGTCAGGGTTATTCTTGGAGGCGATGGCAAGGAGCACGCCGGATTTTTTCCAATTCAAAAGGATTCTTTGGATGTCGCGATAGACGCTGCCCACCCCATCATCGCCAATCACAATCCCATTTGCCCCATCCTCCCCAATCACCCCTCCCCATAAGGTATTATCAAGATCCACAACGATACATTTCTTCCTCTGGCCAAAGGTTGCCGCTATGCAGCCGGCAATCTCCCAAGCAAAGGCGGCTGCCGCATTATTGCGTAGGAGAAGCTTTCCCAGATAATACATCTTCTCGTCGGTCGCTTCCACCTTTCCCATGCCAGAGAGCACTTTATCAAAATCAATGAGGATAACTTGGCGATTTTTCCTTGCGAATGACACGAGCGCATAATTGAATCGGTCGATACCATGTTTCATCCCAACGTCAGAAATGAGGTCCATTATGCCGAGCGGAGAGTAATTGGGGTAGTCTAAAGTGGTGAGGATAATCTTTGCCGGCTCCCGGTATGCCTGAATTGCGCTGAGAAGAAAAGAGGATTTTTCATCAATGAGACCATTTATCTCGGTTTCTGAAAGATCCAACAGATAATATTCAAGATCCTGAAGATAGGTTCTTGCGCTGAGGGCAACGACAATGATTTCCGGCTTAAAATCTGCGAGCCAGGAGGACTTATCCATCAGTTCCTGGATAAACTGGTTATACCCGCCAAACCTGATCTCCGGATCAAACCCCTTTTCCAAGAGAACGTCCTTTAGCGGAGGAACAAGGTTGTTGATGGTGTATGAGCAAAGAATCGCGACCTTAATCTTTTTCATGAGACTTCCCCACTCACTTCCCCATCACAACTGCCACTGCGTATTTTTCCGTGTGGGAGATGCTTACATCAATCCCCTTCCGAATTTTTAAACTTTTCTTGAGAATGCTCATCTTTGGTTCATCATTCCTTCCGTGCGTAATCTCTATCTCCCTGAGAAGAAGCGAAGCAGGGCAGAGGGCCTTTATGAGCGCCTCCTTTGCGCAGAAGAACCCGCACAGGTGCATTGCAGGATTTTTCCTTGAAAACGCATACCTCATTTCTTTTTTTGTGAATGCATGCCTGATAAAAGGGTGATTTCTACTGAGCACAAAACGCTTCACTTCCTCGATATCTATTCCAATCCTCATTTTCCCTGCGGCATTTTCTTTCCCAAGAGAGGAATATTTTCTCCGTTCATGGAAGGATCATCCACGATATTCTCAATAACATTGGCAACTTCTTTTGGATCCACAAACTTACCCAAGGGGGAATTTCTCAGGTATTGCTCCTTTACGATGCGCGGAACTGAAGCTATGAATCTTGTATCCATCATCCCCGGAGAGACTCCATTTACTCGAATGCCACGCTGCTTCAGCTCTCCTGCGAGCGCCCTCATAAGCCCAAGGAGGGCGTACTTTGATGATACGTAAGGCGTGAGAAAATAGCTCGGGTCACCAACTACCATCTCCGTCAATATGAAGATGAGATTTGCATCTTTTCTGAATTTTGGAAATGCCTTCTGAAGCACCTGAATATAAAGCAGCACGTTGAGGTTGAAATCTTTTTGGAATGTCTCAAATGGGATCTGCTCAAAGCGGCCCATGGTGTAGCTTCCTATGGTATTCACCATGAAATCAATGCCCTCCAGCTTCCCAATCTGGCTGCAAAATTTTTCCACCTGGTTTGCGTCGGAAAGGTCGAGGGAAACGACCTCGACATTCCCATTACCTGCAAACTCCTCCGCTTGATGGGTGTGGGAGGTCCCCAGAATACGATACCCCTTTTTCAACAGCATCCGCGCTATCGCTTTTCCAAGATCCCCGCTTATCCCAAGGATGACTGCCTGCTTCACTTTAGCACCTGCACTTTCATCTCCCCATCAGCAACAATCGCGCGAGTCTGGTTTTTCACTGAGAGGCCCAGGACGAGGATGCTTCCAACATCCACTTTCTGCCTCACCACACCCTCTACTGTCAGGGTATCCCCTACGAAGCAGGGCTTTCTGAAACTAGACTGCACAGAAAGTATCAGCGAATGCTTCCCTGGAAGATGCATTCCGGCAATTGTAGACCACAGGGAACTGATGAGGAGCCCGAATGCAACTGGTTTCTTGAATTTTGTCTGCTTTGCGTACTCTTCATCCACATGAAGCGGATTTTTGTCCCCTGTCAATTTTGAGAATAAAAGAATGTCCTCTTTTGTGATTGTTTTTTCAAATGACGCAGATTGCCCAACTTCAATCTCCCCATAGGTGTAGCTATTCACGATGATTCCCCTGGCGAATGGCTACTGAAGAAGCTTTAAATGTTTTGCGTAGAAGGAAGCTTTGTAAGATAAATCCTAAACCTCACCCACCTCATACCCACCCACTTTTTATGCAGGAGATTTTTACACAAAAACATTCTCTCCACAACTCTTTTAAAACAGCGAACTCTCCAGGGCTCATGGACATTGTCGTCATTGGGTGCACACTCTCAACAAAACGCTTCATGGAGGAGATTGTGCGCCATAAGGATTGCCGCATTACCTCCATTTTTACCCTTGAAGACAAGTATGCAGTTGCCAAATCGCGCCATGTCCTGCTTGATGATTTCTGCGCTTCCCATGGCATCCCCCTCTACAAGCTTGATAAAATCTCTAATCCCACAATTATCCAGAGGGTGAAAGAACTGAAGCCAGATATCATTCTTGAGTCCGGATGGTCTCAGATTATACCTTTTAGCATCCTGAATATTCCTCGCCTTGGAACCATTGGCGTGCACTGCTCTTTTCTTCCCAAAAACCAGGGAGCCGCCTCCATTAACTGGGCACTGATTAAGGATGAGAAGAAATGGGGAGTGTCGCTCTTTTACCTGACGGCAAAAGTGGATGAGGGCGATATCATCGAGCAGCGGAATTTTCCCATCAATGATAGGGACGATGTCAATACCCTCTTTGATAAGGCGGATTTTTTGGCGGTTGAGATGCTGCATAAGAACCTTCCACTCCTCGCAAAAAACACTGCGCCAAGAATAAAACAGAACAAGGAAGATGCCACCTATCTCCCACGCAGAAAGCCGGAGGATGGAAAAATCAACTGGAAGTCCCCTTCCCGAGAGATTTTCAACCTTGTGCGGGCTCTCACCAAACCCTATCCCGGAGCATTCACCTCCTTCAAAAACACAAAAATCCTTGTGTGGAAAGCGGAACAGCATGCGCAGAAAGGAAAGCCGGGTGCCATCCTTGCCATCATGAAAGGAAAAGGGATACTTGCGGGAACTGGAGAAGGCAGCATCCTTATTATCCGTGCCCAAACAGAACAGGGAGTTGAAGTGTGGGCGGACGATCTTGCGCCCGAGTTGCATCTCAAAGAGGGAGATACCCTTGGCGCATGAAGTCGTTGAGGGCCATGTCCAAAGCCGCCTTGAGATTGCGAAAGAATGGCTTTTGCATTCTGGCATCCAGAACCTTGATGGCGGGAAAATGGATGGCAGCTTTCATGCGTGGCATGATCTTTCATCAAACACCTTTTCCTTCTCCTATTCCGAGATAACCGGCTACGGCATTACAACGCTTCTATATCTTAACAGTATCGCTCCGGAGAAAATTCTTGTCGAAAGGGCGGCGCGGGCTGCAGACTGGCTTTTGGCCACTGCATTTGACCATCGGGAAAAGGCAATCCTGTGCCGGCTTGAGCACAAAGATGGGCAACTCTCTCCCAGGGCGTGCACCTTTGATAATGGGATGTGCCTTAATGGTGTGGCAAACCTCTATCGGCAGACAACAGATCAGCGCCATAAGGATTTTGCCATTCAGCTTGGCGATTGGCTCCTCTCCATGCAAAAAGAGGACGGATCGTTTTTCACGCGCCACCTGCTCACCACAGGAGAATTTGAGCATAAGGGAGACAAATGGTCAAAGCAATCCGGCTCGTTTCACGCGAAGCTTGCAATCGGGCTTCTCAACCTGTATGACCTCTTAGGAGAAGAAAAATACAGAATTTCCGCTATTCGGCTCTGCGATCTGGCACTGCGCTTTCAGCAGCCCGATGGGAGATTCATTACCGATGAGTTGACAGGAAACACTTTTCTCCATCCATTCTGTTATACCAATGAAGGGCTGCTCACCGCAGCGGTCATGCTTGATGAGAAAAAATACCTTGAAGCGGTGAAGCGAAGCGTTAGTTGGATACTCTCCGCGCGGCTTAAGAGCCATGGATTCTCCGCGCATCATGTCGACGGCACTGCACTTGAGCGGGAAAGCGCAGACATCAATGCCCAGGCGATTCGATTAGTCATCCTGCTCCATGCCCTAGGCGAGATGCCGCAGCCCAAAGATTTTTTCCAAGATGCGCTAGGCAATATCCTCTCCCACCAATGCCTGTTAAAAGGAAATCATTCTTATGGCGGTTTTCTGAGCGGCGATGCATGGTTCTATGGGGAAAAGCACGACCACACCGGAAAACACGTCAATTCCTGGGTCACCATGTTTGCTGCCCAGGCGCTTGGGATGTACCTTCACCCGCCTAAGAACATGAAACACTCGATTCGCTACCTAGTGTAAGCCCTGTAGAGCCGTTCTGCCACTTTCTGGATTGAAAAATTCTTTAGGATGAAATTCCTGCTGTTTTTTGCCAGCTTTTGCCTCAGCTGCCTGTCCCCAAGAATTCGCTCAATTCCGACCGCTAAATCCTTTGGATCATTATACCCAGTGATGATTCCTATTTTTTCCGAAGGAATGACAAAATCAATGCCACCGCACCTGCTTGCAACCACTGGGAGATTGCAGAGCATGGCCTCGCTCACTGCCGGAGTGACGTCGTGGATATTACCGAGGACAAAAATATCCGATTTGTTGTATGTGAGCGCGAGCTGCTCATGTCCCATTGCTCCAAGGAATTTCACCTGACTTGTGCATCCAAGTTCCGAGGCAAGGTCTTCAAGCGTTTTTTGGTAATCACCCTTACCCACAATCCACAACTCAAGATTTTTATGGCCTTTCCCATTTAGAAACGCAAGAGCCCTGATGATATTTTGATGGCCCTTAAGCTGCATGAGCGCGCCGACTGAGAGCAGCACTTTTTTGCTTCCACCTTTCCTCACTTTTATCGGCCTGAATATGGCTGTATCAACGCCATGGCCAAGAATGATGACATTCTTCGCGTCCTTCTTCAGAATCCCAAGCTTGACATAGGAATCCCTGGACTCAGGATTTGTGAAGCAGAGCCATTTCGCAAACTCGCATGTTTTCCTTGCGAAAGGCAGCGCAACCCATTTAGTATAGGGGAAGAGGAAAAAATCATGGATGGTTTGGCTTGTCCTTAGCACCAGGCGCGAGCCGTATTTTTTCGCAGCAAGGTATGATTGGTATGCGTAAATGTAGAATTCCGGGGTGCTGGTCTCAATCACATCAAAGCCCTCCAATTCTTTCACTAATGAGGGATAGTAGAACCTTGGTAATCCGAGTACAAAGAGCGCCTTGTAGAACCATTTGCTATCCATTCCCCTTACTTTTTTTACCCTAAAGCCTGGGAAATTTGCCTGAATGCCTTCATCCACAAAGATGGTAAACTCAACCTGGTGTTTTTTTGCGATGTATCGATACGCCTTGAGCAGATTCACCATGGATGCAGTGGTGACATGAGGTGGGATGACCGATGCCACCTTCAGAATCTTTTTTTTGCCCTGTTTTGCCATATTTCCTCTGAGCCACTAATCTAGCGGCCTTATCACTCTCTCATGGGAAATTATTTAAATAGCTTTTCTTTCATTGGAGCATGATCAAGATTGCCCACGTGGTTGGCACACGGCCGAATTTCATCAAGATAGCGCCAATCATATCTGCATTCTCAAGTAGCAAGGGCATCAGGCAGATCCTTATCCACACCGGACAGCATTTTGACGCCAACATGTCAAAACTCTTCTTTACGGATCTTGAGATGCCAAGGCCGGACTATGTCCTTAATGTGGAGCATGGCAGCACGGTAAAGCAGCTTTCCGAGATGATGACTGCCCTTGAGAGCATCTTCCTCAAAGAGCAGCCAAACCTTGTTGTAGTCGTTGGGGACGTAAACTCAACGCTTGCCGGAGCGCTCACCGCGAAAAAAATGAACATCCCCCTCTGCCATGTCGAAGCGGGACTGCGCAGCTTTGATCGGAGCATGCCAGAAGAGATCAACCGCATCATCATTGATCACATCTCCGATTACCTTTTCACCACCGAACAGAGCGCCATTACCAATCTTGAGAACGAGCGCATCCCAAAGGAGAAATCATTTTTTGTCGGCAATGTCATGATAGACTCCCTCTTGGCGCATCGCAAGAAGGCTGCATCATCAGATGTGCTGGAGAGAATGCATCTCACCAAAAAAAAATATGTGGTGCTTACCCTACATAGGCCCGGCAATGTGGACTATGCCAAATCCCTTATCCACCTCACCTCTCTTTTGGAAGATCTTGGAAAGCGCATGCCCATTGTTTTTCCCGTCCACCCGCGCACTCGGAAGAATATAGGGAAATTCGGACTTGAAAAGAAAATTTTGAATTATAATGTGATACTTTGCGAGCCGCTTGGATATCTGGATTTTCTCTCGCTCATGGACAATTGCGCGCTTGTGCTCACTGATTCCGGCGGCATCCAGGAAGAGACCACAGCCCTTGGCATTCCCTGCATCACGCTGCGGGAGAATACCGAACGCCCTGCGACCGTTGAATGTGGGACGAATGTGCTTGTGAGCACTGACAAAACAAAAATCCTTGCCGCCGCTAACTCCATCCTTGATGGGAAAACCATACGGAAAGCTAGCATGCCTCCCCTGTGGGATGGCAATGCCGCAGAAAGGATAGCCAAGGTATTGCGCCATGCGCTCAAATAAAGGCCACTAGTGATGGAATCCACGCAGCAAAAGACTTGGCATGACTTTACCTGGCTTGGCAGCAGGGAGAGGCAGGCGGATATCCTTGCTTTTCTTGCCCTTTTTACACTCTCGCTTTTTTTCTTCAAGAACTTCATCGGAACCCAGACTTTGATGGACAATGGGCATCACCTGCATGAGCAGACCTTCTTCAGTTATAATTACAAAGCAGCGCTTGCGCAAGGAACGCTTCCCCTCTGGACACCCTATTGGTATGGGGGACAGCCCCTCTTTGGCGACGGCCAGGTATTTTTCCTCAACCTCACGCATCTTTTTGTGATGCTTTTTGGCATCATCCCTCTCGCGATTAACCTTTCCATCCTGATTTATTTTTTCCTTGCAGGAGCCGGAATGTATCTTCTCGGAAGGCATCTGTTTGGGAACCCAGGAGCCGCATTCATCGCTTCTCTTGTGTTCATGTTTAATGGGCTCATCTACCAATTCATCGTGTCAGGAAACCCAAGCATCCTTGAGCCGTATGCCCTTATTCCCTTCATCTTCCTATGCGTGCTCAAGGCAAAAAAAGCGGAGAGTCCCTTTCCCTTCTCCATTGCGGCTGGCGCGCTCCTCGCATTCCAGATATTCTCCGGAGGCGCAATCACTTTCCTCTACACTATACTCCTCATCGGCACATATCTTTTTTTTGATCTCATCAGAAAAGACATCAAGAAAAATCTTATCAGGACTGCCGTTGTCTTTTCCATCCTTCTTGCAGTGTTTTTTGGACTCTCTGCGGTCAAGGTGATGCCAAGCACTGACTTTATCTCCCAGTCCAACCGCGCGCAGGGAGTCTCGTACCAGGAATATATCGGGGAGGATCACTTTGTGCTCAAGGATTTCCTCAAGATTGTCGTGGTGAAAGGGGAGACGTCCTCCCATCCCATCCACATTGGCATTGCTGCATCACTGTTGGCGCTGTGTTCATTTCTCTTATTTAAGAGGCGCATGGTCGCCTTTTTGGTTATCCTATGCGCATTTATCGTTCTCCTCGCATCAGGCGGCTTTCTTGCGGCATTGTTCTACAAATATCTTCCAGTCTTTCCACAGACCAGACACATTGTAAGGGTGATGTTTGTCTTCGTCTTCTGCGCTTCCCTCCTTGCGGGATATGGGTATTTCTACTTCCTCCAGATGATTTCCAGAAAATTCCATTCTGCTGGAAAAAGTACAGTGCAACTTGCTATTGTAGTGGCAGTAAGCGCCGCGATACTCTCGGAACTTTTGCTCATGAAAGGGCTGCCTGCGGGTTTCAATGTCCAAGAGCAGTTTGATCAGAACGAGGCTGCGAAATTCATGGGCGAGCAGCATGGATTTTTCAGGATCACTACCTTTGATGTCAATGACATCATCTCCTTTTATGGGAGCAGCTATTATGCGCAGTACGGCCTTGAGACCCTCAATGGAGGAGGAAGCCTGTGGAGCAACGACTATGTCTCATTCCTTGGCATCGCGAAGAATTATGGTTCCACAAAGTTGCTTGGCATCCTCAACCTGCGCTATGCGCTCTCCACAAAGCCTGTCAATGTTTCCGGTTATAGGCTTGTGCAGAAATTCAATGAATGCGCGCCGTGCAAGAAAGCCGGGTGGACAACCTGGATTGCAGGTCCCTATCTCTACGAGAACCTGGATTTCCTTCCGCGCTATTACCTTGCGCCCAATGCCGTGCTTGTGATCGGTGATTTGGATTCGGCAAAGCAGCTTACCTATGCGCTGCTCCTTGATTCGAAATTTGATCCTAAACATACGGTGATTGTCCATGGGAAAATGCCTCGCGTCAATGATTATGATGCTGACTTTCTCTCCTCCTTCAAGGCAGTGATTCTTGCTGCGGGCTCGGTTGACCAAAACTTTGCAGCCATCCTCCAAAAATACAAGGAAGGGGGAGGGATTGTGCTTCCGGACATGCTATCAGGAAAAAACTCCATTGAAGCGGCAGATATTGAGGATTTGCTTGGCTCGCTTAATGGATCGCTTATGCCTGTTGATGCGAAAAGAATATCGCCCAATACGATTGAAGTCACACCTAAGGGACCTGGCATACTTGTTCTAAGCGAGAAATTCTCCCTTTTTGATGACTGGAGCGCTATGCAGGATGGAACGCAACTTGAAATCCTTAGGGCAGACACGGTTATCAGCGCCGTTATTGTTGAAAAGCCGGGTACGATACGCTTCTCCTATCGACCCGCATCGTTTGTTAAAGGGGCTGCAATCTCCCTTCTCACCCTGCTCATAATATTTATATATGGCGCGTGGCTTCTTTGGAGATTATGGGCGCAGAAGCATCCTTAGAATTTGTCTCTTGCAATCTCTGCGGTTTGAATTCTGCAAGAGCGTATCTGAAGCTCAATGGCTATACGATTGTGAAGTGCAGAAGATGCGGGCTCATCTACCAAAATCCGCGGCTAAAGGAAAAGAAGCTCCATGAGATCTATGATAAGAATTACTATCACAACCCCGTGTTCAAAGGCAAGAAGACGACGTTCTTCGGCTATGGCGAGTACCTTCGGGAGAAAGATGACATCCGCGCGACATTTAATTTGCGGCTGAAGTGGATCAACCGCTATGCGAAAAAAGGAAAGCTGCTTGACATCGGCTGCGCGCTCGGGTTCTTTTTGGAATTGGCGCGGGAGCAGGGGTGGAAGGTTGAGGGACTTGAGCTCGCGGATTATGCATATTCCTATACGAAGAAGGTACTTAAGATTCCCGTTCAGAAAAAGACGCTCGAGCAGGTGAAATTCCCTTCCGGATCGTTTGATGCCATCACCCTCTTTGATGTGATTGAGCACCTTCCTGATCCTAAGAGGACTGTTGCGGAGATGGGACGCGTGCTGAAAAAAGGAGGTGTGATATCAATCACCACCCCAAACATCGGAAGCGTTGTTGCACGCCTTCTTGGAAAGAACTGGGAAGAGGTACGCCGGGTCCGCGAACACATCTATTTCTTTTCCGAAGAGACACTTAGGAAGATGCTTGAGTCGCTTGGCTTTGAGATTCTTCGCGTGGAAACAGCGGGAAGGTATTTTTCCATCGGAGTGGCCATGGAGCGCGGAAAACTCTACAACAAGCTGATATTCTCGCTCCTTGGCGCACTGTCCTCCTCCCTTGGGATAGACAAAAGGAAAGTCTTTGTCGATCCGCGATATAAGGTGACTATCTATGCGAGGAAGAGATGAAACGCACCTTTTTTTACACTAGACGAACACCATGAACCTTGAAAAGTCCTACCTTTGGATTGTGATTACAGTACTTCTCTTTCTTGGTGTGGGAAACCTATGGGACCACAAACTCTCGCATGATTTTCCCTATGGGTATATGGCCTCAGACACGTTCCAGCAGCAGACTCGGGCTGAAGGCATCAAGGATGTGGGTAATTACCGCCATGAGCCGCCATATATTGTGAAGGGATATACTGATGTTGTTGGGTATTACCCGCCTGTTTTGCACCATCTTGGGGTTCTGCTCTCTTTCTCCACTGGAATTCCGCTCTATGACACTCTTTACTTCATGATTTTTTTGAGCGCAATTATGGCAGCGCTTGTGATGTATGTCATTATCAGGACTCTCAATAAGCATATTGCGCTGCTCTCGCTTCCCCTGGCAGTGCTCCTCTTTTCCAGCAAATCCTACATTGGCTTTCTCTGGGGGCATTGGGCGTCGATTGTTGGGCAGCTCTTCCTGATATGTATCTTCTGGGCAGTGTGCCGCAATGAACTTTCGAAGAGCTGGCTTCTGCTTGGGATGTTCTTTGCAGCTCTTGGATTGTCGCACACTTCCGAGCTTCTCTATGGCGCGGGGTTTGTCACCCTTTTCGGAATTTATCTATTATTCACCAAGCAATTCACCAAATCATTTCTTTTTGGTATTCTCTTTGCCGCGCTTCTTGCCGGAGCATTGGTCGGCTACAACCTACTCATCTTTGTTCAGAGCTTTCAGGTAGTGAATCCCTATTCCTTCTCGGTCTCAACCGATTGGGGGGGAACGCCTATCTTTTATCTCACTGATTTTGGACTTTTGCTGATAGTCCTTGCGGCTGGCCTAATCGGAGGGATGCTCTTTTTTAGGAAGATGCACCTCCTGGTGATTGCCGGAGTGTTCATGCTTCTTGTCGGCTATACAAACTACATCGGCTTTGGCATTCGGGCGTTTCAGCCGCGCCTACTATGGCCGGTGTATTTCATGTTCTTTTTTGGAATGGGGCTTTATTTATTGTTGAATTTGATCCCTCAGTATTTTCGTTCTCCCTCTATGATTGGGGTTGGCATCCTTTTTCTCTTCCTCTTTGCAAACGCGTTTTCCCCCCTCTTTTCTCTTAAGCACATCCCAACCTACAACAAAGTTGTGGGACCTGGCATCATGGATCCCTGGCACTGGGAGGCGCTGCAATGGATAGGCAAGAACACTGCTCCTGATGCGAAGGTCTATTTCTTCTATGGCGATCCGTATTCCCAGGATGCGATTCTTCGCAATGCCAAACGGACGCACGCACAAATAATCCCTGAGGATTTTGTTGCTGACTTGCAGAACAGATCGATTCATCGCGTATTTGAGACAGAGACTCCGGCTGACCATGGGGCGGGGATGCCGTATTTTTCCCCGTTTCCGAAAATAAAACTGCATCAGCGATCGGATCTCTCTGATTTCATGTGGAAGGGCTCGTATGACATCTGCCTGTTTGATTATTTTGTGCTTGACAAGGCAAGCAGGCAGGAGGCGCTTGCGCAGTATAACCTTTTAATTGCAAACGATCTTATAGAGAATGGCGGCCAAGTCGCGTTCCAAAACGATATGGTTGTGATACTCACGAACACAAAAGTAGGAGGAGAGTGCATTGCTGAAAAAACATTTTGAGGAACTGAAAGGGGAACTGCTTTTCCTTGGCATCGCCCTTTTTGGACTGCTCATCGCGCTTAAGATCGCCTTCTACAAGGAGAGCATAATCGTTATCGTGAAGATGGTGGCATCGCTTTTCTGGCTCTTTGTGATTCCCGGCTATGCCCTCATGCTCTACTGGAAGGAAAAGCTTGACTTCCTTGAGCGGCTTGTAATCGGCTGCGCGCTCTTGTTTGCCGTGATGGGCATACTTAGCTATTATGTTGGTATTTTCGGCCTTCACATCAAGTACCATGTGTGGGTGTTCCCTCCTCTGATTATTGGGCTGGGGATTTATTTCTGGGCGAGGGAGTAGCTGTTTGTTTAACGTTGGTTCTTGTTAAGTTCGTTTCCCATACGCAAGTGTGGAAAACCTGCGTCCGCAGAGTAATTTTTAGTGGCTCGTTCCAATCAGGCGAACAAGGTGAGCAATCCGGAATAACATTCGAGGGAACATTTCGTTAGAAGTCGTTCGTTTGAGGATTCCGTCAATTATTCATATAATTCTTTAGGAACTTTAAACTCTTTGCCAGAAAAAACTATCTCTTCTGCCTGAGAAATCGCTTTTTTACATACATCCGTCATATGATTATATTTGCTTTCAATTTCTTTGCTGGTAACAGATGAGCTATATCTTGCAGTTTCTCTTTCATCCACATCTGATTTTACCTCTTTAGTGCTGTACACAGTTATCCTATCGATAAATTCATCTTCATACTCTATTAACTTGAGATCCTTCGTATATCTAAGAAAAAAAGCAGTGCACTTCTGGCTTCTGCTCTCAATCCATACTTTGACAGTATGGCCAAAGCGCAATAGTAAAGCGTATAAAACCATTCTTCAGGGATCTTATAGTCAAATCCTTTTTCCTTATAGACTTCGCAAAGCTGTAAGTTTACTTTTGCTTTTTGAATATAGCCTTCTGCTGTTTTGTTGTCCGGTTTTCCAATAAGAAGGCCCTTATGCTTTTTGCCTTTCTTCTCGTCCTTTGCAGCGAGTACAAAGCACTCTCTTACTTCTTTTTTCATTTTCTCTGAATTCCCTTCATGAACTCAATAAATTTTTCCTGACCGAATAAGATCGTTCCCTTCTTTATTGCATCAATAAACACCTTGTTTGGCTTCTCAAGCTCTCCTTTAAATTCTGCTGGTGTAAAGTTAATGGCATGTATTTTTTTGATCTGGACTTTCTGTATCATTTTAATTGATTCTTCTATTTCCAAAAATTCATTCTTATTGGTTACCCCTAAGACATCAATGTCATTAGCTTCTTTTGGAGAATGGATAATGCTGCCATAGATCAAGAGAAAATCGACTTTATTTTCTAATTCCTCAAAACTGCTTAGCCATCTCTGATTTTTCAGGGCATCTTGCGTTAATGCAAGGGATAAAGTCTTTTCTATAATGGAATTTTCCCAGTTCAGGCTTATGATATTGGCACTTGTTTTGCCTTCACCTATTGGAGATAGGGTAATTAGTTTCCCTGCTTCTAGCTTCTTAAGGATCTTCCACGTTCCTACCCTGCTCATGCCAATTTCTTTAGCTAAGAAGGTTATAGTGGGATTTATGGAGATCTCTTTTAGCAGGATTTTCAGGATTTTGATGGTCGGCTTTGTTGTTTCCATTTTGTTAATAGTTATTAACTAATGGTTAATAGTGGTATTTAAAGGTTTTGGTTGTGGAATCGGGTAAACAAAGTGAGCAATAAAGAATGGATATCCATGGAGACATTGGGTCGTAGTCGTTCCATATGCCCCCTATCAGTCGTTAGCCACTAAAAATTATTGAACTTAAATTTGGTTAAAAGAACTCCTGCACTTCCACTTCTCTTAATCCAGCCACTCCGGCCTTCTTAGGAGCAGAAGGAACAATGCAGCGCAGAGGAATGTGCCGATGAGAGAGATGATGTGGAAGATCCTCTCGGAGGGGAGGATGTCATAGACCAAGTGGATTGAAGTTCCTGGCTCTGTCACTTTTATCAAAATCATGTTGAAGTTGCTTGGATAGACTGGGACTTCCTTGCCGTCCATATATGCTCTCCAGCGGAAGAAATACTCCTCCTTGAAATTCACCCAATCACCGGGCCTGAAATCGCCGCTGATTTCAACTTCCTGGGGAGTTGTGCGCTTGAACGATAACTCCTGCGGTGGTGAGGGTGAATTAGACACACCATTGAGAGCAGCTTTCCGATCAACATGGTAGCGGGAAAGATCGCTCACGGTGAGATAATAATATCCATCTTCCCTCTTGTACACCACATCATCCACTTCTTTGAGAACGCTCACTTTTTCCGCGTAGGACACATTATTCACCTTGGCAAGGATGAGGCATTTATTCTGCTCGCTTTGAAAGAATGGTTGGGTGTAATTGGGATATGCCTTTTGGAGAATTGTGTTTCCCACCGGATGGCATGCGTTGATGAACATATACTTATACCCTCCAAGCGCCCAGTAGTTATGCAGCTGCGCCCCGGAAAGACCTGCCAACTCCGGAAACTCACCAAATGAATGCTGGGTATGGACCAACTCATAGATGTTATTTTTTGAACTCCAGAGATTGTATTGGTAGCGTGTGAAATATCTTCCTGTTGATGAAGCAATTCCCGCATCCACCTCATTTGAGAAATGGCCGTAGGTGATGAAGCGCCCATCTATAGGCAGCCTCTCAATTGCCGCGATGACATCGGGAAAGACGTTCTTTGAAATGATTGAGGATGAGTGGATGTTTCCCATATTGATATTGACATAATAGAAGCTATGGACGAGGAATGCAAGACAAACAATGGCAATAACCGCTTTCATCTTTATGTTTTTTAGCGCATCAAAGAGCGCGCAAAAAGAGATGGCAAGCGCGACAATGGCATAGGGAAGAACTATGCGATAGCCGGGCTCAAGGTTTCCAACGTTGATGATGTTTGTTGAAATGCCATAGAGGATGAATTGCAGCACAAATGCCCAGCAAAAAAGCGAGGACTTTCCCATGGCATCATGCTTGAACGCAAAGAGCAGGATCAGAAATGATATCCCTCCAATCACCGAGAGGAAAAAGCCGGAGTGCTTGGTGTCGATCCTGCGAAGATCAGGATAGTGGATGGAGAGGATGGTGATATCGGGATTCTCAAAGAATCCAAAAAACCATCCGATGGTGTTTGGCCAGGGGTTTGGCTGGATTATCCCCGGATTGCTCTGGCGCAGATAATCCTTGGTGATATATCCTGTCGCGGTGTAGCCGAACATGACCGCGATGAAGATGAGCACGATTGCTCCTGCCTTCACCTTGTGGGAGAGAAGATAGGAAAAGCCATTCCTAACCGAAGCCCAATCCCGCACATACATCACGATTAGGATAGATACCGCAAGCACAAACACCCCCATGGCCTGGATCGCATGCACCATGTAGCTGAAGAGCATAAGATAGCCGATGACAAGCCACTCCAGCGGCTTTTTTGGCTTTGTGAAAAGAAGCGCGAGGAGCAATAGGTTGATCGGATGCGCGGAGAATGCCTTGAAGCTTTCAAGCAGGCGAACAAACACAAAGCTCAGGGCGATTGCAATGCTTCCCAGGATGACAAAATAATGGGTTAAGGCGCTGTTGTCTTTTCCCTCCCTTGAGAGAAGCTCACGCAAAAGAACTGATGCCGCAAGCATCACCATCCAGAGGATGAACATGTGATACGCATTATAGATAAGCACTTCACCAAACCAGGGACGCAGCCAAATGGTCGCAAGCACCAGGATATCCTTGATGAAATGGGTGGGGGAATCAGTCAGGAAGAGCTGCTCGCCCATCCCTATTCCTGGATCATAGAGGGGGAACTTGCCGTATTTTTCAATGGAATCAATCACGAACTTCTGCTTGGCATAGATTTGCGTCCCATTTGAGCCATACAGGCTTGTGTTATTGTAGATGACCTGGGAGACGAAAAAGAGAAAAAAGAGGGTTCCCAATAAAATCCTAAACTCCTTTCCATCCACCTTAAAGGTATTTTTTACTTCCTGCATTCCATTCTTTTTGATAAAAAAAGAATAGGAAATGGAGAGGAAGAGAAGGGTAGTGAAAAGAATAGTCCACTTGGTCAACGGGACGCCTAGCATAGTGAGGTGGTAGAGAAAAATGCGCAGAATCAAAATGATGGAAAGGCCCAGCACATAGCTTTTGATGAATGAGCGTTTGCTCAACAGGATTCCAAAAATCGTAAAAGGCAGATAGAACAGAAAGAAAACCAAAAAAGGCAGAAATGGAATCATCATGGCAGCAAGATACGCGAGATTCTTGTGGCAGGAATCAAGATCTTTTCCCAGAAGATAGACGATGGCAATTGCCACTAAGGGGATGAGGAGAAACTTTTTTAGTACAAGGGAGAGCAGGATGACAAACGCAAGCGCGAGGATGTCATTGAGGGTTATTTTCATCGGACTGCCCAGGCACCCTAGCCGTCTTTTGAGAGGTCATACTTCTCCCGATAGATGATCCCGCGCTTGTGGAGCACATACTCAATCGTTGATTTGAGCACATTATAGCCATACTCCAGAATCTTCACACGGGAGATCTCATCACCATAGTAGGTTGGGATCGGAACCTCTTGTATGCGCAAGCCTCTCTCGATAAACTGGATAAGAATCTCGGTATCGAAATGGAAGTCATCTGCGCACTTGTTGAAGGGAACTTTTCTAAGCGCCTTGCAGCTATATGCCCGATAGCCGGAATGGAACTCGGTAAGATTTGTCTTGAGGAAGAAATTCTGAATGGATGTGAGGATCCTATTACCTATATATTTGACAATCGGCATCTTTCCCTTCAGGGGGTTTCCAAGCATGCGCGAGCCAAAAACCATATCCGCCTTGCCCTCAATAAGGGGCCTAAGGATGCTTGGCAATTGCTCCGGGGCATACTGCGCATCGCCATGGAGCATCACGACGATGTCATGCCCCTTTGAGATCGCGTAATTGTATCCTCTTTTCTGGTTTCCTCCATAGCCGAGGTTCTTTGGGTTCCGAAACACATTGAGTTTTTTGAGATGATGCAGGTGCTTATAGCCGATGGCGGCGTAGTATGTATTGTCATTGCTGGAATCATCAATCAGGAAGATCTCCCCCACCCCATCATACACCTTTTTTGGGATGCGCCGAATGACCTTGTCAAACGTGGTCACTGCCTGGTATGCTATAATGAAAATCGCAATTTTTTTGCCCATGAAGATTTCCCTCTCTCTCCCTTGCTCTGGCGCTGAACCAGAACTGATGCACGCAAGAGCGTATCCTGTGTGCCAGCGTCAGTCCAGTAGCCACGCACGGTGGCATAGCTCATGAGCCCCATCCGAATATACACGTTATTCACATCTGTTATCTCAAGCTCGCCGCGTGAAGAGGGCCTGAGTTTTCGGATGATGTCAAACACCCTTGCGTCATATAAATATAACCCCGTGACCGCGAGATTGCTCTTTGGCTTTTTCGGCTTTTCCTCGATGCGAACAACGCGATCCCCCTTGATTTCCGCCACGCCAAACCTTTTTGCCTCGGCTGTCGGCTTGAGAAATATCTTTGCCCCGTAGCGAAATGAGGCGATCTCTTTTGAAAAGCCGTCCTGGAAGATATTATCCCCCAAGATGACCGCAATATCCTCCCCATCGGCAAAGTCCTCAGCAAGGCCCAATGCCTGCGCGATTCCTCCTGCGTCATCCTGGATCTCGTAGGTGAAGCGCGCCTTGAAGTTTTTCCCTGAACCTAGGAGCCTTAAAAAATGCCCTGAATACTCAGGCCCTGAGATGATCATGATATCCCTAATTCCCGCCTCGAGAAGATTCTGGAGCGGATAGAAAATCATGGGCTTATCATAGACCGGGAGCAGGTGCTTGTTTGTTACCTTGGTGAGAAGGCCAAGGCGAGTGCCGAATCCGCCAGCAAGAATCACTCCTTTCATTTGCTCCCCCCAATATACCTTCGTACTGCATCCTTCCAGGATGGCAGGGCGCTTTTAAATTTTGTGTTCAGAAGGATGGAGCAGATAGGCCTTTTTGCCGCCCGCTTGAGCTCAATGGACTTGATTGCAATCACCTTGGCATTTGATCCTATCTGTGCCAGAACCTCTTTTGCGAACTCATGCCAGGTGCAAACGCCGCTATTTGTGAGATGATAGGTGCCAAAAGGATATTTTCCCACAATGAGCCTAACTGTTGCCTTTGCGAGGTCTTTAGTGTAGGTTGGGGAGCCGCGCTGATCGTCCACAACCCTAATCTCCTGCTCATTTGCTTTCTTTTTGATTGCTTCAATGAAATTCTTTCCGTTCTCTCCGAAAAGCCAGGAGGTTCGGATGAGATAATGCTCTTTTAGATCCTCGCTGAGGTAATCCTCCCCAATGGACTTGGTTTTGCCGTAATAATTTATCGGGTCTTTTTTGCCATCTTCCCTGTACCCTTTTTTGGATTTCCCATTGAAGACATAATCAGTAGAATAGTGGACAAGGAGGGCATTAATTTCCCTGCATGCTATAGCGAGATCCCTTACTGCCCCTGCATTGAGCGCAAATGCTTCCTTGCGATGCGACTCGCTGCCATCCACATCAGTGTAAGCGGCGCAGTTGATGACTACTACCGGGCGGATTTTGCCGAAAATCGCGCGAATCTGATTTGGCTTAGTGATATCCACTTCATCTCGATCAAATGAATGTAGCTGAAAAGAATGCCGCGAGAGCTCGGTAGCCATATCGGTGCCCAGCATTCCTTTGCTACCGATTACAACTATTTTCCGAGTGTTTTTCTCCACCATTGCTCATTACCCTTGTACCATTCAACTGTCAATTTGAGCCCTTGCCTAAAATCCATCTTTGGCTTCCAACCAAGCTTTCTGATTTTTGAGTTATCAAGGGAATACCTGCGGTCATGGCCCAGGCGATCGGTCACCTGCTCAATGCACTCCTCCCCCTTGCCCATTTCCTTAAGTATCATGCGCACGACATCAATATTTCTCTTCTCGCAGTCCCCGCCGATATTGTAAATTTCTCCCAGAACCCCTTTATGGAAGGCCATATCAATCGCCCTGCAGTTATCCTCAACAAAGAGCCAGTCGCGCACATTCTTCCCATCCCCATACAAGGGGACTTTCTTGCCCAAAAGAAGGTTGGTGATGAAGAGTGGGATGAACTTCTCAGGATACTGGAAGGGGCCATAGTTATTTGAGCTGCGCGTGATGACTACTGGCAGGCCAAAAGTCTGGTGATAGGCGCGCACGAACATATCCCCTCCTGCCTTGCTTGCCGCATAGGGGCTGTTTGGCTGCATGGAGGAAACTTCAGTAAATGATCCCTTTTCAATGCTTCCATACACTTCATCAGTTGAGATATGCAGGAATTTTTTTATGCCGGCGTCTTTTGCGGCGTTGAGGAGCGTGTATGTCCCCAGGACATCTGTTCGCACAAAAGAGCTTGCATCCTCAATTGAGCGATCGACATGGGTCTCGGCGGCGAAATTGATGATCGCGTCCGCATCTTTCACCAGTTTTTTTACAAGAGTGGCATCGCAGATATCGCCCTTGACAAAGCAATAATTCTTATTGCGCTCAACATCCTTAAGATTATCGGCATTTCCCGCATAGGTGATCTTATCGAGATTTGTGATGCGATAGGTTGGATATTTTTTGAGAATGTGCCTAATGAAATGGCTGCCGATGAACCCTAGTCCGCCGGTAATGAGAAGGCGCATCAGCCGCCTTCCTCAAGGCCCCAGTCATAGGGGATGTCCTTACTTTTGAAGGGGATGCGGTGCTCATCGGGCTGCTTGTAGTCATAGGGAAGCGTTGGACTATTGACAAGATAGATGGGGTTGTCATCTGCAGGAGTCATGCCATGAACCACATATGTTGGGATCTGGAGCAGTATGGGATTCTTCTCGCCCATGAAGACTTCCTGCACTTCGCCATAGGTTTGGGAATCCTTCCTATCATCATAAAGCACAATTTTCGCATTGCCCTTGACGATGACAAAATTGTCAACCTGATTCTTGTGGTAATGCCATCCCTTGACTACTTTTGGATTGCAGACAGAGAGATAAACCTGGCCGAATTTCTGGAAAATACTATCGTCGCAGCGCAGCATCTCCATGAGAAAGCCGCGGTTATCTTTTATGACCTTCAGATGCTTTATCTTCACTCCATCAATCATGCCTGCACCCCTCTTGTTGGCATCGCCTTTGGCTTTAAAAATATTGTGCATGGGGAACCTCTAAAATCTCCCTTTATTATCCACTTTCTTTTTTCTCTCCCACCGCAAGAAACATTTAAAACACCATCCCCCCCCCAGTTCCCATGGCATCCTATGAATTCAAGCCGGATAAGTATAGCAGCCACATGAGGATTATCTCCACCCTTTCGGGAATGCCTGCTGGCATGAAAGTGCTTGATGTGGGATGCAACGATGGCTATATCGGCATGAACCTTCCCATGCATACTTTCTATGGCATTGAGTATGACCCAGATTCCGCAAAACGAGCGCACGCCCATTACAAGGATGTCAAGGTTGCTGACCTGGATTCAAAAATACCAAATTATCCAAAAGGATCATTTGATGCCATCATCATCGGCGATGTGCTTGAACACCTAAAGAACCCCCATGCTGCCCTAAAAAAGTTTGCGTCGTTTCTCAAGAAAGATGGCATTGCCATCATCTCGCTTCCCAATGTCGGCCATCTCTATGCGCGCCTGCGAGTGCTTTTCGGCAATTTTGATTATGATGAGCGAGGGGTGTTTGATTGCACGCACCTTCATTTCTATACCCTGAAGACCATGAGGCAATTGCTGCTGGGCGCTGGCCTATCCATAACAAAAGAGCAGGCAACTCCCCTTCCTTTGCCAAAACTAAGCCATCTATTCGCCCAAGGAAGAATACTCTCCTTTGCCCATCATCTGAATTACCTTTCCACAATGATTTGGAAGCGGCTCTTTGCGATACAGTTTGTGTTTGTGTGCACCAAAAGCGCAAATCACAAGAAAAACCATTAGCATTCTTATTTTATCCAATGGAAGGGTAAAGAAAAACAAACCTTAGTCCTTCCTAACAACTTCATAGATATAGATATGATCCGGCCGCTCTCTTGGCTCATAGCGCTCCTCAACCACTGCCAGGAGCTTGAAACGCTCCGGGTGCTTCCTGATGTAGTCAATGATGTCATAGTTGAACATTTTTCCTGTCTCAAACGTATCAAGGTAATACTCGCCATACAACACATAGCTGATATTGAAGAGATCGATGGGTGAAAGATCCTCCACACTCTCGGGAAGAGTCATCACTCTCTTTGTTGTGAGGTAGTTGAGCTCAGGAGAGTAGCCAAACTGCGCCATGATGCCATCTTTTGGAAGCCCCTGGATGAAGGGAGCGGTCTTCCGTAGCTCCACAATCTTTTCCTTGGTGAGCATAAAGTAATGATTGTGGATGACATAGGGGATGAGCAGGATGAGGCACATCCCAACCGCCGCAGCAAAGTGGAGCCGCAGACGCTTTTCCTGCTTGACTGCCCTGAAGAAAGAGACGATGCCAAGCCCGATAATCCCATAGAGGAAGATATTTGCAATCTGCACATACCTAGTCGAGGTCAGTATCTGCGCGGCAGGCGCAAAGAAGATTGCGAACATGACAAGCATCCAGAGCAGCGCATTCCGCTTAAATCCTGATTTCACCGCATCATTGAAAATGGCCACAATGCCGATGATTGCCGTCCCAACCAATCCGGCATAGATTAATAGCTGAGGGAGGAGCTTGAGGGAAAAGAGGGTACCGATGGTTTGAAAGGTGAGAGAATGCGGCCAGGGAAAAAACTGGACGTTAAGCATATAGAAAATCGGATAGAGATAATGCGTTAGCTCAAAGACAATGCCAAATGGCACGTACTTCTCATCAAAATAATGCGGGCTGAGAAGCTCCCTCACACCCCACCCTTCGGTTGAAACAGGGGTTCCGTCCATGGCGGCAGGATAATACTCATAATGGGTGTAGACATACACCCGAATCCCAATCCAGATAAGATAGAAAACTACCGTAACGAAAATTGGGATCAAAACGCCCCATGACACTTTTTTTCTTGAAAAAAAGAACGCAGTGAGCACGAGCGCTGGGATGAGAAGCAAGGTATGATCGGTTGTCATTGCATGCAATGCGCCAAAGACGCTCGCGATGAGACCTGCCTTTGCGCTTCTCTCCTCAACAAATGAGATGAAATAATGGATTGTCAGCAAAAACAGCATCAGGGCAAGCGACTCCTTGGAGACTAGGGTTGCAATGCTGATAAAGAAAGGGGAAATCGAATAGAGGAGTACAACAGTGAGCGCGACATAAACGCTGGAGGCGACTTTTTTAAAAATCGCGTATATAAGAAAAAAGGAGGCGATTGAAGATAGGAGGGAAACCAGGATGCCTGCGATGTAATCCTCAAAGACAAAAGAGAATACTGCAACTATCCAGGAGAAGAGAGGCGGGTGTGTGATGTAGAATTGGTTGTTATCCAGAAGATGAGAGGGAAAGCTCTGCGCGAGCGCAAGATACCTTGCATCATCGCCCCCCTGGATGAAAAAATAAGGCGTTAGGGAAAAGAGCCGCAGGATGAGAAACACCGCGAAGATGCCAAAGAGCAGCACCTTTTCGTATTCCCTGCGGAGCCCGAGCCAGTTGGAAGCCATGCCAAACTTGCGCAAATTT
The DNA here is from genome assembly GCA_964438385.1 of uncultured Methanosarcinales archaeon. GTDB lineage: Archaea > Nanobdellota > Nanobdellia > Woesearchaeales > GW2011-AR4 > GW2011-AR11. The sequence continues at coordinate 73,151 of CAYTKI010000011.1, read as the reverse complement.
CAGTATTTATAGGTTTCCCTTAACCACACCTTCCATACTTTTTTTCCCTGCGACTAAACGCAGCAATCTTTTTAAACAATAGAAGGCGAGCTCTCCGTATAGAAAACACCAAAAAACTACACTTATCACGACCACGATGCTCTTCAACTCCCTTGAATTTTTAGTGTTCTTTACCATTGTGGTGCTACTGCATTTCACTATTCCCCACCGCTTCCGCTGGATGCTGCTCCTCATCGCGAGCTATTACTTCTACATGAGCGTGAAGCTTGAGTATGGCATCCTTCTTTTCCTCTCCACACTCATTGGCTACTTCTGCTCGCTCTTCATGGAGAAGTCGGAAAATCCACGCACCCGCAAAACATTGCTTCTGTTTGGGCTATTTGGCAACTTCGGCATGCTCTTTGCCTTCAAGTACGCGAATTTCTTTGGCGAATCGCTCAGGGAACTCTTCTCCCACATCGGCATCCAGTTCTCTCCCCTTGCCCTCAATCTCATCCTGCCTGTCGGCATCTCATTTTACACTTTCCAGGCCGTGAGCTACAATATCGATGTCTACCGTAAAAAAATCACTGCGGAAAGACACTTTGGAATTTACGCAGTCTACCATGCGTTCTTCCCACAGCTTGTCGCGGGGCCAATCGAGCGCGCTGGACATCTACTTCCGCAATTCTATGAGGAAAAGAAATGGGACAACTCCCGCATTTTTGGCAGCCTACAGCTCATCGCCCTTGGTTTTTTCAAGAAAGTTGTTATCGCGGATCGCCTCTCCCTGCTCACCGTCACTGTCTTCAGTTCTCCCTCGTCTTACAATGGCATGGAGCTGCTTCTGGCGGCTTTTGCCTTCACGATTCAGATCTACTGCGATTTCTCCGGGTATTCTGACATCGCACGTGGGACTGCAGGGATTATGGGCTATAGCCTAGTTCAGAATTTCCGAAGACCATTTTTTGCGCAGTCCATCGCTGAGCTTTGGAACCGCTGGCATATTTCCCTCACTAAATGGTTCCAGGATTATGTTTTCATCCCGCTCTATCTTTTGCTTAAGGAAACATCTAGGGAATTCGTGCAGGATGCGAAAATACTCCACACACTCGCCTTTACACTCTGCCTGTTCATCGGCTGGCCGCTTCTTGGCCTGTGGCACGGCGCGAGCTGGAATTTTATCATCTATGGATGGTGCATGGCATTGCTGATTTTCCTCTACTATTTTGCAAGAAAGCAGTGGGATACCATGCCACAGCTTCTGAAAGTGATTGCCACCTTCCTTTTGTTCTCCCTTTCCAACATCCTCTTCCGCTCGAACTCCCTGGGAGATGCCTACTACATATTCACTCATCTTCTCAGCGGCTGGAGCCTCTCTGTCGGGGGAACATTTATCGGCCTGAGCTGGTATGGCCTTGCCATCTCCTTCGGCACCATCACACTGCTCCTGTTCTGGGAATGGCTTGAGGAGAAAGACATGCTCCATGAGGATTCTCTTTCCAAAGGATCTCTTGTGGTGAAATGGAGCGTCTCTGCCCTTGCCATACTCTTCATTTTGCTCTTTGGCGTATTTGAAAAAACACCCTTCATTTATTTCCAGTTTTGACCATGGAAAAGGAAATGTACAAATCATTGGGATATGCAGGCGCCTTTGCGCTCCTCTTTCTTGTTCTTTTTCTCCTTCTTAATGCCCTGTATGCAGAATACGTGCTGAAGAGAACCGGGCTTTGGATCCAAGATGAGCAGTTCTCCAAGAGCAAGCCTGATGTGAAGATTCTGTTCCTCGGGGATTCATCAACGCAGGCAGACGTGAATCCGGCGTTTATCCCAGGATCCTTTAACTACGGCTTGGCGGGGGAAACCTACATGCAGACATACTATAAGCTCCGCTTTCTTCTTAACGACTCCGGCTTTGAGCCTGAGGTGATCGTCCTGCCGCTTAATCTCCACTCCTTTTCTTCCTATAGGGCTTCGAGAGTACAGGATGTGTGGTATTGGCACAAGTTCATTGATTATGAAGAGTTGTGGTATCATTTTGATGAGGTATACCCCTTCAAGGAGTACATCAAATCGGCGTTCCCAATAATCGGAGGGGGAGAAAAGCTCGTGGCTTCTCTCTTTGAGGGAGGTTCGCGGGAAATGGCGCTTGGCCACCTGCCGATGCATGACCGCTTTAGCATGGCCGCAGATAAGGATGGCATCGCCTCGCAGCGCGCAGCATACCACTTCAGGAACGCGTCCATCCTGCACCCAGGAATGATCCACTACTTCCAAAAAACGCTTGCCCTTGCGCAAAAGAGAAACATCACCGTCATCCTGGTGAAATTTCCCGTTACAGACACCTATCTCTCAATCGCTTCAGGGTATATTCCCGATACAAAGGGATTTTACGGGATTCTCGGTGATTATTACGGCAATGTCTCCAATACCTATCTTCTGGACTATCAACGCTGGAACTATACAAACCATTTCTTATTCGCAGACAGCGTGCACCTCAACGATGAGGGCAGCGCCCAATTTTCCAGGCAGCTCGCGGCAGATATCGCGATTATCCGGAGGAATGCATCAGGATCCGGCTAGAAGGAAGCATCTTCCCCATTATTCTGCCTGCCGCCCGTCTTTATCGGCCTCAGAAGGCAGGCATAGTTTGTGGGGACATTATGCCCCAGCTTCTGGCTGTCAAAGACAGGCAGGACCAATTCATTCTCTATGAAGAAGTATTTTTTCAGCAATCTCCTCACATCCCTTGCGCTCCTGAACATATAGATATGATCATGGGCATAACAAAAAAGAGCCGTGGTCAAAAAGACCTTTCCATCTTCCTTGACGCGCTTGCGGAGGAATGCGAGCAATTCTTTTGGCTTTTCAAGGTGCTCGAGGAGCTCTCCACAGATGATGAAATCGTATTTTCCTCCGATATTCCTGAAATCCTCCCTGAGATAGAAAACATTTTGCGAATCCCTGTTTATTTTTTTTGCGAACTGCAGCGAATGCTCGCTCGCATCGACGCAGGTTATGTGCGGGAATGAGCGGGAGGATTTTCTCAGGTAGCGCGTGTAGAAACCTGATCCGCAGGGAACGTCAAGGACAGTTTCCGGCTTGATTTTCCTGACTATCTTGATGAAGTACCTTAGCATGGCATTATGGTTCTTCCAATGGGCGTAGGAGAGGAAGAGGGAGTCATTGTAGAACTGCATAAACTCCGCATCGGTGTAATAGAGCGCATGCAAATCCTTCTCATTGCCTTTCTCATAATTCTTGCTTCGGTTCAGCCTGCTTTGGCCCAAGAGGAACTCCGTGTTATAGGTTTTCAGGAACGCAAGGGCTTTTTTCAGCTTGGGCTCTCCGAAGGCTTCCGCGTAGATCCTGACAACTTCTGCAGATAACACATCCTTCAATTGCTCAAGATTTTGGTTCATCGCATTCACGTTTTTATCGAATTTCCATCTATTTTCCCAAATTTAGAGGTTTATTTAAATTTTCTTATGGGACTCCGCAACAATCTTTTTAAACGGAAGAAATTGAATTTACCTCACAATATCAACAGCAGCGTTCCTTATTCATTGAGGGGCAAAGTTCCATGAGAAACTTCCACAAAAATATCCTTGCGCTCACAGCAGCGCTCCTCGTTTCGATTCTCCTACTTGAGATCGCGCTTCGGCTCTTTTTGCCGCAGGTAACCTACTCTACTGCGAGGCACAGCTCCCCTCAGATCTACCAGAAGAGCGAGTATCTTCCCTGGACACTCATGCCTGGGGCAAAAGACACCCATATCGGGGTGTATGGGGATTTCAACGTGTCTGTTGAGATCAATTCCTATGGGATTCGAGACTATGAACGCCCAATCCATTCCAACTTGACCCGTGTCCTTGTGATGGGTGATTCCATGACCTACGGCTTTGGGGTTGAGATGAATGAAACTTATGCTAAATCACTTGAGAGGATACTCAACTCCAAGGGAATCGCGTACCAGGTGTTCAACACCGGATTTAGCGATGGGTACTCACTTGACAGCTATTATCTCTATCTCAAGAATTATGCCTTGGAAAAATTCAAGCCAGATGTCATCATTATCGGTTTTTTTGTCTATAACGATGTCACTGATGTTTCCCTCAATGTTTGGGAGAGTGATGAGCAAGGACTTCTGCAAAAAATTACCTCACCCTACTATTCTGTTGATGAAGAGCACCGGCTGCGCAGCGCTAAGCGCACACTACCCCTGCTCAAGAACAGGATAGTGAATTCGCTCTATGAGGGCCTACTCACCCATTCCCATCTTTTTGTCTTTGCCAAGACCCGCGTCTCGCAATGGGTTGATGTGTCCTCCTCAAATCGGATCTTTGATCTTGAATACAACCTGGGGATCGCCAAGGATTGGGAGAAAAACAAGAAAGTGCTTTCTGCCATCCACACCCTCTCACTTGAACACAACATTTCGCTTATCCTCCTTGCCCTGCCGGTGCGCTTCCAGATACGCGATGCGGAATGGACCATGTACAAGAAGCGGATTGGAGAAGGAAAAGTGAGCAGGACGCGGCCCAATGACGAACTATACGACTACGCAAAAAAAAACAACATCACTTTTGTGGATGTCTACACCGCTTTCAGGGAAAAAGATACTTCCGCTCCGCTGTTTCTGCCCATTGACGGTCACCTGAACGCAGAAGGGCATGCCCTTGTCGCGCAGCAGCTTTTCGTGCAGGCCAAAGAAGAGCTTGAAAGGGCACAAAGAACGTAGACAACGCAAAACTACATTATTTTAACCTTTTTCCCAGCTCTTTTTTGATGCGCTCATAGAGCATTTCAGGAGTCACCTTATCCACATAGAGGTGTTTTTTGTTCCCATCTTCTGCCATCGTCGCCTTGTTGGTGAGGAATACGACATGCTTCTTTCCATATGGGGCAGTCCTTCTGATGTTTGGGCCGAGATAGACTGCAATCACTTTTGTCTTCGCGGCAACCGCCATGTGCATAGGGCCGGAATCAGTAGTTACAAAGAGCGCGCACCTTCTGATGGCTTCCGTAGTCTCTGGAATCGTTGCTTTGCTGAGGAGGCTGATGATATTTCTGCCATTAAATTCCTGCAACCCCTTGATGAGCCCCTCTTCGATTGAAGTTCCCACAAGAAGGATTTTGATGTTTTTATGGACAGAAAGGAGCTGTGCGAGTTTCGCGAAATTCCCTGTTGGCCAGATGCGCATGCTCTCCTTTGAGCCAACGTGCATGCCGATTAAGATATTGCCTTTCCTGATTTTTCCTTTCAAGAGCCCATCAACAACGTTCTTGTCTTCTTTTGTGATTGGAATAAATAACTCCCTCGAGAGTACTTTTGCATGGAACGGCTCAAGAAGATCAAGGTTTTTCCCGATATCGTGCTTTGACAAATCAACAGGAATGCTGATAGTGTCGAAAAGGCCTGCCCACCTGCCTAACATCCTATACTCGAAATTTACCCTCACTTTGGCCCCTATGATGAATGCGATGATCGCGCTCATGGCATTGACATTGGGATAGGGATAGAAGCTGACATCGAATTTCCTTTTCCTCAGCGATAAGAGAAATCCAATACGCACAAGAAATGAGGACTTTTCCGGATAGATGATGACTTCATCAACATAAGGGCTTTCTTTAAGCACACTTACGGCATCCCCAAGCGCGAGCACAGAAACAGCGGATCGCGGATACATCTTCTTACCATTTGTAAGAAATGGGGTTGCGAGCAGCAGATTTCCTATCCCATTGAGGGCGATGAGGAGCATTCTTGGACTTTTCCCAAGTTCAACCTTTTTGCCTCTCCACATGCTGCCATTCTTCTCCATGCTTTTGTCTCGGTCCCTATGCATTGCATCCCTTAAGAAAATTATTTTTGGCGAGGATATCCATAATTCCTTCTGCGATTATCTTATGGCCCCTCTTGTTTGGATGCCGATCCTCGAAATTACTGACCCTCAGCTCCCGCGGATTCCCTCCCTTGAAATAGGGGAAGAGATCATAGGCGGGAATTCCCCTTGCCTTGGCCTCTGCGATCACCTGCGCATGGATGGCTGCGAACGGATACTCTCCGCTTAACTTATAGAGCTCCGGCTGAATGAAAAGAACAATCGGAATTCTTTCATATCTACTTAAATCACTCATTTCTGAAAATTTCTGCTCGACCATCTTCCATCCTGGATATGATTTATTATGGAGTTTCGGATAAAAAGTTAGAATGCTTAAATTCTTGTTTTTCTTGATTTGGCTCTGTGTGTAGTAAATGCGGGCGGCAATCTTATAGAGATAGATGTGATCGTTTAGGAATTTCTTGACGCTCCCACTCACTGTCTTTTTTTCCTCAACTCTTGAAAGGATGAATTGGAACTCAACATCAGGATCGTTAAGGGTGTAGAGCATGATTATCATGTCCGGATGGTACTTCAATACATGCTCCTTTATAACGGCAACTTCCTGCTCTGTGTTGTAGCCATAAACTCCAAAATTGAGCACCTCTATCTTCTTATTGCAAAGCGAAGGAAGCTCTTTCTCAAGGATCTTTGTATAAGTGTCCTCCAAAAGAACCCCCTTGCCAAATGTGACTGAGTCACCAATCACGGCAATCCTATAAACACCTGCCGGCTTCTTTTGTGAGTATTCATAATCCCTGAATCCTTGGGAGTTGATCCTGTAATAGGCGCCTGCCTGGATGCCTTCCTCGTTTGGCTTAAGCCCCCAGAGCCGTTCTGAAGTGTTAAGCGGAATGTGCATGGAGTTTGGAGTTTCCTTTAGAGGGGGGCCTATCACCACAAAACGCAGCATCATCTCGGCAAGGAAGAGGATGAGAGCAATGGATACCACAAGTGCAATGAGGTTCTTTTGCTTTTCTTTCATTCCAAGCCAAAATCCCTTTCCATAGATAAATATAACGATTATTTGCCATCAATTACCCTCCATCACTTTTCCCTTATGCGGACATTTCCACCACAAAATCTTTAAAATACCACTTCCACCTTTTATCTGATTTCCATGTATGACGCAATAATCATCGGCTCAGGGCCAGGTGGATACGAATGTGCGCGCCTTGTAGCGGATCTTGGTGGAAAAGCTGCACTTATCGAAAAAGACAAGCTCGGCGGCGCATGCACCAATTACGGATGCATCCCGACAAAGACCCTGCATGCCACAGCAACGCTACTCCAAAAGCTCAAGAAAGCACAAGGGACAGGCATTTCTGGCGAAGTGCAGATTGATTTTGCCGCCCTTATGCAGCGCAAGGATGAGGTTTCCGGATTGCTTTCGCGCGGTATTGGCATGGTGATGAATGAGCACAATGTGGAAGTCATTTCCGGAGAAGGGAAAATCAAAGACAGGCATACTGTTGTTGTCAATGGAAAAGAGCTCAAGACAAAGAATATCGTCATCGCTACCGGAGCGAAGCCAATTGCGCTTCCCCACACAGAAGATAATCCTTTTGTCCTTAACAGCACAACGCTACTTGAAGTCACTGAATTGCCCGCAACACTTGTCATTATCGGTGGAGGATACATCGGCTGTGAATTCGCCTCCCTCTTCTGCGCCTTTGGCTCTAAGGTGATAATCATTGAGATGGCACAACGGCTGCTGCCGACAGAAGATGCCGATATCTCAGAGGAAATCCTGCGCCTGATGAGAAGAGAGGGCATAAATGTTTTCACCGAAGCAAAAGTAACGGGCATTAAGGAGGATGAAATCTCATTTCTGCATGAAAATGGAGCAAAGAGTGTGAAGGGAGATAGGATTCTTGTCGCAATCGGCGTTCAGCCATCTTTTGACAAGAAAGAATTAGACAAACTTGGTGTAAACTATTCGAAGGGAATTCACGTCAATAGCATGATGCAGACCAGCGTGGAAAATATCTATGCGGTCGGTGATGTCACCGGGCTGACCATGCTTGCGCATTTTGCTTCTGCCCAGGCAGAAGCCGCTGCCTCAACTCTCATGGGCAAAAGAAAGGAATTTGACGGAACAATTATTCCTGCCGCTATTTTCACCTTACCTGAAATCTCCTCTGTTGGCGTGCGAAATTCAACCCTTCCCTCAAGCATCTTCCGATTCGCCGCAAACGGCAAGGCCCGCGCCCTTGGGGACATAGATGGGTTTGTTAAAATATTTCACGATGGCAACTATCTCAAGGGTTTTTGCGCCATTGGCCCTTGGGCATCGGAACTTGTAGCAGAGCCAACGCTTGCCATCAGAAACAACCTCACATTGGAAGATATCCATAAGACCGTACATGCCCACCCGACTCTTTCAGAGGCATTTTTGCAAGCGGTAGATGCCGCGCTTGTCGAAATTGCCCAGAAAGGAAAGAAGTAAGGCCTTATTTCAGGTTAGCGAGAAGATCCTTTAGAGTGGCTATCTGACTGAGATTGTGCACCTTGACCTTGAATCTCTTCTCCACTTCCGCGATGAAACGATAGAACTTAATGGAGCTAAAATTTGCGATCTGCACATTATCGAAAGAAAGCCCTTCGTGTACCCCTGATGGCTTAAGCTTCCAGTACTCCGCAGTGAACGCCTTGAGTTGCTCTTCATCCATCCATTTTCCCTCTTAAAGCAGAGTGCTTCCTCAGAAACCTATTTAAACGTTTCTGGCTCTCCAGACCACATGGATTTTGAAGTTTATAAGAAGACTTTTCTCATACGCACTGTTGAGAAAAAGCTTGATGAGCTCTTCAAAAAAGGGTTGGTGCATGGAACTGCGCACTTTTGCATAGGCCAGGAGTTTATTCCCGTCATCATCTCCCAATACCTCACTGATGAGGATGCGGTCACGAGCACGCACCGCGGCCATGGGCATGCTCTTGCCAAAGGGCTTGATGTTCGCCTATTTCTCGCAGAGCTTCTGGGCAAGAAAATCGGGTATAACAGGGGCAAAGGAGGCTCGCAGCACGTGAGCTCAAAGGATCACAATTTCTTTGCCAATGGTATCACCGGCGGCATGATGCCGGTTGCAAACGGCATGGCCTTTGCGGACAAGTACAAAGGCAAGGACTCCATTGTTGTTGCATACCTTGGGGACGGGACCATGAATGAGGGATTTGCGCTTGAGGCACTCAACATGGCAAAAGTCCTTGACGTTCCGGTACTCTTCGTGTGCGAGAACAATTTTTACGCAATGTCAACCCATGTCAATCGCGTTCTTTCTGCAACTATCAAGAAGAGGGTAGAAGGATTTGGCATCATTTGCGAGACCATACCTGAAAATAACTACAACAAGCTCGATTTGGCAGCAAAAACATTCATCAGTGACATGCGGAAAACCCCCTCCCCCCGATTCATCGAGGTGCAGACGTATAGGCACCATGGCCACTCGAAAAACGATCAGAACCTGTACCGCGACAAGAAAGAAGAGCAGTTCTGGTTCGGAAAGGATGCTGTTCCGGCCATGGAAAATGAACTTATTGACAGCGGAAAAACCACGAGGGAAGCGATTAATGCATTCAAAGAAGAATGCACTGCAACTGTAAACACCATAGCGGACGAAGTCATTGCGCTTCCTGAAGAGGAGGAGAGCAGGTTATTGGAGAATGTGTACGCGCCATGATGAAATCCTATGGGGAGATGATTCGGGAAGGCCTTGATGAGGCACTTGCAAATGATGAGAATGTCTTTCTTGCAGGGGAGGACATTGCAGTCTATGGCGGGTGCTTTGGCATGACGAAAGGGCTGTTTGACAAATACGGAAGCAAAAGAGTCATCGACACGCCGATGTCGGAGGCGGCAATCGTTGGGCTTGGCGTTGGAGCCGCAATTCAGGGGCTTCGCCCCGTTGTGGAACTCATGTTCATGGATTTTGTGACATTGGCATATGATCAGCTATTCAATCATGCGAGCATCTTCCACTATCTCTCAAACGGAAAGACTTCTGTTCCCGTAGTCATCCGCGTCGCAGCAGGGGCCGGGCGGGGGTATGGGGCGACGCATTCCAAATCATTGTATGCCCCCCTCATGCATATTCCCGGCATCAAGATCGTTGCTCCCTCAAATCCCCTTGAGGCAAAGGCATTGCTTCATGCGTCGATTGCGGACAACAGCCCCGTTGTATTTGTCGAGCATAAATTGTTGTATTCGGTAAAGGCAGATGTTACAAATGCCCCTGCACTTATTCCGTTAGGAAAAGCCAGGGTGGCAAAAATTGGCAGCGATGCCCTACTCATTTCCTTTAGCAAGCTAGTCAATGACTGCCTTGAAGTCGCGCAGGAGCTTGAGAAACATGGTGTATCTGTTGAAGTGATTGATCTTCGCACTATCAAGCCGCTTGACATTGAGACAATCTCCGCGTCAGTCAAGAAAATCGGAAAAGTGGTCATTGTTGATGAGGGTTTTCAGGAGGCAGGAGTTGCGGCAGAAATCATGGCACGAATCAATGAATCCTGCTTTTATTCGCTTAACGCTCCCATGAAGAGAATTGCCACCTTTGATGCGCCCATTCCCTGCAATCCCAGCTTTGAGAAAAAACTGATCCCAAACAAAGAGAGGATAGAGGCGGCAGTATTGGCCTTATTGGATGAATGATTTACTCTATGTATAGGTTTATTTTTTATCTCGCTTGTACTGCGCACTCGCACAATGGTGGCGCGCAACAGGACGCGCATTCCTTTACTGAACCAAAACTTCTGGATTGGTGTTTTCTTCCTTTTGGGCATATCCAGATAGTGCAACAGCCTCATCGCGTGATACTTTTATAAACAATTTTTAGGCAAGAGCAGAGTGGCGTAAGGAATTTTAAGGGAGGAAAGGAAAGGCAATGAATTGGAGCATGGGGGGTTTCTTGAAAAATGCTGCAGTCGCAATTGCTGCGCTGCTGGTTATATTCCTCCTTACAGAAATCTTTCTCCGCCTCTTCTTCCCGCAAAACCTCAATATCACTCAGCTTGATTCTGAAAAGATATTTGAGCACAAGCCGGGAATTTCAACTGTACTTCAGCGCCTAGAATTCAAGACGCATGTGAGGATTAGCTCCCAAGGACTTCGGGATAGGGAGTATGCTGTGCAGAAGCCAGAAGGCGTGAAAAGAATCGCGGTTCTCGGCGACTCATTTGTGTTCGGGTTTGGGGTTGAGGAGAATGAGGCATTTGCCAAAGTACTTGAGCGGCTCCTCAACGGAAATAATAGTAGAGGAAAATACGAAGTTATGAATTTTGGGATATCGGCCTATGGTACCGAGCAGGAATACCTCCTTCTCAGGGATACTGTTGCGGCATTCCACCCAGATATGGTCGTTCTCAGCTTTTTTCCAAATGATCTTAAGGAGAACGTGAAGTATAATCTCTTCGAGGTACAAAATAGCACCCTTATCCAAACTCCAAAAAAGGATGTGGGCTTCTCCCTGAAAGTGAGGAATATGGTGAGCTGGCATTCCCATCTCTATTCACTTTTCTATTTCTCGGTTATTGATAATAAGAAAATCAGTAACCTCCTCATTGGGATGCACCTTCTCAACCCTTCTACAAAAGATCCAAAAGCGGACTTCAATACGCTAATCTATTCCAATGAGCAAAGCAAAGAGTATGAGCAGGCATTCCAAAAGACCTTGCTTCTGCTTGATGCCATGAAAAAATATCTTGATGAAAGAAATATCCACTTTATGGTTCTTGTAAGTCCGGCAAAAGAGCAGGTTGATGAGGGGATGATGCAAAAATTCGCTTCGGAAAATGGGCTAAATGATATCAATAGGACAAGAGTGCAGGATGAGCTTGTCCCCTGGCTCAAAAAAGAAGGCATTGCTGCCATCAACCCCCTAGATGAGTTCAGGCAGAAAAACATCAACAACACATTCTATTTCATTGTTGATGGTCATTGGAACGTGGAAGGCCATACGCTTGTGGCAGAGATTCTCAGAGATAATATTTTGAAAAGCAATATGCCCTCAAAAAATAAATGATTGGGGAGCGGGTGTTGGTTGCCAGGCAAGAATGAGAGTGATTGGCAACTGAATGGCGGCTTTCCCGAGCAAACTTATTTAAACGGAATTGGGGGACCATAGGACATGGGAACACTCATTTATATCCCCAAAATGGGGGCAAATATCTCAACGGCGCTTGTTGTCAAACTCTTTGCTAGGAAGGGGGATACTGTGAAGAAGGGAGACATTCTTTTCGAAGTGGAGACTGAGAAAGCTGTCTATGGCATCGAGGCAGAGAGTGAGGGAATGGTACTTGCCCTAGAAGCAGAGCTGGGGAAGCGCTATAACGTTCTTGATGAACTTGGATTCATCGGAACTGCGGGTGAAACCATTGCGCCTTTCAAGCGCACGCAGCAGACAGCAAAAACTGATGCTACAACCGATATCAAGGCAACGCCATCTGCAAAAAAGCTTGCTGCAGATAACGGCATAGATATTTTGTCAGCGTTCAAAGGAATTTCTAAGATTATCAAGGAATCTGACATTCTAGAGTACATTGCGTCACTGACGCAAACCAATGCAATTGCGCAAGATATTTCTCCGCGGAAGCTTGCTGAGATAGAAGCAATCTCGCATAATAAGGAGTATATTGTCTCTTCAGTTACTATGACATGCTCTGCCTCCAAACTCAAGGAGGCGATTTTGAAGGCAAAAAGCGAGTTGCGTATCAATCTTAGCTCAGGCGAATTCCTCTCATTTCGCATCGCACTATCCCTCAAGAAATTTCCGCTTCTTAACAGCTATTTTCATGCGGGAAAATTTATGGTGTATAAGATGGTCAACCTTGGGATTGCCATAAACGTGGGAAATGAGCTGCTCGTGCCGGTCATAAAGAATGCATCAGGAATTCCCTTATCGCAATTTGCCGAAGAGTACAAGCAGCACATCATGAAAACAGTAAAGAACGCGCTTATAGTGGAAGACATGGACGGAGGGACCTTCACCGTCTCTGATCTCTCCGCAACAGGCGTTCTCTCATTCCAGCCCCTCATCAATGCAAGGCAATCTGCAATCGTTGGCATCGGTTCAGAATATGATTCCTGCGCCCAACATGGCGGAAAACTTTCCCATGACTCAAAAATAAACCTGACTATTGCATTTGACCACCGCATTACCGATGGCAAATATGCGGCAGAATTCCTTGCGGATGTCATTTCCTTCTAACGAATCTTAAGCTGCTCTGGGGTCTGCTCAAGCCTGCTGTCACCAAAAAACAGATGATCGTCTTTGATGTCCTTGTTGATGAGCGTCGAATTCGCCCCAATTACGGCATTCTTTCCGATCTTTGAGCCGATGATGACGCTTCCAAAGCCGATCCATGCACCATCGTCTATCACGCAATCCATGTATTTCATGCTCTCCATCCTCTCCTTTCCCGTGAGCTTGAAGTCGTGCTGGAAATCAGAGATGAAGCAATGCGGCGAGACCATGACATCGCTTCCGATGCTGACTTTTCTTCCGACATTAACGACTGTGTAGGGCTGGATGCTGGTGTTCATCCCTATCTCAAGATGGGCCCCTCTGTTCACGAAAATTCTTGTCATGAAGTGTGGCTTTGAGAGCACCTTTGCCGTCCCGTTATTGACAAAAACCCTCATCCTATTGATTATCATATTAATGATTTTCTGGAACAGGTCCATTTTCATGGAAGCACCCCGATTTTCTTGTAGTACGCGATTGCGCGCTGGACTGATTCCCTGAGCTGGACATTGGGATCCCACCCCAACTCCTTCCTTGCTTTCGAGGAATCCGGCATCTTGTAATTGAAATGCCATCGCACCGCTTCCCTTGTGATTGGAGGGCTCTTCAAAAGCTTTTCGAGAATAGCGGCAAGAAAATAGGCGGGATAATAGCCCATGCGCGGTATTTTCCACCGTATCCCTGGACTTCCCATCTCTTTTGCGATGAGATTATAGAAATCAAAGAGCCGGATATAGCCGCTGCAGAGATTGTAGCGCTCTGCTGCCTTTCCTTTCTTCATCGCAAGCATGATGCCTTCCACCAGATCCTCGATGGCAACGGTTCCTCCGCCTCCCGGATAGGTGAAGCGGATCCTTCCCGCATGGATGCTTTTCCAGAGCCCGTATCTTTGCGGATCCACCTCTCCTGCGCCAACGACATAGCAGGGCATGACAATCACCGCATTAAGGCCTTTCTTGACATATTCCAGGACGATGTCCTCCCCATTTTTCTTTGAGATGCCATAGAGATTATCCTTCTCATCAAGGAAATTTTTTTCATCGAGCGGAACCTCATTCTTGGAAAAGCCAAGCGCTGCGCTGGAGCTTGTGTAGACGACTTTCTTCACTTTGTGCTTGAGAGCGGCCCTCATCACACTCTCCGTCCCGAGTACGTTGATATCGAAGATATCCTTTCTTCTCTTCGGATCGTTGATAGCGGTCGCGGCAAGGTGATAGACATAATCCTTGCCTTTTATCGCGCTCTCGACTGCCCCCTGGTCACGGATATCCCCTTGGATGATCCTGATATTCAAATCCTTTAGGAACGGATGCATTGGCTGGCTTGCAAAGATGGTTATTTGGTGCCTCCCCTTTGCCAGCGCAACGACTAGGTTCGCCCCCACATAGCCCGTACCGCCAGTCACTAGAATTTTTGCCATTTTACCAAAACCAAATATTTTTCCTGATTTTAATACTCCTTATGGAAGCAATAACTATATATAAAGATATTTCCCTTTTGAGTCCATGTCCCTTAAGAAGCATATCGTGAAGAACATCAGCTTTGTGACGTTCGCAGAAGTCATTTCCAACATCCTTTCATATTTCTTGATAGTCCTTCTTGCGAGAAACCTCGGAGCGGAGCAGCTGGGCATCTACTCCTTTGCGTTTGCTTTCGCAGGATTCTTCACCTTTGCCTATGATTTTGGGATCTCCTATTTTTATGTCACAAGCGTCTCAAAGGATCGGGCGAACGCGAATAAGTATATTGGGCAGTATGCCTCTCTCAAGCTGATCTTCTGCCTTCTCACCTTGGGGCTCCCGATGCTCTCACTTCTCTTCATGGCGCGAGGACCGACTGTGAACCTCATTATTTTCCTTGCCGCAATCTCGCTTTTCTTCCAGAACTATTCCTACGTCGCGCGAAACACCTTCTCCTCATTCCAGCAGATGAAATACGAGGCCGCTGTTCGGATCGCCGAGCGGGCTATCGCCTTTGCGATTGGGATCTCTGTGCTCCTTGCGGGCTATGGGCTTATGCCCTTCATGATTGTGCTTGTGATATCAAATGCCATTGCAACGCTTTACTCCCTTTATCTCCTCAGAAAGCTTGATGTCCATTTCTCCCTTAAGATTGATGTGCCGATGTGGAAGACCATGCTCAAGACATCCTGGACGTTTTGGCTCTCGAGCGTGTTTATCATCATCTATTTCCAGGTGGACACCATCATGCTCACCCTCATGAAGGGCTATGAGGCGAGCGGATTCTACAACGCGGCGTATAAGCTCATCAATGTGATATCAAAAATTCCCTGGATACTTGTCTTTGTCCTCTTTCCCATCATGGCCGAGATGCACGCCAAGATGTCAAAGAAGCTTCTTCGGATGGTTCTTGAGAAAGGGATGTATGCGATGGCTGCTGTGAGCTTTCCCCTGATGGTTGGAGCGACGCTGATTGCGGATAAGATAATTCTCTTTATGTACGAGGAAGGATTCACGCAGTCCATCATTGTGCTCCAAATCCTCATCTGGACTACGGTTTTTCTCTTCCTTGGCAACATGGTCGGGTGGTTTCTCAATGCCATCAAGAAGCCGCACATCTTCGCCTACACAACAGGAATATGCCTTTTCATCAATGTGGCACTCAATGCACTCCTTATCCCGAAGTTCAGCTACATCGGGGCATCGGCAGCGACTGTGATCACCGCATTTGTCAATTTCTGCCTGCTCTATTACTATGCGCTTAAGGAAAACTATGGCGTTGGCATCGTGCGGATGTGCGCCAAACCGATCCTTGCGTCAGCCGCTATGGGCGCCTTCATCTATTTCCTTGGAAAGGACATGAATCTCTTTATCGTGCTTCCAATTGCGGCCCTCATCTATTTCGGCGCACTCTATTTGATAGGCGGAATAAAAAAAGAGGATATCAAAGGAATTGTGTAGCCGCTAAAGAATTATTCAAATCACAAAAAAATACTGGAATTTCCATTACCCACTTTTTCTTATGCCCTTCCGATGCCGTGATAGAGGATGCCGAGCTTTGTGATTTTTTCCCTGTCTAGGCAGTTTCTGCCATCGATTATGATTTTAATTCCTTTCTTTTTCAAAAGGCCATAATCCATTTCCCTGAACTCATTATGGTTGGTCACCAGCACCAGATACTCCGCCTTATCCAGGAGCTCATCGAATGATTTTGCCGTTGATTCGCCAGGGACGTGCGGGTCAAAAACCTCAACCTTTGCGCCTTTCCCTTTTAGGATATGGATTATCTCCCATGCCGGGCTCTCTCTTGTATCATCAACATTTCCCTTGTAGGCGAGCCCAAGGACCCCGACTTTTGCGCCGCTGATACGCTTTCCCAATTTACTGAGCTGCGCTTCGAGCAGATGGATGGTGTAGCCAGGCATACCTTCGTTAATCTTTCTTGCAAGAATGAGAAAATCATGGATGAATCCCATCTCCT
The DNA here is from genome assembly GCA_964438385.1 of uncultured Methanosarcinales archaeon. GTDB lineage: Archaea > Nanobdellota > Nanobdellia > Woesearchaeales > GW2011-AR4 > GW2011-AR11. Next base: position 56,608 of record CAYTKI010000011.1, on the reverse strand, counting down.
TTGCCTTTGCGATGAGGTAATAAGGATCAACTGCGATGCAATGGCCGCCCACTCCTGCCCCTGGATAGTGGGGGAGAAATCCAAATGGCTTTGTGGATGCGCCCCTGATGACTTCTGTGATGTCAATTCCCACCTTGTCAAAACTTTTCGCCATCTCATTGACAAAGGCGATATTGACATCGCGAAATGTGTTCTCCATTATCTTTGTGGCTTCCGCGGCCTTGACCGAACCCAATTCAAGGATTTCCGCTTCGATGATTGAGCGGTAGAATTCGGCTATCTTCTTTGTTGATTCCTTCCCAATGCCTCCAACTACCCTTGGCAGGTTGCGCACTGTGTATTTTTTATTTCCCGGATCAATGCGCTCGGGGCAGTGGCCGAGGAAGAATTTTCTGCCTGATTTTTTCAGAATGGGAAGGACAATCTCCTCCACGGTTCCCGGGAAGATGGTGGATTCAATGACTATGGCAATCCCATCATGGATGCCCTTCTCAAGGGCTTTGCACGCTGAGATAAGCGGCATAAGATCTGGAGCATGGCCCTTGTCCACCGGCGTTGGGACGCAGACGATTACGACATCAGAGTTTTTTGCGGCATTTGCGGCATCGCCTGTCGTCAGTATTTTCCCTTTGAGCTTTTTGAGCTGCTCTGTGAGCTTGGAATCGTCTATTGGACTTATGCCCTGCGAGATGAGTTCGCGCTTCTTTTCATCAATCTCAACGCCATAAACCTTCAGCCCCTTCTCTGCGCAGAGGCATGCAAGGGGAAGCCCGACGTATCCAAGGCCGATGATAGCGACTGTTTTCATGCGGCAGGAGCATCCTCCGACGCTTAAAAGTCTTTCGTTCACCCCGGCTCTTTTGCTGGGTAATGACCTATGTCACTACCCAATACACCTTCACCCCCAAAAGAAACATTTAAGAAATGCCCACGGCAAAGTATCTCTATGACAATCCTTGTGACCGGCGGGGCCGGGTATGTAGGCAGCCATGTGGTGAAGCTACTCATCGAGAGAAAGCAGGATGTTGTTGTGCTTGACAATCTTTCCTTTGGCCATCTTGAGGCGATCGATCCCGTTGCCGTATTTGTTAAGGGGGATCTGCGCGATGCGAAACTGATAAGTGATGTGATTAAGCGCCATCGCGTTAATGCAGTCATTCACATGGCCGCGTTGATTCAGGTCGAGGAGTCGGTGCGCTTTCCTAGGCGCTATTGGAAAACCAATGTGGAGTATGGGAAAAACCTCCTTTTGGCGATGTCCAAAAACAATGTCAAGCGGATTATCTATTCCTCTTCGTCTGTCGTTTATGGCAGCGGGCAAAAGATGCCACTGACTGAAAAAAACCAGATTGCCCCGGAAAATCCTTATGGAGAGACAAAGGCCGCCTTTGAGAAGGTGCTTTTGCAGACGGGTAAGGTATCCCAACTAAAATCCATCTCACTGCGTTACTTTAACGCGGCAGGCGCGCACCCTACTGCCTCGATTGGGGAAGACCACCATCCGGAGACGCACCTTATCCCCAATGTCATCTTTGCCGCGATGGGCAAAAAGCCCTGCATCAGGATATTTGGCACCGATTATCCCACAAAAGATGGCACTGCAATCCGAGATTATGTCCATGTCTGCGACCTTGCGGATGCGCACATCCTCGCGCTAAAAGCATTACAGGAAGGCCATGCCACTGACTGCTTCAATCTTGGAAAGGAGAAAGGGCATTCTGTTCTTGAAGTCATCTCTGCTGCCGAGCGGGAGGCGAAGAGAAAAATCCCGAGGGAACTATTGCCAAGAAGGGAAGGGGATGTTGCCATTTCCGTCGCCTCTTCCGCGAAGATAAAAAAGGACCTTGGCTGGAAGCCGAAATACCCCTCTATCAAGTCAATCATCGGGAGCGCGTGGAAGTGGCACACGACGCATCCTGAAGGATTTAGGAAATAATGATTCTATTGCATTCATTTCTCCAGCTCCACTACTTTTTAATTTTTGCTTAAAGGAGAAGATAATCTTTTAAATCCGCTGCCATGAGCGCCCTGCATGGGAAAAGTGGTCATCCTTGGGGCAGGTGTACTTGGGCTGTATGCTGCCCATGAGTTGCAGGAGCGCGGGCATGATGTCCTGATACTTGAAAAATCAGATTCGCTCGGCGGAGCGCTGCGATCCTATTCCATTGACGGCTTTGACATTGAGCAGTTTTACCACCATTTCTTCACCATTGACAAGGACTTTGTTGCTGCGCTTAAAAAACTCGGACTTGGAGATAAAATCTTTTTTCGCTCAGTGCGCAATGGATTCTTTTATGATGGAGCCATTTATCCCCTACTCACCCCCTTCGATCTTCTACGCTTTAGGCCGCTTTCCCTGCGCGCCAAAATCGGGCTTGGGATGTTTATGATTCGCGCAAAACTCGCACGGGATTTTGAGAAACTGGACAGGCACACAGCAAAAGAGTGGATTAGCGCATTTGGAGGGGGGGCAGCATACAATGAATTCTTCCGCATCCTCCTCCGCAGCAAATTCGCAGATGACGCCGAGCGCGCATCGGCCGCATGGTTTGTTGAGCGCATCAAACTTCGGAGCCACACCGACAGCAAAGGAGAGATCCTTGGCTACCTCAGGGGCGGCTTTTCGCAGCTCATCACTACACTCAAGGAAAAAATCATCGAAAAGGGCGGGCGCATCATCACAGGTGCGCAGGTGAAGAGGATGGATTCCAAAAACGGAAAGATAACCTCGGTCCATTTCAATGACACTCATGCAAATTGCGAATTCGTCATTTCCTCCATACCCCCTTTTGTTCTCACAAAGCTTGTCTCCCTTCCAAAAGCGTATGCGCAGCGGCTCAACCAACTTGAATACCAGCCGGCTGTGTGTGTGCTCCTTGGACTGAAAAAACCAATAACCAAAAACTATTACTGGGTTACAGTGCTCAAGGATGACAATGCGTTCGGTGCATTTGTCGAGCATACCAATTTCCTTCCAAAGGAGTCCTATAATGGAGAGCACCTTGCCTATCTTGCAAGCTATGTAAATCCAAAATCAAAACTCATGACGCTTCCGGAAAAAGATGTGTTTGATTTCTATTTCAATGACCTGCAAAAGATGTATCCTCACCTTTCAAAAAAAGACGTGCTGTGGTGGAGGATTGCGCGGGACTTCAATACAGGACTTATCTACAAGAAAGGAATTTCATCACTCATTCCTGATGTGCAGACACCCATAAGCAACCTTTTTATTGGCGGCATGTTCAACAGCTACCCGGAGAGAAGCGTTGCCAAATCCATCGAGATTGCAGCCACTATTATTGAGAAAATTGATGCCCAAGGAAGGCGCTAGGCAATCGCAAAAGGCATGAGCAATGGCAAAAGACAAAAAAAATACGCAGCGAAAACCCACAGTTGACATCGTCATCCCCGTCTACAATGAGGAAGCCGAGCTTGAGCAGAATATCCTGGACCTGGACGCCTACCTGCGAAAGGATTTTCCCTATGCCTATCGCATCATCATCGCGAACAACGCGTCAACTGACCATTCGCTACAGATCGCAAAAAGGCTTTCGAAACAAAACAAACGCATAACATTCATTCACCTCTACCAGAAGGGCCGCGGCAGGGCACTACGGAAGGCATGGATGGAAAGTTCTGCTGACATCGTCTCGTACATGGATGTTGATCTCTCGACTAATCTCTCCCATTTCAAGCAGATTGTGGAAGCCATAGCCATACGCGGATATGATCTTGCGGTTGGTTCGCGGCTCATGAAAGGGGCGGAAGTTGAGCGCGGAATGAAACGGCAGATACTTTCCACGGGCTACAATTTTCTCCTCAAGGTTTTATTCGCCCCAAAATTTACTGATGCGCAGTGCGGCTTCAAGGCGTTACGAACAGATCTTGCATTGCGGCTCCTGCCATTGACAAAGGACCAGGAATGGTTTTTTGACACCGAGCTTTTGCTCCTTGCTGAAAGGTTGGGCATTCACATCTTTGAGCAACCGGTTGTGTGGATCGAGAGGAAGAAGAGTAAAGTTAGGATTTTTCAGACCGTGACGAATTACCTCCTCAATATCCTTAGGATGCGGTTCTCCTTTTGGTTCTCATGAGCATGACCCAACGACTTCAGCAGGAATTGCAGCACGATCATTCTGCCCGCCTGTACCTTTCAATCAAGACTTGGGTTACAGCGCACTTATCACTTGTGATGCTTTTTTTTCTTGCTTCCACGCCTCCACTTGTCTATTGGCTTGCTGTTTTCGGCGGTCATTCTTACCCCTTGCCATTTTCCATTCTCCTTTCCTTTTTGCTTTATATGGTGTATGGAACACTCTATTTTTCAGGGAAGAATTACCGCATTGCACTGGTAGCTGTTTTTGCCATATCATTTCTCCTGAAAACTTTCCTTGCCCTGCAATTCTTTGGGACATTTGACATGGATTCCTACCAGACTGTCGCTGGCATCATGGAGAAAGGGACATTCACCAATTTCTATGCGGAAACTGACCGCTATAATTATTCTCCCTTATGGGCGTACACCCTCCACGCCATTGATTCCTTTGGTGATTTCACCGGACTTGCATTTCCCTTCCTGGTCAAGCTTTTCCTCATTTCAGTAGATATCTTTGTTGGCATCCTGCTTTTGCGCATTGCCCAAGGGGAAGGGCTTGGTGCAAAAGAGCAGTTCACTATTGTTTCAAAGTTCCTCTACAATCCCATCAGCATCATGGTCACAGTGCAGGGCGCGCAGTTTGACATGGCGGCAATCTCGCTGCTTCTTTTATTCTATTATCGCTCTGAAATCAAGAGGAAACGCACGCTCCTTGAGGATGTGATCTATGGGTGCTCCATTGCGGTCAAGCAGGTCACGGTGTTTCCCCTCTTCTTTTTTGCGCTGCAGAAAAAAAGCTTCAATAGGTCCGTGTTATTCCTTTTCATCGCATCAGTGCCCTTCTGGCTATTGATTACTCCCTATTTATCTGGAGCGCTTCCGCAGATAATCTCCAATGTCTTTGGCTACGGCGGCATTTTCGGCACGTGGGGCTATTCGCGCGCTCTTGAGTATATTACTACTCTTTTTGGATGGACTGCCTTCCAGGAGATGCTTCATGCTTACCTGCCTAAACTCATGATTATTATGACTTTCCTTGTGATGATTTTTTATTTTAGCCGCTATAGGAATATCAAGACGCTTGATGGCATTCTTATCTCCTTGCTCTTTTTTATTGTCCTGCTCTCCGGCTTTGGCACCCAATACCTGGTGTGGATTGTCCCTTTCCTCTGCCTGCACCGCTCTGATTTTTATGCAGTATACACTTTTCTTGGCTCTTTTGTCGCGTTCTTCTTCTATCTTGGGCACGGTCTTTTGCGAACTACCGGGGCGGAGAACCTTTTCTTGAGGGAAGTAGTTGCTTATTCCCTCTTTGGGCCGCTGTTGTATCTGTTCTGCATCTATATGATGTATAGGATGCATAGGGGAGTTGTTTCTCAACGATTAATACATTCTTTCACGCCATAGTGCCCAGCCGAAGAACATCTCATGGCAATTGAATAATTCAGAGCAATTGACATCATCCAACGGAGTGATTGAGCTTGCCACATCTCAACAAGCGATTATAGTGATTGCAACAAATTTCTCCTCACCAGGAATCTATCCATTAAATTTCACGGTCAACTCATCCACTTTAGGGGATAACGCGACAGGGGTTGCCGTGTCATGATGCTCAAGAAATACCTCGGGCTCATCGCAATCGCCTTAAGTTACCTGATCATCTCCCTGCCACTCGCATTAGCGCATGAGGTTCGGGATAATGGTGGCTCCCGCGGCTGTAATATCCCGGATGTGCAGGACCTTTTTCAACAGGAAAACGATTATAAATCACAACATCAAAAATGCCCCATGAATGAACGAGATTATGTGGTTTCAAGATTGAAGCAGTATTCCGCTGACCAGATAAGCCTCTCTTCCCATGCCAAAATTCGGCTCGCCCAACGCCAGATTTCCGAGAAGGAAGTCATAGAAAACCTTATAAAGCCAAATCGGTTGGAGTATGCTATAAAGGAAGAATCCCAAGATCAAAAATTTGATTGTTATTTCGGCTATACCTAAAATCTTTGCCACCGATACGTCATTGAATTCACCGACCAGGTGATTGTCGTGACGGTCATAAAGATTAGCAAGAAATGGCAACGGATAGCTGAAAAGAAATTATCAAAATCAATGAGACGATAACCATGCTAAGAAACTTCAAATTTGACTACGACCAAAAGAACGACAGCTTGTTTTTGTACGATCCAAATTCCAAATCCAAGGCAAGCATCGAGATAGACGATCTTATAATCGATTACAACTCCAAAAAAGAGGTTTCAGGCATTGAAATGCTCAAGGCATCCGCTTTCTTTAAGAGCATGGATTCCAAGGGATTCGACAAGGAAGTCCTTAACGATATTAAAGAGTGCAAGTTGGACATCATCTCTAAAAGCAATTTCCTCTTCATCAAGGTCATCATGTTTTTCAAGTCCAACAAGGTGCTTGAAACCCCGATGTTCATCCCTCAGATAACCGAGGCAAGCCCTGCTTTGGCAATTAGCTAAGCTTCCCCTAATATTCTACAGAATTCTTTGACCTTCTTACGACAACTACTCCAATCTCATCTCCAAGACCCAAACATCAAAAAAATTAAAAAGCCCCCCATAGCCCCCCCTCTGATGGATTTCTCCATGACGAAGACAAATGCGCGCTTTCCCTCCAGCACTGCTCCCCTAGCCAGAAGAGGCCCCAACCCATGAGCGAGATACACTGCTATATCTGCCGCAACACCGGCCTGCACCCTATCCTCTCGCTTGGCCATCAGCCGCCGAGCAATGCGTTCCTTAAGGAGCAAGACCTCAATAAGCCGGAAATACGCTATCCACTTGATCTCTATTACTGCCCAACGTGCAATCTTGTGCAGCTTGGCTACACCGTTGATAGAAAAATCATCTTCTCGGATTATGTCTATACCACGGGCATGAACACGAGCCTCATTAAGAACTTCTCAGGGCTTGCGGATACGCTTGTGAAGCGCTTCTCACTCTCAAAGGATGACCTTGTGGTTGATATCGGCTCAAACGATGGAACACTGCTTTCATTCTATTTGCCGCATGGAGTTAAGGTTGTTGGTGTTGAGCCATCCAGTGTTGCGAAAATAACCATGGAGAAGGGCATCCCCACATTCAAGGAATTTTTCAGCAAGGATATCGTGCCGCAGATCATCAATAAGCACGGAAAGGCAAGAGTCATCACGGCAACCAACGTGTTTGCCCATGTGGACAATCTCCATTCAGTTGTGGAAGGCATCAAGGAACTGCTCGGGCCGAAAGGGGTGTTTGTAAGCGAATCCCACCACCTTCTGAGCATTATCAAATTCAACCAATGGGACTCCATTTACCATGAGCACCTGCGCTATTACAGCTTAAAGCCGCTTATCTACCTCTTCCAACTCTTCGGGCTTGAAGTTTTCGATGCGGAGAAAATATCCACGCACGGCGGATCGCTTCGCATCTATGTTTGCAGGGTTGGGGACTATCCTCTCTTACCAAACCTGCAAACAATCATTGATGAGGAAACGCGCCATGGGCTCTATGATGAGTCCATCCTTTTGGACTTTTGGAAAAAAATACGATCGCACAAGTTTGCACTTCAAGAGATGCTCATTGACATCAAGAAAGAAGGCAAGAGGATTGTTGGCATTGGAGCGCCTGCAAAAGGGAATACGCTGCTCAATTACTGCAACATCAATTCAGACATCCTTGATGTGATGCTTGAGAAAAGCGCGCTTAAGATTGGGCTCTACACTCCAGGTACGCATATCAAGGTCGCCGATGAATCTCTGCTCTTTAGGGAGCAGCCCGAGTATGCCTTGCTCCTCTCATGGAACATCGCGGAAGAGCTGATTGCGAAACTGAAGGCGAATGGCTATAAGGGAAAAATCATCGTTCCCATCCCGCAGCCCCATATTGCCGGCTAACGACATTCCTGCTCTTTTTTTACCATGGACTACCGAACACTCTCAAATGGCTTAAGAACCGGCTTAAGGATTCCCGCACTCGGTTTGGGAACGTGGGCCATAGGGGGGGAGTTCAACGCACGCTTGGCAACCGAGAAGCAGGATATCGCGCTTGTCAAGTCCGCGCTTGATGTTGGCTATTCTCACATTGACACCGCATCAATCTACGGGGCTGGCCAGACCGAGAAAATAATTGGTGAGGCCACATGGGACTTCCCGCGGGAAAAACTCTTTCTCACAACAAAAGTCTGGAAAACAGATCTTCGTTACAAGGATGTGCTCTCATCACTCAATTCCAGTCTTGGCCGTCTTAGGACATCTTACGTTGATCTTTTGCTTGTTCATTGGCCAAATCCCAGCATACCCCTGAAAGAGACGATGGAGGCAATGGAGCTCCTTTATGATGAAGGAAAAGCGCGGGCTATTGGCGTGAGCAATTTTTCTGTTTCGGACATCATGGAAGCGCAGAAATTCCTCAAAAACGCCACAATCGCCGTAAACCAAATCGAGTACAATCTCCTCAAGAGGGATGCAGAGGAAGAGCTTCTGCCGTTCTGCGAGAAAAACAACATCCTCACTATCGCCTACCGCCCTTTGGCCAAGGGAATGCTTTCTGCCCTCAATCATCCTCTTCTCTTAGAACTCTGCTCAAAATACAAAAAAACCAAACCCCAAATCGCCCTGCGATGGGTGATCTCAAACAAGAATATAGCGGCTATTGCAAAAGCAGGTTCGCTTGCGCACCTCAAAGAAAACTTAGATGTTTTTGATTTTGAGCTTAGTGCAAAGGACAAGAAGGCGCTTGACAATCTTCATCTCTGATAGTTCGCCCAAATTTTTAGTATGCGCAGGGCGTAATCCTTCGCATAGCGCGATAATTTGAGCTTGCTCTCTCCTGCCTCGCGTTCAAACCAATCTACGGGAACTTCAACGATCCTATATTTTTTCCTCATTCCCTTGAGCACGATTTCAAGGCCCAGATCGAACTGCTCTGCCTCCAAGTTTAGGGCGAGCACTTTTTTCCTCACAAAACCCTTGAAAAGACTGCTGAAATCCCTGAGCCGGAATTCAAAAAATGCAACATTGATGAAGCGGTTGCACAGCCAGTTGCTGATGCGCTTCTTGAAGGGATAACCAACCATTTTTGAGCCCTCGATGAATCTTGAGGTCTGCACGATATCATACCCTTCCCTTAATTTTTTGAGAATGGCTGGAAAATACCTGGTATCATCTGGTGCGTCAGCCATGTAGATGATGATGTATTTTCCCTTTGCATTGGCGATACCCTCCCTCAATGCGGATCCAACTCCTGTTCCTTTTTTTCGATGGATGACTCGAAGATTCTTGAAATCTTTTGCGAGTTTTTTGAGGATAGAAAGGGTGCCATCGGTGCTGTCATCCACCACGAGGATTTCCGGAGCCAATTTTAGGGCTTTGAGATTATGCACCACCCTCCTCATTGTCCTTTCGATATGCGCTGCCTCGTTATAGGTGGGCATGAGGATGGTCAATTCTGCCATGGGCAACTGATTTTTGCTTCCCTATAAAAATGTTGGGCATCGCTTCAGCAAAACGTATTTAAAGCCGGATGAGCATTGAATTTTTACTTACCTACGCTACATAACCATGGCTTCTCTCCCATTAAACCGAGACGTGAATCTACCTTTCTTAAGAAACCTCAGCACGATGCAGCTGCTCCTATTGATACTTCTCCTTGGCTTTGTCCTTCGTCTGGTATTTTTCACCGGCACCTCCTCCTCGGATGAACTCTCCTACTACCACTATGCCCACCAGGTGACTGAAGGGACATTTTCCATTGAGCTCAACCACTTCAGCTTCCGGCTGGGTATTATCTATCCAACCGCCCTTCTCTTCTCACTTTTTGGAGTGAATGAGTTTAGCGCGAATGCCTTTGTGCTTCTCCTCTCGCTTGCGGGAATTTTCCTCATCTTTTTATTGGGAAAAGAGATTTTCAATGAAAGAATCGGATTGATTTCTGCATTCCTCCTTTCCATTTTCCCCCTGGATATCTTTTACTCAACGCGGCTGCTTCCTGACATCCCTTCGGCATTCTTCATGGCACTTTCAGTCCTTTTGTTTCTCTACGCAGAGAGGGGAATGAGACCTATGCTGCTCTATTCGCTCAGCGGTCTCTCCATCGGAATCGCGTACCTCATGAAAGAAGTCTCGCTTCTTTTAGGTCTATTTTTTTTGGCTTATGTCATCTACAAGAAAACCTTCAAACTGCGCTATCTGCTCATGGGAATAGGCCCTGCGCTTGCAGTCCTGCTTATTTTTTTTGTTTCTTACCTGCACACAGGCGACCCCTTTTTCCAGAAGCATTCCAACCAAATGCAAGAAATCAGCTTCCTTAAGGAACACTATCCCAATTATTTCACTCCTGATGGCCTCATCAATCGGCTCTTCCTTTACCTGCCGTATAATCTCCTCACCAACATTTACTATGGATTCTTCTTTATCCCAACTTTCATTTCCATCCTCTACATTGCCATGACCAGGAAAAAAGAACCTCATGTTGCGCTCCTCTGGATGCTGCCTATCCTGCTCTACATTAATTTTGGAACGATCAGCATGAAGGAATATGTTCCATTCCCACTGGACTTTCGGCATGTGCAAATCATCGCCTTCCCCTCGCTTCTCCTCATCGGTTACCTTCTGGATGAAAAACCATTTAGCAGATTCATAGGGCCTGCGCTCATCATTCTTTTCGTGTTATCCATGGGGTGCAATATCCTGCTGCAGGATGAAAACCAAGCCGATTCCATCAAGCAGGCCTATCGCTTCCTCAAAGAGCAGCCACTAAAAACAATCTATGCGGATGATCGCACAGCGTTAATCCTTGATTACCTATTTGGATTCTCAAGATCAGATGCCATTATCCCCTACAATGAGTATGATTATGAGGCATATGGGTCACTTGAGAAGAACAGGAAGATTCTTGATCTTTCAGGGATTACTCAGGCGTATGTGGTGGTGAGCAAGGAGGGGATAGAGGGCCTTCGCGTGATGCATCCCAACATGATGTTCCCCCCTGAGATCTTCAATGCCCCCCCTAGCTGGCACCTTGCACAGGAGCTTGATACCAAAGAAGGGATCATCCTCATCTATGCTGTTGACTGAGGACAATCAATCCAAAAAGGAGGATATGTCAGAAAGGGAGGGCTAAGTCAAGTATTGTGTGTTGGAGAATTGAATACCCTAAGGGGAATTGGATGTTTTCCCACTTAAGTTGACTTAGCCGAAAGGGAGCAACATTTTTAAATGCTCAAGCCCGCCCTTACCCCATGAAATCCGCCTTAGAGAGTGCTTGATTATGGGGAAAGAAAAACACAACCAAAACTTCGCGGCAGCCAATTCTTATGACATTGCAATCATCGGCGGGCTTGGCCATGTAGGGCTTCCGCTTGGCATAGTCTTCGCGAGCAAGGGAAAGAAAGTCTGCCTCATCGACATTGATCCCAAAAAAGCTGAGATGGTGAAGAGGGGGGAGATGCCCTTCATTGAGTATGGGGCAGAAGAACTATTGCCCAACGTCATAAAAAACGGCATGCTCCACATCTCACTTGACATCAAGAGCATCGTGCAGGCAAAAACCATCATCATTGCCATTGGAACGCCCGTGGATGAATACCTTAATCCGAAGACGCGCCAATTCCTTGAGTTTTTCGATTCCCTTTCCCCTCACCTGAACCCCAATCAGCTTATCATCATCAGAAGCACGGTCTATCCGCACACCTGCGAGCAAATCGAGCGGCGTTTGGGAAAAGAGAAGAAATGGAAAATCGCCTATTGTCCGGAACGCATCATCCAAGGATATGCGGTCAAAGAACTTACAAACCTCCCGCAGATTGTCGCAGGGCTCAGCAGTCAGGCCGAAGAGGAGGCGGCAGTGCTTTTTGGCATCATCTCGCCAAAAATCATCCACACGAGTATGGGGGAGGCGGAGCTTGTCAAGCTCTTCTCGAACGCATGGAGATACATCCAGTTTGCAATAACCAACCAGTTCTACATGATCTCCCATAACTTCGGAGTTGACTATGATAAGGTCAGGAAATCGATGATGGAGGGCTATGGCAGAAACGCGATGCTCCCAACAGCGGGATTTGCCGCAGGGCCGTGCCTGCTCAAGGACACAATGCAGCTCTCCGCATTCAACAGCAACAATTTTTTGCTTGGCCACGCCGCTATGATGATCAATGAAGGGCTGCCGAACTTCATCGTAGATGATTTACGCAGGCGCCATGACCTTGGAAAGATTAAGGTTGGCATTCTCGGCATGGCATTCAAGGCAGACATCGATGATATCCGTGACTCGCTTTCCTTTAAGCTTGGGAAAATCCTGCGCTTCCATGACACGACGGTGTATTACTCTGATGAATTCGCCAAAAACCCAGACTTCATCCCAAAGGAAGAGCTCATCAAGCGCAGCGATGTCATTATCGTCGCCGTCCCGCATTCTGCCTACAAGGGAATAGCCATTCCCAAGGACAAAGAAGTCATCGACTTGTGGAACATCGTGCGCATAGGATAATCGCCCATGGCCAATACAATTCTCCTCACTGGCTCATCTGGGACTCTTGGCCGCGCCATTTCACACTCCCAACTTTTTCCCTCTTTACTCACTCCTTCCAGAAAAGAGCTTGATATCACGTGCAAAGAGAGTGTCTCCACCTATTTCTCAGCTCATGATTTCGACACCATACTGAACTGCGCAGCCCTCGCTAGAATGAAGCTCTGTGAAGAGCAGCAGTCATTGGCAATCCAAACAAACATCATCGGCACTGCGCTTCTTGCAAGCGAAACAGCCAGCAAACAGAAGCAGACAGGAAAAACCATCCGCTTTCTCCACCTCTCAACTGATGGAGTGTATGAGGGAAGCACTGGAAACTATCAGGAAGATGGTCCAACCCTTCCCTATAACACCTATGGCCTCACCAAGCTTGGCGGTGAATTTGCTGTGCGCACTTTGCCCAACCACTGCATCATCCGCACCAGTTTTTTTGATACAACCCATATACCATTTGACACTGCAGCAACTGACTCCTACTCCTCAAAAATGCCGCTTCCTGACCTTGTGAAAGCCATACACCTCCTTGCCTCACACCCTTTTATAGGGGTGATAAATGTCGGCGAAGAGCGCGCATCAGAGTATGATCGCTACAAACGCTACAAGCCATCCATTGCTCCCTGCTCCTTCAAGGAGATCCAGGACGCAACACCCTTCCCCCTTGCCAAAGACGCATCCCTTGACCTGCAGAAGTGGAACTTCCTAAAAAGAAAAATTCTATAAAGCCAGCATCTTTCATATTTTCCATGGCATCTCGGCAAGGGCCACCAAAACTTTCTATACTCATACCTGTCTTCAATGAAGCCGCAAACCTCCAGATACTTCTTCCGCTCCTTCGGCCCATGGTTCCCGTATCCCATGAAGTGCTCATTGTCCATGACATCCCAAATGACAACAGCATACCTGTTGTGAAAGGATGGCAGAAGAATTACCCTGGATTGCGCCTAGTGCATAATACTCTTGGAAGGGGAGTAGTGAATGCGGTCAAAACAGGAACCACTGAAGCGAAAGGCAACTATATCCTTCTCATCGCAGCAGATGACATCGGTCCATTAGTAACCATTAAAACCATGCTTGAACTCATGGAGAGAGGATGTGATTTGGTCAATGCGACAAGATATTCTCACGGCGGTAGGAACATCGGCGGGGTATTTCTCAGCAGGATCCTCTCAAGAACGGCAAACCTGCTTTTCCGCCTGCTTTCCGGATCAATCCTCAGCGACCCAACGCTTGGGGTCAAGATGTTTCGAAGATCGCTTTTCCAAACCATCCCATTGACCTCAAAGCCCATCGGATGGGCATTCTCCTTTGAATTTGCCATAAAAGCACAGCTGAAAAACTGGAAGATTGGCGAAGTACCCCTCATCTCTCTGAACCGGCTTTACGCAGGATCGTCAAGCTTCAGACTGGGCTCATGGACCAAAGAATATCTTTTCTGGTTTCTTTGGGGGATATTCCAGCTCAGGAAAAAGCGCAGCACCGCTTCTCTGATGCGGCCGGCAGCTGCTCGAGATGATGGCCATAGCGGAGGATGTTAATATCCGTAAGATTTTGTCAACATCCTCCTGATATAGGCAAGGAAGCAAGTTACATTTATTGAAGTCCTTGCCTATAATTTGAATTTAGAAGAGGTTTACCTCATTTTTTCTTCGCCGCCCCATAGATGAACGAGCCGTGTTTTTCCCTCAAAGGGGTCCTGTGCAATATCCTATCAAAAAGATTGTAGGGATAGACCAGAAAATGCAGCGGAGAGGGAAACAATTTCCTGAAATGCTCTTTTGTGTACCCCACATCTGACACGCAACCCAATCTTAAAATCTCAAACTTATGCTTCTGCAACGCCCCCCTTATCTGGCCAACCCTGAGAAACCGCTCGTTTGGGGTCTTCAGCTTTCTTGACCTGAATGGAGAATTATCATCCCTGAAAAGCCAAAGGATAGGATTTGCCGCATTGGGCTCAAAAAAGAAAATTCGCCCTCCCTTGCGGAGCATTCGCTTTGCCTCGCTTAGGAGGCCATCCAAGCCAGTAAAATGGTGCAAGACGCCGCAATACAAAATAACATCCACAGAGCCGCTCCTCACACCGCTTTTTTCAGCGTCCCTTACCTCAAAAGATATGCCTGGAAACTGAGTCTTCGAACTCTTAATGCAGTTAGGGGAGATATCAAAACCCCTGATGTTTTTGAAAGATGCAGCATGCACTTTTTGAGTGAGCTCCCCAGTGCCGCACCCCATATCAATAATCACTGAAGTTTTTGCCGGTTTTGCGGCTGATACAAAGAGCCGGACAATCTTTCGGTAGGTCCTTTCCGTAAAGGCGTTCCACGACTCATCAGATGTGAATGCATCAAAATACTTTTTCTCAGCATTTTTATTCTGCATAGCCGGAAAATAGGGAGGCAATATTTAAATATAGCTCTTGAATTCAGATGCCCTATGCCGAAAAAAAAATATCTTGTCACGGGAGGCACCGGCTTTATCGGATCTGCGCTTGTTCGCAGGCTTGTGAAGGAAGGCCATTCTGTTAGGGTGCTTGACAATGACCTGAGAGGAGCACAGGAGCGGCTTTCTGATATTCTTCCAAAAATTGAGATGGTGAAGGCAGATATTCGGGATGCTGCACTGGTTGCGAAGGCATGCAAGGGCATGGATGGTGTGATTCATCTCGCATACCTTAATGGCACGGAATTCTTCTACAAATTTCCCGAGCTGGTTCTTGATATTGGTGTTAAGGGAATGATCAATGTGATCGAGGGCTGCATCGCGCATCAGGTGAAGGAACTCATCTTGGCATCGAGCTCAGAAGTGTACCAATCCCCTCCTCGCATACCAACCGATGAGAGCGCTCCCCTTTGCATTCCTGATCCCCTGAACCCGCGGTATTCTTATGGCGGAGGAAAAATCATCAGCGAACTTTTGGCAATAAACTACGGCAGAAAACATTTTGATCGTGTTCTTATTTTCCGCCCGCACAATGTGTTTGGGCCTGATATGGGATGGGAGCATGTCATTCCCCAATTCGCCCTCCGCATGAAAGAGCTTGCCGCGAAATCAAAGGGAGGTACTGTTGAATTCCCCATCCAAGGGAGCGGAAAGGAAACACGATCGTTTATCTACATTGACGATTTCATTGATGGGCTGATGCTAGTCATTGGGAAAGGAAAGCACCTTAACATCTACCATATCGGAACAATGGAAGAGCTACCTATCGCGAAAGTCGCCGAATTGGTAGGGTCATCATTTGGGAAGAAAATCAAAGTGATCCCAGGAGAGCTCACCAAGGGAAGCACCCAGCGCCGATGCCCGGATATCTCAAAGATTAGAAAACTCGGCTTTTCCCAAAAAATAGCCTTCAAAGAAGGCCTAAAAAAAACAG
Source organism: uncultured Methanosarcinales archaeon (assembly GCA_964438385.1). Lineage (GTDB taxonomy): Archaea > Nanobdellota > Nanobdellia > Woesearchaeales > GW2011-AR4 > GW2011-AR11. Next base: position 40,611 of record CAYTKI010000011.1, on the reverse strand, counting down.
TGGAATGGTACAAGAGCCACAACCCGCCGAAGCAGAGATTGGAGAAAAATAAAGATCACACCTTTAAAATCCTGAACGTGAAAACATGAGCGCAGAGCCAACCCCAAACACACTATTGGGAAGCGGAAGTAGCCGCGTTATGAGAGAATGCCAGATATGCTGCAACCGCGCCCTTGAGCCGCTTTTGTTCTTGGGTTATATGCCCCCTGTGAACACCATGCCAAAAGTGGGGGAGGCCCCACAAGAGCAGCCGAGCTATCCTGCGCAAATTCTCTACTGCGGAAAGTGCACCCTTGTGCAGCTTGGCCTTGCTGTCGATCCGAAAATTCTCTTCCCGCCGGAATATCCCTATACCTCAAGCACCACCAAAATCCTGCGCGAGAATTTTGCAGAGCTTTATGAGGAATGCTCCTCCCTTGTTACGCTCAAGAATCAAGATCTTATCGTTGATATCGGCTCCAATGATGGCAATTTGCTCAGCAATTTCAAGGATAAGCACCGCGTGCTAGGGGTGACTCCTGAGGAGGTGGGAAAAATAGCCATCCAAAGAGGCATTCCCACCATCATTGATTTCTTCACGGAAAAAACTGTCAAACACATTCTTAATGCAGAAGGCAAGGCAAAAATAATCACGGCAACCAACGTGTTTGCCCACATCGATAACATCAACGAAATTGTAGAATGCATCCTTGAGCTGCTTGATTCGGAAGGAGTGTTCATCTCAGAATCCCATTACCTATTGCCCCTTGTGGAAGGGGTGCAATATGACACCATCTACCACGAGCACCTGCGCTATTATTCGCTACACAGCCTGAAATGGCTGCTTGAGAAGCACAACCTTGAAGTGTTCCACGCAAAGCAGATTCCAACCCACGGCGGCTCAATTCGCGTCTATGCCGCGCGCAAGGGACAGTGTACAATCATGCCAACAGTTGCTTCGCTTCTTGAGAAGGAGAAAAAGACCATACTCAAAAAAGAGCAGCTCCTTGATTTCGGCAATAAAGTTGTTGCATCGAAACTTGAACTCTACCATCTCCTTTGCGGCATCAAGAAAAATGGGCAACGTGTCTTTGGGATTGGTGCCCCCTCACGGGCAAGCACCCTTATTAATTATGTCGGGCTCAAGGAGGATATCATTGACTGCGTTGTTGAAGTTGTGGGGTCTCATAAGATCGGGAAATACATGCCTGGAACACTGATTCCCGTGGTTGAGGAATCCTTCCTCATTGAGCAGCAGCCGGAGTATGCGCTTTTGCTTTCCTGGCATATTGCGAATGAACTCATCACTAAGCTTCGACAGAAGGGCTACAAAGGAAAATTCATCATACCATTGCCTGTGCCACGGATTGTTTCTTGACTAACCAATTTTTCTATAGATGAAGGTGCCTGTCTTTGCGTTATGATACACTTCTTCCAGCGGAATCGCATTCAACTGCTCCTGGCTGCTTTTCTCAAGCACAGATCTTGGATCCAATTTAAAGTCCTGATTTACCCACACATACTCAAACTCCTTTTTTTGGATCTGGGAAGGAAAGATCGTAGCGCGCTCGATATGGAACTGGATGCACTGGCCGCCAACGAGGAAAACCGCGTCTTTTGGAGTATTTTGCCTTGCCCAGGAAAAGTCATCGCTGTAGAATCCCCACGCCTGGGACGCGAGGAAAAACTTGCCCGTTAGCATGATAACAAAGCCAATACATATCATGACAAATACAAACAACGCTCTTTTTTCCGTCAGGAAATTCCATTTCTTGCTCTTTTTTCCCCTCGCTTCACTTGCGCCAATCATCGCATCCGCGCCGCGGCCGTAGAAAATCGCAAGGGCGATTACCGCGGGCATGAGCATGCGCGAAACAAAGGGGCCGACATTTGCGACATAGAGCACAAAGAGAAGGAGAAAACTTCCGAACAAAACGTGCCACACACCATCGCCTTTTCTTTTTTTTATGCCAAACCACAAGGGAGCGAGGAAGAGGAGCGTTGCTGCAAGAAACATGCCAAACACCGCCCAAAAGTGCGGAATCGCAATGAGGGAGAAGACGCGCACATTGCCGTCCGGAACGCCAAAGAACCCCAGATAGAGCGATGAGGGGGTTTCCAACGAAAAAACCGATGAGAGATGGAAGCTAGAATAGGCGCCCTGCACCGCTGAGGGAAAGAGGAAATTGAGGAATGGCCAGAATGGATTTCCAAGGACGATATAATTCCTTATGAACCACGGGGAGGCGATGAGCGCTGGAATGATGCAGATGATAGCCAAATGATTCCACTTCTCATTTTTTTTGCTTTTGGCCCATGCGATAAAGAGCAGGACTGGAATGATAAAAGCTCCATTGTACTTGCTTAGGATTGAAAAGCCGGCAGCCACTGCGCTCCAGAGGAATCTTCCCTCAAGTGCCCAATACACACTGAGAAGCACAAAGAAAGTCAGCACTGATTCCCCATAGCCAAGGACGCTGTAATCAATCATCAAGGGGAGGAAACTGAAGAAGAGCATGGCATAGAATGCTGCGCGTTCGCTAAGAAATTTCCTTATTATGAGAAAGCCAATGACAAGGGTTGCGCTTCCAAAAAGAGGAGAGACCATCTTGAGGCCGACATCACTAAAAATGGAATAGAACAGGGCTGAAAGGAAATGGAACAATGGAGGGGCCCAGAACGGCTCATCCCTGCCCAACTGCTCAAAGAGCGGAAGCCTGTGCTCGCTTGCAATGAACTTCGCTGCGGAGAGGTGCCAGCACGCATCTCCTGAGATCGTGTAGAGGAAGGAGAGGGCAAAGCGCACAACTATCGCAATTGCGATAATCACAACAGTCCACTTTGCGTAGTTTATTTTTTTAGCCATTTATTTTTTCTCATTTTGATTTTTTTTGCCTTTCAACACCCTCACAATCGCATTAGCAAATGAGCCAATATCCCTATTTTCCACAAGAATGCCTTTTTTTATGATCTCCGGATGGGAGCCAAGATTGAACGCAACTACTGGCTTTCCGCACGCCTGCGCCTCTGCTGCCGGAAGGTTGTAGCCCTCCCACTGCGATGCGCTCGCATATACGTTGCATGCAGCGTAATGATTTGGAAGATCCTTATCTTCAACGAAGCCAGCAAAAACCACATTCCTTATCCTGAGCTTTTTTGCAAGGTCCCTGAGCTTTTGCGCATAACCGGGAAATGTTTCTTTGCCAACAATCACAAGCGCAGTTTTTGGCACCACCTGCTGCACTTTTTGCATTGCCTCAAGAAGATAATGCACTCCCTTATGGGGGGCTATCCTTCCAACGTAGAGAACTATCTTTTTATCCTCAAGATGGTATTTTTCCCTTACTCCCTTTGCCTTTGCATTCTTTTTGAAACGCGATGAATCAATAGTGTTGTAGATCACTTTGCTTTTTATTCCAGATTCTTTCCACAACTGCCCGCTCAGGTATTTGGAGACTGAATACACCTCATCCGCTGTGCGTATGGTGTAGTTGTTTAGAAGGCGGAAGAGAAACATGTAGATCTTTTGCGGGATGCTGTCAAGAAGCCCAGTTGTGTTGATGCCGTGATCCCAGTAAATGTATCTTGTCCTATAGTATTTTTTTGCCTCATAGGCGAGCCAGGTCATGGGATAGAAGTGGGCGATGACCTTATCATGCTCCTTGAGCATCCTGTATGAATTCAGCGCTTTCCTATCCATGAAAAAAAAGAGACGGTAGAGCCGCTGCCAAAAAACATTCTTGGGCATCCCAAGCGCCACCACTTCGCATCCTTTCGGCTTCAATGAGGTCTCTAGAGCGATGATGGTGACCTGATGGCCTTCTCTTGCAAACCTTTCTCCCTGCATTTGCGCAACCCGATCAATACCGCTAAACGGGTGCAAGGTCGGCGTCAAAATTGCAATTTTCATCGAAGTTCACCGGCGAGATGATGCATCTTTAGCTTGAGCACAATAAAATATCCCATGGCAAGTTCCCTTAGGCCGAGCTTTGATTTCCCTTTTTTGCGGTTGACAAAGTCAATTGGGATTTCCTTTATCCTTGCATTCCTTAGGGTCGCGCGGAAGAGGACTTCCTGCACAATTGAAGGCCCTTTGGAATTCAGTGTTTGCGGCCTTATCTTTTCCATGATTTCCCTTGTGAAGCAGCGGTAGCCGGAATTGCAGTCCTTGACTTTTATTCCGAGCATTGAGGTGATGTAGAAGTTTGCTCCCTTGGTGATTAGTCGCCTCATGAACCCCCTTCCGATGTCATGGCCGCCTTCGATGAGCCGGCTGCCAAGGACGATGTCATAATTTTTTATCTCGCTGAGCATCTGCGGGATGTATTTTGGATGGTGGGAATAGTCGCCATCCATCTCTATGATGATGTCTGCCTTGCTTTTTAGGCAATAGAGAAAGCCCTCTTTTCCCGCGCTTCCGCGCCCCCTGTCTTTGGTTCTTAGCAGAAGGTGAACCTTCTTCTGCCTTTTTGAGATACCCTTCACGATTGCTGCTGTGCCATCAGGGGAATTGTCATCAACGACAACGATGTGCAGATCCTTTATTTTTAATGCCCCGATTTCCCCTATCAATGCGGCGATATTCTCGGCCTCGTTGTAGGTTGGGATCATGACAAAAGTTTTCATGGTGCCCACTACTTCCTTTTGGCTTATAAATCTATTTTCTTTTCACATCCCAGGCAACTCGCCTTACAGCAAAGAAATAGCGGCATCAGCGATCTTTTTGATGTCCCATTTCGGGGGATGCGTGCATAGTGGCTCATAGGAGCAGTAGGAATTCCCCTCAGCGATAATCTTTAACCCCCTGCCATACACCTCAATCTCGCTTGCGCTCGTGGGGTAAAAAAAGCACACTACCTTTTTTCCCAGCGCAATCCCGATGTGCATCGCGAGGCTGTCAGATGAGACCAAAACGTCGCAAAGATTCACAAGAGCTGCAAAATCCCTGATTGAGTTGTTGCATCCGGCATCAATGATCTTTGCATTTGACTTCTCAAGGATTGTCTTGTTTCTTTCCTCTTCCTCCGGACCGCCAAATAGGATGATTTTTGCCTTTGAGCTGGCTGCTATGGAATCAATGAGCGATGCGCTCTGGCTTACGGAGAGCTTCTTATCCTGCCACCTGCCGCCAGCGCCGGTGTTGATGCCAACCACCTTGTCATTTTTCCCTATGCCGTGCATCCTCGCAAATATTTCGCCAAAACCGATATCTTTTTCAGTGAGGTGGAGGAGAGGAGGATACTTCTTTGGATTGCTTAGGCCAAGAATATCGAAATGAATCTGCTGATAGGTCTTTGCGTTCTTTGCCTTGCGCCTATCCGCCTCTTTCTTCCCAAATGCTGAGATGAGTCCCATGTCAAACCAAGTGGCAGAATCAGGAGTATAGAGGCGCATCCCATCCTTGAGATAGGCGCCAATGATTCTCTTTGATTTTACATCCGATGCAAGGCCGCATGCCTCCTCTTCATCATCGAAACTGAGGACAAGATCGAATTCCTTATCCTTCAGAGCGCCTTTTTGGGCATCTCCAATAAGGACAATACAATCAATGAAGGGATTTCCCTTAAGAAGGTCCTCTGAGCTTTTCTTGGTCACCCAGGTGATCTTTGCCTGATGCTTTTCCTTGAGGGGCCGAAGGATGCTGCTCATCCGCAATACATCCCCCATCGCTCCCAGCTTAATAATGAGGATCTCCATGGCAGTGCGGAGGTGCAGCCCTTTATATCCTTTATCCGAGTTTTGAATAGTCAACTCCTTAGGTCAAACTTTATATATCCATCTTCTCCCTGCTTCTCCGATGGATAAGCCGCCTTCCCAGGACAGATTTCCAAGATTCTTCTTCTCATTCTTTGTCATTTTGTTCGCACTTTTCGCACTGCTCTGCCTTTTTGGAGTTTTTCTTCCAGAGAGGATTTTTTCCAAACTGGCTGGCTCATCAAGTATTTCTCCCCAAGGCGTTGAAGCCATCCACTCATTTAAAATGGGGCTTACGCTTGCGGCAGCAGGGCTCATCGCTTTGCTTTGCCTCCTCTTTGCCATTCGCTTGCGGCTCCTCATTTTTTTCAAAAGCTACCGGGGCATCCTCCAAAAGATCCTGCTTTTCCTTGGCTCGGTTTTTATCATCCTCCTCTTGGCAGAGACATCGCTTCGCATCTTCTTGCCGCAGGATTTCAAGGATATCATCGGGCCAAACGCGGACACGTTCAATCGGAACTATGTCTCCTTCAACAGCTTGGGGTTTCGGGACAGCGAGCATTCTCTTCTTAAGCCGGAGAATACTATCAGGATTGCCGCTGTCGGGGATTCATTCACCTTTGGCTATGGGATAAAGAACGTGAATGATACTTACCTCAAATTGCTAGAGCAATTGCTCAACAGTAATTCTGGAAGAAATAACTACGAGACCCTCAATTTCGCAAAAATCGGCGTGGACAGCGCATTTGAAGTTTCCCTCATCAAGCAGAGCGCTCTTGACTACAAGCCGGATATCATCCTTGTGGGATATGTTCTCAATGATCTCACAATCACCTCAGGTTATCGCAAGCCATCACTTTTCTTTTGGGCGAACCAGATCCTTGTGAGGTTTTCCTACACTTATTTTTTCCTCAAGGAGAGGTGGGATAAGCTGCACGCCTTCTTTGGCACTCCCTATTATGAATCCGTACAGCGGGCGTTTGCCTCACCTGAAATCAGGCAGCTTAATAACCCTTATTTTGAGGAGCTTGGGCGCATCTCCCTCGAAAAAAATATCACAGTTGCCGTTGCGATATTTCCCTTCTTCTATAAGTTTTCAAACTACCCTTTCAAAGATGCCCATGCTTATGTCGTGAATGCCTCGCTTGCAAACGGCCTTGTGCCTATTGACCTTTTTTCCTGCTACAATGGCCGCCAAGAACAAGACCTCATCATCCATCCCAAGGACTCACATCCCAATGAACTGGCGCACGCGCTTGCGGCTGAGTGCATCTTGCGCTCGCTTGAAGAACAAAAAGTACTCCCTAGAAAAGCGCGTAAATGAAGGGAGACAATGCGCTGCTTTGGCCAACAACGATAAGAACACCCACTAAAATAAGCATGATGATGATTGGGGTGAGCCACCAGGCCTTGCGGACCTTAAGAAAGTCCCACACTTCTCCGAGGAGTGACTTGTTGCCTGCCATGCGGGGATAGGAAGAGAGGTTATTTTTAATCTTTTCTATTTTATTCTTTTTTAATTGCTGGAATCCTCAATCCTCCGCATACTTCTCAGAATCCCACATGTCCTTTGGGTTGTCCTCGCGCGCGATGAGGAACTTATCCATCACCAGGCAGTCAATGCCGGTTCCCATCATGCACTTGTACGCATCATAAGGAGTGCAGACAATGGGCTCTCCGCGGATGTTGAATGAGGTGTTGATGAGTATTGGCACCCCTGAGAGCTTTCCAAATGCCTTGATGAGATCATAATATCTTGGGTTCTGCTCCCTGCGAATTGTCTGGAGCCGCCCAGAGCCATCAACGTGGGTGACGGATGGAATTGTATTGTGCCACTGCTTCCTTACCGGATAGACCATGAGCATGAAATCAGTTGGGAGGGGAATTGGCTTATCGCAATCAAAATATTTCAGTGCGTCATCCTCGCACACCACAGGAGCAAACGGCCTAAAGGGCTCGCGGTGCTTCACCTTTGTATTGAGCAGCTCCTTGGCATTTGGGTTGCAGGGATTAGCAAGAATGCTCCTTGCGCCAAGCGCCCTTGGCCCCCATTCCATACCAAGCTGCATCCAACCGACCACTTTGTTGCCACTTAGGAGCTGGGCGGTTTTTTCAATCATCTCCTTCTCCATTTTGAACTCTGAGTATTTTATTCCCCTTTTGTCAAGGAATTCCTTTATCTGTGCAGAACTAAATGAGGGGCCAAGATATGCACTTTTCATGACATACCCTCTCTTGTATCCGAGCAGGGTATTATAGATATAGGACGCAACGCCAATGCTTGTGCCGCCGTCGGAGGCGTTTGGCTGGATCCAGATGCGCTTGAATTTGGCTCTTTCCAGAATCTTTCCATTATAGACGCTGTTCAATGCAACGCCCCCCGCAAGCACGATATTCTCCTGCTTTGTCTCTTTGCGCACGTGGATGAGAATTTTTGTTAGGATTTCCTCTGCGAGGAGCTGAACGGCTGCCGCGATGTCCTTGTGGCGCTGCGACATCTCCACACCTTTTTTTGAAACAGGGCCACCAAGAAGATTGCACAATTTCTCAGAGGGCATGCGATCCCCATAATGATACTTGAAGTAGCTCATGTCCAACCTGTAAGAGCCATCGTCCTTGATGTCAACAATCTGCCGCAGCAGCTTATAGAATTCATTTGTCTTAGGGTCCATGTTGCCATAGGGCGCAAGACCCATCACCTTGTATTCTGAGTTGTTGACGCTGAATCCCAGATAGGCGGTGATGGTTGAGTAAATCAAACCGATTGAATGCGGGAAGATAATTTCCTTCTGAAGCGCGATATCATTTCCCTTACCGATGCCATAGGTTGTGGTTGTCCACTCCCCCACGCCATCAACCGTAACAATCGCCGCTTCTTCAAAAGGACTTACCAGGAACGTGGATGCGGCATGAGCGAGATGATGCTCGATAAAGAGGATCCCCCCTTTGTAGCCAAGCTTTTTCCTTACCATCTTCGGCACGCGCAGCTTCTCATTCACCCAGGAAGGAATAGAGCTGAGAAATGTCTTTAGGCTGAGTGGAAACATCTGAAGATGCTGGGACAATACCCGCTCAAGCTTGAGAAACGGCTTCTCATAAAAACCAACATGCGCAACATCATTGATGTTAATGCCCTGGCTTTCGAAGCAATACCTGACGGCGTTTATCGGAAATGAGGAGTCATGCTTCTTGCGCGTGAATCGCTCCTCTTCAGCCGCCGCAACCACGATGCCATCCCTGAGGAGCGCGGCAGAGGAGTCATGATAGTAGCAGCTTATGCCGAGGATATACACTGGCTTTTTTCCTTTTGCCTGCGCCATGGTTTGCCTAGAACTGCCTATAATACTCTTCCATCGGCCTTTTTTTGAGGCTGAGGTCCTGCCAATAGGAATCATTTTTTCCTTTTCTGAGTTTCGTCTCGAGGAAGCGCTTACCCACGAGCCGTGCGATGAGGGAAGTTGGGCCGACACCGATAAGGTACACCGCGGATAGGAGGATGGTATTCACAATGAGCGCGAGGTTTTGGCCAAAGAGATGCATGCCTTCCTTGCAGCCCATAAGGAAAACTCCTGACTTTGCGGGTGAGCAGTTCATTTCAGCAACCTCCTGATAATCATTCCGAGAAGGACAATACTTCCGGTCAATACCATAATTTTTGGATACGGCCAGGGAGTATCCTTTAACAGAATGAATAGGAGAAAGAGCATAGTTGTGAAAAGAACATAGCTGAGCAGGAAACCGACTGCCAGCCCGAATTTCTTTGCTGCCGCGGACTCCTCGATATGCATCCATTACTGCAACACATGGCGCTTTATAAACTTTTATTCCTGCAATCCAGAGCGGAAATACCGAGGAGGAATACACACACAACCTCTTGTTGCCGCCAGATTGTGCTTCCGTTGGTTACTTTGGATACCCTACTATTTTAAATACACTCGATGCTGCCCAGCGCATTGCAGCGCATCAAACTTTTAGTGCGCGAGCGGGTGCAACACATGGCAATGAATGATGCTTATGAGTCGATGTTCGGAGCGGAGCAGGCATTGGAGTTTGACAACTTCCTGCCAAACATCTTGCCCCCTACACTCAATAAGCAGCTCATCTCGGGCGTGATGGAGCGCGCGAAGAATGAAAAAAAATGGGTGCTTGCGTTTGTGATTGGCACCAAGCCCTGCTTCTATAAATTCTACGGATCGATTGTTGCTGCGCAGAAAGCGGGCATCCCGTATTTTATCATCAACTCAAACCAGCACTATGATGATGTGCTGAGCCATGGCCTTGTGGAGTTTGATCTCAAAGATCATGTGGCATCGAATCTCTCCATACGCGGCGACCTTGCGCAAAAATCAGCAGAGCTCATGATCAAGGTGAGCTGGTTTGCGCGTTATCTTAGAAAGAATTGGCCGGATGTCACTGTTGTTCCCGTGGTCCTTGGAGACACTATAATGACTGCAATTGTGCCTGCCGCCTGGATGTTCTCAAGAAATGAGAAAGCTATCCAAAATGAAGCCGGCCTTCGCAGCATGACTCCTGAGGTGATGAAGCGCTATGACAAAGTGGATTGCCACACCTTCATCGACCAGCAGTTCTATGGGAAATGGATGCTCATGCGCAATGAGCCCTTTCCCGAGCAGTGGGATACCTATACCTCGGCTGCTGGTTCGCAGTATCATTTCTGCCCGGTGGATCTCAATAAGCAGCACCTTTTGCGCGAGGGATACCAGGAAGATAATATGTGGACAATCGGAGGGGTTGTTGTGGATGCGCTTGAGCTAAAGCGCAAGACCAAACCAAAGACAAGCGTTTTTTCCCTCTATCCGCAACTTGAGAAAGGCCAATGGATTAGAATGGACATCCACCGCAGGGAAAATCTCACTCCAAGACGCTTCAAGGCCATCATCGGAGCCATGAAAACACTTGTCGACAAGGGGCACAACATCAACTTCATCGAGATGAGCGCAACACGGAACGCGCTTGATTTCTACGGGCTGCGAAAGGAGATTGATGCGCTCAAGTCAAAGAAAAATTTCCTTCACACGGCGATTTGGCCGGAATATGGCCATGTGATTGAGTTCTATGAATCAGACCATTGCATTGCCGCGCTTACTGATTCCGGTGGCGTGCAGGAGGAGCTTAACCTATTGGGAAAAGCATGCCTCACGTGCCGGCTGACAACGGATCGGCCCGAGACGGTACTCGATGCAAACAGCAACATCCTTATTCCACCTGCCACTGCGGAGATGATTGTCAAGATGGTTGATCATGTCATCTCGGATGATTCGCTGCGCAAGAAAATGGAATCGGGAAAAAAGCTCTATGGCGCAGGCGCGGGAAAGAAATTTGCTGATATCGCGCTTGATTTAATGCAGAAAGATGACAATCCCTTCAAGTGGGCGCATGACACGCTTAACCTGTGGAGGGATAGGGAGAGGGGGGTTGATTATTTGTGAAGGGAATATCTTAACCCGACTTCATCTCTTTCCCGTTTTTTCTCCCATTATCCACACCTTAGTGCTCACAAATGAACTTATAGTTGCTTTCTTTTTGAGAGCGGATTGGGGAGTGGTTGGATATATTTTCAGGATATACAAGAGCGCATCGCCCATCGCCCTCAACCAGCTCCAAACGGCTTACGTCTCCCAAGAGCTGAATTTCACCAAGGCAGGCACAAAAGACATCAAAATAACGATCTCCTCTGAACACTTCAACGATACGTATGAGGAGAACGTGAGGTTGTATTCGCTTGGGATACAGCAGTATCTCAATTACGTCAAGAACGGCACGACAAGGATATTCTCTTTCTTGATTAAAAACGACTGGACGAATTTATCCACCTACTGGAATTTCACCAACCCTTCTTTAAACAATACGCTCAACTTGTCCCAAAACGAGTCCTTAATCGTCGTCATAGAGGAGGACTACGGCCAGGGCCAAAAGGACATCTCCATCAACACCTTCAACTCAAGCGTGCTTGAAGATTTTGAAAAAGACCTCTTCAGGATAAAGCACATCGGCATCAATTCCTTCCAGACCCTGCACCAAAACTCAAGCATGGCAATAGTGAGTGCATTTGTTGTCAACAACGCAAATCCAATGAACATCTCATGGCAGCTCAATAACTCAGAGCAGCTCATCAGGTCAAATGGGAACATTGAGCTTGCCACCTCCCAGCTGGCGATCATCGTCATCGCCTCGAATTTCTCCTCAGGCGGGGTTTATCCCCTCAAATTCATGGTGAATTCCTCCACGTTAGGGGATAATGCTACCGGGGTTGCCATCTCATGAATTTCAAAAAATATCCAGGACTCATCGCAACCACCCCCTGCTACCTGATAATCTCCCTGCCCCTCGCCTTCGCGCAGGAGGTTTTGGATAATGGCTGCTCCCATTGCTGTACTATCCCGAATGTGCAGGACCTTTTTCATAGGAATATTTTTATACGCTTCAACGGAAAAGTCCCCAAATGAGCACAACTAAAATCATCAAGGAAATCAGCGCAGAGGAGTTTAAAGAGATACTCTTAAGGCACAAGGCTCACGTCAAGGTAAACCCTCACGCTCTTGATCATCTAAGCAACGCCCAAAGAAAACTCATGGAGGAAAGAGAACTTGTCAAAACTTTGCTCACTGAAGCCCCCAGAGGCATCGGATTGCAAAACAATGGGAGATATACCCTTTTCTTCAAGCGAAGCTGGGGGTTTCTCCGCATCATCATTGAGGAGAAAAACGGAAAACTGGAGATAATAACCTTTATAAATACTGAAACCATGCCTAATCTTAAGAGACTTGAACATGGAAAATAAGCATCTTGACGCACGGGGAAAGGGAGAACATACGTACGATTATTCCAACGATATTCTACTTTTCAAGATTAGAGATCGGGACTATGCCATATCACTGGATTTTGATAACCTCATTGTGGATGTGGACACCAAAGGCTTTGTCACGGGAATGAGAATATTTGATGCCTCTAAGCTCTTTGGGCTATCCAAGCTTGCCTTAAACAGCCTTAAAAGCTTTGAATTCAATTCAAAAGTGGAAAATAAGATCATCACTCTCCAATTGAGGTTCACTTCAGTTTTAAGGAACAAACCGCTCATAAAGCATGGCCAAGACATTGTGCGGGAAGTTTCAGACTCCCATATCGGGAATTCCGAAGTCATGTGCACCATTGCGTAAACAACGGACTTCTAATCCATTTTTTCCCCTCAAAGCGGATTTTTGACCTTCTTACGATAACTGCCCCATTCTTATCTCCAAAACCCAATACGGCGATGTTTCCATCATTGGAGATGAAAAATATGAAAATTATTCCTATTCCTACAACACAACGGCGTGGATACTGGACAAAGTAAGCTGGTCCATACTCTTTGATTCAAATTATAACAAGATAAGAGAGGTGAAATACTTCTACGATAACAGGGAATACGGCAGCGCACCAACTAAGGGCGACCTCACGAAAGTTGAGAATTGGCTTGATTCCGGAGGGGGCAATCCCACAACATATTTCAAGTACGATGATTTCGGCAACCTCTACACCCAGACGGATGCGCTTGGGCGAACAACGACAAGGGATTATGGCATCCGTGATGTTACCCATGCCTACCCCGACAGGATTACTAATCCATTAGGCCATGCCATAGATTACGAGTATGATGTTGGCACTGGCAACATCATCCGCTACACCAAGCATGGCGTTAGTTTCGACTATGAGTACGACATGTTTGGCCGCATCACCAAAGACATTGACCCATACGACACCGCTGATTACCCGACCAAGAAATACGAGTACTTCTTCGATGGCAACGCGCCAGAAACCATCAAAGTCAGCCAGAAAACCACCTCAAACAACACCCTTAACATCTATTACGTCTATGACGGCCTTGGCAATTTAATACAAGTCAAATCCCCCGCTGAGGAGGGGCAGCAGGTCGTCAAGAGCATCTTTTATGACGGCCTTGGGAGGGTGAAAGAGGAGCAAAACCCGTTCTTCTCTGATTTTTCACTGAACCTGACAATCCAAACCAATGCGTCAAACAAAACAAGATATTTCTATGATGCCATCGGCAGGGTAACATCAGTCATCAACCCCGACGGCACGTTCATCAACACGACCTACAATCAATCCATTATTAATGACTACGACGCCAATGGAAATCGGCATACCTACATTTTGGATTCTTACGGCAGAATCATCGAAGTAAGGGAGTATAATACTGATTATTATATTGGAGATAACCAAACTTATAATACAACTTATGGCTACAATTCCGCCGACGAATTGGTGGGCATCCAGGACAATTACGGGAATACTTTCAACTTCACCTATGATAGCTTGGGAAGGAAAATAAGATTGAAAGATCCTGATTTGGGCACTTGGAAATATGAGTATGATTTTGCTGGAAATCTTATTTCACAAGTAGGCGGTGGAGGTAACTTAGTTACTGGCGACAATTATTATCGTGAATACAACGGTTTAGGACAGTTAATAAGAGTTCGTGATGGCAATAATATTTCTGCGCAAATTTTAGAAGAATATTTTTACGATTCAAACGGCGACAGAATTAAAATAAACAGATATTCCTATACTGGAGGCACAAATGAGACTATTTACACGCCTTACAAAGAATGGATGCAGATCAAGAACAGCTCAGGGTCATTCAACTTCCACTACATCTACCAGGGTGATGCGTTGGTTGCCAGATTAAACCCCGACGGGAGCAAATGGTTCTATCATTCTGACCATTTGGGCTCGACTTCCTCGATCACTGATGAAAATGGCAATGTTGTTGAGAATGAGTTTTATTCACCGTTCGGTGAAAGCTTGTCCACAAATGCGCAGGAAGAGAACAAGCTCTACACGGGGCAGTTCAAGGACACGACGGGGATGTACTACTACGGGGCGAGGTATTATTTGCCTGAGTATGGGAAATTTGGACAATGTGACAAAATTAAACCGGAAATATACAATCCTCAACAAATGAATTGTTATTCATATGGTTTGAATAACCCATTCAAATATTTCGATTGGAATGGAAATGTAGCTATTATTTTTGAAGGAGCGGAAGGAGAGAGGAGACAAGCCAATCCAAACAGTGGTGTTTCTGGAATATATGGAAGATTAGATGACCCTACAAAGGAGATATATGGTCCCGGCGTTTCAGCAAGTGAAGGATACGACTTTATTAAAAAAAGTTTATCTGAGAATCCTAATCAACCTGTTGTTATTATTGGTCATAGCAGGGGAGGAGGAAAAGCATTAGAAGTTCAAAAGATGCTCCAAGATGAAGGAATCAATGTAGACAAAGTATACACAATTGACCCTTTTTCAAGAGATCAACCACATGTGGAATTATTTAAAAATCCCCCGTTAAGAGCAGGAGTAAATATGAATTATTATGAAACATTATCATTTATCGGAGGAACACGCCTAATCGGAGGAGAAAACATAAAAATATGGTCACCTCACACCTTTATTGACTCGAATAATGTAGTCCAAGACCAAATAGTATCGGGTTCTAACACCTTATATCATAATTTTAGATATTCCTCTCAAGGAGGTAAACCAATAATTTCTTCAAGTGGGAAAGTGACTTTAGGAAACGGTGGTGCTTACGGTAATTTTAAATGTTATGTAAGCTCTTGTTCCGCAACGAAAGCTTACAAAAAACCTACTATAACCAAGTCGAAAGGAGGTTAAACATGAATCGTTTTATTAAAAAAATATTGTCAAACCTGAACCATGTTAAAATTAAGAAGGCTATAATATTTTCTTGTTTAATTTCTATAATCATTCCATTTATTTTACCTCTAACCTCTAAAGCCATTTTTGGTAATGAACCTTCCAGCAATACTCTTGTTTGGAGTTTGAATTATGATTCTAAAATTCCTATTTTTCTTGAAGTGTCGATGGCAGAAATTTCCTTACTTTGGATAATTATTCGATTTATCCCTTTTATAATATTTGGATTTGTCAACATGCTAATTATAGAAAAAATTTCTATAAAAAGAACTTTAATAGAAAATTTTTATTTGATTGTTAGCTCTACATTATTTTATCTATTAACAATTACACCAATTTTTAAAATGTTTTTGTATTTGGATTCAATTAGTTTTTTCAGATTTATCTTTGAGTTAACTGACGCTTTTAATTTTTGATAGAAATGAATTCCACCCCGCGGGAGACAACACGACGGGGGTTGCCGTCTCATGACGCCCAAAAAATACCTCGGGCTCATCGCAATCGCCTTAAGCTATTTGATCATCTCCCTTCCCCTCGCATTCGCGCAGGAGGTTTTGGATAATGGCTACTCCCATTGCTGTACTATCCCGGATGTGCAGGCCCTTTTTTAATAGGAAGATTTATAAGTAAGTCCTGCCTTACTTCGCATAAGGTGAGGCACTATGATTGACATCGTAACAATATCAAGCAAAGGGCAATTAGTCATTCCAAGGGGAGTGAGAGAAGAGATGGGCATTGAGCTATCTGATAAACTTATGCTGGTCTATGACAACAAGAGCATCCTCCTTAGGAAGATCAGCAAGGAAGATGCAAAAAAGGACATGCTTGGACTCATGGATAGGATTTCTGGCAAGTTCGCGAGTGCCAAAATGAAGCAGACTGGCATCCAAAAGGAGATTACTAAGGCAAGAATGCATGGCTAAAGTAGTGATTGATACAAATGTCCTCATCTCGGCACTGGGATGGAAAGATGGGACGGCAAGAATTGCCTTTGAGAAATGTTTGGAAGTAGACAATATTCTCCTTGGGAGTTCCGCGCTCCTCTCTGAATTAGGCGATGTGCTCAGAAGGCCAAAATTTAGCTTTCTTACCGATGAGGAAAAATTGGAATTTCTTGGTCTTCTCTATGGCGTGAGCGAGATCGTCGAACCCAAAAGGACAATCCACGCCATAAAAGACGATCCGATGGACAATAAGGTCTTGGAATGTGCCGTTGAAGGCAAAGCAGATATTATCCTCTCTGGCGATTCCCATCTTTTGAAGCTTGGGCAGTTTGAAGGGATCAAGATTATGAACGCCTCAGCGTTCCTCAAATTCCACAATCAGTGACTTCTAAGAAATACATATATTCCTTCTACGACAACTACTCGAATCTTGTTTCAAAAACCCAATACGGCGATGTTTCCGCCAATGGCGACGAAAAACTGAAAATCATTCACAGCCCTCTCGAACCACTGAAATTTTGAACCTTGCATCAAGCACCAGCAACAGAACTCACCCTTTTCCCAGATGCTCCACAAAAAAACACACTCCAAGCGAGATCGCCAGGCACCCGCCAATCGAAACCCCCAGGGCAACCGAGAACGGCATCAGAAAGCCGAGCCAGTAGGAGAGCGAAGGTATGATTGTGATGCCGATTGCAAAGCCGTAGCAGAGCCGCTCTGCATGAGAGAGAGAGAAGCTGCGGAGTAAGAGGTAGAATGGAAGTGCCATAAGAACAAGTGCGAGAATTGTCCTTGCTCCGATTAACCCGAAGAGGGCTGCTGTCATACCAAGCGTGATGAATGCGGCAACGCCCACTGCCTTTTCCTCAGCTGATAAGCTAACCAAGAGCGAACACCTCTATGCTGTTTTTGCTGTAGAGTGGAGTAAAGTTCCCAAACCCGGCTGCCAACTGCCTCACCCCATTGACATACTCTTTGTTATTGAGCAGCATCCCGTCGCTGTAATCCACCATAACAAAGGTTGTGAGGTTTTTCTCTGAGTCATCGATGATGAAATGGCGCTGCGAGAGCACATTGAGCCACTTTATCTTTGCAGCGTAGTTCTGGAATCCCACTGTCCCTATATCATAAATATGGGCATCTTCAGGCACATTTGCCCGCAGCCACTCTGCTGCCTCGTATTGGAAGGGATTAATCCGTCCGATGGAGTATTGCTGGCCCTTGAACACCGAGTATGCGGAAACGCCATTGACAGAGACTGCAAGGATAATAAACGATACCGCCAACGCAATCTTTGCCCAAAGGCGCCATTTTTGCCCCGCAAATGACGCAAGCACCAGGACGCCAATCACAATAATGGGATAGAACACGTGCGCCTCATAACCAAACATCCTCATGTCCCTTCCCGGCAATCCAAAGACGCTCAACCTAGTGAGGATATAATATGACACAAACCAACTGAGCATGAGAAGGTCAGAAATGCCCCTGCGCAAAAGCAGCACAATAATTCCAACCAATAGGAATGGCAATGTCCACCATGATTTGAGGCCGCCATCAAGGGAGCCGTGACTTTGGTTGTAGGTGAAGTAAAAATCAGGTAATCCGGGATCATTCTTAATTCCCTGATACCATTTGAAGAGTTTTCCAAGCTCGAGCGGCTTTTTTTCCGCAGGGCCTGGCTCACCTGTTCCCAATGGATTGACTTCAATGAGAAATTCGCCAACGTTGAATGGGGCAAAAGCTACTGCAATTGTCGCTAAGAGGGCGATTGTGATTCCCACATCACGGAAGGAAAAAGGAATCCTCCTGTGCTTAACCGCCAAAAGCGCGAGAAAGATGAGGGATGCGCCGATTGATGCTATCATCCCTTGCGGATGGAAGAAGAACTGCGCGGAGAGGAGCACTCCTAGGAGAATGGCATAGAGGAGCCGCTTCTTTTTCTCCTGCGGGTCATCACTTGCATACGATTCCTGATACCGAAAGATTGTGTAGAGCACTACTGGGGTGAGGGCGAATGAAAGTGCCTGCGGCCATTGGCCCCACAAATATACCATGATGTCCCTTGTGGAAAACACAAGCAGTACACTTGCGAGCGCCGCGTGCCAGGGCCCATAGAGCTTTCTCACCAGAAAATATGATGTCAGAATGATGAGGGAGCTAAACACTGCGATGAAGAGAAAGAATGGGAGGATGCGATCGCCACCAATGACCTGGGCAATAGCCGTATTTATCCAATACTGCGGCGGATACCAGAGGTATTCGGGAAATGCGCTGTTCTGCCCGACATAGCGGAACGTTAGGTAATAGGGAATCTTCAGGATGGATCTATCATGGCTCGAGACATAATCCCCCACGCCAAAATGCGAGCTTGCATCCACATCTCCTAGCGGCATTGGGCTATTTGAAAATGGAAGCGTCCAGAGCCAGAATGCAGCACTCCAGAGCAGGAGAAGGAACACTCCCTCGAGAGCGGTTGCGCGGATTTTCATGGACTTATGTTTTGCAATGAGCCATTATAAAGATTGTGCAATATATTAAAATTAATTCATTCCTATTATTTGCCTAGATGCAATTCTTTCCACAGCCCCCACATCTCCATTACTATATCCTTAACGACTTTCGGCTTGGGAAGATCGAGGCCGCCTCCTGTGAAGACCGGAGTGCCGTGCAGCCGCGGGTAATGGGTGACGCCGATTTCCTTAATTTTGAACCCTTTCTTTCTTGCTTTTATGAGGATTTCAGTTGTTGCAAGGCCGGTTCTGCAGTTAAGCGATATGCTATCTATGACTTTCTTTTTCACCAGCCGAAAAGCGCAGTCCAAATCGCGCTCTTTTGCACCAAAGAGAATGCGCACAAGCCCATTGTACAACTTTGACACCATGATGCGCGGCAATGGATCCTGCCTCTTTTGGCGGTAGCCGGCGATGATGTCATAGTCATCTATGTAAGGCACAAAGCGCCCAAATTCCTCAAGGTTGAACTGATTGTCCGAATCCGCATAGAAGATGATAGGATATTTTGCCGTGGTGAACGCAAGATATTTTGCATAGCCGATGCCTTTTTTCTCTTTTGGCTGGAGTACAAGCCTTATTCGGCTGTCTTTTTTTGCCCATTGCCTCACAATTGGGAGGGTGCGATCTGTTGAGCCCGCATACACCACGACCAGAATTTCGTACTTGCGCGCATATCTTTTGAGAACTTTTGTCGCTGCCTTGAGGAGTATTGGGATGTTCTTTTCTTCGTTGTAGGCAGGGAAGAACATGGTAATGTCGTATTTTTTTTTCTTTTCCATTTTTTTAGCCTTCAGTTGACAAATCGGTATTTGAGAAGCACCCAGAGGGCGATGATGCCATCTCTCCAAGTGATTTTTTTCCCCTCATTGAATGTGCGCGCCTGAAAGCCGATTTGGACTTCCATTATCTTATATCCTCTCTTGAGGATTTTCGCTGTTATCTCCGGCTCAATATCAAACCTTCTTGAATTCAAGGGCATATCCTTCACCACAACCCTACGGAACGCCTTGTAGCCAGTTTCCATGTCGCTCACTTTCTGGCCGTAAAGGACGCTTGTCATGAGCGAGAGGAAGAGGTTTCCGAGGTAATGCGAAAGGTACATGCTCCCAATATTTTTTTGGATGGCCTCTATGCGTGAGCCATAGACCACTTTTGCTTTTTTCTTGAGGAGGGGGGAGAGGATCTTAGGATACTCCGCGGGATCATATTCCATATCCGCGTCCTGGATAATCATGATATCCCCCGATGCATGCTCAATTCCTGTCCTGATGGCGGCCCCTTTGCCCCTGTTCTTGTCGTGGTGGAGGATGACAACGGCCTTGTTTTCTTTTCCTATTTTGTTGATGATTTTGCCTGTGTTGTCTTCGGAGCCGTCATTGACGAGAATAATCTCCTTCTTCACCGAAAGCTTTACCCCAAGAACCCTTTTGATGACTTCGGCAATGGTTGACTCCTCGTTGTAGGCGGGGATGATTATGGAGAGCGTTTCCATCCTTAGCGCAAGAAAAAGACACTTTAAAAATCATTCGCCACTATGGCGTTTTTTGGAAGTATCTTCCGTTGTGGAATGCTTTATAAATGTCCAGAAGATTTTCCATCCATGAAAAAGAAGCTTAAGATCATCTATTACAAAGATCAGTGCCGCGGCCTTGGCATGTGCGCGATCATTGCCCCGCAGCACTTTACCCTGAAAAGAAAGAAGGCAATCCTTGCCAACGGAAAGCAAAAGAAGGGAACAGAGGAATATTCCGCCCTCATCAGGGCAGATCGGAAGGAAGCGGAGAGGATTGTCAAGTCAGGCATGGCCTGTCCGGTGAACGCGATTCGCGTGATTGACATGAATAGCAGAAAAGATCTTGTGCAGACGCGCATAATCACCCATGGCGCACGCAGGATATCTGCTAGGAAAATTAGCCGCAGGGATTTTGTGATGGATCCCAAGGGGTATTTTCTCATCCGCGCGGACCATGGGAAGGACATCATTGAAATCGGGCTGTGCAGGGAAAAAAACACCGTGGACACCATCATTACCGGGAAGAACCCAACAGACATCTATTACGCGCTTGTGAAGCGAAGACTACTCTCACGCCAGGAGCACGCCGCGTATGTCGGAAAGGAGCTGCAGAAGGCGTACATCTCATTGCAATTGGGGATTGAGTATGTGCAGGATAGTCCGCTTGATTTTGGGAAGAGGATTAAATAAGAATTAACACTTTTAAATCCTAAATTTATTATAGTAAGGTTTCAGTTGGTAATATCCAAGAGAAACCCTACTGGGCCTCAATTTGATTTCTTCTGAAGCTTTTCCGATGGCATCAGCTACCTTTTGACTATATCTATTCTCAAACTCCCTAGTTTTATGAGTATGTACTTCACTTACCCCCATACCAAAAATGATTTCAATTCTTGGTGGCAAATCACCCACACTTACGCTATAGTTAGAAAATTCAGAATCAACTACTACTGGTCCAACATGTTTTCTAATCGTTTTTTCCAATTCCGGGAGCCTAGTTTCCAAATCCGCTCTACAAGACCCCCAATCAATTCTTTGCCGAGCCATAATGGGGGAACAAATCCACTACTTATAAACCTTTTTATTTTTACTACTCTTTAAGAGTATTTATTTTCCATACTCTTTAACTATCTTCCCAATCAGCCCAGTCGTTGAATATCCTTTTACCATCTCGATAAGGGTTATTTTACCTCCGTATTTCTCAATGGTTTCCCTTTCGACCATGCTTTTCTCCCGACCATTGTAGTCTCCACCCTTTACATGTATGGATGGTCTGATTTGGGAGAGAAATTTGATGGGGTTCTCCTCACCAAACACCACCACATAATCAACGCATTCAAGTGCGGCAAGGCAGGATGCCCTTGCATTCTCATTATTGAGCGGACGATTCGGGCCCTTTATCTTTTTCACAGATGTGTCGCTATTGAGACCAACAATGAGAATGTTTCCCAATGACTTCGCTTTTTGGAGATAGGTGATGTGGCCCAGATGGAGAATGTCAAAAACGCCATTTGTGGTGACTATTGACTTGCCCTCTCTCCTGAGCCGCTTTACAATCCCTGCAATTTCCGCAACGGACACCTTTTTTTCCTTAGCCATTTTTTAGACTTTTTTTTATTTCTTCCCTAGTCACCGTTGATGTCCCAATTTTTCCCACCTTGACTCCTGCGGCGTGGTTCGCGAGAATTGCCGCATCCAAAAGAGTCGAGCCCGCTGCCAATGACACGGCAAATGCAGCGACGACGGTATCTCCTGCTCCTGTGACATCATAGACTTCCTTTGCCTGAGCGGGAATGCTCACTACTCTCTTTCCCTTCTCAAAGAGAGACATGCCTTTCTCGCCTCTTGTGAGGAGCACATGCGAGCCAAGCTCTTTTGCGAGCCGAGCCCCCACTTTTTCCATATCATCGCCGTTATTTGGCTCAACGCCAGCCATCTGGCATGCCTCGAGATGATTTGGGGTGATGACGGTTGCTCCCTTGTAGAGGCCCTTATGCTGGGGCTTTGGGTCGATGATGAGCGGCTTTCCATATTTCCTAGCGGCAGCGATGATTGTTTCCATCAGCTTTCTCGTGATGACACCCTTGGCATAATCAGACACCACTATTGCATCGCTTTCGCTGATTTTTTTGACGAGGAATGCTGCCAACTGGCCCTCAATATCCGAATGCACGTGCGCACGCTTCTCATAGTCCACGCGGAGAAGCTGCTGATTTCTTCCCATGACCCTCATCTTGAGGGTTGTTGGCTTGTCATCCTCGATACGCATGCCTTGGACATCAATACCCTTTTCCTTCAATGAGAGGAGAAGCACTTTTCTTGCATCATCATTTCCGGTGACTCCAACCATGCTCACTTTCGCGCCAAGGGCAGCAGCGTTCATCGCGACATTTGCCGCCCCACCAGGAGCATAGGTCTCGCGCTGGACGTCAATCACCTGGACAGGCGCCTCAGGGGAAATCCTTGAGACCTCTCCCCAGATGTACTTATCAAGCATGCAGTCTCCGATGACAACGATTCGCTTTCCCCAAAATTTATCAAGGACTTTCAGAAGATTGCCTTTATTATTCTCCATGATCATTCCCCATTGGCTTTGAGCCACGCGACATAGTCAGCGATGCCTGCCCTTGTTGAGAATTTTGGCTTCCATCCCAAAGACTTGCTTATCCTTGAGATATCCGCATGAGTATGAGTTTGGTAGACCTCCTTGTAGGGATTCTCAAAATACTCCGGCTTGAAATTTGTTTTCATTGCCCGATTGAGATGCCCAATAAGCAGGTTGAAGGTTGTGCTTTCCCCTGAGCCCACATTGAAGATACAGTTCTCCTTTGCCTCTGCTGCCCTTATGGTTGCGGCAATCGCGTCCTTGATATAGATATGATCCCTTAGCTGCTCTCCGTACTTGAAGATGCGCGGGTTTCTTCCCTGCGCCATCTGTTTATAGAGCTGGTAGACCATGCTCGCGGATTTTCCCTTGTGCTTCTCTTTCGGCCCGAAGACATTGAAATAGCGCACGCCAATTATTTTGAGGTCTTTCTCGTGCTTCTTGGCAAAATTGTCCATGACATACTTGGAGAAGGCATAGGCATTGAGAGGCTTGGAATCCTGGGACTCTTTCATCGGGGCTTTTCCATTCCCGTATGTGCCTGCTGAGCTTGCATAGACAAGGACAGCGTTGTTCTTTTGAGCGAATGTGATGATCTTGCGAAAGCCGTCGATGTTCTTGCGCAGCATCTCCTTATCATCCTCGAAAGTGGTGTCTGTGATTGCCGCCTCATGGAAGATAGTGTCAAATGGACCCGGGATATCATCCAGCCGGAATTCATCTCCGATGAAAAGATCCCCTTTAAATCCCTGGAGGTTTTGAAAATTTGCAGAGCTGAAATCATCAAGGACAGTTACATTATGGCCCTTCTTTTCCAATTCTAGCGCAAGATTAGAACCGATGAAGCCAGCGCCCCCGGTCACAAGGATATTTTTCATTTGAACATCCTCCCCTCAACCACTTCGCAGATGATATGCAATATCATGAGATGGTATTCCTGGATGCGCGGCGTGTTTTGTGAGGGAATGATGATCTCCATATTGGCCATGCCTTCCATCCTGCCGCCATCCTTGCCTAGCAGCGAGACTGTCCTGATGCCCATTTTTTTTGCTGTGCGGAGGGCTTCAATAAGGTTTTCAGAATTCCCTGATGTGCTCAGAGCAATAAACACATCTCCCTTGCTTCCCAGCCCTTCCAATTGCCTGGAGAATACCCATTCATAGCCATAGTCATTTGCGATTGCGGTAATCGCTGAGAGGTCTGTTGCCAATGAGATTGAAGGTAATGATCTTCTCTCTTTCTTGTATCGCCCTGTGAATTCTGCTGCTATGTGGGTTGCCTCGGACGCAGAGCCGCCGTTTCCCGCAAGGATTACCTTATTGCCATTTTTTAGGGCAGCTTCCACTGCCTTTGCGGCTTTTTCAATCTGGGGAGAGAGTTTTTGGACTTCCTTATTCAGCCCGCCCGCTTCCCCAATCATCTGAACAATTGTTTGCATAGTATGACTAATTCATACTTTATCTATATAAACTTTTCTCTTTTTTAGAACCAAAAAGTATAAAAAGTATGACTTTTTAATACCTTATCATACCAACCCTTTACCGCTACCCCTTTACCCAAAACATAACGGTAAAACCCAATAGACCCACTCCAACAATAACTCCCAAAAAAAATTCAGAATAAAAAATGGCAAAAGAAATAACTAAAAACATCCCACCAAAACAAAAAATTTGCACATACCTGGCTTAGAACCATGGCACTGAAAGAAAAAATTGCGATTAGCGTGGATGGGGTATTATTGGAATCAGTTGATGCGAAGATAGACGGCTCGATTCTTCGGAGCAGGTCGCAGGCGATAGAGTACTTCCTTCGGAGGGGCCTTAGGGATGAATCCCTCTCCACAGCGGTCATCCTTCTCAAAGGAGAGCATCAGCAGCATGCCTTCTCGCTAGTGAAAGGAAAGCCGCTTCTTGAGATGCAGCTTGATTTCTTCCGGAAAAACGGCATTACAACGGCAGTTATCATCACCCAGCATACTAAACTGAGTGGGCAGCTTTTCGATCTGGCATCACGGCAGCAGATAGCCGTTGATATCATCGAGACCGAGGCGAAGGGAAACGCGCATGCGCTGCTTGCTGCAAAGGAGAAACTCAAAAGTAATTTTATTGTGATGTCAGGAGACACCTACAACAGCTTTGATCTTGCGAAGATGGCAAAGAAGCACGCGCAATTGAATGTGCTCTCCACCATGGGCCTTATGACGCGCGAGAAGACCCAGCAGTTTGGCACCGCGATCCTTGATGGGGATTACATCATTGATTTTCATGAGAAGCCCAAGCACTCCTCGACGCATATCGTGAACGCAGGCATTTATCTTTTCAAGCCGGAAGTGTTTGAGCTGTTTTTGGATGTAGATTCACTTGAGAAGAATTTATTCCCTAAGCTTGCGCGGATGAAGCAGCTTGCCGGCTTCTTCACCTATGGGGAATATGAGCATGTTGGGTGAAGAATTAATCTATTTATTCTCACCTCACTAGATCATCTCTTGGCAATATCTCTCATATCTAATGTTTCAAAAATCTTTTTCTCTGAACCATTGATAGCAACAGTAACCATCGCCTGGGCAATAGTTTTGGATTTTATGCAGTATTTTGGGAAAAACCTATCCAACAACGGATAGATGATGTTAATATATCTCTCATACCATGGCGGATTATTTCGGGGGGTTGTGGGAGAAATGAACCATGGCCTAAAGAAATGGACCCTTTTGAAGAGAAATCTTTGAATTCCAACTTCAGCCATCCCTTTCCATTTTTGAAAAAGAATCTTGCTATTTTGGTTTGCTCCTGCGGCGCTAAAGAGGAGAAAAACCATTTTTTTATTTTGGGCCACTTTTGAGAAAGCCATAAGATAGTCATAGGTCACTTCAATAAATCTCTTTTCATCGACTTTATTCTGATAGACACCGATGCAATAAAAGCACAAATCATGCTTTTGAATACTTTTTCTTATTGGCGAAAAATCCTTAAAATCAGAATGTATAATCTCAGTAATCTTTTTTGATTTCCTTGCTGACTTTTCCCTGCTGATAACTGTTATTGAAGCGATTTTTGGATTATTTTTGCATATTTCTAAGACTTCTGACCCCACCATCCCACTTGACCCAAGAATTAACGCCTTCATAGAGAATTAACCAATGAGCCTATCCACTTCCCCAATCACATCCCCAACTCCTATATTCTTCATGCATTTCTGGTAGTCTTGTGATGCCCTTGGATAGAGGCAGTCGGGGACCTCTCCCAAATGCACATTGATGCAGGGGCTGAACTCGCAGATTTCTCCCTTGTAGATGCCTGCATTCCCTTTTCCATAGGGGCCGAAACGGATAGGAAGATTCGGGCCAAAGAGCCCAATTGTCTTCATCCCTTGGGCTGCCGCGATGTGCATGGGGCCTGAGTCATTGCCAATGAAGAGATCCGCCTTGCCCATGAGCGCGAATAATTGCTGCAAGGAGAGCTTTCCTGCCAGATTAAATGTATTTTTTTTCTCATCCATCTTTTCCATCACTTGCCTAACCAGTTCCTTTTCCTCATCTGTCCCGGTGAAAAGGATTGTCACGTGATGCTGCTGGATAAGGTAATCCGCAAGCTCCGCGTAATTCTGCGGCGGCCACATCCGGCACCTGGCGGATTCAGCGGCTCCAGGCGCAATGATCACAAGCTTACCCTTTGCCTTTGTTTTTTTGATGGCATTCTGCGCAGCAGCGCTATCCTGCGATGTTGTTTTGAGCTGCGGCAATTTCTCAGCATTGAAGGAGCTGCCGACTGCCCGTATCAGGTCAAGATAGGTCTGGACAACGTGCTGCTGGTCATTATAGAGAACTTTTCTGTGATAGATAAGTGAGCGAGCGCCGTGCGAATAGCCAACCCGATGCTTACCCACTGCATAGCTTATGATTGAAGAGATGTTGAGGTATTCTTCCATGTCAATCACCAGATCATAGCGCTTCGCGTTTGCCAATGAAAAACGCAGCGCGCTCCAGGGGTTGAGCTCTACTTTTTTCAGGAAGTCAATATCCTTGTTTTTTTTGTATACATCCGCATTCCTTGATGTCGCGAGAAGGTCAATCCTTGCCTTCGGGTACAGCGCGCGCAATGCACAGAGTGATGGCAAGGTGAGGATGCTTTCGCCAATGCCCCAGAGCTGGATGAGGAGGATTCGCTTTGGATCATGCAGCTTCCAGGGGATCTTGAGGAGCCCGAAGAAATAACATAAGGGCGTTCCGAGAAACTTATCGAGCCACTTGATGGTGCCTATCTTCATTGCTCCACAGAAGAGAAGGCGCTTTAAAAAAGTAGTGGCACGATAGGCTTGTGAAGTTATTTGCAGTATAAAAATCGGTTAAGGGCTATAACTCTTGCTGCTCTATCCCAATCACGTTTTTAATTTTGCCCAATAGATAACCATGTTTTTCCTTCGATTTGATCTGTTTTTTGATCTCCTCCCATGCCTCTTCAGGAGTTTTTGCCTCTAATCCCACCAGTTTTTTGAGAGGAACAGGAACAGTTGGAATCTTGTAGGTTATCTTAAATTTCACCATTGATATTTTTAGCCCTTTTACTTCTTCTTCCTCATCGCAATCTGGCGCACGACTTCCTCAATTTGCTTATTGCTCCGATTCACAATCGTGTAGGTGTAGAATGTCAGCCCGATGACGAAGAGGAACCCTGCGGTCACGAGCAAATCAAAGGTCCTTACAAAGCTCAGCGTCTCGACGATTGGGTTGAGCCAGCTCGGAAAAAGGGAAACCACGACAAAAAGTATCCAGAGCACCATCCAGAAGACATACTCGGCACTTGCGAACTCCCGGCGCTTGTACTTGAGAAACGTGTAGTACATCATGAAAATGCCAAACAACATCCCTGCAATCTGAACTCCAAGCACCATGCGTTCACCAACCGTTCCTTGCAACTTTCCAGCGCAGCAAATTCAAGACAATCTTTATCCCATCCAAAACAGTTGTCCCTTTGTACCTATCCGGGTAGAGTGTTTCTATTGGGACGATTGCATATTTAACTTTTTGCCTTCCGACGTTTGCTATCATCTCCGATTCCATGCTGTAATCATTCGCCTTCCATCTGATTTTTTTGTATGTCTCAACAGTGAATGCCCTAAATCCCGACTGCGTGTCCGGAATTGAGACGCCGTAGAGAAATGAAGTGAGCATAGTTATGAACCTGTTACCAAATCTTAAAATTGGCGGCATGTTCTCATTGAGTCCCCTGCAGCCAAAAACCATTCCTACACCCTTCATCTTTTCCAGAAACTTCGGGATATCTCCCGGCCTGTGCTGGGCATCCGCATCCAAGGTAATGATAACTTTTGCCCCCTGCCCAATCGCAAAATCACATCCGGTCTTGAGCGCGGCGCCTTTTCCCATGTTGATGATGTGGCCAAGGACAATCGCTCCTGCCTTCTTTGCTACTGCGCCTGTGCCGTCAGTTGATCCGTCGTCAACGACGATTACCCGTGAGGCATAGTTTCTTGCCTGCTTCACAACTTCTCCAAGCCGTCCTGCCTCGTTGTATGCGGGAATGACTACCCAGATGTCTTTTGCCATGATTAGGATGCACTCTCTGTGCTGTTGGCTGAACTATCATTTACCGCAACCAGTAATTCCATCAGTGCTTCATTTGCGGCAACTGCTTTTGCCACTGGCATTGTTGCGTTTTCCATCTGGCTGAGGGCATCAACATATTTCTGCTCGATATGCGGCTTTCCGCCATCCCATCTTGCCTTATAGACCTTGACTTCTGTGCCTATGAGCCCGCGCTCGCTAAAGAACGGCTCGAAATACCTTAAGCCATGGCCATTCATGTAGAATGTCACGGTGAAGAGGCCGCCTACAAGCTCGGGACTTGAAACCACCATGGAGAACGAGTCCCTACTTTCAGGAATAAAGGTGAATCCAAGATCAATTGTGCTTCCATTTATTTCCTTGACAACAACTGACTCTTTGGTGGCGTAGGCGATTCTTTTCGGGATTAGGATATTGCCGTTGACTACCGCTTTCACTTCCATTGCTGTAGAGTTCAATTCGAAGTTCAGCGCATTCCCGCCAATTGAGACCGGACAGGCAAACATCTCAGAATCGCTGCTTTTTCTTGCGCAGCCCGCAGTTCCGCTATAGCCGGGCCATGGCGCAATCCAGCGGTTGCCTTCTTCCTCCGTCGGAATTGCGTTGACCTCGTAATAGACGCTTTCCGCCCTTTCTTTTGTGTAATTGAATTTTTCCATTATATACGAGACGCCCTGCTCGCGATCTTTTTTTCGGACATTGTACCAAATATCTGCCTTTTCAAAATTCCAGCTGCCAAAATGGCTCCACACGCCGCTTTTTCCTATCATGTCATTGGATGAGATGAGGTATCCCTCAGGGGGAGAGCAGTGTGTAAGTCCGATAATCCGACTTGATAGATTCTTGCTCATGCCTTCTTTTATCAGGGTTTTTTGCGCTGTTGATTTGTCCTGTGTGAAGACGGTGTCCAAAATACGGATAGAGCGCGCATGGTTTTTGGTCTCCTTGATGATGAGATCAAATGCGCTGCCCCCTCCTGAACAGTCAAGCATGCGCAGGATTCCAACGGAGAGCGATTCATCAGATGTCATGAGCATCTTTCCCACCCAATGTGCAGGAGGGAATGTCTGTGTTGTTCCGTCGAAAGTGACCCTCCTTTTGGCAATCTCCTTGAAATGGTGGCCAAAATCCCACCACGAGGTGATGATCGCGTCAGGCGCCGCCTTTTCCCTAATTGCGCTCAATGCATGCCACCAGGTGTCATTGACAATGGGCAAGTCATTTTTCGCGACACCATACGCCGTTTTCACCGGGCCTATCATGAGGAGGGAGAAAAGCAGCACGAGCAGGGATGCTGTAATCGCCTTATGGACATGCAGCTCCTTTGAGAGCCATTTGGAAAAGAGCGCATAGAGCATGCCGACTGCCGTTCCGAAGGCGACTGCATAGGCGGGCGCAAGGAGCAAAGTGAATCGGATGCCTTTGATTGTCGCATAGCAGGTTGCAATAAACCATAGCGCCAAAAGAATGCTATAGCGCACATCCCTTTTACCCTGAGCATCCCTCTTGAACAAGGCGAGGAGAATTCCTACCACACCGATATAGAAAAGAAATTTTCCACCTACTGATTGTATTGCCTGATTGAATGATCCCGTGTTAAGCTCTGCCACTGTTGTTAGGACATTGGGCCAAATTCCCGCAGTCACTGGGTCCTTTATTGTGCTGAAGCTCAATGGACCAAAAGCGACGCTTAGGAAAGATTGGAAAGAATTGAATATGGACATGGAAATTGCCGAAACGATGACAAATGAAAACACTCCTGCCAACAGATGCATTATTTCCTTACTCCTGAAGAAGCCGAGTTTTTGCTGCCTCAGTTCCCGGAAATTGCGGGCAAGAAGATACAGAAACGAGATGCCAGCCATCCCCATAATCAGATCAAAGATGAACCACCAGCCGCCTGCCCAGGCAAAGGTGAATACCGTAAGGATGCATCCGGCGACTGATCCCAGGGCGATTACTTTCCATAGCTTGTCGCGCTCAAAGACTTCGAAGAACAGCCACGTGATGAGCAAAGGAAAGAACAGCACCCAGCCGTCGTTGTCCGCATGGCCATAGAGCGACCTGCCAAGGAATGCGGTGTTGATGGCAAACATGGATGCGGCAAAGAGGGCGCCAATGCCGCTACTTACCTTGAGCGCGATGAGAAATACAAGTAAGGTGGATAGTGCGGCCACAAGGACCGGATAGTACGACATCGTTTGAACAAGCGTAAGCTTGCTATTGAACAAGGTGAGGAAGCCATGGAAATACGCAAGGAAGTAGGATGGGAATGTGTCGGGAAAGACATACCTTCCCTCAGGCGCGAGCTGGAATGTGTCATATTGGCCGAACTCGCGCATCTCATCTCCGGCGTAGCCATGGTCAAGCACATTCTCCGCATAGCGCATCCAATAATATGTATCGATGTCTGGCATGTAAGGAATTCCCGCATCATCCTGGAAATATTTCTTGTATTCATTTGAATAGAGCTTGATGGTGCCTTCTATCTGGGGCCAATTCTGCTGAATCTGCTTTTGGAACTCCGCCCCAACCAATGCATCCCGATTCTGCTGCGGGAGATTAGGGTATTGGGAAGCAATCTGGCCTGCGATTTGGCTTCTGATGCCGTTAAACACGGAGTCCTGCGCCCACTGATCGGTTATGGGAAGGCCTGCTGCCCCCATTCGGACATGAATAGAAAGTATAATTGGGATAAGGACAAGAAAGAAGATTCCATATTTTTTGAAGAACGCGCCTGCCTTATGCCAGTTGATGGTGATATCCTCATCGCCCTTTTTGCCGTGCTCATCTGCCTTAAACATTCCCTTGAGCTTGCCTGAGATGCCGCTTAAATCAATGGATATCTCATCATCCTCATTTCCCTGCGCATCATGAGAAACCTTATGGGATTTCTCTTTTTTTGCATCCTTTGCGTGATGGGATTCTGCCTCCTGTTTTTTCTCCTGAGTATCCTCTCCACCAGAGAATATTTTTTTCAATTTTCCAAAGTCAATGGAGATTTCATCATCCTCTCTTGATTCTGCTTTTTCCACTTTGGAATGGGCAGAGTGCTTTTTTTCAACATGCTGGGCTGCCTTGTTATCCTGCTCCTTTGCTGAGAACCAGCCCTTGATTTTGGAAAAATCTATTGAGATCTCATCATCATGCTGATCTTTTTGACTCGAATGATGATGCGCAGCATCCTCCTGCTTTTTTTGCTCCGGCTCCTGAGAATTTTTCTGCTGCCCTTCTTCCACGTGTAAACCCCTACTTCTGAAAAAAGAAGGTGTTTTAAAAAGCTTTGCCTCAACCTTTTCTTTTGCCTCGCCTGCGGCTCACAAAAGAAAAGCTTGACCAAAAGAAAGGGGCGCAAGCGCCCAAGACTAGCTGAATATCTTTGGGATGAAGGAAAAAAACCTCGGCTCCCTCAGCGCAAGGTTTAGGAGAAGCGGAATGGGCGTATCTCGGTCGTATTTTTTAAGAATTGATTTTACACTCTCCTTGTCCATGAGCCCAATGAGATTGTCATAATCCCTGTCGGTGAACCTGTTGAGCATATTCCTTACTTTGAGATGCAGCCACAATTCCTTACCTGAAGCGAGATGGTATGCCCAATTGTAGCCCTTCCTATTTATTATACAGTCACAGAGCGTATGCGCTGCCTTCATGGAAGGGATGATGCCTCCGCCAGTTGTCGCCTTGACCTGTGTTGCCGCGTCCCCGATGAGGTAGACATTGCCCTTCTGAATCTGCTGGCTTGGATTATAGATAGGGATGATTCCGGACTCCCAGCAGGAAACCTCTTTTTTCTTTGTGACTTTTTCAAGAAACCTGTAGAAGAGCGGCTGCGCATCCTTTGTCGCGCCCAATCCCAGCCGCACCATGTCATCTGACTCAGGAACAACCCAGCCGAAGAACTCGGGAAAATTTGAGCCGAAATGGGTCTCGAACACATCCGTGTCAGATTTGAACTTTACTTTTGCCTGCATACCGATGTAGAATCTGTTGTTATGGGGAATGCCCGCCGCGCGCGCAACGCTTGAGTAAGGGCCGTCAGCGCCGATGATGCTTTCAACTTTCATTTCCTTTATCTTATCATTTATCTTATCTTTTATCACAATTGAATTTTTTTTTACTGACACGAGCTTATGCCCCAATAAAATCCTTGCCCCTTCCTTTTGCGCCAAGTCTCCCAGAAACTCATCAAATTTATTTCGCCACATCACTATCTCATCAACACTTGCTGTCGTCTCGGAATTCGGGCCCACTACCCTCACCTTGCTCATGCGGTTTGCGATGACGCTCTTTGGGAGCTTCACAAACTTCTCAATTGAGTGGGTGACGATTCCGGTACATTGCACCGGCATTCCTACCTCTTTGTGCTCTTCTATTATAGTGACGTCTTTTCCCGCCTTTGCCAGAAGATAGCCGAGGTAATTTCCCGCTGGCCCTGCGCCGATGATTGAGATCATGGGATGTGTGAGGTGCATCCTCTTTTTATTGTTTTTTACTTTCCCGCATCTCATTGACAGAACAAGCACACTTCAAATGACTATTATACATTAGTGAACCTATGTTCCCATTTTAAAGTGATTACATAACAGAAAGGTTTAAATAGGAGCAGCAATTCTTCTTGTCTAATTACTATCAAAATTCCATTACAGTGGGGGGATTTAAATGAACACACCAAATATCGACAGAAGACAATTTCTTGAAACGATTGCAGCAACAGGTGCACTCGCTTCTAGCGGGCTTTGGTTGCCATCAACCGCATTTGCCGAGGAAACTTCTATGAAAATTCCTGTAGTCAAAGACATGACCGCTAATGTGTTAATGGATTATATTGCCGATAAAGCAGGCGTCAATTTGGGAAAACACACAACTGATGATTCTAGAAAGCTCTTTACAGTTGAAATGGGACTAAAATCCCCGAAAACTATTTTCGTCGGAACAAACAGCAACCAAGTACGTCTATCAGACCAGCTTGCATGGAGAACATCTGAAGAGGGTGTTAAGTCCTACGTTCACAGACAGACCGTAGAAAGGGGACCTTCAACAATTGATTATATCTTCCCGGTAATGGACAACCTTGTTTTTCATCTCGACAGGCTCCAAGAGCAGGACAAAGCCAAAGTCGTTGCAGCATTCCCTAACGGAATTAAAGTCTCAAGGGAAGAATTAAACGCATTTGCCCAAAGAAAATATGGTGCGCAAATTCAGGCAGAAAAACAAGCAATTGCGGCCATGAGTATCTCAGATGATCGAAAGAAAAAATACGATGGTTTTGATGCACTTGCTTCGACTGCAAGGCTCGTTACGCCAGGACTTTCAACCGGAATGTACAAAGAAATTGCCGCAAGCGGTGTGACTTTCGGTCCAAATGCAAAACCGTTGGCAGCTGCAGAATCTCAGGTGCACAGAACTGAAAACCCTGGACAAATTATGGCCTATTTAGGAATCTCTTATGTGAGAAAAGATGGATCTCTTGGAAACATCGGATTCAGCGCGCAAGCTTCTGATTCCCCTCATTTGAGATATCTTGGAGACCTTCTCGCTGTTGAAAAAGCGATCGGGTCTGCCAATTACAGCAATGCGATGGGCCTCAAAGTTGAGAAGAGAACTCCAACGACAACACCTGAACAATGGAAGGCAGCATACACCCCCATCAATCTTGAGCATGCAATGGCTCTTGCTGAAAATTCCCAGGTCATTAGGGCAGGACATGTTTCAGAAGACATCCAACCAAAGACCTACATGAACCAGCGCGATTACACATTTAGACGCGCGGGAATCCAGATCGTTGAGCCAAAGAAACAGGCATAATCCTGTTTTATTTTTTTTTTATTTGATATATTCAGAATTTTGGGGTACGAATAATGCTTAAAAAAATTTTCACATGCTTTTCAATCACTCTCCTCTTTGTAGCTTTCTTCTCACTCTCTTCTCTCCTCGCTTTAGCTGACGGAGATGGCGGATCAGAAGATGGCGGAGACGCTGGAGATGGCGGATCAGAAGATGGCGGAGACGCTGTAGATGGCGGATCAGAAGATGGCGGAGAAAATACGGATCCTGTCGATCAAGGCTGCTCAGGCGATTGCGGACCTGGAGAAGGACCTCATCAGATTACAGTCACAATCTCCCAATCAAGCGAGACATCACTTGTGAATGAAGCGCACACAGTGAGCTGGAGCTCAACTGAGGCTGACCAATGCACCCTTGAGAAATCAGTCAACGGCGGAGCATTCTTCTTTCGGGCATCAGGAATTTCAGGAACGTTTCTCGCAACACCCGCGCAGCTTGGCACCCATACGTGGAGAGCGCGCTGCAGCGCAACAGACGGAAGGAGCGGAGAGGCATCTTTAAATCACCAAGTTGTAGCTCCTCAAAATCCAAGCCCAATCGGCTTCCTAGACGGCGCAGACTGCAATGTCATCTCAGGATGGAGCTGCGATTCAAGCGATTTCAATTCGGCAATTAATATCCACTTCTATGTTGACGGCCCAGCAGGTGTTGGAACTATTATCGGGTCCACCACTGCAAACCAGCCAAGGGAAGCTGCGGTCGGCGCACAATGCGGAGGAAACAGCAACCATGGATTTTCCACATTCACCCCAACCTCGCTAAAGGATGGGAGAGCCCACACAATCTATGCCTATGCAATCAACACTCCCTCAGCCCCCCTCAACAACCCTCTCCTCAGCGGTGCTCAAAAAAGCTTCCAATGCAATGGCAGCCCAACAAATAGGGCTCCAGTTATTGATTTCATCGGAACAAAATTCATGATCGAGGGACAGACAATCGATTTCCCAATAGTCGCGACAGACCCTGACGGAGATGCAGTCACCCTCAGCGTAACAAATCTTCCAAGCGGCGCAACATTCACAAATGGAAGAGTTCGCTTCACCGCGAGTTTTTCCCAATCCGGAACATATCGGCCAACCGCGAGCGCAAGCGATGGAAGGCTCACCACAAACCTTGATTTCTTCATCGTCGTGGCAGACGTCTGCCCTGACTGCAATGGTGGGGGCGGCGGCGGAGGAGGCGGAGGAACCACAGGTCCAACAATCTCAACCCCTACGAATCGGGCTCCAGTGCTCAATGCTATTGGAAACAAGATGATTGAAGTAGGAAAAAAGCTCATGTTCATGGTCACTGGCTCAGATCCTGATTCAAACCCGCTCACCTTTTCGGCATTTGGCCTTCCGCAGGGAGCCTCGTTTTCAGGACAGGTATTCTCCTGGATTCCAACATTAAGCCAGAAGGGAAACAACCAGGCAACATTTCGGGTAAGCGATGGATCGCTTAGCGCCTCAGAAACCATCACCATTAATGTATTCCAAAATGACCTCAACCGCGTTCTTATCCACAGCGTTGCATTCCCAGACGAGGGGTATATCGCCTCCGGAGAGGAGATGCTGGTGCTTGTGAGCCTTCAGAATGACGGCACAAATGATCTTGATGATATCCGCCTCAGGGCCTTTATCATGGATGAGGGCATCACCATCCCAAGCGATCCCTTTGATCTCGACGCGGGAGACATGACATCCAAGAACCTGCTCTTCAAGCTTCCCAGGACCGTTGATTCGGGATGGCACACTGTCGGATTTTCCGTCTATAACGGCGATATCCGCCGAGTGGTCTATCGAGAAATATATGTTGCGTAGAGGCGAGATAAAACGCAAGATTTATATATAAGATGTATTTACTGATGAATGGTTACATTAAATTTTTACCAATAATAAAAGACAACAACTCAACACAAACATCGGGGGTAATTCAGATGAACATGACCAAAAAACTAAGCATTTTGATCGCATCACTTGTTTTGATGCTTGCTTTTGCATTCTCTGCAATGGCGACGATAACTATCCAGGAAGTCGAGCTTGATGATGACACCTTGTCCGCAAGCTCAACCAATACCGTAAGGGCGCTTGATAGGGGAGATGAAGTCCCAATCAAGGTCAAGCTCACCTCCAATGTGGATGCCGACAATGTCCAGGTGGAAATATCCATCCGGGGCTATGACCACAACGACATGATTGATGATATCACCAATACATTCAATATGAAGAAGAATGTCACTTATGTCAAGAAGCTCAGCCTTCCTATCCGCGACAGGATGGATCAGGACAAATACAAATTGAGAGTCCGCGTGGAAGATCGCGATTCCAATACTGTCCAGGAAACCTATGAACTTGAAATTGAGGCAGCAAGGCACAGCCTGTCCATCCGAGACATCGTCTTGAACCCCGAGAACGAAGTCAAGGCAGGACGCGCACTGCTCGCATCTGTTCGAGTCCTTAATACCGGACAAAAGAACCAGAAAGATGTCAAAGTGCAGGTCTCCATTCCCGAGCTTGGCGTTTCCGCCACTAGCTACCTGGATGAGATTGAAAAGGAAGACAGCAATGACGATGCGAAGACATCTGAAGAGATGTTCCTGAGAATTCCAGCAGACGCAAATTCCGGAGTCTATACTTTGAGAGCCGAAGTCACCTATGATGAGGGCGATGAGAAGGCAGTCAAGGAGATGAAAGTTCGCGTTCTTGCCGAGGGCTCAGAAGTGATGAAGGAGGACAAGACCATAATCACTCTTGTCACCGACACTATGAGCGCAAACACGGGATCTGAAGCATCGTTCCCGCTGACCATCACAAACGCTGGCGCAACATCCAAGACTTACACTCTCTTGGTTGACGGCGCAAGCTGGGCGACGTATCGGGTCAACCCAACCAACATGCTCGTCGTTGAGGCGGGAGAATCCAAGGCAGTCACCATCAATGCTGCTGTTGCCGGCAATGCCGCAAGCGGGATTCAGACTTTCATGGTCACTGTGATGGGAGACGCAAAGGTCCTCAAGCAGATACCAATGAAGGTGAATGTCGCAGGGGGAGCCGCAGCCAAGGATGGCTCACTCAAGAAAGCACTTGAGGTTGGCGTGATTGTGCTGCTCATCCTTTTTGTCGTGATTGGCCTTATCTTGGGCTTCACGCGCAGGAAGGAAGACAACGGCAGCGAAGACAAGAGCTATTACTAGCTCTTTTTTATCTTATTTTTTTCTTTTTTTTCTTTTCTCCAAAGGCGGTTTTTCTCATTTATGGCTTGGTCTGGCTCGCAAGGGAGGATATCACATGCGCCACACGTTTGCATTTACCCTGATTTTTCTTGCGCTGCTCCCTGCTGTTTTTTCCCAGGAGGATTTTTCCGCAACCGCTTCACCTTCAGCCATCCTCTGTCCCTGCTCGGGCCAAGGATATTATATCACCATCACCAATAGCGGAACAACTCCCTCAACTTACACTCTGTCTGCCAATAAAGAAATTGCTGATTGGATAACCATCTCTCCGCAATCATTTTCCCTCAAGCCAAAGACAGCGGCAAAAATACTGGTATCAGTCAATTCCCCCTGCACTACCCAAAGCACCTTCCCGCTTACCCTCTTCATCTCGACTTCAAATGGGCTTGCGAAGTCATTGAGCCAACAAATCACCTTTGCGCCCTGCTATGGATTCTCAATCACGGCGGGAAGAGCAATCGGGCAAACACCTCAAAAAACCCTCACCATTGAGCCGTTCGCCGGCACCTATGAGGCATGCGCCAAAGGAAACCTCACCATCCCTCTCCTTGTGAGAAATACCGATCCCTCCTTTGACAACGCCTATACTTTTTCAACATCTGATTTGGAGGCGAAGCTCTCCATCCCCCAATTTTCCCTCAAGAAAGACGCATCAGGCATTGTCCTTCTCACCTATGCGCCGACACAAGCAGGACTCAAGACAATTACTGTATCGGGAAGGACAGCAAAAGGTGAAATTGATTCTGTGAAAAATATTGCCATTGAATCTAAGGACTGCTACGGCATCGCCCTGGAAATTCCCGATGAGGCAATTGAGATGTGCGGCGGCATTTTGGAAAACCGCACGCTTACGGTCTCCAACAAAGGAATTTTTCAGGAGAACATCACCGTAAAAGCAGACGGAGCGGAGTGGGCTTCCATTGACCGCACATCATTTCTGCTCCCGCCCTCTGGCATAAGAGACCTTAGGTTGATCTTGGTCCCGCCCAAGGAACTATCAATTAGTACTCCAATCACTATTACTGCCTCCCTCGCGAAAAACCCACACATCACTGCGCAGGACTCGATTGAAGCCATTGTGCACCCGCTCTTTCGCTGCTATGGTGCCGATGTTTCTTTTGCGCAAAATATTCCCGCAAGCCAGGAGACTTATGTTCCTGTCGAGATCACAAACACCGGAGAGAAGAAGGCAAAATTCTTGTGGAGCGTAACAGGCGCAGACTGGGCAACGCTTGATGAAACTTTTGCAGAGCTGAATCCTACCGAGAAGCATCATGCCACAATTCACCTTCTCCCAACCAATAATGTAGCCAAGGGAATCCATACACTCACCTTTACCATAAGGTCTGATTATTCTTTGGGAGAAAAGACCATCACTATCTATTATCAGCCGGAAAGCGCCACAGCCAAATCCATCAAGGCATTCTCTTATTTATACCGATATTATTTTTATGCCTTAACCGGCGTGCTCATCATGCTTTTTTTGCTTAGAAACATCATCATCAGCTCTTATCGGAAAAATAGGAAGCGGCGCATAATCCAAAAAGCGCGGCTTATGGCACTTGCGAAGGCGCGCAAGGCCCGCATGAAGATGGCGAAGAAAAATTATATTGCAGAGAAAAAATCAAATGATAAACACTCTTCGAACGGCTTTTTCATTGGTTCCTGGTTCCTTCTATTTTTGGCACTACTCACTGGATTAGCATTTGTCTTCTACCCTACCACAACTATGCATTTCCTTCAAAACTATGGCACCATCATAGCGGTTGTTTTGGCGCTTGGCGCTATTGTCGCGTTTTTGGTGAAGCCGAAAGGAAGGAAAAGAAAATAAATCAGCACAGAAAAGAAATAAATAGAAGATGGGGATGCAGGGATTTGAATTTCAGTGCCAAAAGCATTTGCTTATGGCATCCCTGATCCGAGGCTAGCTTCGGAAATATTCTCCCGCTGGAGGCCCCTATTCTAGCCAAGTTATACTACATCCCCATCACTGACGAGAATAATGAGACGTTTTTTAAATATTGCCATTCAGAACTCTATCCTGTCCCCGAGAGATGTTTTTGATCTTTTTATTGTTCCTCTTGGCACCTCTATTATATAGAGGCACGGCTGCCTTGGAGTGCAGAATGCCCACGGCCTGAAATCTTCTTTTAGATCCACAACCTTTTTTTCCCTGTCCAAAAAAATCACATCTATAGGATAGAAGACAAAGAGCATGTGCAGGCCCCACATCCTTTCCCTGCCGAAGACAAAGAGCAAGGGCTTTTCCATCTTTTGTGTGAACATGAGCCCGCACGCTTTATGCCATGGCGTCCTGCAAAACACAAAACCATCTGCAATGATGGCCTTTCTCGTCTCATTTCTTATTTTTGGCATAACTGTTCCCTATTTGGACGCTCCTTTTTCTTTTTTGCCCTAGAGTTCGTATTTACATTTTTTGTAAAATGCGAAAGTTGGAAAGATTTATATATAACTTAGTTCCTTCAGTTGTTTTTATAGTGGGTCGGAAACATAAGTCGTTGGGTGTGATATGAAAAAAGAAGGTGTCTTGAGTTCGCATTATAACAAGGAAGGCAGAATAAATTCTGCATTCTTGCTTGTCGCCTTCATCCTCTTCGTTCTCACGATTATTGCAGTCCAGGCAGTGACTGTCCGCCTTACAGGACCTGGCAATCTCACCTTTAACGATACAAGAAACATCAATTTCACCTTTAATGTAACTTGGGATCTGCTTTCTGAATCATACGCCGGGATAAATTGCTCCATCTATTCAAATGTCACCTCTCCATGGCAGTCCGTTGCCATCAACAATTCCCAATCAAACATCTCCAATTGGTCTACTGAGGGGGGACTAGGCAGCGTGATAAATTATACTTTCCCTGCTGATGGAAATTACACCTGGAGTGTCGGTTGCCTGAATACTGCAGGAGGAACTTTGACTTTCCCCGTGGCTAATAGGACAGTATTCATCGATACTGTAGCGCCG
>CAYTKI010000010.1:0-137971 GCA_964438385.1 uncultured Methanosarcinales archaeon | reverse complement strand
GACAATTTGTCCCTAGGTAGCTTCCCAGCTCCTCATCCCTTTTACGCAGTTTTTTCAGATAATCAGTAGGATTAACACTATCCGTTAAAGCTTGGATTATATCCACTAAAGAATAATACCACTCCTCTTTAAACCAAGCTCTCCGTATTTTCTTGCTTTGAAATACGACAAGTGCATTATCTTTATCCATCTTAATCTCCAGGATTACTTAGACTAATATTCTCAAATTCAAAATTAACCTTATATTTTTTAAGTTTTACATTATCAAGAGATGATACAGCCAGTTTTAATCCTTCTTCAAAATCATGTGCTACAATTATACCTCGTACATTTTTGTTTGATTTTTTACTAATGACATATATTTTAGTATCTGTCCGCAAACTTTTTCAGTTGCAATCCCAGCTTTGAGTTCTATTACTACAATTTTATCATCTTTATCTTTTGCAAGAATATCAATTATACTTCTAACTTCTCCCGATTCAAAAGGAACTTGCGACTGAGGGGAAAGTAAGCCTTTTTCGAGTTGATTTAAATTCTTCATTAAATTAGTTTCTAAATCTTTTTCTAGTGAAAGTGAAGTCATATCTTCGTAATTGTTTTGCCCATCATCTTGTTCATCTAGATTAGGATGTATGAAACCATCCCCTCCCTTTTCAATTATAAAATTATTTTCATCTTTGGAGATTGTAATAGTTGAACCCTCTTGTAGATTTTGGTCTAACTTGTAAAACCATCCTAAACCATCTATTCTAGTTTGTCCACTACTATGTAATTTACCCCTACCAGACATACCTGCATAAGTAATATTTATTTCTCGATTAGGTGAAGGGAAATGAGATCTAACGTGCTTTGGTAAAGTTAATATTTTATAACGAACTTCCGTATAGTTTAAGGTATGTTCGCAAATTTTCATGATTCTTTCCCCACTACTCATTTTAACCAAATTGCTATATAAATCTTATCCGCGCATGTCCAGTGGTTACTACTACGGAATCCCCCAACGAACGAAACGACCTAAACGAAATGTCCCCCTTAATATTCGTTCTTGATTGCTCATTTTGTTCGCTTGATTGAACACGAGCCACTAAAAATTACTCTGCGGACGCAGATTTCCAGAACTTCGTAACTGGAAACGAACTTAACAATATAATAGCAAATCTCCTTAATAATGGAACATGTGGGAGATTTGCTAGAATAGTAAATCGCAACTGAAAAGTTCAAAAATTAGTGCGATTTACTATAAGTTAAACGAACTCCCGCCAAGCCCCACTGGACACCCACCAGAGCAACCTTTTTAAGAGCCCGATAGGTCCAAAAACAGGCATGGAGCAGAAAAACATCATCATCAAGGGGGCAAGGGAGCACAATCTCAAGAACATCTCAGTTGAGATTCCGCGAAACAAGTTCGTTGTCATCACGGGAATATCCGGCTCTGGAAAGTCAACCCTTGCCTTTGACACCATTTATGCAGAGGGCCAAAGGCGCTATGTTGAATCGCTCTCTGCCTACGCGCGCCAATTCCTGGGACTGATGAACAAGCCCGATGTGGACTCCATTGAAGGGCTCTCCCCTGCAATTTCCATTGAACAAAAAACCACGAGCAAAAACCCGCGCTCAACAGTTGGCACGGTCACTGAGATTTATGATTACCTGCGCCTTCTCTACGCACGG
Source organism: uncultured Methanosarcinales archaeon (assembly GCA_964438385.1). Lineage (GTDB taxonomy): Archaea > Nanobdellota > Nanobdellia > Woesearchaeales > GW2011-AR4 > GW2011-AR11. Next base: position 136,300 of record CAYTKI010000010.1, on the reverse strand, counting down.
ATTGGGGTTGTCCACTGCCCCAAATGCAGCTCATCAATAAGACCACAATCAGCGGAAAACATTGTTGAACTCATCCTCTCCGAGCCAAACAAGACCCAGCTCATCTTAGCCCCCATCATAAGGGGAATCAAAGGTCGCCACGAAGGGGTCTTTGAGGAGGTCAAAAAAGATGGCTTCTCAAGGATTAGGATAAACGGAGTAGTCCACAAAGTAGAGGAAGTGAAGGAAGCAGTCAAGCTTGAGCGATATGAGAAGCACTGGATAGAGGCAGTGATTGATAGGGTTGAGGTCAATGATGAGAACCGCCACCGCATCACCGAAGCGGTAGAGCAGGCACTCCATCTGGGAAAAGGAACACTTATCGTCATCGATGCCAAAGAGGCCGAGAGCAAAAAAGAAGGCAAAGGAAAAAAAGAGCTTGGGCGTGCGGAGAATGAGACTATATACTCATCCTTCGGTGCCTGTCCCAGGCATCCTGACGTTGTATTTGAGCAGCTTGAGCCGCGCATGTTCTCATTCAATTCACCATTCGGGGCGTGCCCAAGCTGCCTTGGTCTTGGAGAGCACCTTGAGATACACCAAGACCTTCTGATACCAAATAAAAACCTCTCCATCATGGATGGCGCAATTGCCGCCTATGGCAAAATGGACCTGAAATGGCGGGGCCAGCAGATCGCGGTTGTTGGAAAGAAATTCGGGTTTGACGTCTTCACACCGATAAAAAACTTCACCAAAAAGCAGCTTGAAGTGCTCCTCTATGGCACGCAGGAGCGGTTGGTTGGGAGATGGTCTACGGGAGATCGCATGTCTCTTAATGAGGGATGGGAAGGAGTTATTCCCCAGACCATGCGGCTCTACAAGAATTCAGAGTCTGAAAGCAGAAAAGAGGATATTGAAAAACTCATGATAGGGACGCCCTGCAAGCAATGCAAGGGAAGAAAGCTCAAGGACACAATTCTTGCGGTGAAAATCCAATCCAAGTCAATTATGGATGTGTGCGAGCTGAGCATTGATGATGCCGCGCTTTTTTTTGGAGGGCTTTCCCAGAAACTTTCCCAAAAAGAGCAGTTCATCGCAAAGCAGGTCCTTAAGGAAGTCAATGAGCGACTTGGCTTTCTTGCAAATGTCGGACTGAATTACCTTTCGCTCTCACGAAGCGCACGGACACTCTCAGGAGGGGAGGCCCAACGAATCAGATTAGCCACGCAAATAGGATCAAACCTAATGGGCGTGCTCTACATCCTTGATGAGCCATCAATCGGTCTCCATCAGCGGGACAATGAAAAGCTCATCTCTACGCTCCATAGATTGAGAGATCTGGGAAACACCCTCATTGTCGTTGAGCACGATGAGGACACCATTCGAGCAGCGGACTATGTATTGGATATGGGCCCCGGAGCCGGTGAGCACGGCGGCCATGTGTGCGCCAAGGGAACACCGGAAGAGATTGCGAAAAATAAGGAAAGCTTGACTGGGCAATACCTTTCCGGAAAAAAGAGGATAGGAACTCCAAGCACAAGAAGAACCCCAAGGGAGTTCATCGCGCTTAAGGGAGCGAAGGAGAATAACCTCAAGGATCTTGATATCAGGTTCCCCATTGGAGTTCTCTGCGGCATCACCGGAGTTTCCGGCTCGGGAAAATCTACGCTTCTGAGCCAGACCCTTATCCCCTCGCTCAACAAGCATTTTGGCTATGCTGCTGGAAAAATAGGGTCCCATTCCTCGCTCTCCATCCCAAATGGAGTGAGGGATGTGATTGTCATCAACCAGGACCCAATCGGAAGAACGCCCAGGTCAAATCCCGCGACCTATACTAAACTCTTTGATGAGATACGGAAAATCTTCGCCCAGGCCAAAGAGGCGAAGGCAAGGGGATATGCCGAAGGGAGGTTCTCTTTCAATGTCAAAGGCGGACGATGCGAGGGCTGCCAGGGAGATGGCGTGATTAAGATTGAGATGAACTTCCTTCCCGATGTCTATGTGACGTGCGAAGAGTGCAAGGGAAAAAGATATAACAAAGAAACCCTTAATATCCTTTATAGAGAGCGCACGATTTCCGATGTCTTGGGCATGAGCGTTGAAGAGGCGCTCACGTTCTTTGAGAACCACCCCCCCATCATGAGAAAGCTCCAGGTGCTTAATGATGTGGGACTTGGCTACATCAAGCTTGGGCAGAGCTCAACAACTCTTTCAGGAGGAGAGTCGCAAAGGATCAAGATTACGCGCGAGCTTTCCAAGTTCAAAAAATCAGGAACAATCTATCTTCTCGATGAGCCGACAACCGGCCTTCATTTTGAGGATGTGCGCAAATTGATAACTGTTCTCAATCGTCTGGTTGAGAAGGGAAACACTGCGTATGTTATCGAGCACAATTTGGATGTGGTCAAATGCTGCGACTACCTAATTGATTTGGGTCCCGAGGGAGGGAATGCTGGAGGGGAGATAGTTGCTGTTGGGACACCTGAGGAGGTGTGCCGGGTTGAAAAGTCGCACACTGGGAGGTTTTTGGGAAGGATTCTTGATGGGCGGCAAAATTGGGCACATCACAAATAGATATTTATAGAAGCCCTTCCCTTAAAACATCCATGTTCATCGTCATTGGAACAAACACCTACACCAAAGAACTCGGCAAGTGGCCAAATGAGTATAGGAAAATTGCCGACAAGATCCCAAAAAATCTCGCGGAAAGCCCACTGTCCGGAGATCCTCTTGGCTATAAGTTCCTGAGGGAAAAACGCATCAAAGAAAAGCGCGTTTATTACCTGATTTACGAGGATTTGAAACTCGTTTTGCTTGTCGCAGCCAGTGGAAAGAAAGATCAGCAGGACACGATTGACCGCATCAAAGAACAATTAGATGAGTATCGTAAAATGGCTGAGAAAATCGCTAAGCAAGTCTCTTGAATCTGCCGTTCTTTAGGTCTTCTAGGCTGCTGGAAAACTGTCTAATGAGGTCAAAATCGAGCTCCTCTAGCTTCTTTAGACGCTCATATTCCGCTCGTGGGATTGTTACTGTTTCCATACTAATTCCATTCCTGCTAAACTATATAAAAATATCGGTTTTCTCTCGGCAAAGAGTTTCCCAATGTCTGTTCCCATTTCCTTGCTCCCCTAGCACATTCTTTTTATAGGGCCCATCATCCTTGGATAAACATGGACCTTCAGGTAATCGTCTCTGGCCTCCCAAAATTCCCCGGCGTCTATCTCTTCAAAGACTCAGATGGGGAGATCATCTATGCGGGTAAGGCGAAGAATCTCAAATATCGGGTTTCGAGCTACTTCCAATCAAAAAACCACTCGCCAAAGACCGCGCTTCTGGTGAGCAAAATAGCGTCAATGGACTTCATCGTTGTTGACAATGAAGTCGAGGCGCTGCTTCTTGAAAATAAGCTCATCAAGCAGCACTCGCCCAAATACAACATCAGCCTAAAGGATGGGAAGACCTATGCGTATCTGGTGATGACAGATGAATCGTATCCTCGTCTTCTCACCACACGCAAGGCGGGAAAGAAAGGAACCTATTTCGGCCCCTATGTGGACGGCTCGGTAAGATCAGCGCTTCAGGAGCTAACAGTATCCCTCTTCAAACTGCGCGTGTGCAAGACGCTTCCTAGGCGCGCGTGCCTCAACTACCACATCGGGCTTTGCACCGCTCCCTGCATCAAGAAAGTATCAAAGGAAGAATACGGAAAGCAGGCACAGGATGCGCTCTCTTTCCTTAAAGGAAACACCAAAGAAGTCCTAACAAAACTTGAGAAGGAAATGAAAGAGGCATCATCCTCCTTAAAATTCGAGGCCGCGCTTGTGAAAAAAAGGCAAATTGAAGCCATCCATTCCGTTGAGCAGAAGCAGAAAGTTGATCTCATCAAAAGGCACGATCAGGATGCCATTGCTTCCATTCATGCAGGGGAGAGGATGCACTTTCTTGTGCTCCCGATATCAAAAGGCGTGATTCTCGGAAAAAAAGAGTACCGATTTGACTTTGAGGAAAATATTGCTGAGAGCTTTTTGAAGGCGCTGTATTCGCAGGCCTATATCCCACATGAAATCCTTATGGAATCAGAGATTTGGAAAACTGAGGAAGAAAAAATCATTCTTGAAAGCTATTTTTCCCAATTGAAGGGTTCTTCTGTTACCATCACCTGCCCGCAGCGGGGAGACAAAAAAGGACTCGTGGAACTTGCGAGGAAGAATCTTGAGATGGGAATTGAGAATCCGACCTTGCATGAGCTAAAGGAAAAACTCCTGCTGCCCTCGCTTCCCCGCATCATCGAGTGCTTTGACATCTCAAACCTTGGATCCGACCATATCGTCGCTGGGATGGTGCAGTGGGTCGATGGGAAGCCAAACAAATCTGGCTATCGCAAGTTCAGAATGAAAACTGTTGAAGCACAGGATGATTTCGCATCGATGAAGGAAGCAGTCCATCGCAGGTATAAGCGGCTTCTTGAGGAGAATGCGGCACTTCCAAACCTTATCATCATAGACGGGGGGGTGGGACAGCTCACATCCGCGCTCTCTTCATTGGAGGAGCTTGGCCTTGCGATCCCAATCATCGCCCTTGCAAAAGAGAATGAGGAGATTTATCTTCCACACACCCAGGCGCCTCTTCGCTTTGAGAAGAATGGGCGCATGATGCTTCTTCTGAGGGGGATTCGGGATTCTGTGCACACTTTTGCATTGGGTTACTCGAGGAAGAGGAGGGAAATGGTGTTTAGGGAGGAAACAAAAAGAATGCAACACTAACCTAGAAGAAACAAAATAATAGTAGATAACTCTTATAGTTTTCTGGAAAATAAAAGATAAAAGAAATAAAAAATAAAAAAACAGCCCTGATAAATCCTTTAGTGATTGGGATTTATTGGATTTACTGAGGGGAATCCCTTCTTTTCCTATAGCACTCGCGGCAGTATACTGGCCTGCCAGCTGCGGGCTTGAAAGGAACTTGGGTGTTCTGGCCGCAGTCTGCGCATGTCGCATCGTGCATCTCGCGAGGTCCGAATCCTGCTCCGCCTCCGCGGTCTCCTCCATGCCCTCCTCCCCTATGTCCGCCTGATCGATGTCCTTCCATGTTTACTTCACCTGTTGTGTTTTGAAGGGCAAGTTTCCGAGATTCGCTAAAGATTCCTAGAACAAGCCTTCGTTTGTTTTAAGTTATATTTAGGGTGTGGATGGGAGGGTTTATTTAAAAAAGTATCGGTTATTTTGACCTAAAAGAGAACTTAGAGATGAACATTTTTATACTTGCCGTTGATTACCATACAAGGGAGTGGACAATGATTCTCAAGCGCCTCAGACTGAGCAATATCCGCAGCTATACTGATGCCACCATAGAGTTCCCCGAAGGGTCTGTTTTGCTCGCAGGCGATATCGGCTCGGGTAAATCAACCGTGCTTCTTGCGATTGAATTCGCGCTCTTCGGCATCAAGACGCAGGAATTGCCCGGCAGTTCGCTCTTGCGCCATGGCAAGCGCGAGGGATCTGTTGAGCTTGAGTTCTCAGTTGAGAAGGAAGAGATTCTCATCAAGCGTGTGCTCAAGCAAACCGCGCAGGGCATCGGGCAGGAGGCGGGCTATATCATCAGGGGCGGGGTGAAAAAAGACGCAACCCCAAAAGAGCTGCGCGCCATCATCTTTGAAATTCTTGGCTATCCAAAGGATCTTGTGGGCAAGAGCAAGGACCTTGTCTATCGCTACACCGTCTATACTCCGCAGGAAGCCATGAAGGATATCCTCTATGCAAAAAAGGAGGAGCGCCTTGACATCCTGCGAAGGGTGTTCAATGTGGACAAGTACAAGCGCATCCGAGAGAACACTATCATCATCCTTGGGACACTAAAAGAGAGGCGAAAAGAATTGGAGGGCTTTTGCGCAAATCTCGCCGAGAAGAAAAAAGAGCAGGATCAGCTTGCTTGCGAGCAGGAGAAGCTAACAGAAAAGATGAGGATTATACAGCCCGCGCTTTTGGCTGCGAAAATGCAGGTGCAGGAAAAAGCGGGAAGCGTTGAAAAGATAGAGAAGGAAGCGATTGAACTAAATGCGCTCAAGCGGGAATTTGCAGCGCTTGAGGCGAAGAATGGCGCTATCCTTGAGCAGCGCAGGCGCACTGCCATCGAACTTGAGCGGATGGAAAAGGAGATTTCCCATCTTCAAGCGGAAGTTTTGGGAAAAGAGCCGCAGGATTGCGAGCCAGTAATCATGGGGAGAAGAGCACAACTTTTTGCGGAAGAGAATGAATTGAGGACAATCCGCCATTCCATAAGCTCACAAATGGCAAAAAAAGAGCAGAGCGAGGAGACCTCTGGCAAAGTGCAGCGCCTTGAGAACTGCCCGCTGTGCATGCAGCAGGTCACCCACGAGCACAAGAGGTCAATTGCGGATGATGAGGCAAGAAAGCAAAAAGAATTCACCCAAATTATTGAAAAAAATAAAGAGCATGAAAAGCTCGCAATTGATGCAATAGAAACATTGCAAAAAGACCTTGATGTGCTAAGGAAAAAGCAGGGAGAAACGTTAGCCATCAAGGCGAAGATTCAGGCGCTTGAACGGAGGCAGCGCGATAAGAGTGAAAAAGAGAATTCCCGGGAGTTGCTCAAGAAAGAGCTGGGCCAGATCAATATTAGAAAACTTGAACTCAGCATTATGCTTGAGCACAAGAAGGATACCGAGCAGAAGTATACGGCGGCAAGGAAGGAGCTTGATTTGGCAAGGCAGGAAGAGCGAAAGATTGAGCTTGAGCACACAAGCGTGAAGAAGGAGGCGGAAGGCATTGAGCGCATCCTCTCAATTATCGGCAAGGACATCAGGGAAAAAACCGATGCGCTTGAGAAGCTAAGAAAGCTAAGGGAGCTGCATGAGTGGCTCAGTGAATTCTTCATGAACCTGATGCTCACCATTGAGCGCCATGTGATGCTTCAGATAAACAAGGAATTCTCTGAATTGTTCAAGAGCTGGTTCTCAACATTAATGGAGGATGAGATGCTCTCGGTTCGGCTTGATGATGAGTTCACACCCCAGATTGAGCAGGATGGCTATGAGACATCCATTGACAATTTGAGCGGAGGGGAGAAGACATCAGTTGCGCTCTCGTATCGCCTCGCGCTCAATAAGGTCATTAATGACATTGTCGCTGAGATAAAAACCAAGGATATTCTCATGCTTGATGAGCCGACGGATGGGTTTTCCACCGAGCAGCTCGACAAGGTGCGTGAGGTGCTTGAGATGCTGCACATCAAGCAAATCATCCTAGTCTCCCATGAGCCGAAGATCGAGAGCTTTGTGGACAAGGTGATTCGGGTGGTGAAGCAGGAGCATGTGAGCAGGGTTTTCGCTTAAGCCACCAAAACCTTTAAAAACAAAAATCCTCCATTATCGTCTATGGCAAAACGAGGGAAAGGGCTTCCAAAGCCGCTCGATGAGCTTGAGCACGAGAATCTTGTGCGCAAGTGCCCCGACTGCGGATCAACGGATATAGAGCATGACACGGGGGAGTACTACTGCGGGAAGTGCGGGATGGTGTTGGAGTGAAGGCATAAATCAGCCATACATGGTGGGCAAACTTACAGAAAAAATGAGGTGGGAAAAACAAACCTATTGGGAAAAAAATGACTGATCCGCAAACTCTGGAAGGCCCGATATCCCTGGAAACAAGGTTGCAGATCCTATCAAGTGAAATGTCCTTTAATTTTCAGCGAGCACTCAACGCAACATCACCTTCGGATCGGTTAGAGTTTTTTGAGCGTGCCAGGAAAGCGGGAAAGGAATTTCTCCCCTATCAAGGCAGCCAAGCCGTATTTCTATATCATTATGGCAGTCTGCTTAGAGAAATTGCAGTTGGACAGACTCCCATGGATGAAGTGGGCATTGAAACAACGCTCTATGAATCAAAAGCTATGCTGGTTAAGTCAATAAGCAAAATAAGGCAATGTATTGACCAAAGAATGATGGGTAGAATACGTAAAGGCATCGCGACAGATGAGGAAGAAACCCTTTTCACTACACATGAAGAAGCAATGTATAGCCTCATTCTCGTGCGCTTGAACTTATTTGATCTCTATGCGTCGTATGGGCTCAGGAGAGACGCTGAAACCAATCTCCAAATAGCATACCAATCGCTCTGCCAATGCTTGGATACGACACCTCGGCTAGTCGATAAGGGAGTGGTTAAGCGCATGGAGAAGTTGAGAGGGAACCTAAGAAGAGCAGGGGGGATGTTATACCTATACACCCATGTCATTACGATGGTGGACCATTCCAATAGCCTGAGAAGCGATGATTCTCAATTGAGATTAAATCATCACCGCAACCCTTATAAAATAACCGCCTCCCCCACAGCATAGAACCAATGACCAATGAGGGGAAATCCCCGAGGGAGGTATGGCAATTTCTACCATAACCTTTAAAAATATCCCTTACATCATCAAGGAGGACTACAATGGCTGCAATCGAAGCATCAAAAGAGCTCGCGGATAAGGTCTACGAGGCAATAGAAGTGGCGCGGGCCACGGGAAAAATAAGGAAAGGGGCGAATGAGGCCACCAAGGCGATCGCCAAGGGGCAGGCAAAGCTTGTCGCAATTGCAAAGGACACTACACCTGCGGAGGTTGTCATGCATATCCCGCTTCTTGCGGAAGAGAAAGGCGTTATTTGCATTTCCGTTCCCTCAAAAGAAGAACTGGGAACTGCGGCAGGAATCAATCGGCCAACCGCTTCCGTCGCAATCGTCGTTGAAGGCGAAGCGAAGAATCTGATAAAAGATATCATATCCAAGTAACATGGCAGAGCCACCCCAACAGCAAGCAAGGCCAACACAGCGCAGGCCGCAGAGGGCCCCGGAGCAGGAAGGCGCAAAAGGCACAGTCCAATTCACGCCATCCTTTCCGGCTAAGGTCGAAGAAGTAGTCGGAAGGACCGGCTCGAGGGGAGAGGCCACCCAGGTGCGCTGCAGGATTCTTGATGGAAGGGACAAGGGCAAAATCCTGAGAAGGAATGTCAAGGGCCCTATCCAATTGGGAGATGTGCTCATGCTCCGCGAGACGGAATTTGAGGCGCGCCAGCTACAGAAGGCAGGAAGAGGAATGAATTAGATGGCAAAGTGCAGCTTCTGCGGAAATTCCCTTGAGCGCGGCACGGGAAAGATGTATGTCAAAAAGGATGGCAAGATCATGTATTTTTGCTCCATGAAATGCGAGAAAAATACACTGAAGCTCAACAGGAAGTTCCTGGAGACCAGATGGTCATCAAAATACAAGAAGGAAAAACAGGAGAAACGCGAGGAGTAGGGGAGTGGCATGATTGAGCGCAGTTTAGTTGTCATCAAGCCGGACGGAGTAACCCGCGCACTGACAGGGGAGATCCTGAAGAGGTTTGAGCAGACCGGACTTAAGATCATCGGGCTTAAGATGGCGTGGGTCCCAAAGGGTTTTGCACAGAAGCACTACAAGGCGCATGCCGAGAAGCTATTCTTCAAAGATTTGGTCAAGTTCCTAAGCGGTGGGCCGGTCGTCGCTTTTGTGATTGAAGGCGTCCATGCAGTTGAGAACGCAAGAAAGCTCGTCGGCCCAACCTCACCAAGCGATGCCGCACCCGGAACCATCCGAGGGGATTTCGCGCACCTGTCCATGAAATACGCCTCCCAGACCGGCTCAGGAGGAAAGAACATCATCCACGCATCCGCCTCGCTTCCTGAGGCAAAAGAGGAGATAAAACTCTGGTTCACCGATAAAGAACTCCATTCCTACAAGACCGTGCATGAGCAGCATGTGTTCTAAATTAGTATTTTCACTCCAATTACGTTCAGTTACCTAATAACCGCCTTCGGCGGCTCTTGTTAGGCGCCGCGCCAATGCTAACGCGCGGCGCAATGATTGCGCGCCCAATCAATGGGGCGCGCCAAACTATAGCCCGCGTAGCGGGGAATGATAACTTTCCAAAAAATAATCAAAAGAATGCAGTAAAATAGTATCACCAAATAAATGAGGCAATTGCATGGCAGAGAGAATGGTCGATAAGGTGATGCGGATTACCAAGAATCCGGAATATATCAGAAATATCTGCACTTCCGCGCATATCCACCACGGAAAAACTGCTTTCACGGACAATCTTCTTGCGGCTTCGGGCCATATGGCATCGAAGAATGCGGGCGATCTTGAAGAAGGCATGACGACCTGGCAGCATAAGGACGAGCAGGAGCGTCTTATGACGGTGGATGCTGCAAACGTCTCGATGGTCCATGACTTTGGGGGAAAAGAGTATCTCATCAACCTCATTGACACGCCAGGGCACGTTGATTTCGGCGGAAACGTGACGCGGGCCATGAGGGCGATTGATGGAACTGTTGTCCTCATCTGCGCAGTGGAAGGCATAATGCCGCAAACTGAGACTGTAGTCAAGCAGGCATTGCGGGAGAGAGTGAAACCGGTGCTTTTCATCAACAAGGTTGATCGCCTGGTAAAGGAATTGAAACTGCCGCCGGAGAAAATCCAGGAGCGCTTCATCAAGCTGATTGCTGGCTTCAACCGGCTGGTTGAGGATATTGCAGAGCCGCAATTCAAGCAGGCGTGGAAAGTTAGCATCCAGGACGGCTCAGTCGCCTTTGGCTCTGCAAGGGAGAATTGGGCGCTTTCCTTTGCCTTCATGCAGAAGAAGAATGTGGGCTTCAAGGACATTCTTCGAATCTACGAGATGGAGGAAGAGGAGCGCAAGGCATGGGTATGGGAAAACGCTCCATTGCACGAAGTTATCCTTGATATAGTCATCAAGCACCTCCCAAATCCCATTGAAGCGCAGAAGTACCGCATCCCAAAAATTTGGCATGGCGACAAGGAAAGCGAGCTTGGGAAAAACCTCATCACCTGCGATCCCAACGGAAAGGTGGCGTTTGTCATCACGCGCATCGTGATTGATCCCAAGTCAGGAAAGGACATCTCCGCAGGGCGGCTGTTCTCAGGAACTCTGCGCCCGGGAACTGAGGTCTTTCTCAATAACGCAAACCAGAAGCAGCGCATCCAGAACCTCTACATCTACAACGGCGTGAAGCCGGAGCTAATAGATTATATTCCTGCAGGAAATGTCTGCGCAATCTCAGGTGTCATCGGAAACGCAGGCGAAACTGTCACCCTGGAACCAGAGCAGGCCTTTGAAGAGCTCAAGCACATCTTTGAGCCGGTCATTACCAAGGCGATTTCCCCTAAAAAGATGCAGGACCTTCCAAAGCTGGTCGAGGTTTTGCGAAAAGTGAGCAGGGAGGATCCCTCGATTAAGATTGAGATCAACGAGGAGACCGGAGAAAACCTCATGTCAGGAATGGGGGAGCTTCATTTGGAAATTATTGAGAACCGCATTGTCACTGAAAAAAATGTTGAAGTGATAACTTCTCCCCCCATTGTCGTATTTCGGGAATCCCTGACCAAGCCATCGCAGGAAGTAGAGGGTAAGACGCCAAATAAGCACAACAAGTTCTACTTCACCGTTGAGCCGCTCAACCCGCATATCTCGCAGTTGATCAAGGACGGAAGGATTCCACAAGGCCGCATCAAGAAAAAGAATCTTGAGCTCCGCGACGCTTTTGTGGAGACAGGAATGGACTCCAAAGAGGGAGAGCAGGTAAAAGACGTCTACAACGGCAATATTTTCTGCGATAAGACAAGAGGACAGGTCTATGCGCAGGAAGTCATGGAAATGATTCTTGACATGTTTGAGGAAGTTATGCGAAAAGGCCCCCTGTCACGCGAGCCCTGCGTCAATGTGAAAGTGAACATGACTGACATGACTTTGCATGAGGATGCCATCCACCGCGGTCCTGCCCAGGTCTATCCTGCGATTCGTGAAGGCATCAGGGGCGCGATGATGACTGCAAATCCTATCATGCTTGAGCCCATGCAGGTCACGCTCATTGAGGCGCCGATCGAATATATGGGCGAAGTCACTAAACTTGTCTCGAGCATGCGCGGCCAGCTTCTGGACATGAACCAAGAGGGCTCTCAGGTTGCCATCAAAGGGAAACTTCCAGTCATGAGCATGCTTGGTTGGTCATCTGATCTGCGCTCGGCAACAGAGGGAAGAGGTATCTCTTCGCTAGTCGACCAAAGTTTTGAGCGCATCCCCGGAGAAATCCAGCTCAAGGTCATTGATGAGATCAAGAAGCGCAAAGGGCTCACTGACGCGATGGTTGGGGTGTAGGGTTAATTTTTTCTATTATTTTTTTAAGATAAAATCATTTGACCCCCATTGCCCCTCAAAAATGGCGCATCCAACCCATCGTTTATAGACGACACCTCAAACCATAACCTTTATAAACGCCCACCCTCTCCCAAAAAAGAGAGGGTCAGTTCGTTTACAGTCAAAAAAAATCATTGGAGGAATAGCTATGGCAAAAGGAAAACCACATCTGAATCTTGTATTCATCGGCCACGTTGACGCAGGCAAGTCAACTACAGTCGGACGGCTCCTGTATGACAGCGGCAATATCGACGAGCAGGCCATGCGCAAGCTCAAGGAAAAGGCAGAGGAGCTCGGCAAGGGCGGCTTTGAGTTCGCTTTCGTCATGGACAATCTCAAGGAAGAGAGGGAGCGCGGCGTCACTATCGATCTTGCCCACAAGAAATTCGACACTCCGAAGTATTCATTCACCATTATTGACGCGCCAGGCCACAAGGATTTCATCAAGAATATGATTACCGGCGCATCGCAGGCAGATGCAGGCGTCCTTGTTGTCGCATCTACCGACACTGAGATCATGCCACAGACAAGGGAGCACGTCTTCCTTGCGAAAACCCTTGGCGTATCCCAGCTAATTGTCGCCATTAACAAGATGGATGCTATCAAGTACGACCAAAAGAAGTTCGAGGAAGTGAAGACTCGGCTCATGGGACTCGTCAAGTCAGTTGGCTACAAGCCGGAACAGATTCCCTTCATTCCTTTGGCTTCCCTTCTTGGGGAGAATGTGGTGAAGAAGTCTGAGCATCTTCCTTGGTACACGGGAAAGACTCTTCTCTTAACTCTTGATGATTTCCAGCTGCCAAATAAGCCAACCACTCTTCCCCTAAGGCTCCCTATCCAGGATGTCTATAACATCACTGGAATCGGCGTCGTCCCAGTGGGCAGGGTGGAGACTGGCATCATGAAGGTCAATGACAAAATCATCATCGTTCCCGGAAGAGAAGGCAAGGGAGTGCTTGGAGAGGTCAAGACCATTGAGATGCACCATGAGCAGCTAACTGAGGCAGAACCGGGGGACAACGTGGGCTTCAACGTGCGCGGCCTTGCAAAAAACGACATCCAGAGAGGAGATGTCCTTGGCCATCCGGGCAGTGCTCCAACTGTCGCAACTGAATTCACCGCGCAGTTAGTCGTTCTCAACCACCCAAGCGTTATTACCGTCGGCTACACCCCAGTGTTCCACATCCACACCGCGCAGGTCGCCTGCAGGATTGAGGAGATTGTCAAAAAGCTTGACCCGGCAACCGGACAGACCAAGGAAGAGAAGCCAGACTTCATCAAGAATGGAGACGCGGCAATCGTAAGAATCAAGCCAATCCAACCGCTAGTCATCGAGAGGCAAAAGGACATCCCGCAGCTCGCCAGATTCGCCATCCGCGATTCCGGCCAGACCGTCGCCGCGGGCATGTGCATTGATCTTGTGAAGAAGGTATAATCCCTTTTTCGTTTCAATCCATTTTGCACGATAACCCCGATGATTATCGTGCGGCACAACCACCATGCAAAAAGCGCGCATAAAGCTGGCAAGCATTGACATCAGAAAGGTCAATGAAGTATGCACCTCCATCAAGGAGATAGCAGAAAAAACTGGCGTGGTGATGAGGGGGCCAATACCCCTTCCAACCAAGAAGCTGCGCGTGACCACAAGAAAATCGCCTGACGGCGAGGGCACCGCAACCTGGGAGCGCTACGAGATGCGTGTGCATAAGCGGGTGATTGATTTGGGATTGGATGAGCGGGCTTTGCGGCTTGTCATGAGGGTTCCCATTCCCGAGGGGCTCAATATCGAGATTGAGATGAAGGAGTAAGCTGATTTTATTCTTTTTCACCAAAACATTTTTATAAAATCCTTTTATTTGAGTCCACTATGGCAGAATGCAAAGAGCCGGGATGCAAGTCTCCTGCAACAAAGAGCTGGCAGGGCCGCGTCGTGTGTGATGATCACTATGACATGTACCGGGACCAGTATGAGAGCATGCTCAAGGATTTTCAGTAGTTAAACTATATTTCTCTGTTTTCGGGCATATCATGCCTTCGACGAATTCTTGGCGCCCTCCCAATGGGCGCAATGGTTTTGAAATAATGAAAATCGGCGCTGCATACGGACTTTATTTATGGGCGCAAAGCGCGAACAAAGGGAAAATAGGATGAAGGCTGGCCAATTCTAGGTGGCAATCTTTATAAACAAAATACCAACTCAAAGTCCCAATGCCGTGGTGGCACAACCTGGTACTGCGTAAGCCTGGAACGGGAATAACACCATACAGCTTATTTCCGAAAGGATTTCCCAGTTCAAATCTGGGCCACGGCGTTTATTTTCAATCGAAATTTTCATGTGATTTTGCAACCATGCATAAGCCAATGGATTGGAGCCATGCGAGATGAAAAGAGAGACGCTTCAGCCGATGAGATGGAAATCGCACAACCTTTCCTTTGATCGCACCCTCATCATGGGCGTCCTGAATGTGACGCCGGACTCTTTCTCGGATGGCGGCAAATTCTTCGATTCTACCATCGCAGCGCAGCATGCGCTACGCATGGCCGAGGAAGGCGCAGACATCATTGATATCGGGGGGGAGAGCACAAGGCCTGGCTCTGATGCGGTAACTGAAGAGGAAGAATTGCGCCGGGTACTGCCCGTCATCAAGCTCCTTGCGGGCAAAATAAAGATCCCTCTCTCCATCGACACCATGAATCCAGCAGTGGCTGATGCCTGCCTGAGCGCAGGAGCGAGCATTCTCAATAATATTACCGGCCTACAAAATGAGGATATGATTGCTGCTGCAGCAAAGCATAATGTGCCAGTTGTCCTTATGCACATGCAGGGAACGCCCAAGACCATGCAGTCCAATCCCCAATACGGAGATGTAGTGGGAGACATCAAGGCCTTTTTCAAGAAGCAAATAACGCATGCGCAGGGCAAGGGAGTTAGGCAGTTCATCCTTGATCCCGGCATTGGGTTTGGGAAGACAACTAATCAAAACCTTGCGCTTATCAAGCGCCTCCAGGAATTCACTGAATTAGGCCATCCTTTATTAATCGGCCCATCGAGAAAATCCTTTATCGGAAGCATTACCGGTTTACCGGCAGAGGAGCGCCTTGAGGGCACTCTTGCAGCCGTCGCCATTTCCATTCTGAACGGAGCGAACATCGTGCGGGTGCATGATGTCAGGCAAGCAAAGAGGGCGGCTCTCATCGCGGACGCTGTCCGAAGGGCATGAGATGGATTACCTTATCATCAAAGAGGCATCATTTCGCTTACGCATCGGGGTTTCCAAAAAAGAGCGCAGTAAGAAGCAACCCATCCTGGTTGATTGCAGGATGAGCATTGATGCAAGGATCGCCGCAAAGAGCGGCAATCTTTTGGATACCGTTGACTATGTTTGTGTATGCGATGAGATCAGGAAAATTGCGGAAGGCAGGGAATGGGTGCTGCTTGAGACATTGGCAGAGGAGCTTGCAGGGCACATCATGCGCAGCCATGGCGCGGAGGAAATCACTATCTGCGTGAAAAAGCCACAGGCGCTGAAAGGCAGGGCAGCGTATGGGGCAATTGAGGTCAGGAGAAACCGCCATGGCTGAAGTCTATCTTGGGCTCGGGTCAAATCTCGGAGAGAGGCAGTACAACATCCGCAAAGCGATCTCACTTCTCAAAAGACAGTGCGCCATTGAGAAAATTTCTTCTTTCTACGAGACAGAGCCAGTCGGGTTTCTTGGGCAGCGGTGGTTTGTGAATTGCGTAATTAAGGCACATACCCGTTTGGCCCCGGAATCAATGCTAGAGGGCATTAAGTCCATTGAAAAAACACTGGGAAAAAAAGCTGTGAGGAAGAATGGGCCAAGGAGAATTGATATTGACATTCTTCTCTATAACGGCAGAAAAATAAAATCAAATGCGATAACAATCCCCCACCCGCGCTTCCACAAGAGGGCGTTTGTGCTGGTGCCTTTCTCTGAAATTGCGCCAAGGGCGAGGCATCCTGTGCTTGGAAAGACCATCGCGCAATTGGCTAGGGAACTGGGGAGCGGAAAGGAAGTCAAAAAGATGTAATAGCGAAAATTTTCCTGAAATTAAAGGAGTTCTGATAAAGCCGGCTGATAATTATTTAATTTATTCTGCATAGCACTACTCTACGCCCAGCCGCGCCTTCGCAAAAAGAAAATCATGCTGCTACTTAGAATGACCATGAAACCCACCATCACCCAAAACCCGTAGTGGAAATCCCTGCCAGGAAGATTTGCAAAATTCGTGCCATATATGCTCGAGATCACTGTCAATGGCAGCGCGATGGTAGCGATTGCGCTGAGCACCTTGATTGCCTCGTTCATGTTTTTCGAGACCGTGGACATGTAGAACTCAAATGTGTTGATTATCGCCTCGCGGTAATTGTCGATTAAGTCTGAGACGCGTATCGAATGGTCGTAGATGTCGCGGAAATACGGAAGCGCCGCCTTTGAGATGAACGCATAGTCATTCTTAACGAGAAATGAGAGCTTCTCCGTCTGCTGGAGCGTGGTTTTTCTGAGGAGCGAGATGGAATGCTTCATATCCAGAATCCTTGTGAGAACTTCGCTTTGAGGGCTTGAGGAGAGCTTCCCTTCGAGGAAATCGATCTCATCGTCAATGTGCTCGAGCACGGGGAAATAGCTGTCCTGCTCTCCGTCAAGAAGCCGATGGAAGATGAAATCAACTCCTTTCCGAAAGAGCGCCTCTAGCTTCTCCCTATTATTCTTCAGCTCTGCATACGATGAGATACCTGCATTTCGCGAACTGATGAGGAAATTCTTGCCGATGACATAATCCAACTCGATGAGTTCTATACCCTTTTTCTGCTGGACGCCATAGAAGATGGAAAACACATAATTTTTAAATTCCTCCACTTTGATTCTTGTATTCGAATTGAGGAGGTCTTCTGCTGTCAGGGGGTGCAGGTTGAAGGCATCTCTTAGGATCTCAGCTTCCTGCTTGGTGATATTGGTGACATCAACCCATACACGCTTATTCTTCAACTTGGGCAGCTGCTCTTGAGTAGCCCGCATCAGCTTCTTGTCAAAGTAAAAGATGTCCATCATGGTTGTTTGAGAAATGAATGGGATATTTGATGTATTTAAATCTTGCCTGAATATTCCTTATAGGCGGTGCATGATGAAAGGTGGAATCCTTCACATCTACTGGGATTCCGTTAGCTTAAGCTCAATACAATCCTGCTTGATCAGGAGATTTTTTATCTCCCCGGGAGTCTTGTTCATCATCTTTGCCAATTCAGCTATTCTCATGGGGTCACCAGATGAATTATTTTGATAGGTATTCAAGCACGTTTAATCAATAACATCATAAGTATTTTAGTATACTAATTAGTATACTGATATATAAATCTATCTAATTTTTAGCCATTTATAATATATAGTTTAAAAAATATAATATGATAACTTTCTTCCAAAAAGTAAATTATGGAAAATTGAAAGCAAAGGCAATAGTTGAATTTTATGAGTGTTAGATGATTGGCACAGCATTTATAATATCAACAATACTGTCCAGAAGAGTGATATGATGGGAATTGGAAAGGAGTTTTTTAAAAAATGGGAACATATTTTGCTGAGCGGCATGCTCCTTCTTTTTCTCCTTGTTGCTGGAGGGGGCCTCTTTGTCGTGCGGGAAGGAGACGAAAATGTCTATATGTACATGGGCAAGCTAGTCTCACAAGGTCAGCTGCCCTACCAAGATTTCTTTTTTGCCCACCCTCCGCTGCAGATTATTGCCCTTTCCCCAATATTTCTTATCGGAGGGTATCATCCTGTTCTTCTCAAGCTGCTTGCGCTTCTGCCGACGATGGCATCCGGAATTATTATCTATCTTACCACAAAGAAGTTGCATAATGGAAAAGCAGGCTTGATTGCTGCCACCCTGTTCCTCTCCAGCTATAGTGTGCTGTTCAATGCGACTATTCTCTGGGGCATCGAACTTGCGGCGATGCTTGTGCTTTGCGGCTATCTTTTTCTTCTGAAGGAAAAGCCGTTTCTCGCTGGAATCTTTCTTGGCCTTGCGTGCCTCACACGCCTCCTTGCACTCGTCGCTGTGGCAATCATCATAGCGGAGAGGTATATAATGAGAAAGAAGGAATCACAAAGGGCTGCCCTCGGCTTTGCTGCTGGCTTTGCCATTCCCGTGCTGCCTTTTGCGTTATTCATCGGTAAGAATTTTTTCCATATGGTATTTTTCTTCCATTTCCTCAAACCGGTAAGTACGGATAATAATCTCCTTGAATATCTGAACATCATATCGCTGAATTTGCCTCTCTTCGTTGGGGCAGGATTATTCCTTGCTCTTGCTATTCTGAGAAAAACGAATTTTTCTCTCCCCCTGTTCATTGGAACCACTTATCTTCTCATTTTCCTGCTAGTCAAGACGCTCTATGGGCACTACTTCCTTTTGGCCTTCCCCTTCCTTGCAGTTATGGGTGGCATTGCGATTTGGAAGTGCTTTGAAATGATGCAGGGAAGGAATGTTCTCAGAATGGTTGCCGTTGCCCTGATTATTTCTGCGTGGGGCTGGAATTTCATTGCGGACGCCACTTTTCTTAGCCAAGAGGGGTTCCAAGGTTTTAGGCGGGCGGAAGAAATCTCGCAGTATGTGGCTGCAAGGATTAGTCCTGACATTCGTTTCGTCGGGGATGAAAGCATCACCCCCTTGCTCGCGCTGCTTTCCGGACGTGATATAGCATTCAACGCAGTCGATACCAATGATCAGACATTCACCTCGGGAGTGCAGTCCGCCGAGACATTGCTTGAAAAGATAAGGAGTTCAGATAGCCATATTCTCTTTGTCGCTCGCTCCACTCAGGGCATAACATCAGTACCATTAGTTAGGGAATTTCTCAACAGCGAATGCGAATTCCAGTTGCAGTTCGCAGATCCGGAAACAGGCCCGATACTTCTGTATCTTTGCTGAAAGCCACCGACCAAATCCAATAAATAATTATTCAATCACTACAATGAAATACAAAAGAACAGAGAAAATTATGAAAATAATCTAAAATTAAGGTGTTATTTGAACTCCACTTTCTTTGCGCGGATGCCCTGCTTTTGGACGTGCTGCTTCTTGCAGATCTTGCACTCATAGCGAAAATCAGTTTTCTTGGTCGCCTTTTTGCCAGTCATCTTAAATTTAGTGACTGCAGGCTTTGAGTATCTACCAAGATTTCCAATCCCCCTTGCCTGACCCCTCTTACGGGCGCGCACTTTTGACCCATAGGTCATGCTGCTCGCGGCCTTTTTCTTGGTGATATTAATCTTATGCTCGGCGTGCTTCTTGCAATAGGGGCAGTAGCGCATGATGGTCTTTGGGAGTTTCATGGTTTTTGGGAGAGGGAGAACGTTTAAAAAGCTTTCCCCCGACCTTTTCTTCCGCCCTTCCTGCGGTCGGGCAAAGAAAAGGTCGATCAAAAGAAATGGCCCATGAATGGGCCTGCTCTAAATTTATTCCTCGTTAATCTCCTCAGCGCGGCCCTTGCCCAGGAGCACCTCTGCGACTTCCCGAGGAAGGCTTGCGATATCATCCTCGGCAAACGGGCCATATTCATCAAGTTCGGGCCCCACAAATTTCGGCACGGGGTGTAAAAAGCGCACAAGCGCAGTTGGCTTCTGCCCACTTGGAGAAGAATCACCAGAACCTGAAGTGAAAGAGTCGCCATTTTTTCCTTCTGCAGGTGAGGGCTCTTGCAGGGAAGAAAGGGAGGCTATTTTTTGCAGAGAATGGCTTTGCGCTTCCCTGTGCTTCACTTCAAGGGAAGTGTGGACTGCTGGCATGCGCTCGTTAAGGATGTTGCCCAATATCCCATCCCGAAAAGCATCAAGGAGCTGCGTAATCTGGTCAAAAAGATCGCGCTCGTCTTTGAGCAAGTGTGAAAGATCGACAAGGTTGGATTTTGTCCTGCTCTGGTCAAGGGCGATGAGGACTATCTTCTTCTCCCTGCGGTCATAGAATTCCTTGATGAGCTTTCTTATGTTGTCCATTTCCCTCTGCGATTTCATCATCTCATCATACGAGGAAGATGGCTGCTGCATCGCAAACTGCTTTTTCTCGCGAAGGTATGAAAGCACGCTTGCGAAAAAATCTGGCCCGAGTGCCTGCAATTCAATCCGGTCCTTTTCCCGCTTAAGCAGATCAAAAAGCGTCTCATAGGTGATGATCATTTCTTTTGTTTCCATTATCGCTTCGTTGCCCCCTTTTTAGGTGATGTATGGCAATGCCTCTTTATCTATAGCGGCGGACGTTAATTTCCGTAACAAGTTGTTAACGCCCGCCTGATATATGCAAGGATATCGATTACGATTATCAAAGTCCTTGCCTATAAATCTTTGGGCAGATGGCCTTTAGTTTTGGATTTATATCTGATTTGGCTTCATGATAAAAAATGATGAAAGCGGAACATACTCTCTACTCGCCGACAAGTATGTCCTTAATCCCCCCAAATATCCTAGGATAACTACCTTTATATAACTTTTTCCCTTTCCCTCCTGCATGGCAGAGTTGCGCTTTGATGACTTAACGTTTGGAGAGGAGAAGGGAAAAATCAAGGTAAATTGCTTTCGGCACTTTTACACATCTCTAGAGAATAGGGAGCTTGAGGCCATTGGAAAGTACCATATTGCCAACAACTCCATTGATTTCGAGGGCATTTCTGAATCCAGCGCACGGCGCAAAATGACCCTGCTTCTTGGTAAAGCATTTTTGCAGCTTAGAAGCAGGATGAGTGGAAAGCCGGCAGTGTATATCCACCGCAATTCCGGAATTCCATTAATTGGTACCAATTACTTTGGCATCATAGATCGCGGCACAAATACCCTGGAAGTGAAGCCGCTCACCAGCTGCAACATCAGCTGCATTTTCTGCTCAGTTGATGAAGGGCCAACCTCCCGCAGAAAAATGGATTACATCATCGAGAAAGATTACCTAGTTGAGGAGTTCCGCAAGGTTGCCGCCTATAAGGGAGTAGATGATCTTGATGCTCACATCAACGCCCAGGGAGAGCCGACACTCTATGCGGATCTTGTGCCGCTGATTAAGGACATCATGGCAACCCCTGGAGTGAAGACCAGCTCCATTGATACCAATGGGACACTCCTCAATAAAAAATTCATCGACGAGCTGGCAGATGCAGGTCTTACTCGCATTCACCTTTCTTTGCATGCCTTGGATCAGGAAAAGGCAAACAAGCTTGCCGGCTTTCCCTACAATGTCAAAAGAGTCATGGAAATGGCAGCTTACGCATGCACAAAAATGGATTTGATTATTACGCCCGTATGGCTTTCTGGCTATAATGATGAGGAGCTTCCTAAGTTGGCCAAGTTTGCTGCTGAGATTGGGGCGGGGAAGAATTGTCCTCCACTTGGAATACAGAATTTCCTCCCCTACAAGCTAGGCCGCAACCCGATAAAGGAAGTGTCTTTTGAATATTTCTTTGAGCGGATGCGTGAACTTGAGAAGGAGCATGGCGTGACGCTTTTGCACTCAAAAGGATTCAATATGTACCCTGTCAGAGAGCTTCCCAAGCCATTCCGGAAGAATGAAGTGGTTGAGGCAGAGATTAAGCTGCCAGGAAGGATTGGAAGAGAGATGCTTGCGGTTGCCAGGGGGCGGATAATCTCGATTCCACATTGTGAGAAGGAGAAGGGCAAAGTGCGCGTGCGGATTAGGCGAATGAAGCATAATATATTTGTTGGGGAGTTGGTTTAATTTTTTGGTGTTAATGGGTTAAGTAGTCAAATCCCTTTCACCAAACATTCCACCATAACAGTACAATCGGCATCCTTAATTTGAAAGCTGAGAAACTTTAAAGGAGAAAAAGGAGAAAAAGGAGAAAAAGGAGAAAAAGGAGAAAAAGGAGAAAAAGGAGAAATAAAAAATAAAAAGAAAAAAATTAAGGGTTTAAATCCCTTTAGGGTGTTGCAACAGCTGCTTCTTTATCAACCATAGCTTTTTCAACCATAGCTTTTTCAACCATAGCCGCCTTTGGAGTTGGGGCAGCAACGGTGAGCTGGTTGTTCACCTTCTTGACCTCAACAGATGTTCCCTTCAATTGGCTTGCATACTTCTTGTAGTTAGCCAAGACTTGGGCTGCGTTTCTGGTGTCAAGCGCGCTATATCCAGCTACGAGCATAGCGACATTCTTCTTGTCTGCGCCAACATCCCACATCTGGATTTTTCCAACACCTGGCTCAAATCCGGCAGCGCAGTCAGCAGGGTTGCCCATCACTGTTGCAGCAGCCGCGTTTGCGCACGGTCCGCCGACAAGGATGGAGTTCACTGCGGTGATATCAGCAACCTCTGATGCAAGCTTGGTTGCGCCGACATCTATTTTGTTGATTGTTACTGCATCACCTTCGCCAGCAGCTGTTGAGTCAAAAGAAGCTCCCTTGGCTGAGATATACACTTGCGGCCTTCTCTGAGACTTTGGATACTTGATATCCAAGGTTTGTGGAGAGCTAGTTGGTGTTTCTCTCTTAATCCACATACCGTAGGAGTTATATCCATACGCAACGTTGTTCTCACCGCTAGGGGTTCTCAAGTTGATTTTGGTTCCTTTTTGACCGCCTCCATATGCAGTCAATTCACTATGTGCAACCTCACCGCTTGCTGCAGTGATGTTTATCACATAATCACTGGCTTGCAGGGTATCAACCGAATCCTTTGCGCTGCCATCCCTACTTTCATCCGGTACTTTTATGGACATGATGATGTGGGAGACAGTATTACTTGAGCTATTGTAAAAACCAATCTCAGCACCATAGTTTGTGGTAATGTTCACCGTACTATTGGTGGTACCAGAGATTGCACCGCTTGCGTCAAGATCAACATGGATGTTGAAATCGTTGGCAGTTACTGACGAGGTATTATAGACCTTGTAGTCTGCCCCGCCAATCTTAAGTGTCGCGACTTCAGCTCTTACCTCCTCTTGAATGCTACTTGAGGTAGTCCAGGTTTGTTCGATAGTCTTACCAGAACCCAAATCCTTGAACTTAACAACGGGGTTGTCTGAACCTGCCTTGTCAGCGCCTTTGTATTGAAGGACGTAGGTCTTTCGCTCTCCTCGTTTTCTTGAGGCATCCGTCACTACAAAATATGCATCCTTTTTGATGCTGACGTTCTCCTGATTGATAAATGGCTTATCAGTGTCTCCCATAAGCAGAAGGGCAGCACTTGGAGATTTTGCGACGGGAACACTTACTTTGTTTCCATCTCCATCAACGAACTCCAAGTTATACTGAGAATCACCGCTTGTGGTAAGTTTGATGTCCTCAGTCTCGACATCTGCAAGTCCCTTATATTCGATATCCCAATTCTGGGTGAAAAGAACCTGTGGCTCGTCAAGATCAGGATTTGAACTCAACTTACCATTTGCTGGGACATAGAAATTGTCATCAGCGGACATATTGATGTGAATCCTGTTAATCTTGAAGGTCGAATTAGTATCGGTACCTTCAATGATTACCTGGGCATCATCAATTTCAGTGTCATCAACCTTTAGGCTGTTACTGCTAACAACATCTGTGATGAGGGTATCCTTGAGCTGGACCTTGTTCGCTCCAATGAAGAAGGTTGCTGCCTGCACACCGCCAGCATAATCCTGGTAGAGCACATCAGTCACGCCAATGTTTGTACCATCAGATAGCTTGTCTGTGTCCCCATCCTTCATTTTTCTTGTGGTTTGGCCATTTATGGTAAATTGGGCCTCATCAGCATCGACGAAGTTCAAGGTGACTTCGTAATCCTTTCCACCAACAGAATAGGTCTTGGTACCTTCAATGGTTAGCGTATCCTTCTGCGAGCCGCCCATCAAGATAAGATCGACGCTGCTGCCAGTTGTGGTGACTCTCTTAGCAGTCACGATGGTGTATTTTTTACCCATCATAGTCAAATCCACATCCTGGAGATCCGTTAGGAACAAGCCAGTTGTAGAGGCAGACCCTGCTGAGTCATCAACATCAGATTCCAACGCAGTGGTGAACTCCAATAAGTATCGGCCGATATCATTTCCTGATTTGAAATATAGGAAATCGGCATTTTCATCATCATCATTCTCCGTGTAAACTACATAACCGGTGTTTACACCTGAAGAAGCTGATTGTCCTGACAGCAGATAAAGATACTGCTTGTAGGGGGAAGTTACTTTGCTATTTGAAACTTCACCGGATTTTAATGCGTCAAGCTCACTATCATCAATAAAGGTAGTGATGTTTCGTATAGTTTCCCGGTTTGATCCGCTTGCGAGATCTTCGCTTAACTCAAACTTGTTGGAAGTCCCAACCAGCCATGCATCTCCCTCAACTGCGAGGGAAGCTGCACCAGTAGAAACCTTCTTCACAGCAGCTGCCTGCAAGCTACCGAAGATGTCAGTAACGCCGATAACGTCATCGGCCTTTGCGTTGTCTCCAACGACCAGCACACCGCTGAACTTTCCGTCCTTGATGTATTGGGTTGGATAAGCACTCAAATCAGCCGCAGCAGAAGCTCCTAGAATAGATGAACCGACCATAATTGCGCCAGTTCCTAATGCAGCAATCCTCTTTATTGTCTTTGTTAATACCATTTTCTAAACACCTCCATGTGTTAAGATGACCGTTTTTTGTGTTGAGCCTTTATAGGAAAAGCTCTAATCTGGGCTAATCAGCCCATAAACGATATTTAAAGCTTCCGATAATGTAATACACTGCAATAGTTGTATTGAAGTATATTGATTAAGGCCTTGTATGCAACATTACCATATCGTTTTTGTGGTATGGCAACCGGTTTATCTGCTCTTACTGCAAGAATTGATATATAAATGTTTGCTTTTTATCAGACGAGGATGAAGGAATCATGAAGGGAAGCAGGGTTGAAAAACTAGGCGTTTTATACAAAGTAGGCATAGTGCATGAATAGGTTATTACAATTTCAGTATGTTTCCACAGTAATACCCTTAATTCTCTCAAAGTGCCTCTTATTGCGCGTCACAATGGTTGGGATGCTGTGCGCAAGGGCAATGCCCGCTATTAGGCAATCAGTGTCTCCTATCTCTTCTCCATTCCTTTGGAGATTTCCTGCGATTTTGCCTGCGGAAATGGCTGCGGCGCGATTGAGGGGAAGAAACTCAAAGTTCCCAAGAAGGATGTCAAGACGCTCGAGCATTTTATTGGGATCCCCTTCACCAATGTGCGCGCCAATGACCATCTCATAGACGCTGATTTCAGTGCAGAAAATAGGCGCATCGCTCTCAATCTCACGCGCTTTTTTGATTGCAGCGTCCTTGCCGCGGGCGAGATCGATAAGAAAAGTTGTATCAACAACTCTCATCGCAGATCCTCAAGGATGCGCCTGCGAGTGATGATTTTTGCCTTCGCTCTCGCCTCTTCCATGCGGGAATGCTCTTTGTCAGTCATGCTGCTCCAGATTCCCGCGCCCTCGGTGATGCTGCCCTTTCCTGAAAACTCCCTCCGTATAACGTCTGAGAAACTTTCTTCCCCTCTCTTAAGGTTCGCAAGCAGACGGTATGCGTCTTCCATGATGGATATAGTTTTTGTGGCCATATCTGCGTATGTGTATGTGTATGTGTATATAAATATTTCGGAGGATTCATTTATTGGAAGTGTTCAATTGAAGGATCCTCTCAGGTTATTTGGGGAGTAGTGTCAATGAGAAAAGATAAGGGTTCTGGACATACAAACTCCAAACCGTAATTCTTAAATAAACCCGCCTATTGCAGCCAAAGCATGACTATCACCTTATGCATAATCTCAAAGAATGAGGAGAAAACAATTGGCGCTGCGATAGATTCGGTAAAAGAGATTGTTGATGAGATAGTGGTGGGTGACACTGGGAGCACAGATGGGACTCGGAAGATTGCGCAATCGAGAGGCGCAAAGGTAATTGACATTAAGTGGGATAATGACTTCAGTTCTGCGCGCAATGAAGTGCTCGGGTACGCAACAAAGGAATGGGTGCTTGTCCTTGACTGTGATGAGGAGATTGCCAAGGAAGATATTTTCAAGTTAAGAGAACTCACTCAAAAGGGTGGCGATGCGTATTCTTTCCACCAGAGAAATTACACAGATAACTCTCAAGTGGCGGGTTTTCACGCCATTCCTAAAGAAGACAAAAACGGAAAGGGGCATTCGGGCTTCTATGTGAGCACTATGGTGCGGCTTTTTCGGAATGGCAAAGGTTACAAATTTTTAGGTGCTGTCCATGAGCTGGTTGAGAACTCCATCAGAGAGAGGAAAGGGAGTATTAGTGATTCAAAAATCCCCATCCACCACTCTGGCAATGCTGATCCCAAGAAAGCAGGATTGAAGCATCAGCAGTATTATTCTCTTGCGAAGAGAAAAGCAGACAAAGAGCAAAGCCCGGAGGCATATATGGAATTAGGTGTGCTCGCAAAGGGGCTTGGAAAAGATGAAGAGGCCAAAGCTGCATTTGAGCACGCGGTTGACAAAGACAAGAACCAGCCCATTGCCTATTATGAGTTGGGGTTGCTATTGAAAAAAAAAGGAAAAACAGATGACGCTCTCAAGATGTTTCTTCTCTCTCTTGAGGCAAAGCCAAGCAGCGCTACATTCATGGAGATGGG
Organism: uncultured Methanosarcinales archaeon; assembly: GCA_964438385.1. Taxonomy (GTDB): domain Archaea; phylum Nanobdellota; class Nanobdellia; order Woesearchaeales; family GW2011-AR4; genus GW2011-AR11. The sequence goes on along the minus strand of CAYTKI010000010.1, from coordinate 109,477 downwards.
ATTATTGTTTCTTACCAAGGGCGATCTTAAATCGGCATATGCGAATCTGATCAAGGCGGCCATGCTCAATGCGAACAATCCTTCAATCTACAATGCTATGGGTATTGTCCATGAGCGCAATGGAAAATTCATTGAGGCGGCCAAGATGTATGAGCTGTGCGTAAAACTCAATCCAAAAAATTCCCTGTATTACTCCAATCTGGGAAATGCCCTTGCAAAGAGCAAAAACCTTGAGCCGGCGATGAAGGCCTATGAGCTTGCGCTTGAATTCGGCCATCCCAAAATGGAGCAGCTGCAGAAGATGGTTGGAGAATTGAGAGAACGCCTCAATACTGCCCAAACAATCTCATTTATCGTTCATATTGGGGATGAGGAAAAACAAAAAACGTCCACTCCCAATAAGCCCGGCAAACAAACAAGTGCAGGTAAATAGATTAGGTTACATAGATTATTTTTTTCTAATTCAACAATTTATAGAACGTCTCAAAAATCGGCACATTGGTCGTGACAAGATGATAATCAAATCCAAGCTGATTGCATATCTTTTCAATCTTGGCACAGTGGCTATCCAGCTGCTGCTGATACTGGGAGCGCATACGGGGAGAGATGAAGGTGCGGAAGATGCCCTTGGTCTCGCTGTCGATTAGCTTATAGTCACCTTCCATCTTAAGCTCCTTTTCCACATTGTCCAGCACCTGGATCACCTTGACCTCGTTCCCTACCAACTGATAGAGTGACTCTTTGATGTCGTTGAAATTGAGAAGGAAATCAGAAATCACCACAATCATTGCCTTGGTGCCGATGACTTTTCGGTACTCATAGAGCGCGTTTCTCATCTGGGAGAGTCCCTTTGGCTTGATGCTGTTGAGGTGCGCTATCATGTTGAGCAGGTGGCCAGCCCCTCTTTTTGGCTGGAAAACTTCCAGATTATCGGAGAACGTCGCAAATTGCAGTTTTTCATTGTCCCGCATGGCAAGGTAGGCATAACCGACGCCAAGCATTGAGGCATAGTCCCACTTGCTGATTGGCTTTCCGAAATTCATGGAGGCGGAGCAATCCGCAACAATATGCACCGTCATGTTGCGCTCTTCCTCGTAGCTCTTGATGTAGAGGTGGTCTGTGCGCGCAAACACTTTCCAGTCTATGAGGCGGATATCATCCCCTGGAGCGTAGATGCGGTAGTCCTTGAATGTCATGCCCCTTCCAGCAGAAGTGGATTTTTTCTGCCCTATGTAATTAGAAGTCACCCTCTTGTTGATGATGAGGTGGAACTTGCTTAATTGGTCCAAAAAAGATGCGTCTATCATAGGATCTCATTTCTTTTTTTTGTGACAAACACCTTGCTTTGCTCACGGGAGAGACGCCTCTCTTCGTGTTCGCCTTGGCTTACTTCACTTTTGAAACAATCTGGTTGATTGCCTCATCTGTCGTGATACCCTTTCGCTCTGCCTCGAAGTTGAGGATGATACGATGGCGCAGCACCGATGGAGCCATGGCGTTGATGTCCTCGCTGCTCACGTGGGCACGCCCCTTGATGAGGGCCCGTGCCTTTGCGGTTAAAACCATCGAAAGCGATGCCCGTGGGGATGCCCCATAATGGATGAGTTCCTTGTTGTTGCGAGTGGCGTGGATAATCTTCACCACGCGGTCTCGGATGTCATTTGCGATAGGAACCTGGCGTACCATGCCCTGTAAGTCGAGGAGCGCGGACTTGTTAAGCAAGACCCGCAATTTCTGCTCCTTAAGGACATTTGTGTAGCGCTCAACGATTTCAATCTCTTCCTCGATGGATGGGTAATTCACCTGAATCTTGAGGAGAAAACGGTCTGCCTGCGCTTCCGGAAGAGGGTAGGTGCCTTCCTGCTCGATGGGGTTTTGCGTTGCGAGGACAAAGAAGGGCTGGTCGAGCTTGAAAGTCTGCGTGCCAACAGTCACCTGCTTCTCCTGCATGGCCTCTAGGAGCGCAGACTGGGTCTTTGGTGTTGCGCGGTTAATCTCATCTGCGAGCACGATGTTCGCGAAGATGGGCCCTGGCTGGAACTTGAACTGCCGCTTGCCGCCGGATTCCTCAATGATGTATGTTCCGATAATGTCTGATGGCATGAGGTCTGGGGTATGCTGGATCCTTGAAAACTTAAGCTCCATAATCTCAGAGAGGGTCTTCACGGTAAGGGTTTTTGCGAGCCCGGGATACCCCTGAAGCAGGGCATTTCCATTGCAAAGGACGGCAATGAGTATCTGCTCAACCGTGTCCTGCTGCCCGACTATTACTTTTCCCACTTCCTTCTGCAATTCATCAAAGAGCTGCTTGTAATTCTTCATGACGTCACCTCTGGGTATTGTGTTTTTAAATAGATTTTTTGGTTTTTGGTTTTTAGTTTTTAGTTTTTAGTTTTTAGTTTTTAGTTTTTAGTTTTTAGTTTTTAGTTTTTAGTTTTTTTACTTCTTTCCATTGTCCAGTTTTAGGATTGTGATTGTAAATGATTGGTAATTTCTGCTTATAATTTCCATTGGTTTTTTATTTTGCCTTGGCATTGAGTTATAATGGAGAACAATAATCTTTAATGGGATTTGTATTGTTCTCCAAACATAGTGGAGCTATTGGATTATTAATTACTTATGTGCTCCACTATAGTTTTTGATTTGTTGAAATTTAAAACAATTATTGCTTGGGCAATAATGATAGGGGAGATTATCAGTGGTTATCATGATTTTTTGGTTAGAGTGCATCATGTCGCCGCCAACCCCTTAAAGTAATTTTTCACAATCTCCTGGTCTTCTTTTGCGATGTCCTCGCGCAGCTCCTCCCCTTCTTTAAGGTACGCATCCTTGGGAAAGATATCATTAAAATTTCCAACTTCAAGATCGCCCTCCTCTTTCACGGAAACTTTGAAGTCCACCGGCATGATCCGAATGTCGAGCTCGTTGCTGCCCAACTGGGCAACATCATCTTCGCCGTAGATATCCTCATCGCTCTTAAGCTTGACTGCATCAAAATCCCCCGCCCCCTTGGACTTTTGCCTATCATCATTCCCCCAAAAAATGCCAAGCTCCTTGAGATCGATGAAGTGGATATCGAGGGTGGAGCTGAAGATGATACCGAAGGAAAGTAGAGTGATGATAAGGATTTTGTATGAAATGCCGCGCGCATTCACGAATTGGGATATGCCGACATTGCGCATCTCCCGCAAGACATCCCCTTCAAGCTCCTCAACCATTGGGTTTTCCCTGCCCATGTAATCCGCCGCAGTCCTCAGCTTCTCGCGCAAAGCAGAATGCTTTCCCTCGACAACACGCGCCTTGTTTGTGCTGAATCGCAGGTATGCTGCCACAAAAAAATAGACACCTGCGGGAAAGAAAGCAAGGGCCGCGCTCAGGTTGAGGAGAAGCAGCAGGAGATAGATCCCCAGGAAGACGAGCAGACTGCTAAGCAGCACCTCAAAGAAGAATATCTGGTTAAGCGTACGCTTCACTTCCCGCATTGCCCTGCCAAAATCCTGCATCAGCAGCTCCCCTCATCAGCGTCTGCCTTTGATTTCAGGCAGTCTTTTTCACTGTTTAAGCTCTTTATGCGGTCATTGAGCGTCCTGATGTCCTTTTCATATATTACGATGGTTTGCGCGAGCTTGTCCTGGGTATCCTTTAATTCCTGTAGCTTTGTGGTAAGTTCGCTCTTTGTGTTCTGCAAGTCTGATTGCAGCCCAGCCTTATCCGTCTCAAGCTGCTCTTTTTCCTTGGTGACCGTAGTGTATTTTCCGCTCAGGTCCTGCTCTCTTGTCTCTTTTAACTGGAGAGTCTGGCTGGTCTGGGTCAGCTCTTTTTTCTTGGTATTCAGTTCACTTGAAACTTTCTCAAGCTCAGTAAGCTTGGTCTTGTACTCATTGGAAACATTCTTGAATGTGGTCTGGTAGTAGACTGTGAATCCTGCGAAAATGACTAAGGTCGCGACAATCAGAAACAGCAAGCCCAAATTGACATCTCTTCTCATCACTGCCATAGCGTATCCTCTCTTTTTGCCATTAGTAAACCCATTAACTGAATTTTTCCCATATATTGTTTATTAATATTGTGGATAGTGTTCAAAATGTTTAAGGTATTGTTAATCGGCCTTTTGTTTCTACTCATCTCCGATCGCCCCTGCTTTCCTTGATCTTTCGGTAGGTGATGTCGAGGAGGAAGAAAAATATTGCTGCGATAAGGAACGGCCACCTGAGGTCAATAGAATCAATCTTTTTGCGCTTGGATTTTGCCTTGACAAACTCGATGATCTTATCGACTTCCTGGGGGCTGAAGGCCTCTCCGCCTGTCGCTTCCACCAGCTTGAGGAATTCTGCGCTCATACCAAGGCGAGCATATTCGAGGGGGAAATTCGCTGCCGCAGTCGCTCCTAGGAGCGTGAAGAACCCCCCCTTATCGGGGGCGTATTCAGCGGAGTAAAAATTGGTGTCCATCTTTACAAAAAGAAGCCCCTTTTCCTGCGGCATGTCCGAGGAAACCACATCAACGGAAGTTGACTTCCCAACGGTAGTGTCGCGGATGGTGATGTCAAATGCCTGCTTTCGCGCAAGATCCCCAATTGCCCAATTCACCGTCTTTGTGAGAAGAGCCGAGTTCCTTTTGTTTAGAAGCTCCCCTGCCCACCTGCTGCCATCATCGCTCGCAAGCGTCACGACTCTTCCGAGCCCAAATCTCCACACCACAAGGATGGGTATATTTTTGTTGGTGGTGATTAGCAGGCTCGCCGCGGGCTTTGGAACAACATAGTTGTAGCCGGCAATGGTCGCGCGCAGATCGACTTGGCGGGTGATGAAATGCGTGCTATCTAGCGTAATGAGAGAGTTGAAGTATTCCGGCTCCTGGCTTGGGTCTGGTTTTCCAAAGATAACTTTGAGTTTATTCTCGGCATCAACGGCAAAATAAATCCCCCCACCCAGCCGCGCCACATTGTCAATGAATAGGTTGTCTCTCTTCTCACCAACACCTACAGTATAAACGGTAACGCCTCGCGCATTAAGATTGCGCGCAGTCTCCATGGTGTCCTCCTGCAGCTTGCGGTAGGTTGTGTAGCCATCGGTGATGAGGATAATGTTCTTGCTTCCTCCAACATCCTTGAGAAGATTATATGCCCCCTGCAGCCCATAATGGAAATAAGACTGGCCATCGTAGGAAAGCTTGGATATTTTGTCCCGAATCTCTTTTTCCTGCGATTTAAGGGGGAGTATTGGCGCAACCTCATATGCCTCTGAATTGAATGCAACAATGCCTACATTGTTATTCTTGTCAAGGGAATCGAGGATACTGAGGGCGAATGCCTTGAAATAGGGTATTTCTTCAGCGCTTGAGTCGGAAATATCTATCACCACGACGATATTCACATCGCTTTTGTTTCCCTCCTCGCCCGATCCCATCTTCACGGGCAAAAGGGTTTCGAAAAGCGTTCCCTTGTAGCCGCCGGATTCATAGGAGCGCGGGCCGCCAATGACTACAAGGCCATTGCCATCATCAACAAACTCGTTAAGCCCATCAAAGGAGGGCAAAATGCGCGATGCAGGAATATCGTCAAGGATTATTGCCATGTACTGATTGAGGGAGGGGGGAATGGAGGGGAGCACATCAACCAAATAAAGGCGCTCCAGCTCCTTCTGCAGTGGGGATTCCTTATCCGCCACAAAGAGGATGTGGGGGCGCGGCACCACTTTTATGCTCTTGTAAAAAATGTTATTCTGAGGAAAATAGTCATCCAGGTTGGAAATCTCCGCTGTTAAGGTGTGGGAGCCAGGGTCAGAGAATTTGCGCTGGAGAGGGTAGGATTTGCTGCCTTTTGCATCCTCATCAATGACTGTTTCAGAGCCATCAACCACCACGCGCACATGATAGGATTGATCCTTGCCGACATTGCTAATGACAACAGTGAAGCTGCCTTCATTATCCTTTATGAGCTCAGTTGGGCCATTGATTATTACTCCCGCATCGCTATTTGTTGCCTGGAGGCTGAGAGTGCTGATGGTCGCGTTGATTTGGGATGCGAAGAGCATGACATCCCCAAGGAGCTTCCCCCCATTACTGTTGCCGTCGGTGACAACGAGCAAGTGCTCTCCCCCCTCGAGATGATTGAGAATCCCTGTTCCGAGTGTAGAATCCTCTCCTGCAGCAATGGTCCTAATCTTTACTGGAATCTTATTCTCAAGGGCAGAAAAAAGCTCTGAGCCAATCTCCTGATTGAAGAGCTTCATTGAGGTGGAATTGTCAACCAGAATGGTGAGACGTGGGTTTCCCTGGACAGTCTTATCGGTGAGCTTGAATGGCGAAGCCACCGCAATGATGAGGAATAAGAGGGCGAGCAGCCGGAGGATGAGGAATGTTTTTCTTTGGGGGCGGCGGGACTGCTCATACTCTTTCTGCTCGATTCGGTTTGAGAACTTCACGAAGGTCTTTGGGATAAACCAGAGCAAAAAGAGAACCATGGGGATGATGAGGAAGAGCAGGTAAGAATAGCGCACGCAGTAGCCGACCATGCACTGTACGCTGCTTACGTCTGGAATTAGCATGTGATTGCACCTCTTTGCATCGTATTTTTGATAGTAGGTTGCTTGGATGCTTTGACTGCGGAGCCAGTGATTGCCCTTATTTCCCTTTCCATTTCAAACATCCCCCCTGAATTTTACAAAAAGAAGCTCTGCAAAGACGAGGATGAGCGCAAAGAGACTGAAGAGGAAGACCAAACTGAAATCATGGCGCCTATCCCCCTGTGTAAGCAGCGCATCGCGCTCCGAGAGAGAGGTCTTCTTGCTCTCCGCGGATATATCCGATTCTTTCTCGTTTAGGAGATTTACCGCGACTTTTCTTCCGGAAAAACTGTAGATACCCTGCTCATCAAGCAAAATTTTTGAGGCTTTAATGGATGTAGATGGCGTTTTCACTTCCTGCTCCTCGAAGGTTACGATGGTTCCGGTGTTGTAATTGTAGGACTTGATATCCTCAGTTCCCACCATGAAATTGATAAGGGAGTTCCAGAAGATGGGATAGGAAGGGAGGTTTCTGAAGTCGCTTGTCTCATCCATGATGCCGTAGTAGGCGACGTTTCCTCCCTCAAAATCCCGATACGAGATGAGAGGGTTGCCGCTTGCTGAGGCGAAAGTGATTGCTTTTTCCTTTGGCACACCTGTGAGGTATTGCGAGGCAGTTGTAAAGCAAGACTCTTTCTCAAAATTCCGGGTGATGGAATTGATTGTATTCACACAGATTTTTGAGGGGGCGGAGGAGACTCCTTTGATATCCACAATCTCAAGATCATCCATATCCATCTTTCCCAAATCCTGCTGCGCTGCGTAGATGAAAGATCCTCCTTTTTCCACATACTTCCTGAGATCATTAAAGGTTCCTGGGAGGATGCTCTCGCGCTTGATGCGGTAGATGATGATGAGGTCTTGCTTGTAGGGATCAATCTTTTCCCCTGACTCGGTGATGGTGAGCACGGGGGGGCTGACTATCTGCAGATTGATGCCCTGCGCAGCACGAAGCGCAAGCTCGAGGTTATTGAGATGATCCTTATCGTCGAGATTTGTGATTAGGAGCACATTAATCTTTAGCTTGTCGGGAGTCGCGAGATAGGCGACATCGTCCAATTCAAAATTGTCCTTTGGGGAAATCTCAATTGTGCTCACTCCCGGAGGAGTGTTGAATTCAAAATTCTCGACCGAATACGGTGAGAGGGTGATGAGGTTTGATGAGGCGAGAGCTTTTCCGTCTTTTTTTATCTCGACTTTGCGCTTCTTCTCTGCATTGTCAAAGTTCTTGATGAATACTTTTGAGGTGAATTTTCCAACCTCAAGCTTTATGATTCCCGTGTTCTCTGCCTTCCCTGAGACATCAACAAAGTCCACAATCTTATTTTCCGCGGTGAGCAGGGTCTTAATAATCTGTACATCAGGGCCCTCAGTCATCAGAAAATCGCTAATGATGACTATCCTTCCAGGCCTCTCGCCTAGGATGTCTTTTGCCAAAAGGAGGGCATCGCCTAGGTTTGTTGAAGTGGCTCTCGGTTTAATCTTTCCTAGGACATCTCCCGCAAGGTCGGTGCTTTCCTCCTCCAGCACGATGACTGGGTTGTTTTCTGCAAGGATAATGGTGTTTCTTCCGCTCAGGGATTTTTTGGCCTCATCAAGCGCTTTCTCAAAGCGCGTCTCTCCCCCTTCCTTTGCCTGCATGGATGCGGAGGCGTCGATGATGAGCACGGTGTTTTCTTTAGTGATATCATAGGAGATGTTGATGAATGGAGAGGCGATTGCCATGGAGAGGAGAAGGAGGGCAAGGAGCTGGAGATAGAAGAGCATATTTGCAGTGAATCTTTGGAGAAATGAGTACTGCTTTGCCTTCTGGTTCTCCTGGACAAGGAACATCAAACTCGGTATTACCTCGTCTTTTGGCTTTGGCCTGCGCAGGTAGAGGATGATGAAGGGGATGAGGGAGAGGAGCGCAAAGAGGCCGAAAAGATTTGTGAAACCTGCGAATGCCATCTCATTTCCTCTTGAGCTTCCTTAGGAGCTCCTTTGGGCTGTCTATTTCTTTGGTCAATATAAGATAGCCGTCGAGCTCATACCAGTAGAGGTCGGATTCCGCGGCTATGTTGAGCTTAGCGCGGGCCTCTTGGGGAAGGGTTAATTGCCCTTGGCGTGTGAGCTTCACTTTCGCGATGAATTTTGGCTCTTCCATGCGGTTTATTAATTTTATTATTTTTAAGATAATTACATTATATCAGTTTAATGTTAAAATTAGTATTTTTAATGAAATTAGTATATAAGGGTTGTGGTAAGCAAGGGTTACAGAGAAGACGGAATAAGATGGGAGTTGTTAGAGAAAAGTTTAAAACAATGTTTGGTCCCAACTAAGGGATGAAACAGAAAGAAGAATATATTTGGCCTCTAAAATCCTTGACTGAAAAAAGGAAAAAGGAATGTATTAGAGATATCAGAATCCATAAAGGTATTCCATATATCTGCTATATATTGGATGATCGTTTGTACTCTTTAGGAGAGGTTGACCCGACGTTTAAGATAGATATTCCTAAAGGGGCACTAAAAGGAGATGTATATAAGCAAATACCATTCTGTATCCAATGCCATAAGCCAAAATTCTACTATGAAGATATTCCTTATAAGTGTCAATGCTGTAAAAAAGATACTATTTTCAAAGCAGAACTCCAAAAGAAATTTTTTGAGGAGTATAAACTCCATCCAAAAACTTTCCCTATAGAGTGCGGTGACTGCTATGAGCTCATCAAGCAAGGAAAAATAGCTAAAGAGGGTAGCAATAGATACAAGCATGAGAAAGACTTTAAGAAAAATAAAGGTAAAAAGAGATAACACTCGTAGATTAACAAGTACCATCCCACAACAAAATATATAAACGGCGCTGGGCGGCTTCTTCTCATGGGAAAAATAACCATCACGCTTCCTGACGGGTCGAGAAAGGAGCATCGGAAGGGCGTTACTGGGCTTGAGGTAGCGCAGGGGATTGGGCCCCGGCTTGCGAAGGATGCGGTGGCTGTCGCTGTTGATTCGGAGCTGAGAGATCTGCATGCTCCCCTTGAGAAGGACTGCGCGCTTAGGATCATCACGCTTAAGGACAAAGAAGGCCTTGATGCCCTTCGCCACAGCATCGCACATCTTCTCGCTGCGGCGGTGATGGAGATGTGGCCGGATACCAAAAGGACAATTGGGCCTGCGATTGAGAATGGGTTTTATTTTGACTTTGAGTTTTCGCATCCGATTACTGAGGGAGATCTGCCAAAAATAGAGGCAAAGATGCGGGAGATCCTTCCCAGCTGGGATACGTTTGAGCGCAGGGAGCTTTCCGCGGCAGAGGCAAAGAAAGATTTCAAGGGCAACCCATTCAAGATAGAGCTCATCGAGGAATTCTCGCAGGGCGCAAAAAAGGTATCGTTCTACACGTCAGGGGGGTATTCAGACCTGTGCAAAGGAGGCCATCTCCCCAGTATGAAGATGGCCAAGCAAGACGCATTCAAGCTCACCCATATCGCGGGTGCGTATTGGCGCGGATCTGAAAAGAACCCCATGCTCACCCGCATTTATGGCGTCGCGTTTGCGAATAAGAAGGACCTTGATGGATACCTCAAGCAGCAGGAAGAGGCCGCCAAGAGAGATCATAAGAAGCTCGGCCGGGAGCTGGGACTATTCATGACCCATGAACTTGTCGGGAAAGGGCTTCCCATCTGGCTCCCAAAGGGAGAGATAATCAAACGGGAGATTGAGAACTTTGCCATCGAGATGGAGCGCAGGGCCGGGTATCAGAGAGTCTCAACCCCTATGCTTGGGAAAAAAGAGTTGTTCGTAAAATCCGGGCACCTCCCCTATTATGCTGAATCGATGTTTCCTGAGATGAAGCTGGATGATGGCAGCTACTATCTCAAGGCAATGAACTGCCCGCACCATCATCTGATCTTCTCCCACAAAGCGCGAAGCTACCGGGAGCTTCCCCTAAGGATCTCCGAATACGGCCTGTGCCACCGCTATGAGCTTTCAGGAACGCTCTCCGGCCTTCTACGGGTGCGGATGCTATCGATGAACGATGCCCACATCTATTGCACAAAGGATCAGATTGAGGAAGAGTTTTCAAATGTCATTCAGCTCGTAGTGAAGTATTACGCTATCTTTGGGCTTGAGGACTATCATTTCCGGCTCTCACTTCATGATTCCAAGAACAAGGAAAAGTACATTGGCGAGCCAAAGAGCTGGGCATACACCGAGGAAATTCTTCGTAGCGTGCTAAAAAAGCTCAAGGTGAAATTCGTCGAGGCAGTGGGAGAAGCCGCCTTCTATGGGCCGAAGGTGGATATCCAGTACAGGGCAGTGAGCGGGAGGGAAGAAACGATGTCAACCATCCAGCTTGATTTCGCAGCCAAAGAGAGGTTCGGGCTCAAATATGCCGATTCCGATGGCAAGGATAATTCCGAAGTCTATGTCATCCATCGCGCGCCTTTGTCCACCCATGAGAGGTTCATCTCATTCCTTATTGAACTCTATGCAGGCAAGTTCCCCCTCTGGCTTGCCCCAGAGCAGGTGCGCATAGTGACGGTCTCTGATGCGTCCAATGAGTATGCGGATAGCGTTGCCCAAAAGCTTTCCCTTGAAGGCATCCGCGTCGAGGTGGACAAAAGATCAGAGTCCATTCCCCGAAAAGTGCGCGAGGCGCAGCTTGATTATGTGCCTCTTATCGTGACGGTTGGGGAGAAGGAAGCGTCTTCTGGCACGGTTGCGGTGAGGACATTGGATGGGAAGGTGCGCTTTGGGATAGCCACTAGTGAGTTTTTGGACGTTGTTAAAAAATGCATTCTTGAGAAGAAAAGAGGGATTGATATTTAGTTTACCTGCGGGATTTCAGAACGTATAGCCATTCAAACCTGAATTGGTAAATTTTATTGCTGCTGCTTCATCATCTTATTCCATTGGTAAAAAAGGACAAGGAATGATATAAGCATACCTATCAGGGATACCCTTTCTGCAAAATAGACTGAGATGATTGAGATTTCCCTTTGCGTTCCCAATGAGTAGTAGAAAAGCACATACATGAGGGAGCTTATGATAAAGAAGCCAACCCCCACATACAGGAAAAAGAAAAGATTCACGGGCCGCGTAATCCTGAAAAAATTTAGGGCCATGTAGGCAATAAAAATGGCAAGGGCGATTTCGATAGCGTGAAGAGCAAGCCCGATTCCCTTCATGTCCTGAAATGATTCGATTTGCGGTATTTCAGCAGATACTTGAAATGGCAGCAAGAAGAGAAGGAAAATCGTGAAAGCCAATCTCTTTTTCCAATTCATTGAAATGCCTTCCTCATTTTTTATCCTTGGCCTTTAGAACAGAATCAATCCTCTTTTTGAGATCTGAAATCTCAAAGGGCTTTGTGATATAGTCCGCAGATGCAAGCTTTCCCATCGTCGTGCTCACGGGGTCCGTCTTTGCCGTGAGAAAAACTATAGGGATGTTCTCTGTCTTTTTGTTGTCCTTAATCTTGGCGCATGTATCCCAACCGTCCATCTGAGGCATCATGATATCAAGAAGAATGATGTCGGGATGGGATTTTTCAAGAATCTGAAGGCATTTCCTGCCGCTTTGCGCAGTAATGACTTTATAGTCTTTGCTGAGCGCTTCGAGGCCCACTTTCACGCTATAGACCAGATCAGGATTGTCATCAACAGCGAGGATTATTTTCTTTTTTTTCATTTCTCTTCTCCTTTTTGCCGAAGTGGTATTTTAAAGCACATGGCGCTTCCCTTCCCCATGCCCTTGCTCTCGGCCCACATCTCTCCGTTATGGTTTTTGATGATTTCCTTTGAAATAGCAAGACCGAGACCGCTTCCCTCGTTGTGACGGGAAGTGTCTGCCTTGAAAAACTCCTGAAATAATTTCTTTTGCGTGTCCTGGCTCATCCCTATGCCTGAATCCTGAATGCGGACGTTTAAAAGATTTTCTGTTTTGCTGATGGATGCCTTCAATATCCCTCCATTCGGCATGAATTTCGCCGCATTGGATATAATATTTTGGAGCACCTCTTCCATCCTTAGCTCGTCAATCTCCGCCAATGGGAGGTTTTTCTGGAAATGTTTCTCAACGCGTATGCGCCTATTGGAAAAGAGCTGGCGGTTGACGCTGAGAACCTGCTCAAGAATTTTTTTGATGTCTCTTTTCTTGAATGTATAGGAACTTGTTTTTTTACTGGACTTTATTAGGATTATGAGGTCATCGGCAAGAAGCTTGAGGTAATGGGCGTTCTTCTCGACAATCGCCAAATCGTGCAAGATTGCCTGATCTTTTATCCTCATCCTGATTGAAGGGAGAAGGGCAAGGATGGGGGTGATTGGCGTTCTTAGGTCATGGGCCGACCTATTGACAAAGTCATTCTTTGCCTTGAGGAGCCGCACAATCTCCTCGTTCGCCTGCTCAAGCTCAAAATTCTTGTCCTCAAGCTGCCCCTTGGTCTCGTTGAGGGAAATGGATTTTTCAAGGAGCGTCTTATTGGTCGCTTCCAGTTCAGTGGTTCTTCCCTTCACCTGCTTTTCAAGGCTCGTGCTCAATTCCTCAAGCTCCTTCGTCCGGCTTCTCACTTCCGCCTCAAGCGCATCCTTTGCCAGCTGCAATGTCCGCTGGAGGAGCTTTGAGATGAGGAGAAGCGCAGCAAACAATACGCCAACACTGAAGAGGATGGTGAACCAAATCAATGAGATTACCCATCCGAACTTTTCCTGGAGAGGGCTTAGGTCATAGAGTATCTGGAAGACGTAATCAGCGCCTGGCCGGTGATAATAGTGGATCATGAGGGCCTTATACTCCTCTTTTGGGCGAGTCTCCTGGGAAATGAGGTTCCTATCAATCGCATAATAGCTGCCAATCTCAAGCGCTTTTTTTATTCTTGACTGATCGGAGAACTGCTTTCCCAGAAGCGAAGGTTCATAGGAATGGATGATGGTCCCTGACCCATTGATGAGGAGCATCCCGACAATGAGGGGGTCAATGAGGTGCAGCTCATCAAACGAAGCGTTGCTGAGTGTCGCCTCACTGCCCGCCGCCTGGGGGATTTTCGCATCAATGGACTTCTGAAGGGAAGAGGTAATTTCACTAAGGTGGAGCTTCTCAAGTTGGGCCTGGATGACAAAGCCCATCAAAATGGCAACGGATATAGAAACGAACAAGCCGATGAGAGTGGCATTGAGAGGTGTTGAGCGCATGCATCACTCCGCTCATTTCATCTCATGGACTGCATAACCCCAGCCAAGAAATGCAAGGATGATGAGAAAATCCTCGGCCTGGTCGAGGGCGGAGGTAATGCTTGCCCACTCGAGGACATTTGAAACGTTTACAATCAATATGAAAGTGAATAGCATGCTGATGATGAGCCACATGTTGCTCTCACCCATGGTCTTTTTGTAGGAGAGAAGCGAGAGCGCAACGGCTATGAGAAATCCAGCTGCCGCAATGATATCTATCCCGACGATGAATGAAGTGCTAACGAATGCCATGGCGCATCCCTCCCCATGCCAATGCGATTGCGAAGAGCCCAGATAAAAGCATGGCCAAATGTTCTAGGAGATTGAATAGCTCCTTATAGGCAATTGCCTCTACATTGGTGAATATCCGGTTGAGGAAGACAAAAGCCACGACACATAAAAATATTCCCAAGGAAAAATTGCTCTCCTCCTCATATTTCTTTTTTTTGTAAAAATAAGCATAGAGGAGATAGCTCATGCCAATAATAGAAACCAGGAGACTTGCGAATTCCGTGGGGTCAAACACAAAAGCAACCATTTTTTACTTATCCTCCTTGTCTGCGGTATTCATCATTCGAGCTTTTTTGGATTCATGCCCCAATAGCATAAATCACAACTGTCTCATTGTGCCATCTCGTGCTTTTAAGGGTTGGGAAGCGCTTATCGATGGGGCCAATTTCACCATAGGTATAAAAGCCGAAAATGGGGACTTCGATCCCAAAAACCTGCTTTACCGCATTGATTTCCTCATCTGTCCTCCTTCCAAGGACCATTTTTCGCGCAACACAGCTGAACATGAGGATAAGCTTTGGATCTCCCTTCAGGATCTCTTTTGCCTGCATCGCTGCGCGCTTTGAGCCATTGATGACTGTTGATCGCGAGGAATACGTAAGTGTTACCCTCTTTCCCTCCGGAATTGCGGCTGCAAAAGTGACGCTGCCTTCTTTCTCATCTATAGAAAGCGGGGCGCGAATCTGGAAATAGTCCGACCCAACTGCCCGCTCATCAATCAGCCCCATCGGATACTCGAGCCCAATCGCCGGCAGTTTTTGTCCCCTCTCTTTTCCGAGAAGTTCGCGGTACACGTCCAACGCCTTCTTGCCATTAAACTCATACACCTTGTTCGCTTTCGCCTTTGTGCAGGTAAGGATGCTCCCAATCGGCTCCCATCCGCTCATCACTCCTGTTGAAGTTTTTAGGGATTTTTTGCTGCTGACGAGCATGCCAACGACAACATCCTGATAGACCTTGCCGTTGTAATACTGGTAGGTCTGCTTGAAATCCGCCTCATCCCCTAGAGCCCCCCCTACAATCTCAAAATTATCGCCAAGCACTTTTTTTGCGCCTTCAACAATCCTTACACCATCCCCTGCTAATCCATCTGGGAACATCAAGAGGGTTTTTGCGTCTTTAAGTGAGGTTCCCTTAAGAGCGCTTCTTGCAAGCTGCTCTCCTGCCTTCAGCTCGTTTCTGCTGATATTTTCCCCCATTCCTACATGAAACCGGATGTCTTTTGAAGAGAGGGCGAGGGCAACAACAGAGTTCACGCTCAATCCTTTTGGAGATATCTCCCCCGCAGTCGTTCCTCCGATTAGAGGGATCTTTTTTGAAACCGAGACCACGCCCTTCATCATTTTTTTCTGATCAAAGGCAGGAGCTGCGAAGACAAGGAAGGCATCCGCATTTTTATTCCCAAGCTGTTTGAGCGCCTTCTCTACCGCATCTGCACCCGCGTCATATGAATCCCTTAAGACACTTGTCCCTATTCCCAATTTTAAATCAAGTCCAATCAGAAATCAACCCCAAGCCGTTTTAGATCCTCATACAAGCCGACGCTTAGTTTTTTTCGCACCAAATGCCGGAATAAATCTGAAAAAGGGCCGTCCATGAGTTTTTTGACGTATTTAGCGACAAATTTCGGGGAGACCCCATTTATCTTGTCCCTAATTTCTATTTTTCCCCGCCGTGTGCGGACGTACCTAAGGAATGGGAAATCCTTCTCGTTCTTCTTGTTGAATTTTTCCATTACCATAAGCGCATAGCTATCAGAGGTGTCTTCAGAAACCACAGAGATAATTATCCCAAAAAAGTCATCAAGCGTCTTTTTGAGTTCGTGGGAAGCCGTTTTCATGCGATTCCTTTCCTTGCTGGGGGGACATATCCGCTTTTTTGGACAAAATGATCAAAGCGCTGCTTCATCTGGGCCTTATTCTCGCCAGTTTTCCTGAGGAGTGATATAATCTGCTTCCGCTCCCCTTTTAGCTGTATTGCAACCGATTGGGATTTGGAGGATTTCAGCTTTGATTCAATTGCACTTAGCCGGGCCAGGTTTTTTCTCCTTTCCTTCTCGAGATCGATGACTGCATGGCTTATGAGGCACCCGCAACCCTTGTTGTCTTTTGGGAGAGGCATTGTTAATCTTTCTTAAAAATATCCTTTTTATACTTTTTGGTCAGATGTGCTCTGTCCCGAATCTCGCCTTTGGCTCGGGTAGCGCCGGGTTCGCTCATAGATGTTGCAACAGAAATGCGGCGCCTCCCCGTAAGGGGCACTTGGAAACAAGTTTCCGGTGCCCATCGCTCTGCTCTGGGCATCACCCTCCCCATTGGTTGTCGCAATCGATTTGCCGCTCACAAAAGAAGGCGCTGCCTTCATTCTGGACAGAGCAGGTCAGATGTCGGTTGGATAAATCGGATATAGAGATAATTCCTTGTTTCACCAAATCTTTTTAAATTGCCATTGGTTCTTAACACCCATGGTGCTGGACAAGCTCGGTGATTCCCTCAAGAGCACGCTCTCCAAAATAGCGGGCAGCCTCTTTGTTGACCAGAAACTGATCAATGAGCTCATCAAGGACATCCAGAAGGCGCTGCTTTTGGCGGATGTGAATGTGAGGCTGGTCCTTGAGCTGACGAATCGGATAAAGGAAAGGGCACTGAAGGAAGATGCTGCCAAGGGGCTCACCAAAAAGGAGCAGCTCATCAACATCGTCTATGGGGAGCTTGTTGCGTTCTTAGGGAAAGAAAAGAAGACTATTGAGATTGATACAAAGCGCAAGCCCTACACCATCATGCTTCTTGGACTCTTCGGGTCTGGAAAGACCACAACAACGGGCAAATTAGCGAAGTATTATGCAAAGCGCGGCCATAAGGTCGCACTGCTTGGCCTTGATGTCCACCGCCCTGCTGCGATGGATCAAATCGAGCAGATTGGAAACCAAAACGGGGTAAAGGTGTTTCTCAACAAATTAGAAAAAGACCCACTTAAGGTGTATCGCCAATTCAGTGACGAGTATAAGAATTATGATGTGCTGATTGTGGACACTGCCGGAAGAGACGCATTATCAACGGGACTCATCGAGGAGATTGAAAAAATCAACGAGGAGATCAGGCCGCAAGAACGATTACTCATCATCTCCGGCGATATCGGGCAGGCCGCGCAAAAGCAGGCAGAGCAGTTCCATGCGAGCTGCGCAATTACCGGAGTCATCGTCACAAAGATGGACGGCACTGCGCGCGGCGGCGGGGCATTGAGCGCATGCGCGGTGTCCGGAGCGCCCATCGTGTTCCTCGGCGTGGGGGAGAAGAGCGAAGATTTAGAGCAGTTCAACCCACAGGGATTTGTCGGGAGATTACTTGGAATGGGGGATCTCGAAGCCCTTCTTGAGAAAACCAAAGAAGCCATCAGCCAGGAAGATGCTGAGGACCTTGGCAAGAAATTTCTCAAAGGAGAGTTCAATCTCCTTGATCTTTATGAGCAGATGGAGGCCATGGGAAAAATGGGACCCCTCTCCAAAATTGTCGAGATGATTCCCGGCTTTTCGCAATTCAAGCTGCCCAAGGAAGTGCTTGAGGGGCAGGAGAAAAACCTGAAGAAGTGGAAGATCGCGATGCAGAGCATGACCCAGGCGGAGCTTGAGGATCCGGAACTTGTCGATTCGGCAAGAATCGAGCGCATAGCCAAAGGGTCTGGGATTGATGGCTCCTCGATTAGGGACCTTCTCAAGCAGCACAAGCAGGGCAAGAAGATGGCAAAGATGCTCAAGGGCGGAAAATCAGGGGACATGAACGCCATGATGAAGCAATTGAAAGGAAAGTTTCCGGGGATTGGGTAAACTCTGTAGGTTTTGATGTTGCCGAAAGAACCTGAAGAAAGGTATTAGTTTATCCTCGAGAACGGCTCAATCTCATCAAGGATGTCGCGGTGCTCTGCGGTGATGGATTCCGAGAAGCCAAAGCCCGCCGCATGGCTCATGACATCCACTTTCCCATTGTAGGGGTGGCGCAGGGCATAATACGCGCAGAGGCGGAATTCGGGAGAGTTCCTGAGTAGGATGTTTTTTCTCTCGCACACCAGGAGGAAGTGCTTGCCATGCCTCTCTATCATGAGCCGGCTGCTTCCCAGCTCCGTGTCAGTATAGGTAATATAGGCGCGCTTGCCCATCCTGGAAAGAGTTTTCTCCATCTTGTCCTGCTCGCTTATTTGGACCTCGTCAAACCCTTTGAGCCCGATTGCGGATAGCCCCTTGATGCGGGAAACGGAGCTTGCAAAAAGCGTCTGCATGCTCTCTTCCCCTAAAAAGGCGATTTGCACATCCAAAGAAGAAGGTTTTCGCTTGAGCAAAAGTGAGAGATCCCTATATTTCCTGTTGAACAGCGTCAGTGTTTTCCTGAACTTGGGAATCGAGATATCCGTATTCTGCCTGCCAAGCCCATATGCCCTATCAAGCCCAATGCCTGCCCGAAGAAGAGTTGTGAAATCTACATGGAAATCCTGCATTCCCCCATAATCAGCACCATCAAGCGCAGGGATGTCTACCATGGAGTGGGCTGAGTTGCATGATTATTTAAATTATTGCGTTCTTTGAATTCCTCACAGGTAAATTTATAAGAGTAAAATGATACGCTTTAGAACTGGAACAACCATGGCGAATTCTCTCTCATTGTGCATGATAATCAAGAATGAAGGGAAATTCCTAAGTGACTGCCTTGAGTCTGTAAAGAGTATAGCGGATCAGATAATTATTGTAGATACGGGAAGCTCTGATGAAAGCATAAAAATCGCACAGGGTTTTGGGGGAAATGTTTTTCCTTTCGAGTGGACCGATGATTTCAGCGCCGCACGCAATGAGAGCTTATCGCATGCGACAAAAGATTGGATCCTTGTCCTTGATGCGGATGAAATCCTTAGCGTTGAGGACTGCAAAAAAATAAAGGAGTTGATGGGCAATGTTCCACATGAGGTGATTGGCTTTTCGCTAGAGCAGCGCTCGTATGTGCTCTCGTTTGAAGCAGGTGCGGTGAAGAATAACTCATCGTTTGCCCCTGTCTCGTCATATCCCTTCTATGTCCCAAATAACATAGTGCGGCTGTTTCAGAATCACCAAGGAATTACATTCAGGCATCGGGTGCATGAGCTCGTTGAGGATTCCATAGGGGGAAAGGGCAAAAAAATCGCTAAGAGCGGCTGCATCATCCATCATTTCGGATCGGTAAAGGAAAAGGAGATGGTGCAGCAAAAGGCCAGGTATTACACCACTCTGATCGAGAAACAGTATGCAGAGCATCCAAAAATTCCAAGGTATGCCTACCAGATGGCCCGTGCCTCACTTGGTGAAGGGAATATCGAAAAGGCACTCCGGCATTTTCAGGAGACTGCAGTTCTCAATCCCCGATATAAGCTGGTTTTCTCAGAAATTGCCAAGCTCCATCTGAAGAAGGGCAGAAATGAAGATGCGCTTGATTGCTTTAGAAAGAGCATGGAGCTGCATCCGGACAACCCATCTCCAGCAAACAACCTTGCAGCGGTTTACCTCTCGATTGGAAAATACGCCGAAGCAAAGAAAGTACTGGAAGATGTCCTGAAGAAGCATCCACAGAATCCCGCATTATTGCATAATTTTGATGAGGCGCTAAAAGGCCTCCAAAAGAAGCATGGGGGAACTACAGCATGAACATCATCGCAGACCTTCAGGTGCATTCCCGCTTCAGTAGGGCAACATCCGGCTCAATCACCCTTGCAAACCTTGAGAAGTATGCGCGGCTCAAGGGAATCACCCTTCTTGGCACCGGGGACTTTACGCATCCGCTGTGGCTTAAGGAACTGAAGTCAGAGCTTTCCGAGGATGGGTCTGGCATCCTCTCCTCAACGAGCGGCTTTAAGTTCATGCTCCAGGGGGAAATCTCAAACATCTACACCCAGGGCGGCAAAGGGAGGCGCATTCACAATCTTTTGCTTGCGAAGAGCTTTGATATCGTGGATCAAATCAATGCCGCGCTGCTCAAGAAAGGACGGCTTGATTATGATGGTAGGCCGATGTTTGGCTTCTCGTGCATTGAGCTAGTTGAGATGATGAAGTCCATTGATTTGGATATTGAGATTATCCCCGCGCATGTCTGGACACCGTGGTTTGGGCTTTTGGGAAGCAAATCCGGATTTGATTCCGTTGAAGAGTGCTTTTTGGACCAGGCAAAGCACATCCATGCGATTGAGACGGGACTGAGTTCTGATCCCGCCATGAACTGGAGGGTTTCTACACTTGACAAGTACACGCTTGTTTCTAATTCCGATGCGCATTCCTATTGGCCGTGGAGATTGGGCAGGGAATGCACGGTGTTTGACATTGAGTACGATTATAAGCAGCTGATCTTGGCCCTTCGGACAAAAAAAGGACTGGTTGAGACCATTGAAGTGGATCCCAACTACGGGAAATACCATTATGATGGGCACCGCAACTGCACTGTTGTTTTTTCCCCTGAAGAAACAAGGAAGAGTAATGGCATCTGCCCAAAATGCAGGCAGCCATTGACTATTGGCGTTGCGTATCGGGTGGAAGAGCTTGCAGACCGTCCTGTCGGTTATACGCCAAAGGACGCTGTCCCTTTCCGTGATTTGATTCCTCTCTCCGAGATTATTTCTGCCGTCTTGGGATCACCAGTTGCCTCCAAGAAGACATGGGAGATGTACCATCGCCTCGTTGGCACATTTGGCTCTGAGTTCTCGGTGATGCTGGATGCGCAGGAGAGTGAGATTATGAAGGTTGCGGGCGGGGATGTAGCCGATGCCATCATGCAAACACGGCGGCAGGAAGTCACAATTGAGCCGGGGTATGATGGGGTGTATGGGGTGCCAAAGTTTGCCAATACGGGAAAGCCATTAACTAAAAAATCATTAGAGAATGAACAAAATCAAATATCAACAATGAAATATCAGAAGACGAAAAATGAAAAAGACCACCGAAAAGAAAACAAAAAAAAGACCCTACAATCACCAAAAGAACTGCTCAAGGAGCAGATGAAGCTGCAGGAGTTCTTTCGAATGCATCAGGATTGATTGTTTTTTTGAAGTGAGGGAATTATATGGTGGCTTTTATTTCTTGAGAAAGGCGCTTTTCTGTCTCCTGATAGAGCAGCGTATCATAGAGGGTAATCAGGTTTTTCACCGCGGGGTTTTTCTCATTAAGTGTGAAGAGTTTTGCCCTGCCAATCTCCCTTGTCGGTTTTACCATTCCAATCTTGACTAACTTTTCCCAGATGCGGTGCAGCGTTGTCCATCCTATGTTGGAATTTTCCGCAATGTCCGAAAGGGAATAATCCAATCCCCTCCCCTCGATAAGAAAATCCAATACCCGGATGACTGGGGAGTCTCCCAATGCTTCCCGGAAGATGGTTGTTTCGCCCATGTTGGAACTGAAGCAGCATTTCCTATTTAATACTTTCTATTTTGGTATATTGATGTACCTTAATAAGAGTCAATGTTTAAATATCTGTTGGCTTTGTTTTTGGAAAATGGACAAGCGTCTCATCCAGGAAAAAATGCTCAGAAAACTGATGGCCATGAAGCCGCATAAGTGGGGCAATTCCCATACCGAGGAGATCAACCTTGTGAAAGGGCTGCCAAAACATCTGCGCGGCTCAAAAATAGTTGATGAGGCAATTGAAGAACTGCACAAGATGGATTTTCTCATTCGCCTCAAGAAGACAGGGGAGTGGCATATTTCACTTAACCCGAGAAAGAAAGAGGAGATGTATCGGTTTTTGGGGCTTCCGCCTGAAACTTTGTAATTCCTTTATATGTTTTATTTTATATTCTAATGGGGTAAAATAATGAGCTTAATGCTTTCTTAGCGCCGCCTTCACCGAGGCGATCGCGACTTCTATCTGATCCTTGCTTGGTTTTTGCGTTGTGATTTTCTGCAGCCATAGGCCAGGCATTGAGAATGCTTTCAATAGGATATTGCTCTTGTACTTGTCCGATGCCTTGAGAAGCTCGTAGGAGACCCCCGCAACAACGGGCAAAAATAGAATTCTCATTACAAAAAGAAGGGGTTTTCTCACCCATCCGCTTAATTCCATAAACGTTGGGTAAAGGAAAATGACGAGGGAAGGGATGATTGAAAAGATGAGAATGCTGATAATAAGCACTATAAGGAGAAATGCTGTCCCGCAGCGAGGATGCAAGGTCGTGAATTTGGCGACGTTTTGCACGATGAGTTTTTTCTTGTGCTCGTAGCAGTGGATTGCCATGTGCTCTGCGCCGTGGTATTGGAACATCCTATGGATGTCTTTCATGAAGGAGATTGCCCAGATGTAGCCAACAAAGAAGGCTATGCGAATGATACCGTCCACCAGGTTGAAGAGAAAGGGCTTTGCCTCCTCCCGAAAGCCGATCCAGTGGGTGAGAAAGTATGGGAGCGCAACGAAGATGCCAATCGCAAAGAGGATGGAGAAGAAAATGGTTGTTCCCATCTCCTTTGCGGAGAGCTTATCCTCCTTTTTTTGGGCCACCTGATTGGATGACCACACCAGCGCTTTCATGCCGATTGCAAGCATCCTCACCAGATTGACTGAGCCGCGGATGAAGGGGAGTTTTTTGAATTTGGAATTTGGCGCTTTGAGCCCAGTCACTTTTGTCCTTATGGATCTGTTTGGCTTTCTCACGGAAATTGCGTATTTGGTCGGAGCAAGGATCATCACACCTTCAATGACCGCCTGGCCGCCTATGGCGAGACTTTCAAACTCCTCTTTTCTTACCTTGCCCATTATCTGTTTTTTGATGAACTTTTTTAAAAAGGTATTGATTTAGGTGAACGATTGATTTGATAAAACCTAACAAAACCTATATATACGGCTAAAAACGGATTGAGGCGGGGGTTTGCATGAAATGTCCATATTGCGGGAATCCTGACACGCAGGTCATCGAGACGCGGGAAACGGAAAACCTTGAAGCGACGCGCAGGAGAAGGGGCTGCCTCAAGTGTGAGCGCCGCTTCACCACCTATGAGAAGGCGGATTTGGATGAGATTATCGTCATCAAGAAAGATGGCCGAAAGGAGAAGTTTGATCGCAGAAAGATTCTCAATGGCATGCTTTCCGCCTGCGAGAAGCGCGTGTCCCTTGCAAAGCTCGAGGAAACTGTTGATGAGATCGAGGCCGAGCTGAGAAGGAAGGAAGCCGCTGAGGTTGAGAGCAAGGCGATTGGCAGGATTGTGATGCGCAAGCTCAAGTCGCTTGACAAGATCGCCTATATCCGCTTTGCATCTGTCTATCAGGATTTTGAGAGTTTGGCAAGCTTCAAGGAAGAGCTTGAAAAACTTGAGGACAAAAAATAAGTGTTGGTTGCATAGGGAAATCATGATCATTGGCTTAACGGGCAAAAACGCCGCGGGCAAGGGAGAGGCGGCAAAGCACCTTGAGAACAAAGGCTTTGCGTATTTTTCGCTCTCAGATGAATTGCGCGAGGAAGCCACTAAAAGAGGAATTCCTCATACTCGCGACGAGTTGATTCCCTTTGGCAATTTGTTGCGCGCGCAATATGGAGCCGGATATTTGGCTTTTAGAATCAATGAAAAGATTGCCAGATTAAAAAAGCAAGGAAAGGACAGATTCGTAGTGGATAGCATCCGAAGCCCAGGAGAAGTGAAGGAGCTCCTGAAGAATCCTGGATTTATGCTGATAGGAATTGAGGCAAAAACCGAACTGCGCTTTGAGCGCATGAAAAAAAGAGGCAGGAAAGGAGATGCAAACTCATTTGAGGAGTTTATCGCGCATGAGCAAAGAGAAAATACTGCCAACACATCAGGGCAACAGTTGGACAAATGCCTCTCCATGGCGAAAATGATTGTTGAGAATAATGGGACACTGAGCGAATTGTTTAAAAAGATGGATGCGATAGCCGTTTAATGGAATCGGGTGAAACATAATGGCACGGGTCAGCTGGGAAGAATACTTCATGAATATCGCAAAGCAGGTGGCGACCAGAAGCACCTGCGATCGCAAGCACGTGGGCGCGGTCATTGTGCGCGACCGCATCATCCTCTCAACGGGCTACAATGGATCAATACGTGGGATGCCACACTGCGATGAGATGGGCCATATGATGGAGAATGGGCATTGCGTGGCCACCATCCATGCGGAGACCAATGCTATATTGCAGGCGGCTCGAAACGGCGTTAGGATCGAAGGCGGGGAAGTCTATATCACCGCATCGCCGTGCTGGCAGTGCTTCAAGATGATGGCAAATGCCGGTGTGAAGAAGATATTCTACGGCGAGTTCTACCGCGATGAGCGCATTTTTGAAATCGCGAAGAAAATTGGGATTGAACTTGTGCATATCAAGGTGGATCAGGCAACATTATAGTTGGCTAAAGAAAAATGGCAAACGTGGCAAAAAACACAACGGGTAAAGTCGCCATCATCGGCGCAGGGTTTGTCGGAAGCACTGCCGCATATGCCCTGATGATAGATGGCGCGGCATCTGAAATCGTGCTGATTGATAGGCATGGGGAGAAAGCAGAAGGGGAGGCGATGGATCTTCGGCACGGGCTTCAGTTCAAGCCAAACGCCAAAATTGAATTCGGATCTGACTATGCGCTGTGCAAGGGCGCAGAGATTGTTGTGATTACGGCAGGCGCGCACCAGAAAGAAGGAGAAACGCGGCTTGACCTTGTGAAGCGCAACGCAGAAATATTCAAAGAGATCATTCCGGGAATCGCGCGGCACAATAAAAATTGCATCATTCTTGTGGTGAGTAATCCAGTTGATGTGCTCACTCATCTTGCGATCAAATACTCCAAGTTCCCCGCTTCGCGCGTCTTTGGCACCGGAACCATGCTTGACACTGCGCGCTTCCGTTTCCTTCTTGGCGAGCATTTCGGAGTGTCTGCGGAATCCGTCCACGCCTACATCATGGGCGAGCATGGAGACTCCTCATTTCCGGTGTGGAGCACGGCGAATGTCGCGGGCGTTCCTCTCAAATATTTCAGGCAGTACAACAAAAAGGCAATGGAAAAACTCTATTTAAAAACAAAGAATGCCGCGTATGAAGTCATCGCAAAGAAAGGGGCGACGTATTACGCCATAGGGCTTGTCATTTCAAAAATAGTGCGCTCAATCCTCTCAGATCAGAACCAGGTGCTTGCGCTTTCCACCCTGCTCAAGAACTATGACGGCATCTCTGATGTGTGCCTAAGCGTTCCGTGCATTGTGAACCGGCAGGGAATTAAAGAGCAGATTGTGATGCCGCTTGATGCGATGGAACGCAGGAAACTGAAGAGTTCTGCTCAGGTCATGAAGAAAACTATCAGGGGAATTTCTTAGTTTTTTTGTGCAAAGCCCCTTCTGTCGCAACCTTTAAATATCCTACTTAACAATCGTTAACTATGGACGATGTCTTGCCTCAGGAAATCGAAGTGCGCTACATCATCCCTGCAATTCGGGGAAAGCTTGCGCACGTGCTTGTCGAGGAGAGGAAGCTCTCGCAGAAGGAGACTGCAAAGCTGCTTGGCCTTACCGAAGCTGCAATCTCCCAGTATGCGCACGGCAAGCGCGGTTCCGAAGTCATATTCTCTGAAAGCGTGATTGATGAGATTAGGAAGTCCGCGGATGCTATCCTCAAGGAAAGTGGGAAAAGACAGCGCATCGTTGCGGAAATTTACCGCATTAGCAATCTCACCAAAGTCAAGCAGATCCTCTGCGACATTCACCGCAAACAGTCCAAGGATTTAGCCAACTGCAATATCTGCTTTGATGAGAATGAACTTCTTCAAATTAATGCAGGGAGAAACTAGAGATGGTACAGACAGAACAAGTATTCGAGAAGGACTACAGCAAGTTTGGCTTCCACGACAAGGAGCAGCACGTCTATGACACGGGAAAGGGCCTAAGCGAAGATGTGGTGCGCCAGATATCAAAAATCAAGGATGAACCGCAGTGGATGCTTGAGTTCAGGCTTCGGGCATTGGAACACTTCAATTCAAGACCCATGCCAAAATGGGGCGTTGATCTGAGCACAATCAAATTCGACGATATCCATTATTATCTCAGAGCGACGAATAGGAAGGATGATAATTGGGACGATGTCCCGCAATACATCAAGGACACCTTCAACAAGCTTGGCATCCCTGAGGCCGAACAGAAATTCTTGGGAGGAGTTGGCGCGCAGTACGATTCTGAAGTCATCTATCACAAGATACGGGATGACCTGGCGAAGCAGGGTGTGATTTTCCTTGACATGGATTCCGCGCTCAAGCAGTATCCGGAGATTGTAAAAAAATATTTTGGCACCATCATCCCTCCTGAAGACAACAAGTTCGCGGCCCTGAACACGGCCGTGTGGAGCGGCGGAAGCTTTGTGTATGTGCCAAAGGGAGTTCATGTCGGCCTTCCCCTTCAGGCGTATTTTCGCATCAATGCGAAGAATATGGGCCAATTCGAAAGAACGCTTATCGTCACCGAGCCCGGCGCGTCCGTGCATTACATCGAGGGTTGCTTTACAAAAGGAACGCCGATTAAAACAGTAAAAGGCACTAAAAAAATTGAGGACGTTCAGGAAGGAGACCATGTCCTCACCCATACCGGAACATACAAGAGAGTCTACAAAACAATGAGAAGAAAGCATAGGGGGCAATTATGCACTATCAGATATGTAGGGGACAGCCGACAAGAAATGCAAATTACCGGAGGGCACCCCGTCTTATGCGTAAGACGCCAGAAGGAAGAATACAAGAATGCGGAGTGGAAACCAAAGTGGGTTGAGGCGGGTGAACTAGAAAAAGGAGATTATGTTGCAATCCCGATCGAGAGGAGTGTCCTATCACAAGATGAAAGATGGTTCTCTATTCCGCTCGGAAGGGGCAGGCATAAACCCAAAGATATTGATGTCAAGATAACAACAGACAAAGATTTCTTCCGTTTGGTCGGATACTATATGGCCGAAGGTTCTATCAGCAGTGGCCATTATCTAAATTTTACCTTTAATAAGGCAGAAAGAGAGTACATTGATGATGTTAAAGACCTTCTGGAGAGGTACTTCGGAAAAGAGCCATTAGAGTATAAAGAGTACAAGAACGGCATTTCTTTAGTCCTCTGCAGCACGGCGGCCACGCGAATCTTCAAACAGCAGTTTAGCTCAGGAGCGAAAAACAAGTCGCTTCCTTCGTGGTTCATGTTTGAGGACACCGAAAAACAGGCGGAATTTATCAAGGGCTATTGGAGAGGGGATGGAAGCTTTGCCAGCAAGCAATATTCTTGGGGAAGGAAAACGATGTTTAGGATAAACACCATTTCTGAAAAACTGGCGGAGCAGACAAGAGATATCCTGCTTAGGCTCAATATTTGCGCCTCGATAAACGTTTGGAAAAAATCGGCTCCGCGCAATGACGGCTTTGCAGTGTATGTCGGAGGCTCTTATCTCCCATTATTTTCTGACCTTATTGGAAAAGAAAAAGGTGAAATGAACGTCCATCGCGATAATGAGGGGCAGGTTCTTGTTTCCCTAACCCAGATTACAGAAGATTACGCATTTGTCCCCATCAGCGCGATCCGAAAAGAGGATGTCTGGGATCTTGATGTCTACAATTTCAGTGTTGAAGAGGACGAATCGTACATAAGTCATGGAGTTGTCGTTCATAATTGCACAGCACCTGTCTATTCCTCGGATTCCCTGCACTCGGCCGTGGTTGAGCTCATTGCGCTTGAGGGGAGCAAAATCAGGTACACCACCATCCAGAACTGGAGCAATAATGTCTATAACCTTGTCACCAAGCGGGCGTTTGCGTATAAAAATGCAACAGTTGAGTGGGTTGATGGGAATTTGGGAAGCAAGATCACCATGAAATATCCGGCCGTGTGGCTCCTTGAAGAAGGCGCCCGCGCGGACATCCTCTCTGTCGCGTTCGCCGGTAAAGGACAGGTGCTTGACGCAGGCGGAAAAGTGCTTCATTTTGCGCCGTATACCACTTCAAAAATAGTCAATAAATCAATCTCAAAGGACGGCGGAAAGACTATCTATCGCGGCCTATTGAAGGTTGCGAAGGGCGCGCACCACGTGAAATCCACTGTCACCTGCGATGCGCTCATACTTGATCCCAAGTCCTCATCTGACACCGTGCCATACATGGAGATCAATGAGAAGAATGTCTCGATAGGCCATGAGGCGTCTGTTGGCAAAGTGTCTGAAGAGCAGCTGTTTTACCTGATGAGCCGCGGGCTTGATGAGGAACAGGCGATGACCATGATCGTCTCGGGCTTCATTGAGCCGTTCACCAAGGAATTGCCGGTGGAATATGCGGTTGAACTGAATCGCCTCATCGCGATGAGCATGGAAGGATCAGTAGGTTAGGTTTCTTTGGCATGGCACAAGCAATACCCTCCTAATGGTAATCATCGGCGATGGATAATTCAGAAAAAGATAATGAGATAATAAACAAGGATAACGAGCGGAATGGAAAAAATAATCGAGCAAAAACAAAATGAAGCCAGGCAGCTCTTTGAGCAGCTTCCCATGCCAAGGGAAAAGGATGAGGCATGGCGGCATACCAGGATCGATAAGTTTGACATAGGCAAATTTTTGCCCTTCTCTTCCCCTCAAATTACCCTCTCCCCTCTTGCGGAGAGCGAGAAGAAGAAAGGAGTCATTTTCTGCACCATGAAAGATGCCCTCAAGAGCCATTATGAGCTGTTCTCAAGACATTATCTGAAGAATACCACTCTTACCGATAAGTTCCTTGCCCTCAATGCTGCGATGTGGCAGGATGGTGTGTTCCTCTATGTTCCAACAAACGTCCGTCTTGCCCAAACCCTAAAGAGCACCATCACCGCAGCAACCAGTGCGGGTATGCGCAGCATGATTCTCCTTGAGGAAGGGGCCTGTGCCTCCTATTTTGAGGAATACCACTTTCCTTGTGAAAAAGAGATGATTGCAAGCTGCATTACCGAAGTGCATGCGGGAAACAATTCAGAACTTTCATTCCACCACCTGACAAAAGCGTCCGACCAGGCAAATGTCTTCAACGGCATCACCGGGAATGTGCAAAGGGATGCGAGAGTGCAATGGAGGTGGGCGAGCCTCGGGGGAAAAATCAATCGGCTCAAGATTGACACTCTCTTTAATGGTTCGGGCTCAAGATCAGAGAACATCGGCATCATGATCGGAAGGAGAAAACAGCACCTGGACTGCACAACCAACGCATTCCATAATGCCGCAAACACCACTAACGATATGGCGATCAACGCGATCATGATGGATGCTTCCTCCTCCATTTACCGAGGGCTCATCAAGATACGCAAGGAAGCGCAGGGGACAAATTCCTACCTCTCCAACCACGTGCTCAAGCTGTCGGAGAAGGCGGTTGCAAACAGCATTCCGGCGCTGGAGATAGATGCCAATGAGGTTAAGGCATCGCATGGGGCGACGATTGGACAAATCGATGAAGAGCAGCTGTTTTACCTTCGAAGCCGAGGTCTTTCCTTGCAGGAATCAGAGAAACTCATCGTCGAGGGCTTTTTCGAGCCCCTTCTATTGAAAATTCATGATGCTACTATCTTGCAGCGATTTCGCAATGCGGTGCAGGAGGCGGTGTCCTCATGACGTTCAATGTCGAGAAGGTGAGGAAGGATTTTCCCATCCTAGGTAGGAAAATCAATGGGAAGAAACTGGTGTACCTTGACAATGCGGCAACAACGCAAAAGCCATTCCAAGTCATTGAGGCGATGGATGCCTACTATAGGGAGCACAATGCGAACGTGCATCGCGCGATCCATAAGCTTTCCGAGGAAGCAACGCAGCTCTATGAAGAAGCCCATGCCAAGACCTCCACATTCATCAATGCGAAAGGGATGGAAGAAATAGTCTTCACGAAGAATGCCACAGAATCCCTAAACCTTGCCGCCTATTCCCTGATGAATGGGCTTGAAAAAGGCGATGAGATTGTCCTCACGCAGATGGAGCATCATTCAAACCTGGTGCCGTGGCAGCAATTAGCGAAACGGAGAGGTGTTGCCATCAGGTGGATTCCAGTTTCTACGAAGGGATTTTTACTGGATGAGAAGGCCGCATCGAAATTAATTTCGAAAAAGACTAAAATAGTTGCTCTTGCGCATGTCTCAAATACCCTTGGGACCATCAATGATGTCCAAAAAATTTCTAAAATTGCCCATGAGAATGGCGCGCTGTGCGTTGTTGATGCGGCCCAGAGCGTTCCCCATTTCAAGGTCGATGTGCAGAAGATTGGCTGCGACCTACTTGCATTCTCCGGCCATAAGATGCTTGGCCCAACAGGGATTGGAGTTTTGTATGGGAAAAAAGAGCTGCTCGAGCGCATGCCGCCCTTTTTGATGGGCGGCGGAATGATCCGCGAAGTCGCATTTTCTGGCAGCACATGGAATTCGCTACCCTGGAAGTTCGAGGCCGGAACGCCAAACACCGCAGAAGCAGTTGGGCTTGGTGCTGCCATTGACTACCTAAATTCACTAGGCATGAAAAATATCGAAGAATATGAGAACAAGCTCATTGTGTATGCAAAAAAACAATTCTCGTCGGTAAAAGGGGTGACCACCTATTTTCCGGCCAACCAGGCAGGAGTGTTCTCCTTCAATGTGGATGGGGTGCATGCGCACGATGTCTCTTCCATTTTGGATTCCGAAGGGATTGCAGTTCGGGGAGGGCATCACTGCACTATGCCTCTCATGTCTGTCCTGCACGTTTCCGGAACCGCACGGGCAAGCATTTATGCGTACAATACCAAGGAAGATGTTGATGCTCTCATGTCAGGGATTGAGAGGGTGAAGAAGGTGTTTTCCTGATGGACTCAATAGAGCAGATGTACCAAGAGAATATCTTGGACCACTACAAGCATCCGCATAATTTTGGGAAGATGTCCAATGCATCGGTCCATCACCAAGAATACAATCCCCTCTGCGGAGACCACATCGAGATGTTTGTGCACATTGAGGATGGGAAGATTAGGAATATACGCTTTTCCGGGAAAGGATGCGCGATCTCGCAGGCATCAGCGTCTATGCTCACCGATGCTGTAAAGGGGAAGCCCATTGCGGAAATAGAAACGCTAAGCAAAGAAAAAATCCTTGAGATGCTTGGCATCACGCTCTCACCTGTGCGGCTCAAGTGCGCGCTTTTGCCGCTTGACACGCTGAAGAATTCCATTCTCATCTTCAAGAAATATGTCAATAAGAAAGAAACTGCCACTAACGGAAAAACCCAATAGGAAAATAAAAGCATGAGCGTAAAAAAAATAAATCCCCCTACATAAGCAAAACAAAAATTAACTTGCATTAAAACACTATTCAAAAATTAAAATCAAACATAAAGGTGAAGAACAATGGACCAGATGGTTGTTAAGGACTTGTATGTGTCGGTTGATGGGAAGAAGATTTTGAATGGTGTCAATTTGACCGTGAAGAATGGGGAAGTCTGCGCGCTCATGGGACCAAATGGCTCGGGAAAAAGCACGCTCGCCTACACCATCATGGGCCATCCCCGCTATACTGTTGAGAGTGGAGAGGTGATCTGGAAGGGGAAAAATATCCTTGAATTGCCAACTGATGAGAGGGCGAAGCTGGGGATATTTCTTTCATTCCAGTACCCGCAGGAAATTACCGGCGTTGCGGTGTCCAATTTTCTTCGGACCGCATATAATGCGGTGAAGGGGATGCAGATTCCTGTCCCTGAATTTGTGAAGCTGCTCCGGGAGAAGATGGAGCTGCTCAAGATTGATCCTGCATTTTCCCGAAGATACCTCAACGAGGGGTTTTCAGGCGGGGAGAAGAAGCGAACAGAGATATTGCAGATGGCTGTTCTGCAGCCAGAGATGGCAATCCTTGATGAGACTGATTCTGGTTTGGACATCACTTCCCTTAAAGTTGTCGGGGATGGCATCAATGCCATCAAGGGAAAAGACATGGGAATTTTAATCATCACCCACTATCAGCGCATTTTGGATTACATTAGGCCAGATACTGTCCATGTGATGATAAAGGGAAAAATCGTGAAATCGGGCGGCAAGGAGCTGGTAGTGGAGCTTGAGAAAAAGGGATATGAGGAGTGGGCGCATCACCAATAGATTTCCGCACCTTTGGATTAATTATTTTAACTTTCATTGTCATATTGAGCAATAGATTTTAAATGGACATAATTACCACAAGGACCATGCAACACCACACCCAGCTCATCACCCTGACACCAAATGCAGTTCAGAAGGCAAAAGCATATGCCAAGGGCGGCAACCTTGTGAAGTTCGGGGTCCGCAAAGGCGGCTGCTCGGGCTATATGTATGACATCGGCATCACCAAGGAGGTGGGAGGGGAGGATGAGGTCATTGAGCAGGATGGGGTGAAAGTGATTGTCCCTTCTGGCGCAAAGGAATTCCTCAAAGGCAGCACCATTGACTACCTTGACGGGCTGATGGGAGCGGGTTTTAAGATTAGCAACCCCAATATCACGAAAAGCTGCAAGTGCGGGCATTCGATACGGTAATTCTCTGCTCTGTCCCGAATAAGGGCAGCGCCTCATTTGTGAGTGAATCAGCGATTGCAACAGACAATGCGGAAGGGGAAGTCCCTATGGGAGGGAACCGCATATCTGATTGCGGCATCCATAAGCGAGCCTGGCGCTGCCCGAGCGTAAGCGAGATTCGGGACAGAGCCATAATTCTCTATAAATTTATAAATGAATTAGGCATCCTTTTCATATGATAATCACCGCTTTCATCGAGAAAGAAAACAAGTCGAGAATTGTGAATATGGATCCAAAAGGCACGGTTCTATTACTACTTGAGGAACTAAAAATCAATCCCGTCACTGTCATCGTGTCCAAGGACAATGAGATCATGCTTGAGGACGATGTGCTGCACGATAGGGATAGTATCAGGATAACTTCAGTCATCTCAGGTGGCTAGCATGGAGTGCTGCGGCGGAAAACCGGTAATTGAACTGCCCGATGGGGAGAAGCTGTGCAAACTTCATTTCACGGGCTATTTTGAAGCGAAAGTTAGTAAAACTATTGAGCACTATGGCCTGCTTTCTTCGGAGGAACACATTGGCGTTGCCATCAGCGGCGGCAAGGATTCTTTAACAGTATTATCAATTCTCAATGCCATAAAAAATGAGAATAAAAAAATAAAGCTCACCGCGATTGCCATTAACGAAGGCATCCACGGATATCGCGATGAGACACTTCTCACCGCGAAAAACTTCTGCGAGAAAATTGGGGTGCCGCTGCATATCTTCTCTTACGAGGGGGAGTTTGGCATGCCGCTTGATGAGATGCTTCGCATATTGGACGTGAAGCCATGCAGCATCTGCGGGGTTTTCAGGCGCTATTTGCTGAATCGGAAGGCAAAGGAATTGGGATTCACAAAGCTTGCCACTGGGCACAACCTTGATGATGAATGCCAGTCCATACTAATGAATCAGTTCAGGAATGATGTGAAGGCATCAGCCCGCCTGGGCCCAAAAACAGGGCTCAAAGAGCACAAAGGATTCATCACGCGCATAAAGCCATTGTATCTGTGCACAGAGAAAGAAGTGACCATTTACGCGTTTCTCAGCGGCATCCTAGGCAAGTTCATCGAGTGCCCAAACGCTGCAAAATCCTACCGCGCGGAAGTGCGCGACATGCTCAATGACTTTGAGAATAAGTTTCCGGGCACCAAATACTCCCTTGCCAATTCTTTCCTTATGACATTGCCCGCATTGAAGGAAAAATACAAAGGCGAGCAGTTAGGGATGTGCCCTCAGTGCGGAGAGCCCTCATCAAAAGCAACCTGCAGCGCGTGCAATTGGGCGAAAAAACTCAAAGAGGCGAAAAAAAATATTCTTGCGATTAGCGGCCTTTACCCTGCGCCTTCCCTTCGTTCTTAAGGCCGCGCCACAGCTTCCAAATCCACAGATAGACCAAAATGACCAGTCCCAAGAGGAGCAGATAAGACAAAAAGCCCATGATTGCCCAGCCATGATATCCATATCCCCCCATCATTGAATAACCAATACCTATCACCATTTCATCCCATGGGGGAACTTCTATTTAAAGGGCGAGGTAAAAGTTTATTGATGGTTTATAGGGAATTGGGAAGAAAGATATAAATATCCCCGACTTACCCATTGGTAAGGGGAATGGAAATGGAACAAAAAACACAATCAGTGCTCGTCACAAAGGACATGACGATTGGAGATGTCATCAGAAAATATCCGGCAGCTATCGAGCCCCTGCAGGACGCGGGCGTTCATTGCGTGGGCTGCCATGTGTCTTTTCATGAGACTTTGGAGCAGGGCTTCAAGGGGCATGGAATGGCTGATGAGGAAGTTGATGTAATCATTGAAAACATCAACAAGGCGATTTCCGAGACCAGCGAGGAAGGAGAAAAAGAGATTATCATCACCAAGCGGGCGGCTGAGAAGCTACAGCAGATCCTAAAGGAAAACAACAAAGAAGATTCCGGCCTTCGCGTCGCAGTCGTTGCAGGCGGATGCTCCGGCTTTCAGTATGGGCTTGAGCTTGATGAGCAATCATCTGAGAAAGATAAGGTGTTCAATGAGAAAGGAGTGAAAATCATCGTTCCGAAGGAGAGCATGGAATTTTTGCGCGGTTCAAAGATTGACTTTGTGGAAAGTCTCCAGGGCGGCGGGTTCAAGATAACCAATCCGAACGTGAAATCAAGCTGCGGCTGCGGGCAATCGTTCAAGTGATTACTTCGATTTCACTTTACTTATTTTTTCTGTTGCCGAATACAATTCCCACTTCACCTTCTTCCCATTGATAGCATCCCGCAGTTTCCTCTCTTGGGAAGAGAGCTGCGATTCTCCCGACTTCACCTCGACAAACACCACTTCCCGAATGTCTTTCTCATCCATCCCCTTGAAGACAATGAAGTCTATTGGCTTTCCGATAAAGCGCACCTCAGTTGGGGAATAGGGGAAATTCGGAAGAAAAGGGGCAAGCTGCTCTGAGAATTGGCCGGAGAGGACTGCTCGTGAGCGCTTGATTGCATCCTCGCGCTCTTCCGGAAGCTTTTGGCTGAGTTCTTTTTCTGCCTGGAGCTTGCCAAGCTTTTTTCCAATGGCATAGGCGATGAAGATAAAGATAATCAAGGCGAGGAAAATGACAACCGAAGTTAGATCCAAGGCCATGCTGGCTTTTTCCTGCTCATTTTTGATAAAGGTTTGGATTTTTGATGGGGAGTTTTGGAATGGGGGGAGATTGCTTGCAATTGTTGAGATTATAATCTCACCGGGATTTTCTTTTGATTAGTGCATTTTTCTTTTTATTTTCCTTATTGAAAATATTTATTCCCTGAATGAAAATTATTTATAAACATATCAGAACCAATATACAAAAATCTATACCTGTTTAGTAAAAACCGTAAGGTTTAAATATAAGTTATGCGATGAAAAGCAGCTCCTGTTCACAAACGTTGGGAACGTTTTACGCACATGAAGGCATCATTGGAAAAACAGCAAAAAATAGAGGTGAATCCATGAGAAAGATTGCAGTGTTCAACCAGAAAGGGGGCGTGGGAAAGACCACAACCGCAGTCAGCCTTGCAGCTGGATTGTCAAGGAATGGCAAGAAAGTGGTGCTTATTGATTTGGATCCCCAGGGCAGTGTGCATACCTGGCACCATGCTGATGCGAAAAAAAACCTGTATCATCTCATTGTCGATCAAGTGGCGCTTGACAAGTGCATCTCAAATCTTGGGAAAAACCTGGATATTCTCCATTGCGACGAAACCCTTGCCGATGCGGAAGAGTTCATGATGAAGCAGAAGGATAATTTCAGCATCCTTGAGCAGAGATTCACGCCTGATCTGGATTATGATTATGTCATCCTGGATTGCCCTCCCTCGCTTCGGCTCATGAACCAGAACGCATTGTTCTACGCAAGGGAAGCGGTGATTCCCGTATCAACCGACATCCTGGGCTTTGATGCCCTGAAAAAGACCATGGATCAGGTATCAAAACTGAACAGGAAATTCAACCACAAGCTCATGGTATCAAGCATCATACCCACGCTTTACGATTCCAGAAGCAAGGTGTGCAAGACAATCCTTAGGCAGATGAGGGATGAATTCACAACCCTTCTCGTCACCGATCCCATCAGGCAGAATTCCAAAATCAAGGAGGCCCCACGGGCGCACAAATCCATCTTCAGCTACGCCAAGCGTTCCCCCGGAGCTCAAGATTATTGGAAGGTTGTGAAGCTGATCCTTGAGAATGAATACATGTACGACTCCCATATAAAGCCTGACCTTCGCGAAAAGGCACTGAAGGAATACTTTGTCGAAGGCAAGAAGCGGGAGATGGTCATGGTTGACAACAAGGTCACCTTTAGCTTCAAGTACCTTCCTCAGGTTTTTTCCAGCATGAAAGGCGCAATAGAGCAGCATGCGGGCAGAAAACAAGGGATTGCTTCAGAGGAAAGCTAGAAGTACAAATTCACGCTCACCACCATCGCCAAAAAAAAAGCACTTGCGCTTCGCGATTGATGCATATCCGAGCTTTGCTCACCAAGGATTGCTTTCGCATACCCTGCGCAAGAGAGAAGCCGATTTAGCCGCATAACGTGGCAATTGGCAATGGATTGAGACTAGTGTTTAGCATCCACCTGCCCAAGCAAGAAACCGAGTAATTCGGTCTTGCAGGGTTTTGGTGCTAAATACCAAGCGCACGCAGAGAAATGAATCGGGAGCAAGGCATCATAGCCATTGCTGCCGGCCCAATACAACCACTATGGTTTGAGAGCGGGAGGAATTTCTCTGCATTACACAAGAGGCGGCTAAAAGCCGCCTCTTCCCAATCACACATGTCAATATCACTCAAAGAACAGGAACGGAATTATGGCAAGAAGGCAAAAAGAGCAGAATGCCCTCAATGGGTTCCAGTACAAGATGGTGTTCTTAGGATCCGCATCCCTCTCGCTGGTGTCCAATGACTATGAGTTTTTGTATGATTTGATAAAATAGGGAAGATAATACCTCGAAGACAATGCCTAGCTGACTTAAGGAATTCGATTTTTTCGTTTACAGATTGTCACAAGAAGGAGTCATATATCAACGACAACAAACGCCTTCCACCCTTTTGGAGTGTGCCCTACCTTAAACATATGGTAGGTGATTGCCTTGATGTCGCTTCTTAAGATGTGCTTCTTCTGGTTGATTTTATCCCCCATTATTGTCGCCTTGAGCGAGTAAGTGCTATCCTTTGCTTTGGAAATCCTGATCTTACTGGTTTTTCCTATCAGTTGGTCAGTATCCTTGATATAGATAATCTCAGAGAGGAAGTCGAAGAGGAGAGTTTCGAGTGTTTCTGAAGCCAGTGAGATCTCTTTTTTCTTTGTTCCTTTAATGGATTTTATGTCCGCGCTCTGCTCAAAGATGGCCAAAGCTGCATGCTCAAAGAGCTGATCGATATCTTTTCCAAATATCTCAAAGGCGATGTCGGCGATCGCGACGTCATCAAGGATTCTGTATTTTTTCATTGGTTTCTTCTCTCATATATCTCAAAGGGATCGTAATTCTTTCGAATCAACGCCTCTTTGGAAGGGTGTGGAAAGGTAAAGGCGAGTATGTGGTGAGTGGATATCTGGCTTGCAAAGATGTCTTCCCAAGTCTTAAGTCCATGTCCAAGCATATCGGAAGGGTCCTTCTTGTACGCACGCACGAATTCCACAAGTGGTCCCTGCTCTATCACCAGACCAGGAGTGTATCTCTTATGATCAAAAAAAATCCCTTTGAATGCATATGCTTCCAACGTTTTTTGAAAGGAAGGTTTTTGGATTTGGGGATGGGCATTGGCCCTTAGAATTCCAAAGGTCATTGCTACCCCTTCACATTGCCGATCGGCTTAAGCCCCACAACGCGCTTTGAGATCCCCGCATTATGAACGGTCTCAATAACCTCATCAACATCCTTGTAGGCAAAACCAGCTTCCTCCGCAAGCCCCTGCATCGAGACAGCTCTTACATAGATGCCTTTTTTCTCCATTGCCTTTTGCAAGGACTCGCCATGCACAAGCTTCTTTGCCGCAGAGCGTGACATCGTACGACCTGAGCCATGCGCTGTTGATCCAAAAGTCTCCTGCATTGCCTGCTCTGTGCCCACAAGCAAATGAGAGCCCGTTTCCATGGAACCGCCGATAATGATTGGCTGGCCTGTCTTCTTGTAGAACTTGCACAGCTCTGGGTGATTGGGCGGGAATGCGCGTGTTGAGCCTTTTCTATGCACCACCACTTTCTTTCGCTTGCCATCGATATCGTGCTCTTCTAGCTTTGCGATATTGTGCGCGACATCGTAGACTAGGTTCATCTCAAGCTTCTCGGCTGAGGTCTTGAAGACCTTTTCAAATCCTTCGCGGATACGATGGAGAATTACCTGCCTATTTGCGAATGCCATGTTCGCGGCGCACGCCATGGCCTTGTAGTAATCCTGGCCTTCATTACTCTGAAAGGGGGCACAGGTGAGCTCTCTATCTCTTACTTCAATATTGTATTTTTTCATCACTCCTTCAAATGTCCGCAGGTAATCGGTCCCTATCTGATGGCCGAAGCCCCGGGAACCGCAGTGCACCATGACAACGACCTGCTCTGAGGTGTGGATGCCAAACGCCTTTGCGGTCTTCTCATCAAAGATATCCTTTGCATGCGCGACCTGCGCCTCAAGATAGTGATTGCCCGATCCCAGCGTTCCCAGCTGATCGATTCCCCTGCTCATTGCCTTTTCACTCACTTTGGTGTGGTCTGCCCAAGCAATCACTCCGTAACCTTCGGTTCGCTCAACATCCTCTTTCCAGCCATAGCCGTTCTCCACGCACCATTTTGATCCTGTCTCTATGATATCAATGAATTCTTTTTTTCCAACTTTGACAAACCCCTTACATCCAACGCCCGCAGGGACTGATTTGAAGAGCGTGTCAATGAGCTCTTTGAGCTTTGGCTGGACTTCCTTATAGGTGAGGTTGGTGGTTACCAAGCGCATACCACAGTTGGAAACAACAATATTATTAGCAATAAAATTATGGGTTTCCGGTATATTAAAATCGTAGACGTCATCATTATACTCTTTTTTCGTTATAGATTCTATCTTGTCAAAAAAACATCCATATTTTTCAAATTCGTTTATTTTTAATTCTACAAACTCGTTAAATGAGAGGAACTCCAAGGTTATTCTATGCCCTGCATCTTCGTAATAGTGCCTGTGGATAAACCTCCTATTTGTAAAAGCAGACTCTAACAAATCCTGAACTTCTTTTACTTTGAGCCCCTTTTTCCTTAACTCTTTGATTTTGAGGGTAGTTTCTTTTCTTATTTTGGTTAAAAGGTGTTTCTCCTTGATGTAAAGTATGCTTATATGGGAGAGGAGTTCTCTTTTTTTGTTGTAACTAAAGCCAATGGTTGCCCATAGCCGCAATAGGTTCTCTTCATTGGAGGAAATTTTGAGCCTGACTCTATGTGTAGGCCCTTGCTTGTTTACAAAATCTTTTCTTTCGAGCAGTTTATCTGTTTTGACATTGAATTCTTCAAGCAGCTTCAAGATTTGAATGCAGTATGTCCTTGCATTATCGAGCAAATAGCTGTTTTTGTTTACTGAAAACATCGGGCAGTCAAAACCGGTTTTTGTATGCGTCCTTGGCTTTGAAAGCTCTGCTCCAAATAAGCCAGACAAGAAAAGCCTCTTTATCCAAAGTGGGCCTTTCATTACCCATTCTGGGATCGTGAAGGAGGTAGATGTTTTTGAGCCTTCAGGATAACCAAGAGCAAAGAACAGCTTAGCCAAGGCTTTTGAAGAAACGTGAAGCTCGTGATTTTTAGCTCTGAATTCTACTTTTCCGTATCGAGTAGGAATATAGTGATTTCGTTCTCTGCTATAAATTTTCGCGGAAAACCCTAATTTTTCTATGTCGGCTTGGATTTCCTTGAGGTCTTCTTCTTGGCCATAAGCGTTGACAAAACCTTTATTTCCTGAGAGATAAATGCTTCCATCTCCGAGAAGGTACCCAAACAGCTTAGAAAGAAGAGGCACTTTTGGATTGTTGAGCTTAAGCGGCAAAAGTTTTCTTTTTAGAAGCTCATCTTTTTCTTGTTTAGTGAAAATAGTGTCATCCGCCAAAAGATCGTCATGAGGAGCTTCATAAGAAACTCCTTCGAAAGGATACATTGCAAGTTTTTCTCCCTTACCAAGACTTTGAGCCATAACCATGCCTTTATCAGTTAAAATAGGGTGGTCATCTGTAACCTCAAGTGCATACCCTAATCTTGTTTTGATTTGCAGAATTGAGCCGAAATGTTTTTTCTTCATAAACATGGCTATGCTTTGGGAAGAAAACAACTTACTGCCAATGTCAAATGAAACTATTGTTTGCAGGCACTTTTGAGATTTTAAGACATATTGAGGATGAATAAGTGGAATGTCCACAAAATCGTGCTCAAAGTCTTGTATTTGCCGTGTATAGCCGTGCTCGGTCAATATCTTAGTTCCTCTGGCTAAGCAATTAATGTCAAATCCAATGCCTCCTGGCGAGATTATTCCTGTCTCTGCGTCAAATGCTGCAACGCCGCCGATTGGAAAGCCGTATCCCCAATGGCCATCTGGCATGCAGAATGAATACTTTTGGATGCCCGGAAGGCATGCGACATTGGTGACTTGCTCAAAGACTCCTGCGTCCATCTCCTGCAGAAGCTTCTTGCTTGCATAAATCCTCGCAGGCACATTCATCCCTTTCTTATAACTAGGGGGGATCTCCCAGATGTAGTCAGTCACCTGCGTTATATCTTTTGGTTTCTCGATATTTCGATCCATTCACGTCCTCCTGCTTGATGATGAGGCAATAATCTGGCACTTCATTAATATAGTTTTCCGCCTAATGGAACCTCATGTTCTGGTTGGATAAGGATACAATCTTGATTGATGTCAGGAACGCCAAGAGTAAGCACTTCAGAGACTGCAGGACCTATCTGGCGTGGGGGAAAATTAACTACGCATAACACCAGTTTTCCTTGGAGTTGATCCTTAGTATAATTTTTGACCAGTTGAGCGCATGATTGCTTAATACCCATTTTCCCTAGGTCTATTTTTAGTTTATAGGACGGCTTTCGTGCCTCTGGAAAATCCTCAACTTTGATAATTTTCCCTACCCTGATGTCCAATTTCTGAAACTCGTCAATGGTTGCCATAGTCAATAGAGCTATGAGGCGTAGAACTCACTCTTATCAGCAAGGTCTACGCACGCTCTCTGCGAGCGCTTTCACGCAATATCGCGAGCGGGCGCAGAGTGCTAAAGAACAAAAGATGTTATTTAAAGCTATTGATGAGGGGTGGACTGCTCCTTTCCCGCTTCCCTCTTCGACTTCAAAAAGAAATACCCAATCACAATTATCGTGATAATGGGGGAAGCCCATTCAGGAATATGCATTATCTTAAAGCCATCAATGAGCATGATTGTGCCAAGTATGAAAAGGGAGTACATCGCCCCATTCTTGAGGTAGCGGTATTTCTTGATTGTTTCGATGTTTTTTATTGTGAGGTAGCGCACCATAAACGCGCCAAGGCCGTTTCCTGGGATGATGGGACGGAAGGCTAAAGCAGAAAGGTTTAAATATTAAGTATATATGTATATACATATGGAAGCAAAAATGGTGCAGCCTTTTGGCAACAGCGGGCATGTGATCTTGCCAAAAGAATATGTAGGGAAGCGCATGCGGTTCCTTCTAGAGCCAAAAACAATCAATGAGGTGAAGGAAGACCTTATGTGGATGCTTTTGCCCCATCTTGAAAAAGTTGAAGGGGTGTATCTCTATGGATCCTATGCCCGGAATGAGCAGACAGCATCCTCAGATGTCGATGCGCTTATCTTGGCATCAGAAAAATTCTCGCTGCCTAAAAAGGAAAACTATTCTGTGATCATCCTGACAAAAAAAGAGCTTGATGCCACAGTTGAGAGAAGGCCGGTTCTCATTCTCCCCATTATCAGGGAAGCAATAGCGATACTGAATGGGCCATTGCTTAAACTCTACAAGGAAATGCCCATTAAGAGACATGCCATAAGCAAATTTTTGGATGAGACGATGGAGATTCTTGACATCAACCGGCAAGGGGAGGCTCTTGGATTTGAAACAGGAAGCCTAGTGTATTCGCTTATTCTACGCATAAGGAGCCTGCTTCTTATTCAATGCCTCTTGTCAAATCAGCCTTACTCCAAGAGAGGGCTATACTCCATTCTAGGAAAGGGAGGCTTGAGAGCTCAGCAGGCGAATGAAGCCTATTCCATTTATGCCAATGAACGGGAAGGAAGAAAAGTGGGGGCAAGCAAAATCATTGGACAAGAAGAGATTTTTAAGCTGCTTAGACTAGCAGGGCAGTTGATTGAAGAGCTGAAGGGCGTATGAGCAGGAAAAAGCATGAAAAGTCTGTGGAGAGCATCCGGCATCAGATTAATGAGCACACTTTTGTCAAGCTAAGGAAAGCCCAAGAAGATGACAATCCTGAGCTTGCCAACTACTATCTCAAGGAGATTGGGCGGCTAGAGGAGCAGCTAAAGCATAAGCGGGAAAAGCTATTGACCCGTACAGAGCGCATTCGGCAGAAGAAAAGAAATGTTAAGGAATAGCGCTTCAACCTTTCTCCCTCATTATTCTGTCTTGTAGAGTCTCTGCCTTGCGATCGAGGGAGGTGCGGAGCCAGAACCTGAAAGTTTTTATTGTTGAGATTTTGATTGGTGCTCAGGCTGATTAATATTCACCTCCCTCTTCGACTTCAAAAAGAAATACCCAATCACAATTATCGTGACAATGGGGGAAGCCCATTCAGGAATATGCATTATCTTAAAGCCATCAATAAGCATGATTGTGCCAAGTATGAAAAGGGAGTACATCGCCCCATTCTTGAGGTAGCGGTATTTCTTGATTGTTTCGATGTTCTTGATGGTAAAATACCGCACCATAAACGCCCCCAGGCCGTTGCCTGCGATGATAAGGGGGATGGAGAGGGTGAAGGCGAATGCGCCCAAGACGCCGTCAATTGAGAACGAGGCATCGATGACTTCAAGGTACATGATCTTCGAGATGTCCGACATGCCTGACTTCATGAGCTGCTTCTCGCCTTCCTCTGCATACTGCTTAAAGCCATGGGTGATGAAAAAGACGCTTGAGCCGATGACTGCAGAAAAGGCAAGGTAAGGGGATATCTTGAGCGCATACCATACAATCGCCGCAAGCAGGATAGAGACAATCGCAAAGAACCAAATGCCCTGACGATGGATGAATCTTTCCCCGATAATGCCGTAGTTCTTCGGCTCAATGAAAAGCCAGTGGAAGAAAAGAAAGACGAGAAACGTGCCTGCGCCAACAAGAAGGAAGGGCGCTGCGGTGTCGATCGCCTCCACTACATGCGGAGCATTGCTAAAAGTCGCGGTGAACGCTTCCCACGCCCCAAGGCCAGGAAGAACTGCCCACACAATCATCCAGGGAAGCAGGCCGCGCGGAATAAGAACTGCAATAATAAAACCCCAGGTAAGAAACCACCTTCTCCCTTTCTCCTTCATGGTTGAAAGAACTT
Source organism: uncultured Methanosarcinales archaeon (assembly GCA_964438385.1). GTDB lineage: Archaea > Nanobdellota > Nanobdellia > Woesearchaeales > GW2011-AR4 > GW2011-AR11. The sequence continues at coordinate 65,855 of CAYTKI010000010.1, read as the reverse complement.
CCGCATTGATCACCGCATTGTCAATTGAATTCACTGTCTCAAACAAACAGAGACCAATCACGATGAGGATTAAGGAGAATATTTCCATGAAGGGGAGAGTAGAAAAGAAGGTTAAAAAGGTTTTGTTTGGGAATTTGATTTATACTCTTGGAGTTATTTTAACACAACCACTGGACATCCACCTCCCCCAACTATTTAAACTGCCGTTAAAGCTGTTATTTTGGCAACAAATGTTGGAAATGCAGTTGCAAATCAACGAGAAGTATATATCTTATAATCGGAATATTTAAATAGAAGCGAGGCACTGAAAAACCATGCATGTAGTGTTTAGACGACAGGCCAGACACTACCCCTAGTGTTCCGACGGGCGCACGACGGAAGGCAAAAAAAAGAGGAAATAAGAGAAGGTGCAACAATGGATGGGATTTCTCAGATAGTGAAAAGGGATGGAAGGGTTTTATCATTTGACACAAATAAGATTGCCCATGCAATCTACAAGGCGGCCGCATCAGTTGGCGGAAGCAACAAGCAGGAAGCGCAAAAGCTCGGCCAAAAAGTGCTCTTCAAGCTGCTTTCCCTTGGAAAAAAAATCCCCTCTGTTGAAGAAGTGCAGGATACGGTTGAGCAAGTCCTCATTGAAGATGGCCATGCCAAGACCGCAAAAGCTTACATCCTCTATCGGCAGGAGCATACTGCCATGCGCAAGGAGAAGCAGCTTGTCCTGGAAAAAGAGGAGATTGATGAAGTGGACAAGCGCTTTGATGTGAATGCTCTTCGCGTTCTTAAGTCACGCTACCTCCGCAAGAGTTCCGATGGCAAGCTCCTAGAGACTCCAAAACAACTTTTCATTAGAGTTGCTGTCCATTCAGCGCTTCCTGACATCTTTTATCATGAAAAAATTTTTGACTATCAGGCAAAGCAGCTCAGCCGGGAAAATGAGGATTTTGACCCTGCAACCGCGGATGAAAAATATGCCATAGGCCAATACAAGCTCAACCAATACCATATGGACGGCGTAAAGCGCATCTATGAGCGCTTCAATGAGCAGGGCAGGATGCGCGTTTCCTGGAGACAGTTCCTGCATATGCTTGAGCAGGGAGAGTTTGAATGCTATGAGAAAAACATTGAGGAGTTCTATGGGCTCATGGTTGAGAAGCACTTCATGCCCAATACTCCTGCGATAGCCAATTTCGGCAATCCCCTTGGAATGGGAAGCGCATGTTTTGTCTTGGATGTTGAAGACTCCATTGAAGGCATCATGGAAACGCTCAAGAGTACGGCCATAGTCTTCAAGGCAGGCGGTGGCATGGGATATAATTTCTCCAAGCTAAGGCCAGAGGGAAGCTTTGTCTCAACTACCGGCGGCTCAGCATCAGGCCCGATTAGCTTCATGCGGCTCTTTGACACGATGACTGAAGTCATCAAGCAGGGAGGCATCAGAAGGGGAGCGAACATGGGTATCCTCAATTCCAACCATCCTGACATCGAGAAATTCATCATCGCAAAGCACGGCAACATGGCGCTTCGGAACTTCAACATATCAGTTCTTATTATGCCGGATTTCTGGGAGCACTATGAGGCAAACACCCCTTATCCACTGGTTGATCCAAAGAGCAAAGATATTGTGAAACACGTGAACCCACGGGAGCTTTTTGACAAGATTGTGTACCAGGCATGGGAATCCGCCGAGCCAGGCGTCATTTTCTTTGATAGGGTAAATGACACCAATCCTTTTTATAAGCACCTGGGGCCAATCGTCACAACCAATCCCTGCGGCGAGGTTTTATTGTATCCAAATGAGCCATGCAACCTTGGAAGCATCAATGTTTGGGCATTCGCAAAGTATGACATCGAGGGAAAGGTGTATCTGGACTGGGATCACCTCAAGGAAGTTGTGAAATCAACCACGAGATTCCTGGACAATGTGATTGAAGTCAACAAATTCCCCCTGAAGCAAATTGAAGAGATGAGCCTTGCCACAAGAAAGATCGGCCTTGGAGTCATGGGCGTTGGTGATTTGCTCTATGAATTGAGGCTGCCCTTCAACACCGATGAAGGCAGAAAGTTTATGGAGAAGCTCATGCAGTTTGTCTCGTACTGGTCAAAGGTTGAGAGCGTGAAGCTTGCAAGGGATAGGGGCAACCTGCCGTTCTATGACAAGAGTTTCTATACCGAAGGGAGGATGCCCTTTACCGGATATGACACAAGAGACGAGTGGGAATTTGACTGGGATGCGCTTTCAGAGGATGTCAAAAAATACGGCATCAGGAACGGCTATACCACTATTATCGCACCAACCGGCAGCATCTCAATGATTGCTGGCTGCTCCTCAGGAATGGAGCCGGTATATTCGCTAGTTTTCCAGAAGAATGTGAAAGTGGGCAGCTTCTTTTATGTAGACCCTGCATTTGAACGGGCACTGAAAAGAGAAGGATTGTATTCTGAGAGGTTGATGGAGAAAATTTCCAACAACGGGGGAGGGATTGCGGGAATCGAGGAGATCCCAGAGAAGCTCCATAAAGTGTTTGTGACTGCAATGGATACAACTCCCGAGGATCATATCAGGGCACTCGCCTCCTTCCAGAAGTGGGTGGATTCCTCCATCTCAAAGACCAACAACTTCCCCGCGAACGCGACGGTTGAGGATATGAGGGAGAGCTATATCCTTGCCTACAAGCTCGGCTGCAAGGACGTGACCGTGTTTAGGGACGGCTCAATCAAGGACCAGGTGCTTGTTGCCCCAAAGAAAAAGGAGGAGAGCACAATCTCTATAAAGCAAGAGCCCCTCACCATGGTTGAAGCGCAAATCGGAGGATCGGCACTGATGATGGAGCACAATAAATCGCCAAAGGCAAAATCGCCCAAGCAGTGGACAAGTTGCCCAGAGTGCAGCACAACGCTTGAGAAAAAAGAAGGATGCGTGCTGTGCCCGAGCTGCGGCTGGGGGCTATGCTCTTAATTTTTATTTTTTATTAATTTAATAATGGGGGTTTGATAATGAGTATCCATTTGTTTTATTCTTATGTGCATTTTGCTCGGAAAAATAATCATCATACTCGCTTTGCTCGCACTATCTTGGCGCCCTGCATTGGGCGCGTTTCATTGGAACTTTTAAGGAATTAACAAATTGGATTAAACAAAACTATGGCAGTCACTCAAATTAAGAAGAAAATCATTGTGCAGGGAGATGATGACCAGGAGCATCTTGGTCTTGTGCACGTGATAACCGGGGATGGGAAAGGCAAGACCACAAGCTCCCTTGGGCTTGCGCTGCGCGCGGTTGGTGCTAATCTGCGCGTCGGGATTGTGCAGTTCCTCAAAGCCGGCGTTACTGGCGAAATCTATTCTATCCAGAAATATATCCCATCCATCCACATCATTCAGTATGGAGTTGATGCGATAAGGGAGAGGCAGCAGAAGCTCAAAGAGTTTGCCGAGAAGCAAAGCAGGTTCACCTTCAATCCCGATGAAGAGGAGAAGGATGCCGCGCGGCAGGGCTTTGAGTACGCGAAGAAGATGATTTTTTCAGGGGACTACGACATGGTGATCCTAGATGAATTCAATGTGGTGCTCAAGAAGAGTCTCATCCCCCTTTCTGAGACGCTTGAGCTGATGAAGGAGCACGGCACAGTGGAGCTTATATTCACCGGGCGCGACGCTCCGCAGGAGATCATTGATACGGCGGACTACTGCTCAACCATCTTTCCTGTGAAGCATCCCTGGCAGAAAGGCATCAAGGCGAGGAAGGGAGTTGAGTATTGATTAAAATTTAAAATTCTGAAATAGGCAAAATTAAATTAAAATTCAAGAAAAGGAAAAAATGGATAAAAAGAGAAAGAAATCTTCAAAAAAACTATTGAGATTTTAGAAAAAAATGATGTTTTAGTTGGTGATTTAGAAAAAGGGCACATTCTTCTAAACAAAGACACACTTTACTAAAAATAAAAATCATCCCCTCAAGAAATCCAACATCTCCTTTTCACTTTGGAAACCCTTCCCTTTTGCCTATTTATTCCCTCAAGCCTTCGCAGATACTCTGGTCTAAGATTACCTCCATCACGCCTCATCTGATCACCTCGACATGGGCGAGCCCCTTAAAGGCCCGATCCCCTGTGACAAAGGTCCTTTTCCCCTCAAGTGCGGTGAAATACCCCAGGCAGTCTATATATGAGAAATGCGATGTTTTGCGCTCATGGCGAAAATGCATGGACCTGGGAATTGCGGATAGCGGAATATCAATCGCTATTTTTGAGAAGAGTTCAAAGAAATGCGATGCAGACTTCCCGTCGTATTTTCTCAGCATAAAATAATACAGCTCCGCAAGGTTGTCCTTAAGCGTTATGGCGTCCTCTCCAGCGAATTTTTTGTAATGGGGGTTACCTTGAGCAATCTCAATGAGCGCATAAGTATCGAGAAAGACTCCCATGCCTAAACCCGCCAGCTGTCAAGCTCCCTGTCGATCTCCTTTAGCATAGTGTCGGTTGATTTTGAGGTCTTTGCCTTTGCGCCCTTCAATTGGCCGAATGCCTCCTGCAGAGGGTTAATTTTCTTCCTCACCGTCACTTCCACCTCATCATCGATCGAGAGCTTCTCGCCTTTGAGCATATCCTTTGGAAGTATCACTCCAATGGAATTTCCCCATCCCTTCAGGCGCGTTTCTGACTTGAACATGGTTTCACAAGTTAACTTAATGTATAACTACTATATAAATTTTTCTGCAAAAACTGCAGATTGCCCGGCTGCTAAGAATGAGAAAGTGTTAAGGGAGAAATTTTAAGAAAAAGGAATATTATATTTGGGAAGTGAGAAAAAATGGAAAATCCAGTTACCTATCCCACTGACCCTTAACCTTGTACTTCTCATCCTTGAGGATGTCCCCGTAGGAATCCGCCTCAAGAGGCCGCATCGGCTGCCTGGTTGCAACAAAGTGGTAGATGACATAGACCCCAATCAGCCCGACGAGGCCGATGATGATTTCCTTCTCCATGCCTTCCTGTGATGCCAAACTAGTATTTAATCATTATGTTTTTAGGCAAAACCATTAAAAATCATGTGGCGGATGAGGGAACTATGGCCAAAAAGAAGAAGCTGCACCTGACCAAAAACGCATTGGCTATCCTTGAGAAGAGATACCTGCGCAAGAATGAAGATGGCAAGACCTGCGAATCACCTGAGGAAATGTTCCAAAGAGTTGCCCAAAATATTGCCCTTGCAGAGGCAAAATACCTCTTTCCAAAAGAAGTCAGTGCGTTACTAAAGAAGCACAAAATAGAGCTTTGGGAGCTTGAGCAATTATTGGAATTCCAAAAGCTTGCAAAAGATCGCCGCATCAGGAAAGTCGCGTCAGAGTTCTATGATCTGCTCACCTCCCTGGAATTTTTGCCTAACAGCCCGACATTACTCAACGCAGGCAGAAAACTCCAGCAATTAAGCGCATGCTTTGTGCTTCCAATCAGCGATGACATAGATTCAATCTTTAGGACTCTGCACCACGCCGCCCTTGTCCACAAGACCGGAGCAGGAACAGGATTCAACTTCTCGCACCTAAGGCCAAGAGGCGATGTGATTGAAAGCTCCGGGTTCACCACAGGCCCGGTCTCATTCATGAAGGTCTACGATGCAGCAACCAACGAAGTCAAGCTTGGTGGCGTTCTTCGGGGGGCGAATATGGGGATTTTAGAGTCGTGGCATCCGGACATTCGGGAGTTCATCACTATCAAGGGCAGGGAGAATACACTGACCAATTTCAACATATCCGTTGGCATCCATGATGATTTCCTGAAAAAATACGGGCAAGATGAATCCTATGCGCTGATAAATCCCCGAACCAAGGAAGCGGTGGGAAAGGAATCTGCACAAGAGATTCTCAAGCTCATGGCTAAAGAGGCATGGGCTACCGGGGATCCAGGAATTCTCTTTCTTGATCGCATCGAAAAAGATAATCCGACGCCAATCCTAGGAAAGCTCGAATGCACGGATTCCTGCGGAGAGCAGCCACTACTTCCCTACGAGTCGTGCGTTCTTGGCAGCATCAACCTTACAAAGATAGTGATCGATGGTAAAATCAGTTATTCAAAACTTAAGAAGATTGTTTGGATGGCGGCGCATTTCCTTGACAATGTCATTGACATGTGCGACTATCCCCTGCCTGAAAATAGGAAAATGGTTGAGAAGACACGCAAAATCGGGCTTGGTGTTATGGGGTTTGCCGATCTACTGATTGCACTCAACATCCCCTATAATAGTGAGAGGGGAATTAAAGTCGCAAGGAATATCATGCAGTTTATCAGCCGGGAAGCGGATAGCGCTTCAGAAAATCTTGCAAAGAAAAGAGAAGTTTTCCCTGCGTGGAAGCAAAGCGTTTATAGCAGCAAAAGCAGGCAATTTAGAGGGGTGGAGAGAAGAGTGCGCAATGCCACGCGCACAACCATCGCTCCGACAGGGACCATCAGTATCATCGCCGGCTGCTCTTCCGGAATTGAGCCCCTCTTTGCGCTCAGCTATGCGCGCAGGACTGCGGAAGGAGTGGTGCTGTACTATTTCAATGAAGGGCTCAAGTTGGCGCTTGAAAAACACAACCTATTCACCGATGACATTAAAAAAAGGATTGCTGAGGAGGGTTCGCTCAAAAACATCGCGGAGATTCCAAATGACATCAGGAATATTTTCGTGGTGGGAACTGATGTCTCACCTGAATATCACATCCGCATGCAGGCGGCGTTCCAGGAGCATGTGGATAATGGGATCTCTAAGACGGTCACGCTTGGAAAAGAGGCAACTCCTGAGGACATCGAGCACGTCTTTCTGCTTGCGCATGAGCTTGGCTGCAAGGGCATCTCGGTTTACCGCAGTGGAAGCAGAGAAGGGCAAGTCATCTACCTTAGTTCTAAAAGGGATGAGCAAATTACGCTCTCAAGCTGGTTTGAGTGAAGGAAGAATTCGATGAAAATCATAATCATCCACGGAGTCTACAATTCTCCGCAGGGCAACTGGTTTCCCTGGCTCAAAGAACAATTAGAAGCCGAAGGGCATAAGGTCGTCGTTCCAAAATTCCCAACCCCCATCAATCAATTATTGGAAAATTGGATGAAAGAAATGGAAAAGAATGATGCTGGCGAAGATGCGATACTTGTTGGCCACAGCTTGGGCGCCGCATTTCTTCTCAGCTGGCTTGAGCAGCATAAGGCAAGGGCGGCATTCCTAATCGCAGGATTCCACACGCTGCTTGGCGTGCCCTTAGACAATCTCAACAAAAGCTTTGTGGATAAGGAATTTGATTGGGAAGCGATAAAAAGAAACTGTCCTTTGCGGTTTGCCATCTGCTCAGATGATGATCCTTACATTCCCCAAAATATCAGCAGAGATTTGGCCAAGAAGATGGGATCGGAACTTTCCATCATTAAAGCGGGAAAGCATCTCAATTTGGAGAGTGGCTACAATACATTCCCCTTCCTTAAGGGAAAAATCCTCAACGTGATGCGGAGAACATAAATGGACATCCTCGCGCACTTCCTCTGGGCGTATGCAGTCGCTGCCTATGCAAAGATACGGCAGAGAAAGACAATGGGGCTCATTGGCGTTCTCCCTGATTTTTTCTCCTTTGGCATCCTTTTGCTTGCAGGATTTCTCACCGGGACCATGCATGCAGGAAAGCCGGACTTGGCATCAATCCCCGCTTATGTGTTTCATCTCTATGACTGGACGCATAGCCTGGTTGTTTTTTCATTGGTTTTTATTGCTGTTTTTCTTGTGACAAAGAAATGGCATCTTCCACTGTTGGGCTGGGCAGTGCATGTCCTTTTGGACATCCCAACCCATAGCACTTCATTTTTCCCAACGCCATTTTTATGGCCCCTCTCGGACTTCAGCTACAATGGGATAAGCTGGGCAGATCCGTGGTTTATGATTATCAACTACTCATTCCTTGCCTTAGTGTATTGGCACCTCGCGCAGGAGCACAAGAAGGAAAAAGCCAATAAGCATAAAAAGCAACGGTGACCATCTTGCCCTATGGGGGGATTGCAGATTCTCAAAGAGTCCTATCGGCGCAAGCAAAGCCGCATCCGCGCCCGCCTGGGCGAGTTCAAGCGGTTTTTCAATGAACCCTTCTGCTGGACCTACCGGAACAATCACCTGCGGCTCATCCCCAGCACAAAAAAGCATCATGAACGATTGTTTGAGGAGCTTGCCTTCTGCATCCTTGCCGCGAACACGAGTGCCGAGATGGGAATGAAGGCCATTGATAGCATCCGCCATCTGCTTCCTTGTGCCACCCCGGAAGATATGACTACACATCTTCGGGGAATCTACCGCTTTATCAATGTTCGACCGCAGTATATTGTGCATTGCAGGAAATACCTTGAGCTTATGCAGGAAAATGAGGGAGATCTCCATGAGATTTTCCTGTCTATCGATGATCCCCAACACCTCAGAGAGTTTCTTGCGAACAACTCTGGAATCAAGGGGGTGGGCTATAAAGAAGCATCCCATTTCCTTCGCAATCTTGGCTTTGAAGGCTATGCCATATTGGATAAGCATATCATCAATTCTATGCAGGAAGCAGGCATCATCGATGAGGCAAAGGCGCCAGAGAATAAGGGGAAGTATCTTGCGCTGGAGAGAAAATATCTTGATTTTGCGCAGGAAATTGGCATCCATCCGGACGAATTGGACCTTTTGCTGTGGAGCGAGAAGACGGGGAAGATTTTGAAATGAAGAGGGTAAAAAAGATCGAAAACATAGGAAAAATCATCTCGCTCCTTCGGGCAGAAGTGAAGGATTTTGAGAATCCGGTAATTACCAAAATTGAGGAAGTGAGCAGGACCCCTTTCATGGTACTCATCTCCTGCCTCCTGAGCCTGCGCACAAAAGACACGACCACAGGCCCTGTTGCGAGGGAGCTTTTTAGGATAGCGCAGACGCCATCTGATCTTCTAAAGATGCCGCTTGAAGAGCTGCAAAGGATCATCCGACCAGTCAACTATTACAAGACAAAATCAATGCGCATAAAAGAGATCTGCAAGGCAATCCTTGAGGAGCATGGCGGAATGGTGCCTGATACTTTTGAAGGCCTATTGACGCTTAAAGGCGTTGGCAAGAAAACTGCCGCCATCACCATGGTATTTGGCCACAAGAAGCCGCATTACATACCTGTTGATGTCCATGTTCATGTCATCAGCAACAGGATGGACTGGGTGAAGACCAAGAATGCTGAGCAAACAATGGATGAACTCATGAACATTATGCCGAAGAAATACTGGCACGACCTCAATGAGCTGCTTGTCCTTCACGGCCAAAATGTATGCTTCACAAATTCTCCTCTCTGCTCGCAATGCGCGGTGCGAATTCTTTGCCCGCGCATTGGTGTTGAGAGGAGCAGGTAGGAAAAGATTAATATAGTATCCTGGCATAAAAACAGCATGCGCAAAATCGGACAAATTTCCATCTTTCTAATCCTTGCCATTGTTCTCGCGCTTGGGTCTGTTGCCGGCTATTACATCTACACAAAAGCCAAGGAGGATAAGGCGGAAGCGAAGATTGAGGAGTTTGGTCAACGCAATACAGAAGCTACTGCGCTCAAGGAATTTTTTGAAAAATGCATAAGAAAGGCAGCTTATGAAGGGTTGGCAAAGCTTGGACGGCAAGGCGGATATGCATCTATTCCCCCATCGTTTGACGCTGGCGGCGTTGCGCTGTGGCAGCACGAGAGCGCAAATGTCCAGCCGTTTCTGAACAAGACGCAAAAAGAACTTATTGCATACCTTGAAAGAGAGATACCTTCATGCATTGATGAGCAGGCGGCAAAGGAGCAGGGCTTTTCCCTTCAAAAAGGAAACCTCTCAGTTAGGGTTGAATTTGCTGAACAGGATGTCTCAACACAAGTGTTCTATCCGCTGCGCCTGACAAAGCAGGATTTCGAGGCGAATTATGATGAATTCTCGATTCGGATTGGCTTACCCTATCGGAGGATTTTTGAGGTCGCAACTGAGCTCAATTTGCATATTCTCTTGCCGGAATATGATCCCCGCGAGCCATTGAAGAATGCACAGGATTACGGGTATACCTTGGGATTTGAGCGAAGGCCTTTAGACATTTTACTTTTCACCATCACCGACAATACGTTTCAGGCACCCGATAATATCCCTTATTCCTTTTCTTTTGCTGTAAAATTTGGGCATACTCCCCTCATCAAGGAAACAACGCTTCAAAACCATAGCTCCTCCTCGCCAACACCTTACCCCTTTGAAGTGCGCTCTCCCGATAACAAGGCGATCCTTGGCGTGAAGGATGGGACAACGATTACTCTTGATGGGGGCGATGTTCCAGCTATTGAAGTGTCGCAAACCTATCCTGAATCAGTTGTCACCCCAAACATACCCGTGGCAAAGAGAAATAAGGACATAACGCAGCGCCAGGATCTTAAGTATATCATTGAAAATCCCATCTATACGTTTGAGCCATCCGGGCTTGCGTTCAATGAGCCGCAGAAACTGACACTCTATTACGATCGGAATGAGAAAACAGCCCAGGGAGTGGGAATCCTGCGGGGAGAAAAGGGATTTTGGGTCCCGATTCGATCCATTGATGAGCCAAAGGAAGGGCGCGTGAATTCCGGAATTGGCGGCTTTAGCGAATTTACGGCAGTCAATTGCCAATCGCAGAATGTCAAGACGGTAACGGTTGAGCATAAGCAGGAAGCGAGCGCCTTGTGCTATGTGAGCTTGGGCATAACGATTGTTACCATTGGATTCAGCATTGCGAGCTTTGCTGGGACTCCATTAGTAGCCGGTGGAGAAGGTTTCTCTTTTGTTTCTCTAACCGATTATGGCGCTATAGGAACTTTTTCTCAAGCATCATTTGTGCAACAGTTGGGTGCAACAGTCGCAAACACTTTTGGATTTGCGGCGAGCGCTAGCGCTGCAACCGCAATCTCCATTGCATCATTAGCCCTCTCAAGCGTCCAATTCATCCACAGCCTGGCAAGCCCCATCTCCTATTTTGAGCAATCCCAGGAGAACTGCCAAAACTTCGTTCCTGTCTGCGATAGCCCAAACACTCCCATCACCAAGAGCGAGAAAGATGGCACGGGGAAATGCGTTCCTGAAAGCACGTATAGCATGGGAGCAGGGGCTCCATCGGTTATCTGCGCCCAGGTGGAAAAATGCAATTTTGTCAACAGCTACCTCTGCATGCCCTGCAGTGTCACGTGCTCGGTGAACTATAAGTAAGGGTTTTTCAAGGAAGTTTCATTGGATTTTAGCTCATTGCCTTTCCTTCTTATTTAATGGCAGTAGTGCCTAATATTTTATCATTTTTATCATAATTATATTGTAGTGCCTAATTTAATTATTGTTGTAGTGCCTAAATAAATGCAATCTAAAGATTTATAAATGATGTAGTGCCTAAGATTTCTATGGCCTTCCTGCGCGCCAAAAAAATCAATGGAAATCTGTATTTCTACCTTGTGAAATCAGTCCGTATTGAAGGGAAAGTAAGACAGAAAGTGGTCAAGTATATCGGCACACAAAAGAATCTTGGAAAGATGTTTGAGGGGAAGTATGGGAAGAAATAGCTCATTTGCGGAAATCGCAATGGCAAGGGAGATCATAATTAGCTTGCTCTTCCTGAGCGTTTTTGCGTCTGCATTTATTATCGAAAACCAAGATAATCCTTCAATCCCAATAACTGGGTTTGCCGTGAGCGAGAGTTTTGGATGCTGCGAGGATCTGTGCACGCAGGCAAAGGAAGGAGATTGCAGTGGGGAGTTCCATAAGGGAAAAGAGTGCAAAGCCATAGAGAGGTGCCTTATCGGCTGCTGCGCCGATACTGAGGGATACTGCCTCCAGAATTATCTGCAAGGGAATTGCCTAGCAAATAAGGGAAAGTTCATCGGAAAACAATGCGGCAATATTCCCTATTGCACAATTGGGAGCGATAAGCCGCGCATAAAAAAGGCAGGGAAAGTGCAGCGGCAAGTATCGGCGGTATCCCTTACTCCAAGCCATGGGTATCTAGGCTCTTTTATCCCACTGCTGTATGTGGTTCCTGAGCGGGATGTTCTCCGAGTGCAGGCCGAGATCCTTGATGATGAACGCGTTATTGCCCTTGTGGAGCTGCATGATGACGGCGCCCATAGCGATGGTGGCGAGGGGGATGGGCTGTATGGCAACCTCTGGGATAGTTCGGTGATTGGCGCAAGAGAAGGGTCTGCGAGATTAATCATAAATATTATCATCTCCAAGAACGGTGAAGATAAAAAATTAGAAAGCACCCAAAACATCACCATCCTCACAACCAACAGGTGTTTCCCGCTTGACTATGCGCCAGAGCCGCTACGGAAGAAAAACATCGTCATTGTGCAGAAGGGATATCCCCTTCAGCCAACTTTTAGGAATAAAGCAGCAGGAATTTCCTCACGGCTGTTCCCTGACAATAGCCCCCAATACCGGCAAGAGTTCTCAATATTTAGGATTGACCGCTCCATGGGTAATCTTGATTTGGGGCTGCTTGAAAGCGCGGTTCGCCTGGAGTGCACATTCTTCAACTCCTCAAAAGACTCCATCATTGCCATTGACGATGGAAAGGACTGCGAAGAGAGCGGCCAGCTCATCACGCTTGCGTCCCGCTTCCTTTTGAGAAATTCCATTGCCAACTTCAGCTTCACATCCCTCAAAGGCATCTGCAGCCATATCATAAGCGAGCGGATGTTTTTGGATGAGCTTAACCGCTCAATTTCCCCTCCACGATTTGTTTTCTACTCGGAGAATTTCACCTTTGCCGATGTAACAAGCGTAAATATTTCCCTAACAATTAATGATGCGAGCTATCCAGTCCGGCTCACTGTCGAGAGAGATGGCATGCTCATACACAACAGCTCTGTGCAGGATGATTTTCCCGTGAAGGTAGAAGTGCCTATCAATGAAACATTTCACGTGCTCGACTTTATCGCGCGCAACAGCAGGCAAGTGTATTCCAGCGTACGCCTCAACATCACTTCCTCATTTTCAATCGAGAATGACACATTCCAGGGCAGTGAAGCATGACAATTAACAATACGCCAAAGTAAAATGAATCAACCCCCTAGCCAACCAAAGAAAGGAATGAGATACCACCTGATTTTTTCAGTGATGGCGCTCTTTCTTTTGTGGATTCCGTTTGTCCTGGCGGAGCGCTATTATGTCCTTGGCTTAAGCAACACGCAAGGACAATTCATTATTAATTCATTTTCCGTTGAGGAGATTGAGACAGAAATCGCATTGCCAAATGGTGCAGAATATACCCTTTCTGTTCTTTCCCTTAACGGGCAAATACTCTATTCATCCAACTTCAACTTGTCTGGTTCTTATCCATTGCTCCTCTCCATCCCTTACCGGGAAGCTGGGTGGAGCATCATTATTTCGAATGCATCCGGTGAACTTCTAAGCATTCCAGTGGGAAATTATGCAAAAGTCTGCGGCGATGGCGTTTGCCAGGCGCATGAAAACAGCGCTTCTTGCCCAAAAGATTGCAAAGATATTGGAAATGTTTTACCCGAAGATGAGAAAATGCCTATTTCCAGCGTAGGTCAAAAAGCAGATGCAAATTTTTCAAATGGGAAACGACCTGTGGCAAATATTAAAATTCCGAAGCCAGCGCAGAAGCAAGAAAAGAAGAATGGAGGGGGTGGCAAGGGATATACCATCTACTTGGGCTTGTTCCTTGCCGGATTGATAAGTGTTGGGGGTTTGTTCGCCCGGAACATTATGCAGGGACGTAAAGAAAAGCTTGGGCGCATCAGGAAGTATATCAATTACAATATGAAGCGGGGCTATCCTTTTGAGCAGGTTGCCGGCACTCTCATGAGAAGAGGCATCTCTGAGGGGGAAATCCAGGAAGCGATGGGGAGAGTATGAAGAATGAAGAAGAAATCTTAATAAAGCACTGGCTTTCCGTAATATATCGGTGAAAGGCATGCATAAGGAACCTATGATTACTCTTGAGAAAACGCGCATATCTGCACAATCCTCAATTCTTGCGGGCTTTTTTGAGGGACAGCTCGCATTGGGTGGCGATTTGAAAAATTGCGATCAAATGAGCGGAAATGCCATTTCCCAAGCCATCAAAGGAGACTTCAAGGCGGAGAAAGGCGATATCAAACTGCTCTCTCCTGCGGGAAAGCTTCATGCTGTAGTACTTGTTGGACTTGGCAAAAAGGATACGATACAGCAGGATCAGGTAATGGATGCGGTCGCGGATGCCGTCAAATCGGCGCGGGCATTTGGCATTAAGGAACTTCACATCCTCACTGATTCATTTGAGGTTAAAGGAGCAGTACGCTGCATCACCATTGGCTCTCTTCTTGGGGCGCACCGCTTCATGAGGTTTAAGACAAAAAACCTGGACAAGGTAAAGAACCTGGAGAGGATTGTTGTCATGGTTGAGAGCCCCTCTGCGCATGAGCGGGAATTTTCTGAGGCGCTGATTTCTGCGGATGCGGTAAAAAAGACAAGAGACATGGTGAATACTCCCCCAAATATCGCCACTACCGATGAAGTGTCTGACTATGCACGCAAAGTCGGCACCCAAAACAAGCTTACCTGCACAGTTCTTGATGAGTTGGCACTTGAGAAGCTTGGCATGGGCTGCATGCTTGCGGTCGGCAAGGGGAGCAATTCTCGGCCTAAAATTGTGGTAATGGAATACTGGGGGGCGGGGAGCAAAAAGCCCCTCCTATTGGTTGGAAAAGGCATCACCTTCGATTCCGGTGGCTATAATCTCAAGCCGACAAATTCCATCAGCAACATGAAGGATGATAAGGCAGGCGCCCTTACAGTGCTGCATACCATTGAAGCAGCGGCTAAATTGAAGCTGAAAGTGAATCTTGTGGCAGTCCTAGCACTCGCCGAGAACATGGTCTCAGGGATTGCCTACCGCCCAGATGATATCATAACAGCACACAATGGCATGACGATTGAAATCACCAACACCGATGCGGAAGGGCGGCTTGTGCTCGCGGACGCGCTTTCCTACTCAGTTGAGAAGTTCAAGCCGGAAGCGGTTGTGGACATCGCAACTTTGACCGGAGCGTCCATGATTGCTTTAGGAACGGTTGCAACGCCCATTGTTGGAAATGATGATGCCCTTATTGAAAAAGTGATTTCTGCCGGAATTGCCATCGGAGAGAAAATGTGGCAGCTTCCCCTCTGGGATGAATACGCTGAAGGCATCAAGAGCGATATCGCGGACATCAAGAACGCGACAGACGGCCCTGATGCGGGCGTGATTGTCGGCGCGATGTTCCTTAAGAATTTTGTAGGAGAAGTGAAATGGGCGCATCTTGACATCGGGACAACGGTGTGGAGCAAGGCAGACAAGGGCATGAAGCAAAAAGGCGCTACCGGAGTTTGCGTTCGGACTTTGATCGAATTTGTGAAGCAGTGGGAATAGGGAAAAGGAAAGAAAAAAAATGATTTCCCATCATTAATCACCATTGTAAGAAAAATAGTATCAACAATAAAGTTATCAGGGAGGGTACCATCTGGGTGCGCTTTATGTTATCAAGATGCCCTCCACTCACCCTTGCTGATTTTTTTTGAATAGCACAAAGAGTTTATTTTTGAGTTGAGAGCATGACACCTTCAATCCAAGAGCATATCCTGAAGATTATTGAAGTCATTGAGGAAACTCCCTGGGTTCGGCTATTGCGGGTGGAATTCCCAAAAGGATCAAACCTTATGTATCTTCCGGGCCAATTCTTCATGGTCTCGCTTGTGGATGATTCCGAAGTCAAGATTGCGCGGGCGTATTCTGTTGCCACTTCTCCATTGAATAGTAAGTTTATTGAGATTGGCTTTGATAAGGTTGGGATCTTCACTGCAAAGCTCTTTGAGCTTAAAGTGGGAGACACACTGCGCTTCAAAGGACCCTATGGCAAGTTCTTCTTTGATGATTCATTTCAAGGTGATATCGTCCTGATTGGGGCAGGCACTGGCCTCACTCCGCTAATGAGCATCATACAGCATTGTGCCCTTAAAAAACTGCCCAATTCGCTTATGCTGCTTTATAGCGCGAGGACTCCTGAAGCGATTATCTACAGAAAAGAGCTTTTGCAACACAAAAAACAGAATCACCATTTTGATTATACAGTCACCATCACAAGACCCGAGGAATCAGCGGAGGAGTGGAGTGGTAAAAAAGGGAGAATCGATGAAGCGCTGCTCAGGGAATACATTACCAACCCTTCCGGAAGCATGGTGTTTATCTGCGGACCGAAGGAGTTTGTTTTTGGATTGATTTCTATGCTTGAAAAGATTGGGATTGCTAAAGAGCAGATAAAGACGGATGTATGGGGGTAAGCCCCTTTATTCGTAAAATGTTGTCCCATATTCTTGGCAATAATTTCACCTAAAAAGCGAAAGGTTTATATATATTATACTACTAATTAGTAGTGATATTTAAATGGCTGACACACCAAAGCAAGAAGCAGGAGGGCTGGAGAAAATACTCACCGGCTCGCTTATGGCAGGCGGTATTATAGTTGGCGATATGGTAGCGTCCTACTTTGGCCTTGGTCCATTGGGAACACTCATTTCTTCAGCAGTGGGAGGTAGCGCAGGAGCACTTGCAGAGCCACTCGCATATGCAGCATTTCCAGGAAAATCTTTTCTAAATATGCCCGTTGATCCACTCTATCAAAAAATAGGAGGTTATACTGCTGCTGCAATAACTGCCCTTGCGGTTGCCACAACCATGGCCACACCTATCGGCTGGGCATATGCCGCGCTTGCCGCGATCCCGGCATATTTCATTGGAGGCGGAGCAGTTGGGGCGTATTTCAAGCCGGCAGTTGATAGCATTGCTTCCCTATTCAAAGGGACTGCGAATGCAGGGAACTATGTTGCAAACTCCATCAAGCAAATCGGATCCGCATACCATTCTTGGGCGGCCAAGGTAAGCGACGGATTTAGCAATGCAGGGAGAGAAATATACAAATCGTTTTCAAAATTGATCCCTACCCGGGCACCTGCGTAAGCCGAATGCCATTTGAGTTCTTTGATTTATTTTAATTGAAAACCCGTAATGAATGCCGTTCTCATTTGGTCAAATTTATACCATTTGGAATATAATAAATAAATTGATATACCAAAAAGTATAATAATAGATGAAAGAATAGGCAAAAAAGAGATAAGATTTATTGAACGGATCTTATTAAATGATACCAAAAAGAATATATACCAATAAGTATAAAATGAAGAAACCGCAACGTTTATATAGGGAAATTCAAAGTTAGGTATATATACCATTTGGAATAGAGGATTACGTGACACCCAAGGAGCAGACCCCATCAGCACGTGAAAGAATGCTCTTGCAGCTAGAGCGCGCAATCCGCAGCGGGCAAAGTTCCACTCTTCTTGGAGGAAGGAAAAGCGGCAAGAGCTTCCTTGCCAGGGGGATCGCTAGGCGCCTCTCGCCAGATCTGCTTGTCATCCCTATTGATCTTGAGAGGATGGCCCTCACGCCTGAGAATTTCTCTGTAGAGTTCATGTGCGCTGCCGCGCGCCTTGGCCTGCCCAAAAAGATGGGGGCGCATTCATTTCTGGATCTTCCTTCCCTTCTTTCGCTCCAAAAAGAGATGGGCGCTGATGCCTTCTCGATTCTTAGCGCAGTGGACAATGAGCTTCAGAAAATAAAGCCCAATCAACTCCAGGTCATTCGACTTGCGTTCCAATTCGCTTCCGCGCTTGCGCTCTCCCTCAAAAAGAAGGCAGCAGTAATAGTTGATAATGCAGAGCATATTCTTGATTTCAATAACTTCCCCCAGATAAAAGACATCTTCTCCTGCATTCCTCTCGCTGATAAATCAATCACTTTCCTATTCGCAAGCTCGGCCTCAACCCAGATGAGAAAACAGGCTGGGCTTGAGCACTTCTCCATTCCCCCGCTTGAGGAGCACGAGATTGAGGCGCTGGTAAGAAAGCAGTTCTTAGGGGTGGAGAAAAATGCGCTCAAGGAAATTGTCCGGCTTTGCGGGGGAAATCCTCTCATCGCAGAAATTCTTGGAAAAAGAATGGCAAATGCCAAATCCCCCGCCCACGCTTTTGCGATTGAGCTTCTCGCAAAGGAAGGGGTCCTGCACCGCTTCGCGGAGGATTCTTTCCGCTATTACTATTCGCAGGCCCGCGGGCAAACGCTCATCACGCTTCTGCTTCGCGTGGTTGCCAGGCAGGAGCTTCGCCTAAGCGAGATCGCAAGGAAGATCTACCGCAGCGCCCCAATCGCCAAAAGCATGCTTGAGCGCCTCATCGCTGTGGATGCCATAGAAAAGCGAGGCAAGACATTTTTCGTCACAGATCCGGTGCTCAGGATGTGGCTGAAGGCAATGGCTGAAGGCAGGGAAGTTGAGCACTGTTCTGATGTTGATGAAAAGACTGCGCAGGAGTTTGCAAGGGAGATCATCAAAGGACCATGAACGGCAAGAAAATAATCTGGACATTTGGAGCTTCCGCGCTACTTGCAGCGCCCGCAGTCCTTGCCCAGGCCTTCCTCACCAGCCCCTGGATGTACTTTGGCATCAACACGCTTATCGTGTGGGGAATCCTCTTTCTTTTGGCAAAGCTGCTCGCAACCGAGCTCACAAAGAGCGAGAATATCGGCGTGCACGCGGCCATCTTTGCCATCGCAGCCGTGATCTCATGGAACCTTGTGGGAGGCGGCGGATTCATCTGGCAGGTAGGCATCCTTGCGCCATTCTTCCACATGATGTTCTTTGTGAACACGGTCTTTTTGACGCTTGTGATCTATTACGGCCTGCGCCTGATGGGGATGGAAGTCAATTCAAAAGAAGGGACCACGGGGATGTGGGTCATGTGCATCATGGTAGGAGGCATCATCTCCTCAAGCATGAGCTATTACTTCTGGCAGGCTGGGACATTCAAGGATCTGCTAGATTTGGCGTTCGGGCAGTATGGCATCCTCACCATGCGCGAGAGTAGGCTGATTGTCTTTGTGACAAGTACTATGCTTGGATTTTGGCTCCTAAGCGACCTTCAAATCGGAGGGAGAGATACAACCGCTTCCAAGTTCATCAACTGGGGCTTTCCCGTCATCATCGCGGCAAACCTTGCCTCATCTCCTAACCCCGTAAGCACAAACACCGTCATTTGGATGGGGTATTTCATCTCCATGTTTATCATCGGAAAGGGCATGTGGACCCAATCGAGGGCAATATGAGAGACATAAACATTGGGCGGATCGTCGGAACTGCATTCGCGTGCACGCTTGTGCATGTGGTGTTCGCCTATGCATTCGGAGCGAATGCGCCATTTGGCGGATGGCCTGTTGCCGGCAAAAACGGGTTTTCCGGTGTTGGGATGGGGATGATGACTCTCTTTATCATCATTCTTGGCATTGCAGCCATGATGATGTTTGCACGGAGGGGGGAGATGGATGGAAATGCAGAGAAAGCGCGGGAGGGAAGCGGGTGGTCTAAAAATAGGCTATTGGGCATTGGGCGAGCGCTTAGGGCTGATCGGCTCAATGAGGATATCGGAAAGCTCTACAACCGCCCGGGGATGGAGCCGGAGCTCATGTACCGCAACCGGCTGGTCGTGAATGAGGTATTTGATATTGGACTTAGGTACGATATCTATCGAAAAAAGAAGGCATTACTGGGAATAAATATACGGAAGATCATAGGGTTACGGGAGGAATCATCACAGAAGCCCTATCAGGAATTGGAAGATGAGCTTGTCCAATACCGCTCAGGCACCGGCCAAATAAAGGGGTGGTCGTATCTAATAAAAGAAAGTGTGGATAAGCTAAATGAAGTCTATAGGGGTTTGCGTGAAGGCTCTATTGACAACAACAAAATAAGCAGCAGCACAATAAAAAGCTGGATTGGGGCTCTTGATAGCTTGAATACTCAAATGGGTTCCAGCTTCAAAGAGCATAACACAAGGGAAGGCTATCTAATGACCTACCAATCACTCCGCGCAAGAATCATGCAGCTGCCCCCTTACCAGCTTTCGCCACTGGACGAGCTTCGATTCGTCAGAAACTATGCCCTCAAAAGCAGGGGAACAAAAACCGAAAACGAGCTCGGAGCGGAGTGGAGCGCATTCCTCAAGGATTTTGAGCACGGAATGCAGCATCCCGAATCAAGGAGCATTGGAGACTACCTGAAAGCATGGGAGCAGAAAATCTTCAATGATGATAAAATCCCATTGGTTCCCGGTGTGCGTTCGGAATCAGACTCCACTTTTGATTGGAGAGCGCTTGCGATGGGGTCCTATAGCTGGGCGGGGGAAGGGAAGCAAAGCAATGAGCCCCATATCTCGGTCTTTGGCCTATGGCAGTTTGTGGATAAGCTCATTGACAAGATATCAGCGCAGACCCAGGAAGACAAAAAGGCTTTTCAGGTGAGCACCCCCTATTCCTCTCTTAATCCGTTGTCCCAACAGAGTCCAAAAACCGAAGGAGGTGCGGAAATTATTTCTTTCCCTGCCTCAAAAATAATAAATCCTTTAGCGGAGAGTGAATATTCCTCCAATCCACAACAAAATAACCTTAAAAAAGCAGCTTAGTAAAGAATATGGATCTGACCTACACCGAAGCGGAAATGCAAGGAGGGAGAAGCGCATTCTCAATACAGGCAAAGCTGCTGGCTGAAGAGCTTAGAAGGATGAATAATCCGCGCGTGAATTTCTCCACCATACTCCACCATGATGCCCTGTGGGAAAAATACTCCAGAAAACGCGTAGAGGCAAAAAGGATGCGCCATCAGGTTCGCTTTGCGCTCAACCTGCTCACCAAAGGATCGCCTGAGGCCCATTACCTGCACCTGGAACAGATCCGCGGCATTTTTAGGAAGGTGATCGAATCACTTGAAGCAGAGCCATCGCTTGTTGCCTGGGCAAAGCAGGTTGAGGTTGTCTTTAGCGACTATGAGAATTATGCCGCGGAGCTTGATGCCTTGCTAAAGGACCTGGGAAGATGGGGGACCTATCGGCTTACCAACCGCATTGGATTTTTTGTCTCGCGCGTCCAGATGTACCTAAAAGGAGGGGTGCTTCAAGCACCAGCCATTGGACAGGAGAAAGAGCGGCAAGTGAGAGGATTGGGATCATATCGCTTTGGTGTATCGCTCGCAGAGCAGGTCCAGCAGGATGCGGCAGTAAAAAAACTGCTCATGTATCCTTCCCTTCTCGCTTGGGTAAAGAGAATGGATGACACCATCAAGTATGCATTGAATGACAAAGATAAGGAATGGAAAGGATTTAATGAATTTTATGACAATCTCCACAAAGGCAAAAATTACATCAAGATGATGAGGGAAATTTTTGAGAATGAGGAAGTCGCCTCTTTTCTTGAGAAGCTTGAGCTTGATATACATCAGAATCCAGGAAGATGGGTGGGGGAACTTGATAAGCTGCAGTTCCTGCTCAAAAACGATGCTTCCTACCAGAACAAATCCTTCCTCTATCCGGCAATGCGAAGATTATCTCTTTTACTGCATACTGCAGAAGGGGGGTCGGCTACCAATGGAGGCTTGAAATCAGGCTTGTCTGGCACCTTGAGGCAAATTGAGGGGCAAATTGAGTTCATTGAAAGATCAGCAGAGGAAGATAGGCGCAGGATGAGGGAGATTTTTCTCACTCTTGACACTCATGAAAAGGTGGATGTGATTGACCATGCCCAAATGGCCCTTGAAGATCTCATCGTTGGCAGAGGGGAGTCCATTGTTAGGAAGCACTCTGATGCAAGGAGATTGGTTGAGAGGCGCGATGGGGCACTCTCGGCCCTTAAGGCAAGCGTTCGAAATGCGTTTGCCGGCCGATCCGGATCTGGCGTTGCACTGTTCATGGGCGCTGAGGTGGATAGAAGCATAATCGCTTTGGTTGGGGCAAATGACAATGAGGATTTTTACCTGCAGGAGTTGCGAAGACTGGAGGGCATAATGGAGCGCACCATATTCCCCCACTTGGAAAAGGTCAGAAAACTCTCCCAAACGCTGGGCAAAGCATTTGTTGTCCCACTATCCACTCAAACAGAGCTCCTGGAAGATGTGGAGCCGATAGTTGGGGCAGTGAGTGATGGATCAATGAAAAAAAGAAGGGTAATGGGTGAGAGCAATGGCTGAAGTGGCACGAGAGGGCGGGTTGGGAATTGGAAATTGGGTGCGAAGAGGCGTTTACAAGACCCGGCTTGGGGGCAAGGGAAGAGTTCCTGGATCCAAAGGGAAAGAGCACTCCATCAAAAAAGATCTTCGGCTGGAGATTCCCTTCAACCAAAACCTCCTAAAAAAACTCCGCATCATAGAGGATTCCTGGCTGCAGCTTGAGTTAAAATACAAAGAGGTTGAGGAGATTTACCAAGGGCTCAAGCAGGCGGATTCTGATCCTGAATTTGTCAAGCTTGCTGCGCGGATTTTTGGCCAAGGTGAAAACAGCGGATCAGGAGGGTTATTTTCCAATGGTCCAACTTTCGATCTTCAGGGCATTGATGTTTCCACCCAGGGAAAGATGGAAAAGATATTTGCTTTGGGAAACAATGCCTATGAGTTGGCGGATAAGTGGAGAAATGAGAATACTGCAACCATAGGCCCGTTAAAAAAAATCAGCGACTTGAATGACCCCCTTACCCAACTTGAGGGATCCATTTCGAATGTACTTAAGACAATCCAAGATATTGAATCAAAGTATAGGACCACTATGGTCGGGGTCAATAGAAAGCTCCCCTCCATCGAGCAGATGAGAGCCTCCATCCTCCTACTCTACAACAATTATTCCGAGCTCATCAGGTTCAGCCATACCTACAAAGTGATTAAGCCATTTGTGTATGATGAAAAAACAAAAACACTGCTCTCTTTTGCAAATGTGAAACACCCGAATTTCCCAAAATACGATTGGGAGCAGAACATTGGCCTTGATGAGAATGGGTTTCCCCTGGAGATCGATAATGAGGGTTATGTCCTATTGGACAGATGGATGGGCCAAATTTGGGAAAATGAATGGCAAAGGTCAACTATTGAAAATAATAAGAACCCGGGATGGAAAAGATTTTTGGAACGATGTGAGAAAGTCAGCACTACTGTTCGGCAGGTGAGAAAGGAGTTTGCGGGCGAGAGCGCATATATTGATCTCCTTGAAATGACCGCCTATGTCCTCAACGAAATTGATGCGGTGCGCGATGACCTGCGCGATGGGAGATACCATCCCCACAGCAAAACGGCAACGGATTACATCATCCATGCCGAGCGGAACCTAAAAGGACTCATGGGAGGCGCCCCTGTTGAAATAAGGAGAGATCCGCGAGAATATACTTATGTAGACACCATTCTCAGGAGCCCCATTAAATTCAGCTACGACCAGTTGAAAATTGGGGATGAAAGAGGGTTTGTAAAGGCAAGGCCGGAGAGGTTCATAGCCGGGACAAATGAAGATGCCATCCAAAGGCTGTTTAGAGTGAAGTCCTTTATGGGCAGCTCGTTTAGCGGGGAAGGGGAAAGACGTCCCACAGATATCAATCCTGCCTTTGACCGAAGGGCAATACACGCTATGCGGCCCTTCCTGCACTGGGGAAGGATGCTTTACTATGAGGATAGCTTTGGCATCAACCTGTTTTCACAAAATCCATATCCCTGCATCTCGACTAGGGGCATCGCAAAGTACATCCTCTTTTTCATCGTAACGAAAACTGAGACATTGCGCGAGGCGGCAGAAGCGGCGGATAACAACATCGGTTATGATATGGGAGTGAGGGATCTTGGCGGGCCATTCATGTTCAATCCGTTCGCCAGCATGGCCAATACAACTACACTTCGGCGAATGCAGTAAGGAGATAAAAACAGAGTCATGAGATCAAAGAAAACCATGCGGATAGTGAATATCCTGCTCCTTACACTAGTCCTTGCAGCCCCCCTCGCCTCCGCTGCGCTTCTCTCAAATGTTGGGGACTCGTTCGCCTCGCTCTTCACCAAGATCGATAGATTTTTTTCTGGGCAGCAATACAAGCCCTACACCAAGACGATCGATTTCTTCTTTTTCACCCTGCTCTTTGTGAGCATCTACCTTGTTGTCATCAAGTACGCGTTCAAGGAGAACACAAGGATTGTGAAATTCATCGCGTTCCTCCTTGGCCTGATGTCCGGGTTTTTACTGGTGCAGGGCGGTTACACAACTGCTGGCCTTCTTCCCTACATCCCATGGTTCCTCTTCATTTTGCTTGCTGGATTCATCTTTTACTTCCTTGGGCGGATGGGGATGAAAGGATGGCTCTGGCGGCTTCTGCTCTCCTTTTTCATCGCCGCCATTCTTATTTTCCTTTTGGGATACCTAATGTTCCCAAGCAGCCAGAAGTTCTCAACTTTCTTTGATGGGCTTGGAAGAATAGACATCCCAAGCATCTCCGCCCCAAGCTCTTCCTTTAGCCCGCCAAGCTTTGGCGCAGGGAGTGGATATGGGCCTGGGACAGGCAGTGTTTTCCCATCAACAGGTGCGGGCGGGGGAGGCAGCACGCTTAGCGATATTAATTTCTGGGTTATTGCGATAGTTGTTGGATTACTCGCCGTGTTCCTTCTGGTAAGGTTTGGCCGGCCTGCATGGACAAGGTTGAGGAATAGGGGGCTCAATGAGCTGAGTCAGATTATTCAGAATTTGCAGCGGGAATTTGGCCAATATCAATTCATTGTGCCGCAATATATCAATAGCTTAAGGGTGATCATCCGCCAGTATCAAGGCACCCTTAGCGGCGCGTTTCCCAACGGCAATAGGCATGATACCCGAGTTGTTGACGCCATCACAGACTCAAATGCAGTTAGAGTACCGTTCATTGACACAAGAGAAGCAAACATCAACCATCTCATGCACCAGATCGCCACCCATCCTCATTTCGCAAGGCTTCCGGCAGGTGAGCAGGCGGCACTGATTGCCCTTGTGGGAAACATTTATAGGTATTTTGGAAACGTAACAGCCGCACGGATAGCGGCAAGAAGGGAATTCGCATTGTCTGCAATGCATGTTGATCCCGAGCGGATACCCATGCCCTAAGCGACATGGCAAAAAACACACCTCAAAAAAATAATGTAGGCAAGGCAGCCACAGATGGCTCGCTCTTTGGCATAGCCATGGGTCTTGGCCAGCTGGAGCAGTTCCTAAGGGAGGTGGGAAGCAACAGCAAAATTGTCGCCAATGACAATAGGGGCAAGCTTGTCGCATTATGCGATGATTTGAAGCGGCTAAGGGAGATTGTGGAATCCAAGAGAATTGATGAAAAAGATACAATGAATGATACTGCCCATTTAGCTTCATTGGAGAGAGTAAGCCAAGAATGCCAGAGGGTCCTAAGGGAAGCAAGCGTGATTTTGAAAGTGGCTTACTTGGAAAAAGAGAAGGAAGCGGCGGCTGAAGCCCGGCCTGAAAATGAATTGCCCGGTGCTGAGGATAGTACACTAGACCAGATTATAACAAAATTAAAAGAATTGCAAGAGAGGAGAATTCTTTTCAAAGCAAAATTAGACAATACAATGAAAAAACTGCAAGCCTATCTAGCGGATAAGAGGGGGGAAGACATTGGGAAGCTATTGCTCGACAAAGGAAAAGTGAAGCTTCTGGAAATCGAGGAAGAAGCCAAGGAATTCCTTGAGTTGGAGCATGGCATCCTAGGAGAGCTGCAAAAATTAAGATGGATCCAGTTTAGATGGCTTAGTTTCATCGTTGGGAATATCAACAAAAATTCGCAATATAGTGGTCAGGAAATGTACATGCAAATTTCCGATGGCTATATGACAATTCAACGGCTGATTTCTGGAAAAGGAAATGAGCAAAGTGTTAAGGGGTGGGGGATGATGTACCTAATCTCACTTTATGCAAATAAGGAGAAAAGAGAGGAGATTCTCGCCCAAGAGGTCGAAAGCCTTGTTGATCAAAAAAATTTTACCGAACTTGTGGGGGGAAAATATGAGTTATTGAAGAATGAAATAAATAAGCTGAATGGTTTTTTCGAAATTGAAAGCGAAGTATTGGGAGAAATTATCACCAATGCTATCAAGCAGAACACCCTATTTGCGCACATAATGTCCCTTACACTTGAATTGGAGACAAAAAGGAAGCAGGGACTACCATCCATGCCTTCTGCAGAGGTTATCGAGGCACCCGTGCAAGTTCCTCAAGCCCCGACTCAAATCAGGAATCCGGATGGATCATTTGAGATTTCCATTATTTCACCACAAGATGATCCTAATGGAACTAACAAATTATCATTTCCCTTGCCCATTTCCATAAAAGTAAGGAAAATTGGTGAACCTGAGAAGGTTACCCTTTCAGAGGGAGTAATGTTGGAATTGCTTTGGGATAATCGCCCCATTCGTTATTCACCAATATTTAATGGAAATATAGAGGGTAGGCTACCTTATGATAATTTAAGTAAACACATTAATGATGAGCGAGTGGTTAAGGACATGGTAAAATCTAATATATCCCACACCCTTGATGCTCATGTAGCGATAAACGGAACGACAATTGCCAAAAAGAAGGTGATATTCTTTCTCAAAGGAGATTAACAGTCGACCATCTCAAGCGGATTAGACCATTTCACCACTCCGCAACGCTCAACGGAAGCAAAACATTTAAATAAGGCGATGGGAAGGGATAGCAGGAGGTAAAGCATGGGGTTCTATTGGCAATGGTTTTCAGAGTTTTTCAGGAGCACTGGCTCCCTTACAAGAAAGGAGAAAAGAAGGATAAATAGGGCAGAAGCTCAAGGAGGAAGGGCCCAAGTACTTTTTGCCGTGAAATTCCCGCTTGAGATTGAAGAAAGGCATACCATAACCAAATTTATTGCCGATTTTAAAAAATTCACAGAATACGTTGAAAAGGGGGACCATAACAGCTATCTGGTCATCTTCTACGAGTTAGCAAAAGACATCGGTGAATTTAAAGATGTGCATGAAGCCCTCGTTGCCCTTAAAGAATTGTGGGATGGGCTTCCTGAAGAATCTAAGGGAGTGGAGAGGGAGATTCTTTCACACTTCATTATTCTCCTAGGGGGACAAGACATCCAATTGAGGAATCAGTACACAGAAGTGGAAGCCATCGTAAATGAAGCAAAAAAATTGGACCATCAGCAACTTATGGATGCGTTGAGGACTCGTTTTAAAAAGAAAGTGAAGATGAAAAATCTCCTTGAGAGGTATGTGTGGAAACGATCTGCCAATGCGACTAGAAATGATATCCTCATCACAAGAGATAATTCCAGACGGATACGTGGCGAAGTGAAAAGGATACACGCATCTGTTCATCGTGGGGATAATGTGGTCAATTTTGATTCTGTAAAAAGAGTGAAAAAAAGCACAGCAGAAATTGCGCAGGCACTTGCAGACTTCGGTCAGAAGTCATACTTGGTTAGGGAGCGCGCTATCCTTATGGTAATAAAAATTCTTTATCTTTGTGAACAGGCAAAAGATTTCCTAAGAAATGAGGCTGAGAAAAACTTCATACCAAAAAAAACTGCTATAGAGGGGACTGAAACACTCAATCGAGGGGCTGAAAAAATTAGTAAGGACTTCCATGATGTTGTTTCCCAAGAGTTCAGAATTGCGATTCATGATGTTGAAGGAGACATCCAACTATCTAAAGAATTGAAAAAAGCCGCATAAAAAAGAGGCAAATCATATGATGCAATCCCGCGACTGGGTCAGTGGCCTTGTCGGATTAGTATTATTCCTTCTCGGGCTCTTTCCGCTTCTGCATTCACTTGGCAAAGGCCCTGAGTGGGGGGGATTTTCCCTTCCCATTGTGCTCATGGGCTGGGTTGTTGCCATTGGAGGATTCTATCTTATCTATAACTCCTTTGTTGAGATAACAAATAGCAACATCGTGGGATGGATTAGCCTCTGCGTTGCCGCCATCATCTGCGTCTTAGGGGTGCTTCATGTGCTTGGAAGCGTAGGCACCCTAAGCGGCTTTCTTGCGGTGCAGTGGATTCCAGGCATCATGTTCAATATCATCTTCATGGTGCTTGGGCTTTTTCTTATGGTTGCCACATTTGCTATGGAGCTTTAAGAAGTAAACTGCATCTTATTTTTTATTGAAAAGGTATTCAAAATTTAAGGTGTACCTACTTTCCCGCAAAACGGAAATGGCACACTGATGTAGCCCTGCGCCCATAAGATGGCGAGAACCATTCCAATCACCATGGCTACAAGAAACATCGAAACCGGGTGAGTGACAAAAGCGCGCTTGTCCATCATTTCCCCGCGCAGAATGGAAAGGGAACATTGATGATGCCTTTTGCCCAAAGCACGACGAGCACAAAGCCCAAAACCATCCCGACCACAAACAAGGTCACCGGATGGGTCACAATCCCTCTTTTGTCCATTAGGATGCTCCGATACGCTAAATATTTAAACATTTCTATTTGTGCAAGGATGCAATGGAACTACAGCTCGACCAAAAAGCAAAGATAGATGCTCCGCGCATCATTTTGGGATTTCCCGGGTTCGGACTTGTCGGCAGTATCTCGACGGAGTTTCTCATCAGCCACCTCAAGACAGAAAAAGTGGGCAGGATCCTGCTTACCGAGATGCCGGCAATGGTTGCCATCCATCAGAAAAAAATCGTTGATGGCGTCTCTCTTTATTTTGATAAGGAGCATAACCTACTCCTCTTGCATGGCATAACCGCTCCACGCAACCTGGAATGGGAGCTTTGCGCCATAATAGGGGAGATTGCTGCCCAGGTGAAGGCAAAGGAGATTATCTCTCTTGAAGGGGTTGGCACTGGGGAAGCAAAAAGCGGGCAAGGAACATTCTTCCACGCGACAAGCGAGAAGGCATCAAATCAATTGATTGGAATGAAGATTCGGCCGCTAGAAGAAGGGATTATCATGGGATTGAGCGCTGCACTTTTGTCGACGACAAAGCTGCCGATTACCTGCCTGTTTGCCGAGACTGCTTCTGAATTGCCGGACAGCAAGGCGGCTGCGGAGCTCATAAAGGTCCTAGATCAATACCTTGGTTTAGAGGTCGACTATAAGCCCCTTCTTGAGCAGGCGCAGAAATTTGAGGAAAAACTCAAATCGCTTCTGAGTTCAAGCCAGAAGGCGCAGGAAATGAGCGAGAAGAAAGTGATGAGTTATGTGGGATAAGAATTGAGTTGTAAAGCCCATTAAGCTTAAAAATTGCCATTATAGCCATTATAAAATTGAAATTACTGATATATTTCTGGTGCCTAAATGAATTTACTCTCACTTTCTATTCTTTGATTCATTCAATTAGTGCGATTTGAGCTCTTTGCTGCCCATTGTCATCCCAAAGAGGAGGTGGTTTTTAGAATTGGCGCAGGGGATAGGGCAATTTGCTGAAAGAGGCACCCCCCTTATTCTTGAAGATACTAATTTTTGTGAGGAGTTAGGAAGATCCTTTTTCTATCGATTGAAGAGGGGTGCTTGGCCTGTTCAATACTTTTGCCAAAAACTTCTCTTCCCCCTTACTCACCCGCCCCATGGCTATTCTTTTTGCCTTCCTTGAAAGACCAAAAATTCATTTCCTTGGTTGAACTCTCACTTTTGGTTCGTAATTTTTTGTCAAATTTGTTATTTTCAATATAGTAATAAATATTGAGGTATATTTATATTATTTAAAATATATTTTAAGTTATAGCTTTAATAAAGATTCTTATGTAGAATAATATAATATATTATACTAATTTTAATAGATATTATATAAAGATTATTTTTAAAAAAGGTTATTATAAATATTAAATTAAATTATAAATTATAATTAAAAATTATAATATTTAGCTTATATTTAGTTTATTTAAATCGCAACGAGAATATTTTAACATGTAAAAATTCCTAAATGACTGCGACAACTGCAAAAAAGAGCAAGCAAAACTTTAAGAAGAATGGCTGCGCAGAAAGCCGCATGAAGGCAATCCTTGGCTGGGCTTTGGTTGTAGTGCTGCTTCTTGGCTGCGCACCTGCCAATACGCAGGAATTGCCCACCTTGAGCATCCAAACTCCCGACGGAGAAGTGAGCATTGCCCTGGAAGTCTCCTCAACGCCAGAGGAGCGCTCAAAAGGATTGATGTTTCGCGATTATTTGGAAGAAGGGTCAGGAATGTGGTTTGAGTTTGAGAAGCCGGAAATGCACGGCTTTTGGATGAAAAATACCCTCATACCCCTCGATATGGTTTTTGTGAGCGAAAACCTCACCATTGTTGACATCATCAGGGCAGATCCCTGTGTTGCTGACCCCTGTCCCGTCTATTCGCCCAAAGCCGCTGCGCGATATGTGCTTGAGATCAATCAGAATGCGAGTGAGGCGTATCATTTTCTTGAAGGCCAGAAAATTCGGCTTCCTGGTTTTGAGAAATATCCCGGGTAAAAGCCTAAAACAATGCATTTGTTGTTGATTTCCGACGATAGAATTCCTCGAGGGAGTATTTAGTGTGGAAAAATGTACACAAAGCGGATAAAATGTGCACATAATCACCATTAAATGAACATTTTTTGTGCCTTTTGATTGAGCCGCATTTACCAATGCAGAAATTACCTGCGGAAGGGGGGTTTGAGGAAATTAATGTATTCTGAATAATATATTTTAAAAAATCTTGAAAATTTGTACCAAAAATTTTTGTGGGAGCATGGGCAAAGTACTGAATATGCCGTCGTTTTTAGCAAAAACAGGAAGGACAAAAACCAAGAGACCGGTAAGTTTCAAAAATTCAGGTGGTCGAAAAGTTAAATTCAAGGCGAAAATAAGACCTTTAAGAAGAAAAAGGATTTCTTGGTGATTAAAGTCCCAATTGAATTGGTTTAAACTCCCAAGGATTAGCTGGTTTTGGTCTCCTTGTAGGCTTCTTAGTTGGTTTTCTTGTTCCACCGCCATTGCTGAAATATTTTTTTTTGTACCATTCGATAGATTTGGTTTTCATGCCCCTATTACAAGTGCCACAAATTGGCCTTAAGTTTGACATGTTATTTTTGCCACCTTTAGCGACTGCTTTGTTGTGACCAACTTGAAAGTTTGTAATGTGGATAGGGACAATCCTACAACAATAACACTTGCCTTGTGCTTTGTTTCCCATGTAATTTAACCATACTTGGTCTCTTAATGATTTTCCAATTGGCTTTCTACCTTTGTCTTTATTTGGAGGCAGTCCAAAAGGAGAGTAACCAATTTTGACGGGTTTAAACGATATACCTAATGTGTTTCTTGGCATAAATAACCTTCAATTTACCACCTATAAAAAGCTTTCTTCAGAACCTAGCTGTAGACTCTGCCTCTTTTGTCAATCTTCTCAATAAACAATTTTGAAGAAGCATAATCAACAAAGTACAGTATCCTATAATCCCCAACTCTTACCCTGAAAACCTTGACGTCCTTGTATCCTTCTACTCTTTCAATATCCTGCGGAAACGGATCTTTCTCAAGAGCATCAATCTTGTCAGAAATCCTCCTCAAAAGTGTCTTATCGTTGATAGATTTGAGGAACTTTAGTGCTGGCTTCTTTAATTCTGCAGAAAACATGCTACATGGGCAATTCTTTTTTAGCCTGCTTCCAAGAGACAAAATCAGAGGTGTTCCCAGCCCTTATTTTTGTTATGCTTTCAGATAACTGTTTCCTTTCTTCTTCAGTTAGTTTGGTGTCTTCAATGTATTTCATCATATAACTTACATTTTTTTTGAGAGCTTCAATACTACTTTTCACTTCAGTAAGTGTTCCCAAAATTTGCTTTTGCATATTGACTTCTCCCATAGAGGGACTTATTACAAAGACCTATAAAAAACTATCGTTCGCCTGACTAAGTCAACTTAAGTGGGAAAAACACGCTCGCTTGTTCGTGACTGTTGTAGTCCAACACACTCGACTTGACTTTGCCCTACGATTTCTTTCTCGATTCTACTAAAACCCGTATTGTAGCTCTATCTGCTTCGTATAAGCCCAAACCTTATGCGAACTTTTTTATATGAGCTCATCCCAAAAAATACCATGATTGGCCAATTGGAAACCGAGCTTAAGATTCGCGGCTTCTCTGAGAAGACCGTCAACGCTTATCTTTTCCACAACCGCAAGTTCCTTGAGTTCTCAAAAAAACAGCCTTCAGAAGTGCAGACGCAGGACATCAAGCATTACATGGCCTATCTTATGGCGGAGAGAAATCAAAAGCCGGCATCGGTGAATTTGGCCATGAGCGCATTGCGGTTCCTTTTTGACGACATGATGGCTAAGGGGCTGTTTACCACCATCAAGCTCCCAAAAGCCGAAAAAAAGCTCCCTACGGTGCTTTCAAAGGGGGAAATGAAGGCACTTATTGATGCGGTGGATAACCCCAAGCATAAACTCCTCATCAAGATGATGTATTCTTCCGGCCTTCGCGTCTCTGAATGCGTTAATCTCAAAATAGAGGATCTGGATTTTAAGGAGCACTTTGGGCTTGTGCGGGCGGGAAAAGGGAAAAAAGACCGAAACATCATCCTTTCCAAAAGATTGGTTGAAGACATCCGGCTATTTCAG
This sequence comes from uncultured Methanosarcinales archaeon, assembly GCA_964438385.1. GTDB lineage: Archaea > Nanobdellota > Nanobdellia > Woesearchaeales > GW2011-AR4 > GW2011-AR11. The sequence continues at coordinate 33,360 of CAYTKI010000010.1, read as the reverse complement.
GGGGGGAAGGATCCTGCAGGACCATTATTTCGGGTCAATGGCCGACAGCTTGGAGTGCGGCAAGTCCAAAAAGTCGTCTCGGATGCCGCGAAGAAAGCTGGCCTTCGCAAAAGAGTATTCTGCCATGCCCTGCGCTCAAGCTTTGCCACCCATCTTTTGGAAGCGGGAACTGATATTCGCGTCATTCAGGAGCTCCTTGGGCATGCGAATCTTGCGACAACCCAGCGCTATACCAAGGTTTCACGGGAGCAATTAAGGAAAGTGCGAAGCCCGCTTGATGATTTATAGCTCGGAAAAGCTAAAAAATTTAGTAAAAAATAAAAATATTCAGAATTGGACAAGCTGCCTTTGCGCCCTGTCAATGGCGAGGATGTTCTCCTTTGCCTGGAGCTGCTTGAAATTCTGGTCGAGCCGCAGGTAGGCGATGTCGTTGACATAGCGCTTGACAATTGGAACACCTTTTTCAATTAGCGAGGCGGTGTAGCCAGAAACAAGCTGGAGATCCATTAGGAGCACCTTTGCGATGTCCGCATAGGTGACGTGGCCTTTTTCGTCCTCAATCGCATAGAGGGCGATAAAAACGCGCTTCTCGTCAGTGGTTAAGGGCCTAAGGTGGAAATGCCGGGACGCTGTGCCATAGCCGAATTGGCTCAAAAAGAGCTGCATGTGATCCAATCGCTCAGCAAGCATATCGAGTTTCTGCTCAATTCCGCAGAGATATTCATGGTTCTGGCCAATCTCATTGGTGTTTTCATTGATGGACTGCAGATGCTCCTCAAGCTCTTCACGGATCTTTGCAAATGAATCACGCAGCATATCCTTATTTCGAGAGAAAGATGTACTGATAGCACGAAATACCTTCATGTATTCACCCCCAAACTGAATAAAGGAGCTTGGATGATGATTTAAATAGTTTTCTGTCTTATGAAGGGTTTCTCTTTATTGCCTTTAGGAAATATCTTTTCTCCTTTCCTTCCCTCACTACACCAATACCCTCTAGCTGCTCAATCTCCTCCATGAGCCGATAAAACGAGCTCTTGGAACACAATTGCTGATCATCAACCACCATCTCCTTGAGCTGCAAGGCAGCCACCTGCTCGTATTTTCTGATATAGCTTTGGATGATTCCCTTGACATATTCCTTTGAATTCTTGGTGATGCGCTTGATAATCTTCTCCTTCAATGACTGCTTTTTCTGCTCTAAAGCAGCCAGTTTTTGCCTGATTTCCTGCATTTCCTGCGAAGAAGGCGGAGCCGGCTGTTGTGCTGCCTGGGGGGGCAGTGGCTGCTGAATGGGCACACCCTTGAGAGCAAACTCCTCTACGCGCTGTTCGATGTATTTGAGACGGGAAAGCAGAGCATCATAGGAGTAATACTGGTCAATAATTTTTTTGATTTCTTGTGGCGTCTTTGGAATGGCGGAAAGCTCCTCATTTAGGCTAGAGATTTCCTGAGTCATCTGCTGCAATTGCGCCTGCTGCCGCTCGGTCTTCTCCTGAAGATACTGCGCCCATTGGCCAAGGTTTTGGGTGTCCCTGCGGACGCTTAAAAAGGAAGTCCTAAGGGATGCATCCATATGGCGCACCCTGTGCCTTAACTGTTCGGTATCGGAGCGGAAAAACGACCACATGGCGACCCTACAATCGGCTTTATATTTAAATCTTTTTGAATTGTGAGACTCATTTGGGACTATTGTGGGACTTATTTGGGACTATTCTTCTATCGAAAAGTTTAAATAAAATAGGACTATTGTGGGATAGTATTGGGACTATCATGGGATTATAATGGGACTTTGTTGGGACTATAAGAAATGGATTTGCCGTCGAGGAATGGCTGGGACTGGCTTGGGAATGAGACTGAGACTTGGAATACTCTTCGCTTAGAGCATCAAAAAGTGCGACGGAGAGCAGGAATTTTTGATTCCTTGCCGTGATGCATGGCCACTACATGATAAAAAGTGAAGCGATTCCCATTGTGATGAGTACCATCAAAATATAGGATAGTACAAGGGCACAATTGACCCTCTTGTGCCCCTCATTTGGCCCGGAAAGCCACGGCAAAGGCAACTATCATTTGACAAGAGGAAAGGAGGGGAAGGGGTAAAATTGATGCCCTAAAGCCAGTGTAGAGGGTTAGGGGGGCATTGTGGATTGATCCAGAAGCAATTTTTTGATCAAAAATGCGATTTCCTTCATAAAAAGTGAGAGTTTGAGGTGTTATTTTTGAAATTAGAAGAGCGCATTGTAGAAGTTTTGGAGGGTTGATGAGGGCAAATGGATGCTGAGGAAGATTTTGATTGCTTGAAAGAGGAAGAGCAGTGGGGAAGCGCTTCTCTTCTGGATTCTGCTTACTAGGCCGTACAAAGCCAAAAAGACTAAAAAGAAGCAGGAAAATCAAGAGTTTATTCGTGAAAAGTGAGTGTTATGAAGAAGTTTAGCAAATCGCAGTTGGCAATTACCCTCTCCAAGATGGAAGTCTTTAGGCTGCCGGATATGGTGCTTGAGCAATACCCAACGGATTCAGAGATCGCGGCCGAAGTGCTTTGGAATGCGGCAATGCTTGGGGATTTAAAAGAGGCATCCATCACTGATCTGGGCTGCGGAGGGGGGCAGCTTGGCATTGGGTGCCTTTTGCTCGGTGCTGCTCGGGCTGAGCTTGTTGATATCGATCCAACTGCACTAGAGATCGCAAAAAAGAACCTTTCCAAAATTGAAAGTTTGGGCGTACTTGTAAAGAATGGAAAAGGAGAAGCGGATCATCCTGAAGCAGTGCTCATCTTGCAGGATGTAGCAGTTTATAAAGGAAAGGCAGATGTGGTGATAATGAACCCTCCGTTTGGCACAAGAGTAAAGCACGCGGATAGGGATTTTCTCACCAAAGCCATGGAAGCCGCCCCAATCATCTATTCCTTCCACAAAAGTGAGACCTTGCCCTACCTGAAGGGATTTTTGGCCAAGAATAGTTATGCAATCACCCACCACTGGGACTTTGCATTCCCCTTAAAAGGGACAATGGCGCATCACCGTCGGAAAATCCACCGCATCGCGGTGAGCTGCATCCGTCTTGCAAAACAACAAGGTATTTAAATGCCTTGCAGTTCCTTCGCATATGGAAATCAAGATTCTCGAGGAGAAAAAAAACAAGATGCAGTTTGAGATTCCTGGCGCAGGCCATACCATCTGCAATGCGCTCAAGTGGGAACTTAACAATGATGAGCATGTCAAAGTGGCAACGTATGCTATCCGACATGCTGAAATCAGCAATCCAAAGATGATAATTGAAACTGATGGCGATGTGGAACCGAGAAAGGCTATCCAGAGCGCCATTGTACGGCTGAAACGCACCACCGAGAAGTTCAGAAAAGACATCAAGGAAGAAGTCAGATAGGTATTCAATTAGTTCGTCTAATATTTTATTATGAGTTCTTTAGCGCCTAATTTTAGCCAAAACCATTAAAAACTTACTGGTGCCTAAAAATAGAATGTACTTACGCACCAAGGCGATTCGCAACAAGAAAACCGGGGCAATTTATCACTATGCGTATGCTGTTGAGAGCCGCTGGAGAAAAAAAGGGGCAAGGCAGAGAGTTGTGCAATACCTGGGAAAAGTGCATGTGTTTTCCTTGGCTTTGGACATAGAATTTTTTGCTTTTGTTCGGGTAGGGGAAGGGAAGAAAGAGGAGTTTTTGAAGGGTTTAACGGCAAGAGAGCTCATTTCTTCGCTTGTGGAATGGGAATTTGCAAAGCATAAGGTGGAAGGATTTTCTTTGGATTTTGGCAGCGGCAGGATTGAGAAGGATGGAAAACCCGCAAGCATCGCCATGAATGAAGGTATGCTTAACACCTTTACGCTGAGAAGACTGCTGATGTTTAAAGCGCAGAAAGGAGATGAAGATGCCGGCTATCAGCTTGCCAAGGCGTTTGTGGAGGCGGGAATCAAGGTCCCGGAGGAGGTGTTTATTTTGGTGTTTGGAAAGTTTATTGATCAAAAATGAAATCTTTTTGAGACTAATCCCGCTTCGCATATTCTTGGCGGCCCCCCATTGGCCGCATTGGTTGAAGCTGATTCCCATAGAATGCGCGCATAGTGGCACGCAAAAATAGGGTGTGCGCGCAGGGCGAACATGAGGGATTTTCCCCTTTAGATTGAAAAAATGTCTTTACAAATAACTATTTAAACCGACTGCCAGTCGTTATAGGCATGGGTTCTCCAACGCATATCGCAATCATCCTTGATGGCAATCGGAGATGGGCCAAAAAGAACCGCATGAAGCCATGGAAAGGCCATGAAGAAGGCGTCAAAAAGGTCAAGCAGCTGGTGCAATGGGCAATCGAACTTGGCATCAAGGAATTGACCCTGTTCTCATTCTCCACAGATAATTTCAAGCGCCAAAAGAAAGAAGTTGATTACCTGATGAGCATTTTCCGAAAGGGATTTGAGAAGCTAAGGAAGGATCCCTCTCTCAAAAAAAACGGCATCCGTGTCCGCGCCATTGGACGCCTATGGATGTTCCCCATTGCGGTGCAGAAATCCCTGCAGGAGCTTACTGATGCCACCAAGAACAATAAGAAATGCATTGTCAATTTCGCCCTGGCCTATGGCGGCAGGCAGGAGATTGTGGATGCCGCAAGAAAGATTGCCGAAATGGTGAAGCACAATGGGCTTGAACCAAAGGAAATTACTGAAGAGCTGATTACCAAAAACCTCTACCTTCAAAGCGAGCCGGAAATCATTATTAGGCCGGGCGGAGAAAAGCGCGTGAGCAATTTTTTGATCTGGCAGGGCAATTATTCCGAATGGTTCTTTCTTGAAAAAATGTGGCCGGATTTCACCAAAAATGATTTAAAGAAAACCATAAGGGTATTCAATGAAAGGCAGAGAAGGTTTGGTTCATAATGAAATATATCCATTTTAAGGATCATGTTGCGCAAGCCGCAGAAGAATTCAAGAAGATAGATAAGAAAGAGACTATCCGGCTCATCAGCCACCTTGACGCGGATGGAATTTCCTCCTGCTCGCTTTTGGTGAAGCTGCTCAACCTAGATAATAGGACATATTCCTTAAGCATCATCCAGCAGATGAAGGTAGAGGTGCTTAAAGAGATTGCCCTTGAGCCGTACAAGGTGGTCATTTTCTCTGACCTTGCTTCCGGCATGATTGAAGAAATCAAGAGTATACTTGCGGACAAAAAAGTGTTCATCATTGACCACCATGAGTTGCCCTGTGAGCCAAAAGAGATGGGAAATATCACGCTGGTTAATCCCCACCTGTTCGGTATTGATGGAGGAAAGGAGATTTCAGGAGCGGGTGTTGCCTATCTTTTCTCAAGGGCCGTTGATGAGCGCATGGAGGAATTCTCACATATCGCAATCATTGGGGCCATTGGGGACATGCAGGAGAGCAACGGCTTTGCGAAGCTCAATGATGAGATCCTGCAAACTGCAATCACTAAGGGGAAAATCAAGGTGATCCGCGGGCTGCGCCTTTTTGGGGCGCAGACAAAGCCCTTGCACAAGGTTTTGGAGTACTGCACCGATCCCTACATTCCCGGCGTCTCTGGCACTGAATCAGGCGCTATCCAATTTTTGCACCAATGCGGCATCAACCCAAAGAAAGGGAGCGGATGGAAGAAAGTTGGTGACTTGTCTGAAGAAGAAATGCGCAATATGGTGACTGGCGTTATAATGAGGCGCCTTGGAGAGATGAAACCTGAAGATGTGCTGGGCAATGTGTATTTGCTTCGACAGGAGGAAGAAGGGTCCCCTACTAAAGATGCGAAAGAATTCGCAACGCTGCTTAATGCCTGCGGCCGGCTTGGGAAGGCATCTCTTGGTATCGGGGCGTGCATCGGGGATAAGAAGCATAAGCAGAAGGCGATTTCTCTGATGACTGAATACAAACGGGAGATCATGAATGCGATGAGATGGTATGAAAGCAGTCGGGATTCTGGGGATATTGAGAAGGGAGAGGGTTACCTTATCATCAACTCCAAGGATAAAGTCATGCCAACCATCATTGGGACAATGGCCTCTATCATCTCCCGCGGCAATGGCATCAAGCAAGGCACCTATATCCTTTCCCTTGCGCAGCTCATTGATGGATCAACAAAAGTGTCTTTGCGGATTGCAGGAACTCGCCAGGATGCATCTGTTGATTTGAAAGTGACCATGGACCAGATTGTTGAAGGGATTTTGGGCTGCGAATCTGGAGGGCATAGGCATGCTGCGGGAGCGGTGTTTCCCACACCACTTGAGGAGGAGTTTTTGGTTTCTGCGCGGAGGGTGCTTGGGAATTTGGCGATGGAAGAGAGGATTTAAGTTAATGTGGATAACATCATTGTTTTAGAACTACCTGAAGAATAATTGTTATTTTCTTGCGGTGTTATAAGCATTCTAAAAGAATTACAGCATCAACCTTATCGTATCGATGTGCTCCGCCACTTCCGCTCCTTTCTTGGTGAGGGTGAGCAGTTTTAATCTACCCTGCTTCTCAAAATTGACGAGCCCTGCCTTTTCCATCTGCTGCAAAATCTTTACCACATGGGAGTATGTGCAGTCCACAAGCTTTGCAAGGGAAGAGGCGTAGATTTCGGCCTTTGCGTTTCTTAATTCAACCAGCATCATGGCCGGCTTTTCCCTGAAAAAGACATTGAATACTTCCTTGTTCATGACCACACCCTAATATATAGTTTTGGGCATCTATGGCATATTTAAAGGTTTCTGTTGGGGGTTTTTCCCGGTTTTATTATACTCATTTAGGGTGGGGCATATTTTCCTGAGGGCGTCGCAGTCCGGCTCGCTCTTTGCTGCTGCAATGGACTATGCGGCGCCTCCCCGTAAGGGACTTCCCCCTCCGCATCGTATGACGCAGTCACAGCACCGCTCACAAAATGGACGGCGACGCCCTAATATGCCCCACCCTGTACTCATTCATTTGTATTGATGAAAAAATTAATAATTATGCTAGGGTGTTTCACCTCTCCTTGGCAATTGTTATAAATGAGAGCGAGCACCTTTTAACAATGAGCCAATTCGCCACATTCTTCCCTCATGAGCAGGTGCGCCCGGTGCAGGGCGAGATGATGCAAGATATCTTTAATGCACTTTCCCAAAAGAAGCACATCATCATGCACGCCCCCACGGGCATCGGAAAGACCGCATCGTCCCTTGTTCCTGCACTTGAGCTTGCCAAAAAGGAAGGACTGACCATTTTTTTTCTCACCTCACGGCAGACCCAGCACCATATTGTCATTGAAACGCTCAAGAAGCTGAAGCACAAGCATGGGATTTCCATCAAAACTGCGGATATCATCGGCAAGAAAGGTATGTGCGCGCAGGAGGGAGTTGAAGGATTCCATTCAGGCGAGTTCCATGACTACTGCAGAAAACTGCGCGAGGATAAGCAGTGCGAGTTTTACCAGAATACAAGAAAGACGCCGCAGGCATTGACTTTTCAGGGGAAAAAAACATTGGAAGAGTTCAAGGTGCTTATCCCTATGCACGTGGAGGATATCAATAGCCATTCTAAGACTGAACGGCTCTGCCCGTATGAGATGGCCATTGAACTGGGAAAGGACGCGCAGGTCATCATCGCAGATTATTATTATTTGTTTGATGAGGGCATACGGACAAGCTTTTTTCACAAAATTGACAAGGAGATTGGTAAGGCAATCATCATTGTGGATGAAGCGCATAACCTGCCTGATCGCATCCGCACTCTTGCTTCTGAAAAGGTGAACACTTTTGTTTTGGAGCGGGCGATCACAGAAGCGAAGAAACTGGAGCAGGTTGAGCTTGTGGAGCTTTTGGATAACTTGCTTTCCGGATTGCATACACTGATTGGCAACCAGGAGGAGAAGAAGATTGTTCGGGAAGAAGTTTTTAGGATGGTTGAGCCGACCCATGAGTATGATGAAGCCGTTGAAGAACTCATTGAAATTGGACAGGAAGTGCAGGCAGCGAGCAAGAGGAGCTTTCTTCTCTCTGTTGGTAGGTTTCTTTTGGCATGGCAGGGAGAAGATGAAGGATATGCGCGAATACTCTCGAAACAGGAAAATGGATTTGTGCTGAGCTATCGCTGCCTTGATCCTGCATTATTGAGCGCGGAGGTGTTTAAGGAGTGCTATGCGGCTGTGCTGATGTCAGGCACCCTCAAACCCACAGCCATGTACAAAAACATCCTGGGCTGCGAGGGGGCTATTGAGAAGGAGTACCCCAACCCTTTCCCAAAGAAGAATCGGATGACAATGGTAGTGCCAAGGACCACTACTAAGTTTTCTTCTCGCAATGAGGCGCAGTACAAAGATATAGCGGTTTGGTGCGCTGGCATTCTGGATGAGATTCCAGGCAATGTCGCGGTGTTTTTCCCAAGCTATTTCCTGCGGGATGCTGTGCATAAACACCTGCACGGATTGTGCCAACGCCCAATGTTTATTGAAAAACCAAAGCTCACCAAAGAGGAGAAAAAAGGATTCATTGAACGGTTTAAGCAGATAAAAAATGCCGCCTTATTGGGGGTTGCCACCGGTTCGTTTGGTGAAGGGCTTGACATGCCAGGCGTTCTCAAAGGAGTGGTTGTTGTCGGGTTGCCTCTTGGGCGGCCTGATTTGGGGACGCAGAGCTTGATTGAATATTATGATAAGAGGTTTGGCAGGGGATGGGATTATGGCTATACCTTTCCCGCAATCACCAAATGCCTGCAGAATGCGGGAAGATGCATCCGTTCAGAGCATGACAAAGGAGTCATCGTCTTTCTGGATGAGCGGTTTGCCTGGCCCACGTACCTTAACTGCTTCCCGAAGGAGTGGGAGATTGTGGTGGATGCGAATTTCATCCCTCATCTGGAAAGGTTTTTCTCGGAAAAAGGAAATAAATAGCTGATTTTATTAATATACATTTCCCTATACTAGTATCTAAAAGCGAAATATTTATATACTTCCTATACTGACATAGAGGAATATGGTAATCCTGTTTGACAGGTTCAACCTGCCAGAGGATGTGTTCGAAGTCATTTTCGCCACCAAGCAGCAGATCATTGTCGCAAAGCTCCTCATCGAGATGATGAAGGACAACGGAGCGGAAATCACCAAGACCGAGATGTCCCTCTTCGCGACGAAACTGCACGATGGCAACCTCATCACTGACCTCATCGACGAGCCGCCGTACCGAGGCAAGAAAGTCAAGATTTCATACAACAAAAGGCAATTTTACGATCGCATCCTCACACCCATGAAAAGCATGGGGCTGATTGACTACGACCTATACAAGAAGACGTATCGGATATCAGACAAATTCAACAAGGACATGATAAGAATAGGATTGATGTGGCTGCAGGAGATGCGCAAGTCCCCACGATCCAGCATCAGGTGATCCCAAAAAAACACGTTCAACCGTTGGCTCCTCCCGAAATTCTCTCAAAACCACCCACGACTAACCCCCGACAATAAAAGGGGAGCCAACGATTTTTTATTTTTCATTTTATGCAGTACTAGAGGGAACTTTAGGGAGGGTACAATCAGAGTGAAGTTGATGTTTTTCCTATGCCCTCCACTCACCCTCGCTACTGCTATTGATTGTGCGTGACGCTAAACATCAACACATATAAACCACTTCTCCAGGGAAAATGGATGCAAGACGTCAGGAAATGCGAAGCTGAGCAGCGCAAGCTTGCCTCAAAAGTTTCGCTTAGGGATGAGTTTTCTGATATCAGGATGATTGCAGGGGCTGAAGCGTATGCTGTTGGCTCCAGAATAATTGCCTGTGTTGTGGTGTGCGATGCCAAAACTCTTGCGATAGTGGATAAGGCGTTTGCAACTGGCAGGATAGCAAGGAACATCCTACCTGAGTTTTTGGCCTATAGGGATGGGCCGCTTTTGGGAAATGCAATTTCCTCATTGAAAGAAAAGCCGGACATCATTTTTTTTGATGGGGATGGAGTTCTTCATCCAAGAAAGATAGGATTGGCATCCCATTTAGGGGTTATGCTTGATATCCCTTCCATTGGGATCTCAAAGGCGCCGCTGTGCGGAGAAGTGAAAGGAGAATCTGTCTATCTGGGCAAAGAGAAGCTTGGGCAGCTTGTGCGCACCAAAGAGCATGCGAATCCCCTTTGCGTTTCTCCCGGCCATCGCATAACGCTTGAGAGCGCGGTTGCACTTGTTAAGAAATGCATTCGGGAGCCGCACAAGATGCCTGAACCTCTGCATTTGGCGCACAAGCTTGCGAAGAAGGAGTTTTTGATAGAGAGATTATAGCCCTAATGTAATTCTTGCTTCCTCTGACATCCTATCCGGACCCCAGGGAGGAGAGAAAGTAATTTCGACTTCAACGTTTGTAACTCCTTCCACTGCTGCGATATTTCTTCGCACGTCCTCAATGAGTTGCGGCCCATAGGGGCAGACGGGAGAGGTAAGAGACATTAAGACGTGGACTTTTGATTCCTCTACCTTCACATCGTAGATTAATCCGAGGGACCATACATCAAGATGGAGCTCGGGGTCAATGACCTTCTGGAGTGCCTTTTCCAATGCTTCTTTTGAGACCATAATGGAAAGAAGAAGAGGTTCGTATAAAAACATTGCGTGGTCAGGTCTTTGCCAAAGGCCAGTATTCCATATTGATAGTTTTCTTGAAGATATCTCCCATCCTATCCTGCAGCTTGTCTAAAGAGGGCTTTAGCTTAACCATCACTTCCTTATAGAGATCGGGGGAAAGGGACACGACGCAGGAATGCACTTCCTTATCATGAAGGTCCTTGAAGTGGAAGCGAACCGCGGCCTTTGGCAGGATTTTCCCGCGATAAAGCTCAAAGGTCATTGATGAAGGGAGGTGGCTTTCGAATTTCTTCACGCTTGCAGGCAACTTTGCATAGCCATACTTTGGAAATCCTGAGGTGTGGTTTACCTTGGTTATTGCAGTGAGAGCCGATCTGAATTCATCCATCTCCTGTGCAACCCTATGCATAGAGTCCGAGAGTGCGTGGAGGGCATCGCCATAGGAGCTATCAAGCGCTATTTTTTTCTTAAGAATGGATTCGAGCAGGTGCTTGTTTTGCTCTATTTGCCTCTTGAGATTGTCGTAAAAGGGGTAGTGGTGGATGAAGAGGTGAAGGGTCGCGGGGGAGTCAAGAAGGTCGAGGCGCAGCTCTGCGATTGGGGTATTGCCTTTTTCACTTAGTATGTCAGCATCTATGAGGTCTTTTCTTGGGACTGCCATCCTTACTCTGAGGGTTCCTTGGAAAGTGGGACTTATCCTTGGAAGGATCTCTTTTGTGAGAAATTGCCCTACTAGGTCTTGCGGCACACTCTTTTTATCCATGATTTTGAAAATTGGGCTCATTTGCCTTTTATAGATTTCTGTTTCTAAAGGATTCCAATTTAGACAGATAATTTTATATGGGATTGCCCTTTATCCGAATAGTATGCAGACTGACAAGGAAATCAAAAAAGAGTTTAAATTGAAAGCATCCCAGAACCCAGATGCCTATTATGCGACCGCTGTCCTGAAGAGGGAAGGGTTTTCCCGAAAACATTGCAAGTGCGAAACATTCTACTGGACTACGGTTGATGCTGAAACCTGCGGGGATCCTGCCTGCTCGGGGGGATTTCGCTTCATCGGCAATACTCCTGCCAAGAATAAGCTGGATTATGTTGGGGTGTGGAAAAAGTTTGCTGAATTGTTTTCTACATGGGGTTATACGCCGATTCCGCGCTACCCAGTGGTTGCCCGATGGAGGGATGATACGGATTTTGTGCAGGCATCCATCTATGACTTCCAGCCGTATGTAGTGTCCGGAGAGGTTGAGCCGCCTGCGAATCCTCTAGTCGTTCCGCAGCCATGCCTTAGGTTCAACGATATCGATAATATCGGCATTACCGGTGCTCATTACTCTTGTTTTATCATGATTGGGCAGCATGCATTTATGGCGCCCAAGGACTGGTCGCAGGAACGCTATTTTACTGACATCCATAACTGGCTCAAGCAGGGATTGGGATTGCCTAATTCTGAGATTACTTTCCATGAGGATGCCTGGGCGGGCGGGGGCAATTTCGGGCCGTGCATGGAGTATTTCTCGCGCGGCTTGGAACTTGGGAATCAGGTCTATATGCTCTATGAGCAGACACCTTCCGGTAATAAGGAACTGAACCTTAAAGTGCTAGATATGGGGATGGGGCATGAGCGCAATGCATGGTTCTCGCAGGGGAAATCCACTTCGTATGAGAGCACGTTTCCAACCGTTGTTGAATTTTTGAAAAAGCAGACCGGGGTTGTAGTTGATCCGGTCTTAATGGGGAAATTTTTGCCTTTTGCTTCCTATCTCAATGTTGATGAAGTTGAGGATATCAACAAGACCTGGAAGATGGTTGCTTCCAAGGTTGGTGTTTCGGTTGATGGTTTGAAGAAGGCGGTCTCTGAATCTGCTGCCCTGTATTCTGTTGCTGAGCATTCGCGGGCTTTGCTGTTTGCTTTATCTGATGGGGCATTGCCTTCCAATGTGGGTGGAGGGTATAATCTGCGGTTGTTGTATCGTCGTGCTCTTTCGCTTATTGATAAGCATGGGTGGAAGGTTGATATGGATACGCTTGCTGAATTGCACGCTGAGTATCTGAAGCCTATTTTCCCAGAGCTTAGCGGGAATTTGGACTCAGTGAAGAAAATTTTAGGTGTTGAGTATGCCAAATATCATGCGTCTAAAGAGAAGACAAAGGGAGTGGTTGCAAAACTTATATTGGAGGAGATTTCTGAGGAGAAACTGCTTATGCTCTATGACAGCATGGGAATCTCGCCTGAATTACTGTCGCAGGAGGCTTTGGCTATTGGGAAGAAAATTTCTGTTCCTGATAATTTCTATGCGCGTGTTGCAGAACTTCACCAGAAGAAAGCGCAGGAGCATGCTACTAAAAAAGAGGAGAAACTGGACTTGCTTGGGATTCCTGAAACCTCTGCTTTGTATTTTGAAGGCTATCTTCTTGACCATAATGAGGGGAAAGTTCTTCGGATAATCGGGAATCATGTTATTTTGGATAGGACTGTTGCCTACCCTACCTCCGGCGGGCAGCTGCATGATGTCGGGACTATTGATGGCTCTTTAATTGTTGATATCTTCAAGCAGGGATCGGTCATTGTGCATACGCTCAAGAGCGCGCCTTCTTTTAAGATTGGGGATATGGTTATGGTTTCCATTGATGTTCAACGCCGAAAGCAGCTTGCGCAGCATCATACCTCAACACATATCATCGGGGCTTCTGCTAGGAAAGTATTAGGCAAGCACATTAATCAGGCAGGAGCCAAGAAGACTATTGAGAAGGGGTCGCTTGATATTACACACTATCAATCGCTCACTTATGAAGAGGTTCAAGCGATTGAGATGGAAGCGAATGCGATTGTTGGACGGGCTTTACCTGTTGTGAAGAAATTCTATTCACGCTCTGATGCCGAGAAGAAGTTTGGGATGTCTATCTATCAGGGGGGTGCTGTTCCTGGGAAGATATTAAGGATTGTAGAAATTACTGGTTTAGATGTCCAGGCCTGCGGTGGGACGCACTTGGATAATACTTCCGAAGCTGGGCGGATCAAGATTTTGAAAAGCACTAAGATCTCGGATTCTATTGTTCGCCTTGAATTCACTGCGGGAGGGTCTTCTGAAAAAGAGGCCGCGGGGGAGTTAGCAATTGTTTCTGAAGTTGCTACGTTATTGGGTTGCATTCCCTCTCAGGTCCCAGGGCGGGTTGAGGAACTGTTTATTAAGTGGAAAGATATTGTGAAGAAGAAAAAACAGATGGATAAGAAGCTTCATTCTACTGTTGAGTATAGCGGTGCTGATATTTTGAAAAAGGTTTGCGACACCATCAAGACCCAGCCGGAGCATGTGGTGAAGACTATCAAGAGGTTTTTGGGGGAGATTGGGTAGTAGTTTGTTTTTCGTCACACTAAACGAGTTTTTTGCCCGAACGCTGAGGCAGTCCACAGCGTTCTGGGTGCAAAAAAGTTAGGGGAGCGTAGCGACCCGCTTAACGTTTGTGTGCTCTGTTCAACACTTTTTGAGCCGCCGAACAGTCTCTTGCTGCCGTACTTTCCTGAAGGGAAAGTTAGATTTTCAGAAGAAAAGAAGCACGGGAAAGGAAAAGAATATTGTTTAGGTGGTGGTTACAGTTGTTTAGTTACTTCCTGAACAAGTTCTCCAACATTCCTTGCATTTTTATGGACATCGTAAGGTAAAACCACATCAGCAGCACTTGCGTAAAGGCCTGATCGATGATTCAGGAGCAAAGGGTAGCATCTTTCTAGGGCTTTCTCATTGGTTTCTCCGTCATTTCTTTTGAATAGTCCTCCCCAAATGATTGGTTTTGGATTTTTTTTGAAAGTCTCAAATATATCCCTTTGCTTTTCAGGGCTTGTTTCAAGATAAATAACCAATCCCGTTCTACTAATGGCCCACATTTGGTCTGGATGATAAATGCAGCTTCCAGTTAAATCAAGAACAGATCCATTTGGATAAGTAGCTGCCATAAATCTCCTCTCAATACTAAGAAAAGTAGTTTCTTTCGCTTTGTATCCTTCAGTCCAAGGCATGCCAAAGTAATTTCCCATTTTTTCTGCTGGGTCTCTTCCAGGAATATCCTTGATAAGATCGGCCAATTCAGCAGAATCTCCTATGAGATTATCAAATTCAACCAAGTTGAATCCATGCTTCTCAGAGAGGAGTTTTGACCAGTGTGTTTTGCCAGAACCTGACATTCCTATAAGTATGATATTAGAATTCCTGTCCGAAGGTGTTTGCAATTCATGTTCGAATTGCAATTTCGCAACTTTCATGTGATTTTCAAACCTTTTAATGTTATAAATATTAGAGTTTATAAATCTTCCTATTCTTTACTACATTTAAGTAGTGAAATAATTGCCGCACATTGGCAGCTCCATCGATGCGCCACAACATTGGTGGCGCATAATTTTCTTCCTTTCCCGTGCCTTTACGTGAAGCGTACCGTATAATGTACAAACATTATGCGAAGGCAGTAACAAATAGTATTTTCGGATTTATCCCCTGCTTTCTCGAAGAAAACAGAAAATTGTTGAAGATAATTTTATTCTATTTTTTCAAAGAAAAAATCTTTGGTTTCAAAAAGCTTTGATGGTTTTTGGAATTTTCATCGAGAAAGTGCGAGTTTATCGACGAGCAGGCGGCTTAAAAATTATGTTAAACTGAGGTTAAACGAACCCCTCATCCAAAAAACTGCGCCAGCTTCCTCTGCTGCCGGATGCTTTTCAATAATACGCTTTTTCCGAGAAGATGGTCTGCATTCGCATTGAATCTCTTTTTTGCCAGCTTTCTTGCGTACTCAAGCATGAGCTCCTTGCTTGCGAATTCGAGAGGTTTTTCCTCAAGGGTATTTCTTGCAGCTTCTCGTGTCACCCACACGCCTAGAGGCATTGTGTAGTCATCGGTGATGAATCTCAATGCGATCACCATGGCCTGGCGCCTCATCTGACGCAGTTTCTCAGCGATTGCTAGCCGCACGGTGTAGTAGCCGCCTGCAGTCTCTTCTGCATAGGTTTTTCTTCCCTCGAAGGCCTCATGGTCGGTCATGGTGCACAACTCCTGGTTGAATTGATGGGTTGATGGCACATAAGTCTCAAATAATTCATAGCCCCACACTTCGGGAAAGAAGAGGAGCAGGTAATAGTTGCCGAGATAGCCGCCGAAGTAGACCTGAAAGTTCGCCTGGGGATAGTCGCGGATTTCTTCTATGATGTGCTTTCCCAATGTATCATCGGTTGCAGTGATTGACCATCTTGTTGGCACAAGCTTCCTATTCGGCTTAAGTCCCATAGTACCCACCGAAAACATCCTGGAAAGGAAATTCTCATCGAAGTTGTCTTCGTAGAGATTGATTAAGGCATCCTTGGCCTTGAGGTCTGTATCGGCGAAGGCCTTCTGCACTTTGGTGTGGATTGAAGGGTTGGAGGTCAATTTCGCCTGCTTTAAGGAAGCAGCAGGGCCTGTTGGGGCAGAATAGGCATCGGTGATGAGGCGAAAAGAGGGGTTTTTCTCCAGTTTGATGTCGATATCCGCCGGCTTTGATGCCATGCTCACCTCTTGCGCAATTTCAAGCAGCTTGCTCTGGTGCTTGATGTCAACTGAGTTTCTAGCATTAAGAAGCGAGGAGCGAAAGCCAACTATCCTTGGAATGTCAAAGTTGTTGCTCGCCCAGTATTTAGGGGCGTCGTAGAGGATAGAATCCTCTTCCGGCTTTGGAGGGGTCAATATGCCGAGGTTGATGTTTGGATAACCCCACTTCCCGACAAAGGGGGTAATCGCATCGCTTTGAAACTCTTTTTTGGGAAGGTTCTGCTTTATGCGCATGACGCTCTGGGTTCGAGCGCAGATTGGGCATCTTCCTTTTCCGCAATCACCCAAAGGATCGTAGCCCGCGTGCTTCCTTAATGGGATATCCATAGAGGAAGCAAATAACGTAGGGTATAAAATTGTTCTTTTGGCGAATGTCCAGTGGTTATAGAACTCGCGCCATTGCAGGCGCGACTAAATAATGCGAGCCGCAGGCGAGCGGGATGAGAAATGGGAGCCAATTAATGTTGCATAATAAAAAGCATTAAAAAAGCCCTCGAAACACTAAAACCATGGCATTGACCGAAGAGCAATACTCCCAAATCCGAAAAGAGCTTGACGAGTGCCAAAAGCCGTTCTTCTTCTTTGATGATGACCAGGATGGGTTGTGCTCATTTCTCTTGCTCTACCGCTACAAGAAGGAAGGCAAGGGCCATATCGTGAAGACCACACCACGATTGAATGCGCAGTTTGCGCTCAAGGCGGTGGAATATGGGGCGGATAAAGTATTTGTCCTGGATCTTGCGGTTTTGGAGGATGATTTCATTGACAATATCCATGTTCCCATCATCTGGGTGGATCATCATGGGCCGTTTAAGAAGCACAAGGTGAAATATTACAACCCGAAAGTTGAGAATGCGCATGATAACTTTCCGACTTCCTATCTGTGCTATCGCACGGTTAGGCAGGACTTGTGGCTTGGAGCGGTTGGCTGCGTGTCTGATTGGTTCATCCCGGAATTCTTAAAAGAATTTGAGGAGCAGTATCCTAACCTGATTGGGAAAGAATACAAGGAGCCAGGAGACATCCTCTATGGGGACACAAAACTTGGACTGCTCTCACGAATTCTCTCATTTAATCTCAAGGGGCAGTCAACTGAAGTCATGAAATCAATTCGGACGATGATAAAGATTGATTCTCCCTATGAGATACTGGAACAAACCACACCTCGCGGAAAATTCATTTTCAAGCGCTATGAGGTTGTAAATAGGGGGTTTGAGCCGCTTTTGAAGAGGGCGTTTGACCTTGCAGAAAAAACAGAGGGGAATTTCATCCTCTTTCCCTATGAGGAGGATAAGACCAGCTTTACTTCCGATATTTCGAATGAACTGACATATAAGTATCCAAACAAAGTTGTCCTTGTGTGCCGCGAGAGGAACGAAGAGATGAAAGGAAGCCTCAGATCAGGAATGCATAACCTTCCTCCGATTGTTGAGAAGTGCCTTGTCGGGATCCACGGACAAGGCGGCGGGCATGAGCATGCCTGCGGACTCAACATTCACAAGCATAATTTCGATGAATTCATTGAGAGACTGAAAAAGGAGATTTGAATAAATGTAAATTATAAGAAAGAAAAATCAAAAAATAGTTTTCTTAAGACTTCAAATGCTGCTGGATGAAGTGGATGATCTCATCCTTCTTCGAGATGTCCGCTTTTCTCTTGGCCATTGTTTCATACAGCTCAAGGTTGTCTTTTTTCACAAGGGAGTTGTAGCGGTGAATCTTCTCATTCACCTTGTTAATCCTAGTGATGACCATGTTGAGCTTGTTCATCGTCTCGCCCTTGACCGAGAGCACAAGGATTCTGGTACATTCCTTATTGACATAGAAAATCTTTGAGCCGCCAAAGGTCTTCTGCTCCTCACGGAGGAACTGTTGCCACAGCTGGGGATGGGTGGATTTTGGCAGGGTAAGGATGAGAGCTTCCTTATAGGATTTTGTGAGCACTAAATGGAGCTCAATGGAGTCGTTACTGCCTTCAATATCCACGGCAAAATCTTTGGCTTTCGGTTCATCCAATCCCCTGAAATCAAAGAATTCAATGTTGTCAAGATCCCTGGTAAAGTCAATAGGAAGCACACTATCCTTATACAAGAGCTTTTCCATGATATCCCCCCCTTCTAGCTGTTCTGGCTGAATAGGTATTAAAAGCTTTCGCAAATTATCGTCTGAAATCCAGCAATTTATGGGCGGCAGAGTTTCAAATAGGCGGCACAAGGTTTATAAAAGAAAGGAGGAGACTCACCAGTGCGCGTCGGTAGTCTAATGGTAGGATAGAGGCCTTCCAAGGAATCGAAGAGAGCCTTTGATCCGGGTTCGAACCCCGGCCGACGCATAACCTTTTCTTTGGGCGCCCCTTCGGGTTGCCCAAGAAAAGTTTAACCAAAAGAAAATGCCTTCGGCGACCCATTATTTGAGAACTTCTTTTGCATAAGTTTAATAAAAATAGGGGAAAATGAAGGCACATGGCAAGGATTCTCTACGGCGTTGCGGGCGAGGGATTGGGGCATGCGGTGCGGAGCAGGGTGGTGATTGAGCGCCTACTAAAGCACCATGACATAAAGATTGTGGCGGCTGCCAGGGCCTACCAGTACCTTTCCTCTTATTTTCCCGTTGAGGAGATAGACTACTTCAAGATAGTCTACAGAAACAACGCGGCGGCGAATGCATTGACCGTGCTCAATAATTCGGCAAGGCTGCCGCTTATCCTGCGAAGAGGATGGAAGATCGCACGCATCATCAAGGACTTCAAGCCCGAGGTCATCATCACTGATTTTGAGCCGCTGGTTGATTATTTTGCGTGGTGGTATGGAATACCTGTCATTTCCATTGACAATCAACACATCATCACAAACACGAGCTATGGGGGGATTGCCAAGGGCTTTGAGGTGGAAGAGGCATTGACAAAAGCGGTGATTCGCTCTTTTATCATCAAGGCAGATATGCGCTTTATCACCACCTATTATGGGGCTGTGGCAAAAGGGAAAAATTCCCTCATCATTCCCCCGCTTCTTAGAAAAGAGATTCTTGGGCTACGGCCAAAAAAGAAAAACCATATCCTTGTCTATCAAACTTCGGCGAGCAACGCATTGCTCCTTCCGGCGCTTAAGGGCATCAGGCGCATTTTCATCGTCTATGGATTCAATGTGGAAAGAAAGGAAGGGAATGTCATGTTCAGAAAAGGCAATGAAAAGAGGTTCCTGAGGGATCTTTCCTCCTGCAGCGCGGTGATTACAAACGGCGGATTCACACTCATCAGCGAAGCCCTGCACCTTAGAAAGCCAATCCTCTCCATTCCCGTTGAATGGCAATTCGAGCAGATTCTCAATGCCCTTTACCTAGAGAAGCTGGGCTATGGGATGTATGCAAAAAAAACAGAAAAAGAAGCAGTTGAAAAATTCCTTAAGAAACTTCCCGAGTTGAGAAAAAACCTCAAGAAATACAAAAGATGCACCAATGAAAAAGCGCTTAAGGAGATTGAAAAATCTGTCACACTTTTAACGAAACGACCTGCGAGATCCCATGCTCGTTCATGGAAACCCCGTAGAGATGGTCTGCCGCCGAGATGATTCCATCATTGTGGCTAATTACAACATATTGCGCATTCTGTGCATAATGCCTGAGCATCTCCGCAAGACGCTGCGAGTTGTGCTTGTCAAGCGCGGCATCAACCTCATCAAGGACATAGAAGGCGGCCGGCTCGTGCTCCTGGATTGCAAATATGAATGCCAAAGCAGTCATGGTCTTCTCCCCTCCGGAGAGGCTGCGGATGTCGAGAAACTTGCTTCCTGAAATCTTGACATTGATGCGAACTCCTGCATCAAATGGATTTTCAGAATCCTCAATGACCAAATTGGCTTGTGCGCCTTTGGTTGTGAGCATGGTGAAGAACTTCTGGAAATTAGCATTGACCACTTCAAAGGTCCCCATGAACAGCTCTTTTTTCCTGCCCTCGATTTCGTTCATGAGCCCCATGACGTCCTCTTTTTCCCTCCCCAACCCGTCTTTTTTCGTGAAGAGCTCACTGTACTGCCTCTCCACATTCTCGTAGATGTCAAGTGCGCGCATATTGACTGCGCCAATCTCCTCGCGTGAGCGCTCGAATTTCGCGATCTCGGCCTTGAGCTCCTGCTCAGATTTCTCCAGGTCCAAAGGGATTCCCTCATACTGCGCGAATTCCTCCTGCATGGCAATAAGAGCGGCTGAAAATTCAGCCTTCTTGAGCGAGAATGTGTTTGCCCGAATCTCAAGCTGCCGCTCCTCATCTTTTTTCTTCTCCATCGCCACTTGGTTTCTTGAGAGATCATCCTTTATCTGGTTTGCCTTGGTAAAAAGCCCCTTGAACTTGGAATAGAATTCCTTGGCCGCCTTTTCTTTTTGCTCAAGCTGCATTTCACTCTCCCTAAGCCGTGATTTTGCAGACTCCAGCTCCTGCCTAAAATCCTGCTCCTCCTTTTCAATTTGCCTAAGGATGCTCTGGATCTTGTCATGCTCAGGCTGGGTGATTTCCTTGAGCATCTTTTCCGTGTTTTTCAGCTCTGATGAGAGTCGAATGGCCTCTTCATTGAGCTCCCGATGTTTCTGCTCAAAGGCATTCAGTTCAGCAATGAGCGCCGGGTTATTAAGCTGGGTTATTGCCGATCTTAGCTTTTGCTTCTCAATCTTGAGGATAGTCAATTCGCTGTTTTGCCCTGAAATCTGGGATATTGCCCCATTGATCGCCATTTCAAGGGCACTGTCCTGCTCCTTCAATTCTTTCTTCTTGGCAGAAGTCGAGCCCAAATCAAGCTCATCCGGGCTCATGGATTTCTCTGATTTTATGATTTCACCTTCCAACTCTGCTTTAAGCTTGCGTAATGAGGTGATGCTATCCTCGTTCCCTATTTTTTTCTTGTCAAAAATACCGATGTTCTCCTCGTAATTCTGCACCGCTTCCTCATATTTTTTAATCTCCCCTGTCAGCTCCTTTTGACCAAACCCCATGCCATCCTTCTTGCGCTCGCGAAAGCCGCCCTGCATGACTCCTGAGCGCTCGGTGAGGTCCCCGTCCAGGGTTACGAATTTCGCGCTTCCCACGCCGAGCTTGACCGCAATGTCGATGTTATCCACGATGAGGGTGTTCTCCAGCACATAAGAAAATGCCTTCCTGAACCTTTGGTCAAATTCAACCAGGTCAATCGCAAAACCATGCGAGCCGGGGGATTTAGCGACAGACTCAAGGCCTTTTTCCTTCTCACGGCCCTGGATCTTATTCAACGGCAGAAATGATGCCGCTCCGAGCTTATTCTGCTTGAGGTACTTGATGCAGTCAGATGCAATCTTCTCAGTCTCAACAACAATGCTCTTGATGCGGTTTCCTGCGGCAATCTCAAGGGCGAGGGCGTATTTCTGGCTGACGTGGCCCAACTCCGCAATTGTCCCAAAAATTCCGGGCCTCGTTGCCTTGAGCTCAAGGATTTTTTTGATTGCGACATCGCCTCTTGTAGTTTCCTGGATGCTTGCGTTTCGCGCCCGAAGACGCGAGAGCTCTTCAGTTGCGCGGAAGAGCTTTGTGCGTAGGTCGGTTAGGTGGGCTGCGAAAGTGGAGTCTTCATCCAGCCGCTTGTTTAGCTCTAGTGTTGCCTTCCGAAATTCCGCGCGCTTGCGCTGGATTTCCTCGATTTGGGCGCGGTTCTCTTCCTTGAGATTGGATACCTTGAGGATGCGGTCGTCAACAAGGGCCAGCTCAGATGCGACCTTGTCTTTTTGCCTGATGCAGTCGTGCTGCTTCTCGCGCAGGATGTGGAC
Source organism: uncultured Methanosarcinales archaeon (assembly GCA_964438385.1). GTDB lineage: Archaea > Nanobdellota > Nanobdellia > Woesearchaeales > GW2011-AR4 > GW2011-AR11. The sequence continues at coordinate 11,448 of CAYTKI010000010.1, read as the reverse complement.
ATGGCGCTGGATCTCTTCTGCTTTCTTATCTATCTCTTCGATTTTCTGCTCGATTGAGCCGATGTCGCCAAGATTGTTTTTGGCCTTGAACTGCGCGATTTTTGCAGCGATTTCCCTGGACTCCCGCTCTTTTGCCGCGAGAGTCTCTTGTAGTCGAACCTCTTCAGCTTGAAGCATCTCTTTTTTCTTCGAAAGCTCAATGAGGGTGGCTTTGAGGTCCTGCCTTCTGTTCTCAAGCTTTGAGAGCTCGTGGCCAACATTTTCCTCCCGTGAGGAAATCTTTGTTATCTCAATCTTTAGGGATTCAACCTCCTTATTGAGCTTGAGCTGCTCGACTTCCCCTTTCTCCTCGATTTCCCGATTGATGGAAAAAAGCTCTGTCTCGCGCTCTTCGGAGACTTTCTTTATGTTGCCAATCTTTCCATTGATGACCTTGATTTCGCCTTGTGTTTCCTCAATTTTCTGCTCAATTTCACTGCGCTCAGCAACCCTCCTGTCCATCTGTATCCTAAGGTATGATGCCTTGTTCTGCTTAATCTTGTCATTCATCTCCTTGTATTTCAATGCCTGGTCCCGGTCTTTTTTGAGCTCCTTGAGATAGGATTCGCGCTCCTTGAGGATAATTTCGGTCTCCTTGAGATGCTGCTCGACTTTCTCCAGCTCAAGAATCGCCTTGTGCTTTTTTTCCTCATAGAGGGAGATTCCTGCGATGTCCTCAATGAGTATGCGGCGCTGCTCGGGGGGCATCTCGACAAAATGGACAATATCTCCCTGAAGAATAATATTATAGCCGTCAGGGTCTATCTTTACGACGTTGAGAAGCTCGACAATCTCGCGTCTGGTCACGGTTTGGTCATTGAGCCGATAGACGGACTGGCCGGTTTCCTTGACAATGCGCGTAATCTTTATTTCCTCCTGCTCAACCGGGAACACCTTCGGGCTGTTGCTGAAACAGATGGTGACTTCGCCCTGTTTTGACGGCTTCTTTGACTTCCCCCCATTGTAGACAAGGTTTGCCGCCTTTTCAGCCCGAAGATCCTTAGAGGAAGCTTTCCCCAGAACGAAGCATAGTGCATCAAGGACGTTAGACTTGCCCGCACCATTTGGGCCGAGGACGCAGTTTAACTTTTCGCCAAAGACAATTTCTGTGTGCTTTGCAAAGCTCTTGAAGCCCTGCATGACCATGCGGGTAATGCGCGTTGGGAGGGGCTTTTGCGGAATTTCCATAGAAGAGAGCCCCTGCTGCTTTGCCTCAACCTGCCCTGATTCCATGGGAAAATACCTTGCCCTTTGTTATTTAAAGGTTTTTGTTGGGCGGAGGAGTGTGAAAAAAGAAAGGTTTAAATGAAATAAGAGATTAGAACAGGAATTAGGCTACTACTTTAAAAGATGTACATAGGGGAATAACAAATGCTTACTATGCTAGAAGTTCCACTTTCTCAACCTCCTGCAATCCCCCTATATTCCTGACGGTATCAGCTTTTTGGTGGGTGTTGCTGCAATGAATGCAATGATGATGGGCGCGCGGAGAGGGGTTTTGGATTATGTTTCTTCCGAAGCCGTCCAACAATTGGAAGATAGATTGAATACTCTTAGAATTTTAAGAGGAGGTGCCAATATTTTACCACCTCCATTAGCAGGTATGTATGGTGCAGGAATTTACAGCATTATGAGTGGCGTAGAGCATATGCAGGATGGAATTAAAGCAAGTGCCCAAGTCATAATTGCCATGAGTGAACTTACTGGAAGAGGAATAGCAATGAACCCATTAAAGGTTTTGGAATTTTGGAGAAATTATGGGATATAGTTTAATTGAAATGGCCCTTAAGTCTATCCAGAAAGTATTTTTTCTATTTTCAATTTATCCATTTTCCCTCCCTGAACCAGGAAATTTCCGTTCTTGTACAGTGTGATTGTGCATTCTCCCTTCATGCGCAGCTCCTCATGCTCGGAAGTGGTTGGCACAAAGATGTAGCCCATTGACTCCAGCTTGCTGAACTTTTCCCTGATTGCGGCATTGGGACTTTCTTCCGGGGAAGGCGCTGAGAAGTTTTCCAGGGTGGATTGGAATTTTTGGCCCATCTTTTTTTGGTAGGGAACCCAGCTCTTGCGGAAGAGGTGTGGATACGCTGCATAGTGCTTATCAAAGAAAGCCGCGGTCTTTGGGTCTGAGAGGTAGCCGGAGCCAAAGTCAATGCCTATCTCTTCCCTGATTTTTTTTATTTCCCTATCTCTTGTTACTTTTGCCAGAATGGATGCTGCTGCCGCAACCGGGTAATTGAGGTCTGCCTTGTGTTCGGTGATGAGCTTTATTTTTGAAAAATCCAGCTGCGAATTAATAAGATCCCTATACTGCGGGAGATTGGTGCTTGGCGAATCGATGTACGCACAATCCGGCCTTAGCGCATTGAGAATTTCAGCGGTCTTTTTTGCTTCCAAGCGATTGAGGTTGAGACCGTCTTTTCCAAACACAGCGCTGTCAATTTCTTCGGCTGGAACAATGAGGATTTTGAATTCCTGGGCAAGCTTTGTAATCGGTACAAAGAGGTTTTCTCGCTCAGCAGGGGAGAGGAGCTTTGAATCCTTGACGCCAAGCGCCTTGAGCTCTTTTTCCTTCTTTTCATCGATGAGAACGCCAGCAAGCACCATGGGGCCGATGATTGGTCCTCTTCCGGCTTCGTCGATTCCGCAGATGAGGGTCATACCGGAAGGAAAGCGCTACTTGGCATATAAATGTTTTCTACCCTCTTTTCATCATTTATTCACAAATTTCTTTTTGTAAATCGCTCTAAGAAGCATTCAACTGCCAAATAATGGTTTTTATCGCACTGGACAGTGGACAACCACCGATGGAAGATATATAAAACCAATTACACAGTTTCAGCAGAGAAATACGGTGATTTGCATGGAATTTGACCTTAATGATGTAACGATAAGTAGAAACGATAAAGCCAGAGGGCTGCGCTTGCCCATAAGACCTTCTTCAAAACTTGCTTATCTTTGCGGCATCTTCACAGGAGATGGAAGCATATTTCAGCGACCAGACAAAAAAGATTATCTTCTCAAATGCGTCGGTAATCCAAAGGATGAGCAGGAACTTTATCATCAAGTCATCGGACCTTTTTTCGAGGAAGTTTTTGGGTTTCTTCCAAACATCCGGCTTCATGATTCTGGGACAACATTTGGGTTTGGAGTACTCTCAAAAGGATTATTTACTTTCCTTACAGAAAAAGTCGGCCTTGTTAATGGAAAGAAGGATGGCATGCTAGGAATTCCGGCAGTTTTTAGGCAGGATAAGCAGCTTATTGTGCCTTTCCTTCGCGGCCTTTTTGACACCGACGGCTGCATGTGCTTCAAAAAGAGATATCGCAAATATCCCTACTATCCGGTCATTTCCCTGTCTTCTTCTAGCGAGAAGCTTATCAAGGAGGTCGCAGGCGTGCTGAAAGATTTTGGCTTTAGGATCGTCGAAATATACAACTATAAGGTGCCGGACAAGAGGGCTAAAAATGGTTTCACCATCATCAATAGGATTGAGATGAATGGTTTTGAAAATTTGCGGTTATGGCTCTCGGTCATTGGGTTCGCCAGCCCAAAACACCTGAACAAAATCAAGATGAATTATAAAGAAAAAAATAGCGGGGAGTGGATTTGAATTCGGCAGCAGCTCTGCACTGCTTCCACCGACCTATGGGTTATGAGCCCATCGGGCACTCCTGACTGCCCTACCCCGCTATGAAAAGGAGCAAGATTAAGAATTTGAAGTTCGTTTATAAACATTGCGAGAAAAGAAAACATTATATCGGATAGCAATTTCAGCACAAAAATGGCTTCAAAAAAAAGCATTGACCAAAAAAGAAGAGTTTTTTCGATTATGCCCCCTGTACGGAAGCACCAACACCAAACCAGATCTTTCCATAGACATGATTGTCTGGGGAGGCATAACGCGGTGGTTGTGCTCTAATTGCGGACATTCTGCGGTATTTTTTCCCGATGTTGAGAAGTCAGGGATTGAAAATTTTAAATCGCATATTAAGAAAATGACCAAAGAAGAGCAAGAAGTCATCAAGGAAACTGACATTTCAAAAGGGTTCACCCATAAAGGCATAAGCTTTTGGGTTTTGGTAATTTTTTATTTAATTCCTGCTCTTATAGCATTATAGTAAATCGCACTAATTTTTGAACTTTTCAGTTGCGATTTACTATTCTAGCAAATCTCCCACATGTTCCATTATTAAGGAGATTTGCTATTATACTGGCTACTTGTATCCGTGAACTAATTTCACTCATGCGGATGGTGCTTTCCCGTCGGGCGCTCGTAGAATGAGAATGCCTTTAAGAAGCGCGGAAGGCGGGCAAGAGGGCGGATGATGCGCTGAAGCACGGCAAGGCGCGATGCCTCTCCTGTGCGCTCAGCCTCCTTTGCGAGAAGCCCCCACTTGGCCTCCGCCTCGATGAGGCCATGCGCGGCATCGGAGGCAAGATCAAGGCGCGTGAGCGGAACAAACATCTCAAAGACGCGCACGACAAAAAATACCGGCAGCAGCGCGACTATCTCAAGCCAGCATTCGCGAAAGAACCTTGGGATATTGTGGATGCGCACGTACTTGAATCCAAGATCCAGGATAAAAAGGCCGATGATGGAGTAGTCAATGGTGTTTATGATGGCGTGATATGGCTGCAGGACGTCATAGAAGAAGAACTCGCCGATGATGATGAGGAAAAGGACAACAAGCGATAAAGGAATAATCCTGTCAACGAGATGCTCAATTTTGTGCAGCCAGGGCTTCATGGGGGATTAGATAAACAACCCTCTTTTAATGCTTATTTATCATTGCCAAGGCACAATGAGAGAAGCTCTTCCTTGGCTACCTGCCTGAATTCGCCCACCGCGAGCTTTCCGAGAGTGAGTCTTCCGATAGAGAGCCGCCTGAGGTGGACGATCTCGTTTCCCAGGGCATTGAGCATGAGCTTTATTTGGTTCTTCTTGCCTTCAGTTACAGTGATCTGAAAGACACGCTCGCCAGTCTTTTTGACGATAGAAGGTTGGGTCTTATATGGGAGGTCTTCAGTTGTAATGATGACACCTTCCTCAAGCGTTTTGATGTCTGAAGGGTGAAGGGGGGTGTTTGAAACCGCCTCATAGGTCTTTGGAACTTTTGATTCTGGAGCCATGAGGAGCTTACTGAACTGCCCATCGTTGGTGATGAGCAAGAGCCCTTCGGTGTCCTTGTCTAACCGCCCGACTGCAAAAAGGGAGGATTTCTGCTCTTGGGTGAGAGAAAGGTGATCGAGAAAGTCGTAGATGCTCTGCTCCTCCTCTGATTTTTGGCAGATGATGCCTCGCGGCTTGTTTAGGATGAAGTAAAGCTTCTTTAAGGGAATGATACGCTCTTTTGCGCAGAAGATAAGCGCGGTCTTTGGGTTGATGAAATGGCGCGGGTTTTTTATGGTGTCTTTTCCGACTTTTACTTCCCCATTCCTTATTGCCTGCTCTGCCTCAAAAGACTTCTGGAACTTTCCCGTGCGGAGGAGGAATTGGTGGAGTGTGATTTTTTTTGGCATGGTAGAGGTGTAAAAAATAAAAACGCCACGGGAGAGATTTGAACTCTCACGCCCTTTCGGACACGGAATGTTTGTGCGGCATAGCAGGTTTCATAGGAACACCGAGTTCATAGCAATCCCGCGCTATACCAGGTTAAGCGACCGCGGCATGGCGAGGAGGTTGAGGCGGAGTGTTTTAAAGGTTTTGTTCACTACTTGGCAAAAACCATTATAAATAATCCACCAATAAAAAACACATGAAAGATTACATCTTCCCCGCCATTGTCTTTTCCATTGCCTTCCTTATGCTCGCCATTCCTGTGCTTGCTGCAGAGAATTTTGATGATGTTGATTCCCTCACTGTCGATGTTGACATCTCCGGCCGCGCGGAGATCGTGAAGGAAACGGCTAAGGCGCGTGTGGATAAGGTGATGGTGAATCTCTCGCTTTTTCCCAAGGATGATTTCCACCAGGCAGTTGAGCACATTACATTCAATCCTAAAGCAGCTGTTGAATCCGATGCCTCAATTTTTATTTTCCAGAGCCCAAGAGAAACTATAGAATATAGCGCAGTGGCGCGAGTGCGCGTTGGAGACTCATTTGTCGAGGTGAAGGAGAGCATCCCGTTCCCGATTGACTCGCTTCCCGATGAAGTGAAGCCGTATGTGCTGCCGACAGAAATCATTGATTCTGGGGATGAGGGCATCAACAAAATTGCATCCCAGCTTGTTTCAGGAGAGGACGACTTATTTGGGGCAGTGTATTCGCTCGCGAAGTGGACGCGGGAAAATGTAAACTATAATCTCAGCTCGGTCACAGCGGATGTCTCGCAAAAGGCATCCTGGGTGCTTCTTGAGCGCAAGGGAGTGTGCGATGAGATAACATCACTTTTCATCGCGATGCTTCGCTCCCTTGGGATCCCTGCAAAGTTCGTTACGGGTTATGCTTACACCACTTCTCCTTTGTTCCCGGAGAATTGGGGGGCGCATGGGTGGGCGGAAGTATATTTTCCCGGCTACGGCTGGGTGCCTTTTGACATCACCTACGGGCAGTTCGGATGGGTGGATGCCACCCACATCAAGCTCAAGGAGTCCGCGGATCCCAATGATGCGTCTACCAGATATGAGTGGGTGGGAAGGGATGTCGAGCTAAAAATTGGGGAGCTGAAGACTACGGTTGAAGTCGCAGGGAAAAAAGGAAAGGCAGCCCCCTTTGTGGAGATATCTGTGCGACCGCTCAAGGGGGAAATCGGCTTTGGCTCATACAATGCAATTGAGGCGGAAGTGATAAATCTCAGAGACTCATTTGTCATGGCAGAGATGCAGCTTGGCGCCCCGCCTGAAGCTGTGATAGTGGGAAATAGGGCGAAAGATATCATGCTCAAGCCGCGGGAAAAGAAAAATGTTTATTGGATTATTCGGCTTGATGGCGAATTGGAAGATAACTTCATCTATACCTTCCCCCTCTCAGTGAGGAGCAGCCGAACAGTTGGCGAGGGGTTCTTCAAGTCAACTGGCGGCTCTCCACGATACACGCTGCAGGAGATCGGAAGCATCATCGACCAGCTGGAGGAAGAAGAGGAAAAAGTGTATTCATCCAAGGTCTCGCTCAACTGCACGCCGTCCAGGAAATCGCTTTATTCCTATGAGAATGGAGTGATTGGCTGCGCAATAAAGAATACCGGCAATACTCCCCTATTGGGATTGGATGTGTGCATGGCAAAGGAGTGCGAAGCGGTTGATTTGGGCATCTCGCGTGAATATGAGGTGGAGTTCGCCATCGACACCAAAAAAATCGGGAAGAGGGATGAAAGAATCGTTGCGAGAAACGAGAAAGTGACAAGAGCTCAGGATGTTACAATTGAGGTGCTTGACGCGCCAGCGATAGATATTGGAATGGTAAATCTGCCACCTTCAGTTGAATTCGAGCAGGAAGTAACCCTCTTGTTTGAAGTGGGAAAAGTGTCTTATTCTATTCCTAGGAACCTAACAATTCTTGTGAAGCTCCCTTCCGGAGAGAAAGGGTGGACAATTGATGGCCTATTGGCCAATCAGAGCTTTTCAATGAGGTTTAAGGGATTGGACCTTAAGAAAGGGGAAAATGAGATTTTGATTGAGGCAGTGTATCATGATGGCAATAATCGGGAGTATTCGACAACAAAGAAAGTTCCCTTAACTCTTGAGAATGTTACGTTTTGGCAGGGTGTTCGGCTGTGGGTGAGGGATGTGGGGATTTGGGTTGGCGGGGTGTTCAGTAATGATTAAAGAACAAAATGTTATTTTACTAACATTATCTTTTTAAGGAGAAGGTTGTTCTTTCTTAAGAATGATTGTCATGAAGTTCGGGGGCACCTCCGTTGGGAGCGCCGAGAGGATAGCGAATGCCGCACAGATCGTGAAGCAGGCGCTGCGCAGAAAGCCGATTGTTGTCGTTTCCGCGGTCACCAAGATCACCGACGCGCTCATAGCGCTTGCGAAGGAGTGCGCGAAGGGCGTTGGCCAGGAGGAGCTTTTGCGGATACGGGAAACCCATGAAAACATCATATTGCAGCTCAAGCTGGATCCGGCATTGCTGGATAGTGAGTTTAGGGAGCTTGAGTCATTAGCACTCGCGATTCGAAAAAAGAAAAAGCTGGACAAGAAGATACTCGACCATTTCCAATCCTTTGGAGAGCTGATGTCATCACGGATCGTTGCAGCGCAGCTCGGAAAAATTGGCGTTAAGGCACAGGCGTTACCTGCCTGGGAAATTGGGATGATCACCGATGAGAATTTTGGCTATGCTGAGCCACTTGAGTCCTCTTATGAAGTGATGCGGAAAAAAATAAGCGCAATGAAGATTGTTCCTATTATCACCGGCTTTATCGGAAAGACAAAAAATGGAGAAGTCATCACGCTAGGAAGAGGCGGATCTGATTATACTGCAGCCATCATAGGCGCGGCAATTGGCGCAGAAACAATCCAGATATGGACGGATGTAGATGGCATAATGACAACCGATCCAAGAATCATTCCCGAGGCGCGCACAGTTCCCGAGCTTGCATTCGAAGAAGCGTGCGAGCTTGCATATTTTGGAGTAAAGGTCCTCCATCCTAAAACTATCCTTCCCGCAATGAAGAAGAATATCCCGGTACAGGTCTTGAACACGTTCAATCCACAAGGCAAGGGGACAACGATTGTGAGCAGCTTTGCCGAGAGGGGGGCGCAAAGCGACACGATTGAGGCATTCACCTTTAAGAAAAATATCATCGCCATCCACATCAAGTCACCGGAGTTTTTTGACGGGAATGGGCTGATGGCTCGCATCTTTGAGCTGTTTGAGAAGCATAATACAGGGATTGACGTTGTCTCCACTTCGGTTGTGAGCGTTTCTTTGACCATCGATAGGGAAGATTATCTTGATGAGATTATCCCTGAATTGAAAAAAATTGGCGAGGTTGAGGTTGTGAGAAACAAGGCGGTTGTGTGCGCGGTCGGCGGCAGGGTGAATGCGGCTGGCGTAGCGGGTAGGATGTTTACCGTGCTTGGCAAGGCAGGGATTGCAGTTGAGATGATCTCGCAGGCAGCATCAGGAATCTCCATCACCTTTGTCGTAGATGATAGGGACGCGCAGGAAGCGATAAAAGTGCTGCATAGGGAGTACATTAAGTAATGGCCAATAACGGGCAATCCATTACGGGAAAAAGCTATTACAAAATCAAAACTAAAAAACTATTAAAAACATAATCATTATTAAAAACAAATAATACCTTTTATTTCCAATGGCAAAGAAACTACGCGTCGGAATCCTGGGAGCGACCGGCATGGTCGGGCAGCAGTACATCTCCCTCTTAGAAGGCCATCCGTGGTTTGAGGTTGCGCATGTGATTGCCTCGAGATCTTCCGTGGGAAAGAAGTATGCTGAGGCGATTTTAGGCAGATGGCACATGGATAAGGATATTCCAAAGAATGTCTCTTCGCTTGTTATCTCTTCGGTTGATCAGGTCGATCTTGCGAAAAAGCAGTGTGATTTTGTCTTCTCGGCGCTTGACTCCGATATCGCGAAGGAATGGGAGGAGAAATACGCGGCTGCGGGAATTCCCGTTGTGTCCAATGCCTCAACGCATAGGCATACTCCCGACGTTCCTATGATTATCCCCGAGATCAATTTTGCTCATCTGGAGATGATCCCTAGGCAGCAGAAGAGCCGCGGCTGGAAGAGAGGATTTATCGTAGTGAAGCCCAATTGCTCGATCCAAAGCTATGTCGCACCGTTGGCGCTTTTGCACAAGAAATTCAAGCTCAAAAGGGTTATTGTGACGACCATGCAGTCCATCTCAGGAGCAGGACATCCAGGTGTTGCCTCCTATGATATCATGGACAATGTGATTCCTTATATTGGGGGGGAGGAGCACAAGTCTGAGATTGAGCCGCGAAAGATATTTGGGAAGATCGAGGGAAATAAGTTTTCCTATGATGAAAGCTTTACCATTTCCGCACACTGCAATAGAGTTCCGACTATTGATGGACACATGGCCTGCGTCTCTTTTGAGTGCGAGAAAAAGCCATCACGGGAGGAGATATTATCACTTTGGAAGAATTTCAAGAGCGTACCGCAGGAATTGAAGCTGCCTTTTGCTCCTGAGAATCCCATCATCTACCGCGAGGAGCAGAATAGGCCCCAGACGCGGCTTGATAGGAATGCTGACAAGGGCATGACGGTGTCTGTTGGACGGCTTCGGGAGGACCCTGTGCTGCAGTGGAAGTTTGTTGGGCTCTCGCATAATATTATTAGGGGGGCGGCGGGCGGGGGGATATTGATCGCTGAATTGTTGTATAAGAAAGGATACTTTATTTAGTGCGCTTTCTTTTTGAAGCCAAAGCGAGTTTTTTCTCATCATCCTTGATAGCTCTCTCCAGTTTTTTAAGGTCAACTTCCGGAGGAAGGCTTTCAGGCCTGATGCCCCTTTTGGAGAGAAGATGCCTCACCTCAGCATTGTTCCGCACATGCTCCCTTGTTATGCCGGGTTCTCCCTTCAAGTCATCCTTTTTCATGTTGAAATTGGTGATTTCTGCCGCAAGGTTTTTTGCCGTTATGGTGATGGTTGGGAGAAAATCAGCAAGGGGCCTGCTCTTGGGAACATTGAGCTTTCCCTTCATTTTTGACGTGGTGAATCCCCCAAAGAGCGCCTGATCTCCCCTGCTCCGAATTCTTGCGAATCCCTCTTGATCAACTCCACGCTCGTAGATGAGTTTTGAGAGTTCCGTCTCTGATGCGACAAGCTTCTTTCTTGCATTCATCCTTTCGATGAGGGCTACCCTCTTTTCAATCAGCTCTTGCTTTCTTGTCTGAGTTGCGAAATAGCTTTGCGCGAACGCTATCTGCTCCTTTCTGGGATCACCATTCTGCGCGATGAGATAGCAGGCGTAGCGGGTGAGCATGATTTCTTCAATTTCCCTTTTAGCGCCAGAGCCAACATCCACCATTTTCCCGGCATCAGGAAAATGGCCATTGACGTCAAATCCCGAGTTCTTGCAGGCAATTTTTGCCTTTTCAATGGCATTAATGAAGTTCTCCCACTTGCCATATCCTAAAAGCAGCTGCAAGTCCCGTGCGTACCAAAATTCCACGCCGTCTGCTTGGTGGACGCTTTCCTCAAAGGATTTTCTCAATAAGAGGATGATTTCCGTTTTCATTTCAGGCTCACTATCATCTTAGGCAATAGCATATTTACACTTATAAGTCTTACGCACGCCTGTCCAGTGGGTCGTGGGTGAAACAAACTGTGTTATCCCGAAACTATTTCCCTACGGTGGGTTTCTTCCATGCATGAAACTCACCAAAGGGAAACTTATGGAAACCATACGAAGGAAGAATGAGGGTTTGACCACCTATCAGGCAAGGAAGATTGCCCATATTAGCATA
>CAYTKI010000009.1:0-36848 GCA_964438385.1 uncultured Methanosarcinales archaeon | reverse complement strand
GCTTGGTTGTTGCCTTGGTGTGGAGGAGATGAAAAAATAAACTACCTTTCTCACATATCCTCCAAAAGAGGGAAAAGAAAACTAAACCAGATTGCGTGTTTTTGTGACTTTAATGCGGCTTTGCCTCTCAAAATGCTTATCGTCAGACCAAATTGGAGTATCCAGGGATAATGCGGCAGCTATGAAAGCAACATCTTCCGGATCAATGTGCTCCATGATTTTCTTTGCCTCATCCCAATGGCGCTTTATATCATCAGCAGGCACTAATCGAATGTACTTGAACAAGGTATCGAGCAGCTGGTTAAAATTTGCTGCCGAAAGGCTTGATTTCTCAAGAATGTATGTTCTGTACTTCTGTATCTTCTGCAATGATGGCTCTGGAAAATAGAGGTCATCAGAAGTCTCAAGAATGAGTTTTCATGTTGTGGAATCGCGCAGTAAGGCAGACAGCACAACATTGACATCTACGATTAACTTCATCGCTTATTGAGCGCTTTAAAAACATCCTTGTTTATTTTGCTGGATATCGCATCTACATCCGTCCGGGTGAACTGGCTACTTTTGGTGAGTTGGCTCATAAGCTCCAAATCATATATTTTGTCTGAGATGGATTTTCTCACTACAGTAACCAGTCCTACTAAAAAGGCCATACTTCCTCAGATAAAAACACTTACTAATCTATATCTCTCCCTTCCGTTTTGATGGTTTTCTTCTATTTCAAAAACCTCCAGTGCAAAAACTGCGTCTAATGCAGTTCATTCTCAAAATTCCAGTTCTCACACAATCACCTCAACCCCACCTACAAACCTTTTTAAACAATCCCACGCCCTAAAACCCATGGCTCAGACTGGGAATTCGGACCACGCAAAGATACGCTGCCGAACCATCATAGAAGTTTTGGGAAAGCCAAAAGAGCACGTGGAGAAGACAATCCATGAATATGTGAAGAAGATACGGGAAGACACCGATTTTGTCATTCTCTCCGAGCATTTCTCAGAGCCAGCTGAGCAGGAGGATGGCTATCAGAGCGTTTTTGTCGAGCTTGAGCTCCTCTCTAAGGGCATCGCCCCCCTGGTGGGATTCTGCTTCAATTATATGCCTTCTTCAGTTGAGATAGAGAAGCCCGAGGAGCTGACACTTCCTTCCCACATGATGAACTCGCTTTTCAATGACCTTCAGGCGCGGCTGCACAAGGTGGACATGATAGTGAAGAAGCAGGTGAACGAGAACGCTTTTTTGCGAAGCAACCTGCGCCATTCTATTCGCAACCTCATATCTGTCACCCTAGTCGTGAAGCCATTGACGCTTGTCCAGCTTTCAAAGGTGACAGGTGTTGATGGGGACCAGATCAAGCCCTTCCTTGATGAGATGGTTGCCGAAGGAAAACTCGCACAAGATGGAGAATCCTACGCTCTCGCCAAGTAAGAAGCTGCCAGTCAAGCAGAAGGTAGAGGCAATCCTCTTTGCAGTAGGGGGAAGAATTGCTCTTCAGGATATCATCCGGCTTGCAAGAAGCAAAGAAGATCTCGTAAGAGAAGCGCTGCAGCAGCTCAAGGGGGAATACGACGGAAAGGAGACATCCCTTGTGCTCATTGAGGACGGCGATATCTACAAGCTCGCGGTGCGCGACCATTATCTTTCCGTTGTCAAGAAAATTGTCACCGAAACGGAGATCAGTAAGACCGTTCTTGAAACCCTGGCAGTAATAGCATTCAAGTATCCAATCCGTCAGTCAGATCTGATTAAGATCCGCACAAATAAGGCCTATGACCATCTCAAGGACCTTGAAGGGCAGGGATTCATCTCAAGAAAGAAGCACGGGCGCACAAATCTCATCAAGCTCACTGAGAAATTTTTCCAGTATTTTGATCTGCCAGAAGAAAAGCTCAAGCAGCACCTATCGGACTTTGAGAGCATCGCGCAGGCGATTGCAAAAAAGGAGATCGAGCTGCATGAGCGCAAGGAGCAGCAGTCAAAGGATCTTGCTCAGATGCAGTCGCAGGATGAGCGCATCAAAAAGGAAATTGAGAATCTCGATGCTCCGAAGGATTTGGTGATTCCTGAGAAAATCGGCCAGCTTGAGATCTTTGAGGAAAAAAAGGAGGATGATGAAAAAGAGAAAGCGGAGCTAGAAGTCTATGAGGCGCGGCAGCCCTCACAGGAGCAGCAGGCACAGGAGCCGGCAGAGATATCCTCTTTTGAGAGCTCATCTCCAAATCAGGAGGATAATGAAAATCAAGACGGGGAAGATAATGGGTCCAAAGAGCCATCTTCCAGCCAACAGGGAATCTCAACCAATCCGGAAATGGATGTGGAGATTGAGAGGAAAGTTCAGGAGTTTCTCAACCCTCCTCCGAAAGAGGAAGATGGCAAGAAGGCGACTGACGATGGGTTCAAGGAAGCCCTTGAAGAGGTCAAAAAGAACCGCAGGGAGAAAAAGGAATGATGCTTCTGCTCCGCTGCCCAAAATGCAAAAACACCATGAAATACCAGGCCAAATCACTTTTATTGAAAGGAAAATCAAAGCGCTGCGTCTATTGCGGAAGATCGTATCAGGTAAAAAGTGCGATTGTCAAGGCGGTATCCTGATTTCTTCTTTTTTGCGCAATGATTTGTGAATACAAGGGTGCGTGGAGGGCTTTTGAAGGGTATAAGGCGCGCTCAAATGGTACACTCCCTTATGATTTTACTGCATCAAATCTTGCGTCAAAAATAGGGAGTGAATCAGCACCTATTTTCCCTGGCAAAAAGCATAACCTTTATAAACAAAAACGCGCTCTTTTTTCCATGATTTTACCGTCTGAAAACGGCTTTTTTCTTAAACCATGACACCGGAAATCCAGCTACCCGAAGGAACGCGCATCCTCCCCCGTTTGATCCAGGAGGAAATGAAGCAATCCTACCTCGATTATTCAATGAGCGTTATTGTCGGCCGGGCGTTGCCGGATGTGCGCGATGGCCTAAAGCCGGTCCATAGGAGAGTTCTTTTCACCATGTGGGAATCAGGGCTTCTCCACAACAAGCCATCCAAGAAATCTGCGAATGTGGTGGGCAATTGCATGGCAAAATATCACCCGCACGGAGATGCCGCGATTTACGATACGCTTGTGCGCCTGGCACAAGACTTCTCCATGCGCTATATGCTAGTGCAGGGCCAGGGCAACTTCGGTAGTATCGACGGCGATTCTGCGGCTGCAATGAGGTACACCGAGGCAAAATTGAGCAAAATCGCGGAGGAAATGCTTCAGGACATAGACAAGGAAACCGTGAAGTTCACCCCAAATTTTGATAACAGCGCAAAAGAGCCAAGCATCCTCCCTTCAAAGCTTCCAAACCTCCTAGTGAACGGCTCTGCAGGAATCGCAGTCGGCATGGCAACAAACATCCCCCCTCATAATTTGGGAGAAGTCTCTGATGCGCTCATTGCGTTCATCGACAGCCCTTCGATTTCCCTGCAGGAGATCATGCAGCACATCAAAGGCCCTGATTTTCCAACAGGTGGGATTGCCCAGGGCAAATCCGGAATCGCAAGCGCCTACACGACGGGAAGGGGAAAAGTAATCGTTCGGGCAAAGACATCAGTTGAGGAAGTCAAGGGAAGAAAGCACCTCATTGTTTCTGAAATCCCCTACATGGTCAACAAGTCGGAGCTGATAAAAGAAATCGCGGAATTGGTCAATGACAAGCGCATCACCGGTATCTCTGATCTGAGAGACGAGTCGGACCGGGACGGGCTGCGCATCGTAATTGAGCTGAAAAAAGACGCGGATTCCGATGCGGTGCTCAACCAGCTCTTCTCCCACACGCGGCTGCAGACAACCTTTGGGATCATCATGATAGCGCTTGTGGATAACATCCCAAAAGTGCTCACGCTCAAGCAAATGATGCACTATTACCTTGAGCACAGAAAGGAGATGGTCACAAAGCGCACCCAATATGACCTCAGGAAAGCCCAGGAACGCGCGCATCTTTTGGAAGGGCTTCTCATCGCGTTGAAAAATATTGACGATGTTGTCAAGCTCATCAAGGCAAGCAAGTCAGTAGATGCCGCGCAGGAAGCCCTCATTTCCGCGTATGCTCTCTCAGTGGAGCAATCCAAGGCAATTCTTGAGATGCGGCTCTCCCGGCTCACCTCCCTTGAGCAGGACAAAATAAAGCAGGAGCACAGGGAACTCACTATCCTCATAAAGGAATTACAGTCCATCCTTGCTGACGCGCAAAAAATTCTCACCATCATCAAAAAAGAGCTCAAGGAAATCAAATCACAATTTGCCGATCCGAGAAGGACAATCATTAGCGACGCCGAAGCGGAGATTCTTAACGCGGGTGATCTTGTGGAAGGGGGGCAGATGGTTATCACCGTGACGCAGTCAGGCTACATCAAGCGGCTTCCTCTGGCAACATACAAGCAGCAGCACCGCGGCGGCAAAGGGGTCATTGCGACAACAACAAGGGAGGAAGACATAGTGGAGGATATTTTTGTTGCCCACACCCACGCGACGCTTCTGTGCTTTACAAATAAGGGCAAGGTGCATTGGCTTAAGACTTACACCATTCCGGAATCAAGCAGGCAGGCAAAAGGAAAGGCCATTGTCAATCTTATTTCCCTGGAACAGGGCGAGCGCATCACCGCCTTCATCCCAGTGCAGGAGTTTGATGACCAGCATTACTTAATTATGGCAACTAAGCTTGGCACGGTCAAGAAAAACAACCTTATCGCCTACTCAAATCAGCGAAAGAGCGGAATCATCGCAATCACCCTAGATGATGGCGACCGGCTCATTAACGTCAAGCTGACTGACGGCAAGCAGGAAATCATTCTTGCGACAAAGGAAGGCCAGGCAGTCCGATTTGCCGAGGTTGATGTCCGCCCAACGGGAAGATCGTCCCAGGGAGTGCGGGGCATCTCGCTTAAGGACAAAGATGAAGTGGTAGGCATGCTCGTCGCCCAAAAGGACAGGGCGCTTCTCACCGTCACCAAAAATGGCTATGGCAAGCGGACGCCAATCGAGGACTATCGGCTCATCACCAGGGGGGGATTGGGAGTCATCAACATCCAGACAACTGATCGTAATGGGCCAGTTGCGGCAATTGTCCCGATTGCTGATGATGACGAAATCATGGTCATCACAAGGGCAGGAATCACTATTCGCATCCCGGCAGCAGACATCCCGATCATAGGAAGGAACACCCAGGGCGTGCGCATCATGAAGCTTGATGAGTTGGACCAAATCGTGAGCGTGACGCGGGTGGAGAAGGAGACGCAGTAATCATCACAATCTTTTTATAATCCCCTCTCCCGCATTTCCAGCATGTCGGTTGCCAAAGTTCTCGCTCAGGTAAAGAAAGAGATTATTCCCTCTAAAAAAGAGGAAAAGGCCGCCTTCTCAAAACTCAAGCCAATCATAAAAAAGATTCAGCGCTCCATCCCCCATGCAGATGCAAAGCTTGGCGGCTCAGGGGCGAAGGGAACCTGGCTCAAGACTTTTGATGTGGATGTCTTTGTGATGTTCCACTACAAAAATTATGAGCAGAAAAGCGCAGAGCTTTCGAGCATTCTCGCAAAATCGCTCAGTAAAAAATTCAAGAATGTCCAGCGATTGCACGGCTCAAGGGATTATTTCCGCATTACTGAAGAGGACTTAACTTTTGAGGTCATTCCCATCCTCAAGATTTCAAAGGCCCAGCAGGCAAAAAACATCACTGATATCTCGCCTCTCCACACCAAATGGGTAAGAAAGCACAGCAAGCTTGTGGGTGAGATTCGGCTGGCAAAGCAGTTCTGCAAGGCAAATAACCTCTATGGGGCGGAAAGCTACATTCGGGGTCTCTCCGGCTATGTGTGTGAAATCCTGACAGTCCATTATGGATCTTTTCTTGGGCTCATGAAGGCTGCAGCCAAGTGGAAAGAAGCGAGCGTTATTGATGTTGAGGGCTATTACAGGAAGAAAAACGTTTTTTTGGAGATGAATAAGTCAAAGCTTGTTTCCCCTCTGATTGTGATTGATCCGGTCCAGCACGACCGCAATGCCGCGGCAGCGCTTTCGGATGAGAAATTTGCACATTTCATAAAAAAGGCAAAGGAATTCCTCTCATTCCCAACACCAGAATTCTTCAGGGAAAAATCCTGGAGCAAGAGTGAGCTGAAAAAAGAGCATCAAGGAAAGAAAATCCTCGCAGTGCATCTCGCCCCGCTGCAGGGCAAGGATGACATTGTGGGGAGCAAGATGATGAAGGTCTATGAATTCCTCGAGCAGCAGGCACAGCGCCATCAATTCGAGACAATCTATTCCGATTGGGAATGGCAGAGGAAGGGAGATGCTCTCCTCATCTTCGTATTTGATAGCGTCCCTCTCCAAAAAACCACCGAGCATAAGGGCCCCCCTCTCTTTGCGAAAGTCCACGTGGAAAAATTCAAAGCCATGCACAAAAGCATAATCATCAGGGAAAAACGGCTGTTTGCAGTTGAAGAGAGGCCATACAAGATTCCGGAGCGGCTTTTCGGTGATCTGCTCAAAGACCCCTATGTTTTGGAGCGCACCAAAGGGGCATCGCTTGAGGTCCTCTGATGCAGGCAGTCATCCTCGCAGCAGGCAAATCCACCCGCACTTATCCATTAACCCTGACAAGGCCAAAACCCCTCCTGCCACTAGCTAACAAACCCCTTCTCGCGCATACCCTCGAGCGCCTCAAGGGCATCATTACTGAGGCCATTCTTATCGTCGGCTACAAAAAAGAGATGATCAGGAAATATTTTGGAAAAGGGTACAATGGAATAAAGATAAGGTATGTCTGGCAAAAAGAGCAGCTCGGAACCGGCCATGCGTTGCTCCTTGCAAATCCATTCATCAAGGGGAGATTCATCGCAATGGCAGGCGATGACCTGTATGGGAGAAAAGACATTCTTGCATGCATGAAACATAAAAACGCAATCCTTATCGCGAAGCATAGTCATCCGCAAAATTTTGGAGTCGTCAGGGAAAGGGGCGGAAAGCTCATTGACATCATCGAAAAGCCAAAGGAATTCATCTCAAGCCAAATCAACACTTCATTCTATGTCCTTGAGCCAAAAATCTTTGGAATCCTCTCAAAACTAAAAAAAAGCGCTCGCGGGGAATATGAGCTTACTGATGCGCTCGGGCAACTCGCAAGGGATGCAGAAGTGCGCTGTGTTCGGGCAAAAAGGCATATCGCCATTGGCTATCCATGGGATGTGCTGAAAGCGGATGCTTCGCTGAGGAATGGCAAGAGCGCGGTCGGCAAGGGCTGCGCCATCGATGGAACAGTCATCAATAGTTCCATTGGAGATGGCTGCATCATAAAGGGAACGGTCAAAAACTCAATTGTCATGGGGAACACTTTCATCACAACAAATTCGGTAATTGAAAATTCAATCATCGGGAGCCATGTCCACTTTGATGGAATCATCACATCAAAAAAAAAGGCAACATCAATAGTCAGAAATAAACCCCAAAGCGCAGGAGAGTTCGGGGCAGCTGTTGGGGATAATGTTATCGCAAAAAAGGCAGCAATCGCTTCTGGCTGCAAAATCTGGCCCGGTAAGGCAATCACGGGAACAATAGCTTCAGACATTACCTGAATCCAATGAACTAAAAAATCAAAACCATATCGACTATAAAAGACCCCGCAGATGAAAACAAGAAAAAAAATTGAAAAAAGCGCCAATAAAGGCAAAAAGCGTGCAAAGGCCCCGTCCCACAAAGCAGCCATACTCATCCTAATCACTGTTTTCCTCTCATTTTTCCTTGATAAGCCCTTCGTTGGTTTCATGCAGCAGGCGAGAACGCTATATCTAGACACTCTCTTTGGCTTCTTCACAAGCTTCCTTGTGATATCCACCATCATGCTCATCTTCCCCATAATCATCCTCCTCATGAAAAAAAAAGCGCGGGAAGTGTTCTTTCTCTCTATGGCTTTTCTCCTCTCCGTTGCGATTGGAATTTCCCTCAAATTTATCATCGCGCGCCCAAGGCCATTTCCTTCCACTTTTGAGTTCGCAGAGCCGTTCTACTACTCCTTCCCAAGCCTGCATGCAATGGTGGTTTTTGCCCTCCTTCCTTTTCTTATCAAGGAATTCCCTGCTCTCAGAAGAATTCTCATCGGATTCGCCGCATTCATTGGCTTCACCCGGCTCTATTTTGGCGTGCATTACCTAAGCGATGTTATTTTTGGGGCAATTATCGGCTATGCCATCGGATGGTACCTCTCGCACGACCATATTCTTCGCCCAGGAAAAGCGCAGAAATTCCTCAGCTCCCATCTTTTTGAGATACGAAGGAAAATGATGCACATTGCCCTTGGCCTGCTGCTTGTGCTCTGCATCCAGGCAAAATTCCTCAACGCAGCCCTTCTCGGGGCTTTGGTGGCCATTGGCTTTCTCCTCTCCTTAATTGAGCGCAGGCAGAAAATTCCCTTAATTTCACCTCTGCTTGACATTTTTGAGCGTTCCGCAATCAGGAAATCTTTTCCCGGCAAAGGGATGCTGCTATTTTTCTTGGGAAGCTTTCTTTCCGTGCTTCTCTTCCCTCAGGACATTGCAATGGCTGCAATCATGGCCCTGACTTTGGGAGACTCACTTTCCCATCTCTTTGGAGTGCATTTTGGGAAAATGACCCATCCGCTCACGGAAAGGAAATTTCTTGAGGGCGCAATAATGGGATTCATCGCCGTGTTCTTCGGGGCCTTGCTCTTTGTGCAGGCCAAGGAAGCGCTCCTTGCGGCATTCGCGGCCATGCTCATCGAGGCGTTGGAAGTGCGTGTAAGAAAGCTGCAGGTGGATGACAACCTCTTAATCCCTCTCGCGGCAGGGGCGGCAATCCTTGCGATGAGGTGGGTCAATGGGATTGTTTAATACTAAGAGAATGAAAACAGAATAACCAGCATAAACTCACCCCATATAATTCGGCCGCTCTACGAGCATCTGCTTGGCCTTTGCCGAGGAGAAATTCTCCTGGAGTTCAGAGTATTCCTTCTCGATCTCCTTGCTCACGCTCGGGCGGACTTTCTTGAGTGCCTCATCGAAATGCTCGCGCCGAATTTCCTTTGCGTTCATGTCGGCCCTCAGCGCGAAAATGGCCGCTTCCCTGCAGATCGCCTCGATATCCGCGCCCACATAGCCCTCGGTCTCCTTCGCAAGGGTATTCAGATCAACGCTTTTGAGTGGCATTTCCTTGGTGTGCACCTTAAAGATTTCAAGCCTCCCTTTCTCACTCGGCGCGGGCGTCAGTATGATGCGGTCAAACCTGCCCGGGCGCAAAAGAGCGGGATCCAAAATGTCCGGCCGATTCGTTGCTGCGATGATAACCACATCCTCCATCTCTTCAAGCCCGTCAATCTCTGTCAGCAGCTGGTTTACCACCCTCTCACTCACGCTGCTATCGCCCATGCCCCTGCGCGGGGCGATGGAATCTATCTCATCAAAAAAGATGATGGAGGGGGAGGCTTGGCGTGCTTTCTTGAAAATCTCCCGCACGGCTTTCTCCGACTCCCCGACCCATTTGCTCAAAAGCTCAGGACCCTTGACGGAAATGAAATTCGCTTCGCTCTCTGATGCGACGGCTTTCGCAAGAAGCGTCTTTCCTGTGCCCGGGGCCCCATACAATAAAATTCCTTTTGGCGGCTTCACTCCCAGGCGCTTGAATGCGGTAGGATTTTTGAGCGGCCATTCCACTGCTTCCACAAGCTCCTGGCGCACTTTTTCAAGGCCGCCGATATCCCCCCATTTCGTCGAGGGGATTTCAATCAGCACCTCGCGAAGCGCAGAGGGCCTCACAACCTTGAGGGCGTCCTTGAAATCTCCCATCGTAATCTTGAGCTTCTCCAGGATTTCCTTTGGGATGGGCTCATCTTCCTTGAGCTTTAGTTCCGGAAGTATCCTGCGCAACACAATCATCGCCGCTTCTTTTGCCAATGAGGACAAATCTGCGCCAACAAACCCATGGGTGATCCCTGCCATCTCTTTGAGGTTCACGTTCTTTGCAAGCGGCATGTATCTGGTATGGATCTTGAGGATGTTAAGCCGTCCTTCTTTGGAGGGAACGCCAATTTCTATTTCCCGATCGAACCGCCCCGGCCTTCGAAGTGCCGGATCCAGGATGTTTGGCACATTCGTTGCGGCGATGACAACGACCTTTCCGCGCGCATTGAGCCCGTCCATCAGCGCAAGGAGCTGCGCGACAACCCTTCGCTCAACTTCCCCGCGCGTCTCTTCCCGTTTTGAGGCGATGGCATCCACTTCATCGATGAAGATGATGGAAGGGGCGTTCTTCTCCGCCTCCTCGAATTTCTTGCGGATGTTCTCCTCGCTTTGGCCATAATATTTGCTCATGATCTCCGGACCGTTGATAAGGATGAAATGCGCGTTTGTCTCATTAGCGACGGCTTTCGCAACAAGGGTCTTTCCAGTGCCCGGAGGGCCATGCAGCAGAACACCTTTTGGGGCTTCAATGCCGAGTCGCTCAAAAATCTCAGGATGCTTAAGCGGCAGCTCGACCATCTCCCGAATCTTCTTGATTTCATCCTCAAGGCCTCCGATGTCCTCGTAGGTGGTGTCTGGCGCAGCATCATCTGCGACCTCAACTGCTTCAGCGCGATACTCAACTTCGGTATTTTCAGTGACAATGACTGGCTGCTTGGGCTGGGTGTCAACGACGACAAACTTGATGTCCGCAAAGCCGATGCCCATCATGCTCTCATCAAGAATGGAGAAGACATCCTCAAAGAAAGGGTTATCCATCATTGTTGTTCTTCTTCTCCTGGTGCCGCCAAGCGCAACAATATCGCCCTTAACCATTGATCTTCCCAAGAGTCCTGACTTGAAGATGGCAGGAGATGCCTTTATCAGTATCCCCTTGCGTGATGGCGCAATAGTTACTTTCTTTGCTTCCTTCACCTGCACGGGCCGGATAGCGACAATTTCCCCAATACCTGTCTTTGCGTTCTTTCGCACAATCCCGTCCATGCGGATAATGCCAAGTTCAATATCTCCTGGATAGGAGCGGTCTGCGATGGCAACAGTCTTCCTCTCGCCCTCAAGCTCCACAATCCCGCCTGGCTTGAGGCCAATCTCAGCAAGCAGGTTGGAATCTATGCGCACAATGCCCTTGTTGACATCATCCTGAATGGCTTCCGCGACCTTCAGCCTAAGTTCTTTGCTTGCCATGGTTCTTCAAAAGTATGTTCCCTATCTTTCCTTGGTATTTTAAACCTTTTGATAAAGAATTTATAGTGGAGTGCATAAATAATTAATAATCAATAAACTCCACTATATTTGGAGAACAATGCAAATTTCATTAAGAACTATTGTTCTCCATTACAGCTATTTTTTCTTCTCTTGCCGCTCTGGCTTATCCGGGGGCGCAGGCATTGGCCGCGAGATTTGGACCTTGGGCAGGGGGATAGGGGGGGGCAAATTGATGTCCTGGCTCAGGATGAGCGCCTGCACATTGCACTTGTTGAGGATGCTGTTCAGCACCGGAGCCATAATCTCCTGCGCCACTTTCTGCCCTTTCTTCCATGAATCGAGGATTTCCTTGATTTTTGCCGGATCTTCCATGTAAAGCACTTCCCCCTCGAAGAGAATCTTGCCGATGCCAGGTTCATAAGATGATGAGAACTCAAAGACGAATTTTGCGGCGTTGTTCTTCTCTTTTCCAAGCGAGATGTCCGCTGGCCGAACGTCTTTCACGCTGACATTGTTCTTGATGTCAACTTTTCCTTTTATCTGGCCAGTCTTTTCCGCGATAATCTTTGTCAGTCCGAATCCTACAATAGGCATATGCTCACCTTCGGAGTGGCATTTTGGGTCGTATATAAACCTTTTTGATGGCAGCATATCCACAAAATAATGCCAATCTTTTTCAATGGCAATAAGATCCAAAAACCATGAAATATGGGCTCGTCTGCTTTGACGTCGATGGCACGCTTATCGAGAACGTCAAGTTTTCCTGGCAGCTCTTCCACGATCATTTTGGGATTGACAAGGGCAGAAGGGATGCCGCAAGGAAAGCATTCATGAAAGGCGATCTGACTTACAAGCAGTGGGCAGAGCACGATGTGGAATTATGGAAAGAGCGCAGGGTTACCAGGCAGGATTTCTTTGACGCAATCGACAGCCATAATATCAAGCTGCTCCAGGGGTCAAGGGAGGCGCTTGGCGAACTCAAAAGCCATGGCATGAAGCTCGCAGTCATCTCCGGATCCCTCAATGTCATGCTCGAGCGCTTTCTCCCTGACTGCGATCGGCTTTTTGATGACATCTACCTCAGCCGGCTCCTCTTCGATGAGCGGGGAGTCATTTGCGGCGTTGATGCCACCCCCTATGATATTGAGCACAAGGCGAGCGCGCTGAGAATGATTGCCAAAAAAGAAAACATCCCTCTGGAAAAGACGGTCTTTATTGGAGATTACCTAAACGACCTCCATGTCCTGCAGCTCGCGGGCTTGGGGATAGCACTGAATTCAGGATATCAGGAAGTGAAGGATGCGGCGGACATCTCGATCGACACCAAGGACATGCGCGACATTTTGCCGCACATCCTAAAGGGATAATCAGTGGCAAAATCTTATCCTGCATTTCTGATTTTCCTAGCAGCCAATTTCAATATTTTTCGGTTGTCATAATTTTTGATTATTCTTATCCAATGATTTTTATTTTTCTTTTGTAATGATCTAATGCCCTCATTGAGTAATGGCAGTGCCCTGATGATATTATCCACAATCGTCACCGTCGCAGTTTTTGCGGTCCGGGATAAGGGATTGAGATCGATGGTGATGACCTTCTTCCCGTTCCCAATCAGCGCCGAAGCGCGATCGCCATCCTCAAGCGGGACAAAGACTGCATCAGAGGAATAAATCCCTTTCTCATTCACAAACCTCCTGTTGGATTCAAGGTATTTCAGTGTAAAACTCTTCTGAGGCAGCAGAACATTATTCGCACCATGTTTTTCCAGATGATCGGCAATGGCCTGTTCTCTTTTTTTGGAGGCATGGAAAATATTGACTTCCAATGGACAGTTAAGAAGTATGGATAATCGCACTAATTCTCCTGAACAGAGAGCAGCCGCATTCCCATTGACTGAAATCACCGGATGCCTTGCAAGAAGCAGCAGAGCACTAGCGGCTTCAATTGATTTTTTTGCGAATGGCTGCGTCGTCTCGCCAAGAAGGTAGTCAAACGCCTCCCCCCTGCCATGCGCAACAAGACCTCCAAGCGAGGTGATTCCTCTTCGCACCCCTTCCTCAATCTTCTCCCTGGTCATAAGCGAGGCACGGCGTGGATGGGATTGTGGAACACTCATCAGAGCGCACCTTTGTTTGAGATTTTCACAATCATTGACCCCGGAAAGGGCCTATCGGAGAAGACAGAGTTTCCAAGCATGATCATTGACGCATGCCCATTTCTTCCCTCAATGCCTTCAATTATGCTCAAAACTCTTGTGTCAGACAACAGCCCGCTTTCCAAAGCAAACGTTTTTGAGAGGGCAATAAGCTCTGCAAATAATGGTTTCTTTTTTCGTTTCATCATTTTTCCTAGTGAAGACAATGCCTTTTTCCCGGCAATATTAATTATGTTTCTCTTCTTCCGATTGGTGATGATTTTTTTGGTGCTAATCTTGCTGAAAAACTTGCAAAAGACTTTCTTTCCCTCCATTTTAATTCTTTTTACCCGAAACTTCCAGCTCGGCTCAAACTTGGCCAAAAAGCCGCCGTAAAACTGGTTCACCACATCCCCAAGCCCGCTCCCTGCCTCAACTTCCGCGCAGTGCGCTATCATCGCAAGCTCTTTCTTCTCCATATCCAGATTCAGCAGCTTGTTCAGCGCGTATGCAGTGGCCAATGCAGAAGCCCCGCTCATGCCAAAGCCGGCGCCCAATGGCAATGGAGAGGAGATTTCAACCCTTATTTTTTTCTTTGTCAATTTTTTAATGACCAATTCCACTGTTTGAAAATTAATTTTTTGTTTATTGTAATAGGCAGTATTGGAGTCCCCTTCGCTCACCCAAACAGAAGCGCCCTTATCAATGGTAAAACCCAATCCACGCGAGCCGCTTGTTTGTGCAGTCCTTCCCGGGCAAACCTGGAAGGTGCAGCTGATGTTTCCCGGAGCCCAGGCGGTTGCTCTCTTCATAGCCGCTTCACCACGGCATCAAGAATCCTATCGGCAACAATGCGTTTGTCTGCGAGGGCAATATGCTTCACTCTTTTCTTTCCATCTACGATAAACACCTCATTGGTATCAACATCAAACCCCCTCCCCTGCTTCCCCACATCATTCGCTACGATGAGATCGGCATTCGCGCTCCTGAGGAGTTCATGGGCCCTCTCCACAATCTCTTTTTGCGAAAGGCCGTGCTCTGCCTTGAAACCCACAAGAAACACTTTCTTCTTCCATTTCTTGATGTTCTCAAGTATCTTGGTGGTGGGCAGCAATTCCAGGTGAAGAGGATCTGTGCTCCTGATTTTTCCGGCAGCGGAATTGACCGTGAAGTCAGACACCGCGGCGGCATGGATGACAATGTCAGCATGTTTGAGCGCATCAATAATGGAGTCATGGAGATCTTTGGCCGTAATTATCTTCCTCTCATCAAGTGGATACCTTATATCAACCGCATGCGCGCCCTTGATGAGAATAACATCAGCCCCGCGAAGATATGCCTGCTCAGCAATCGCAACTCCCATCTTCCCTGAGCTTCTATTCGTGATGACTCGCACCGGATCAATTGGCTCTGAAGTCGCCCCCGCGGTCACGATAACTTTTTTCCCCCGAAAGTCAGAGCGTTTCTTGAGAAGTAGCGCAGCCCTCTCAAGGATCTTCTCTCCCTTTGCAAGCCGCCCCACACCATTGTAGCCGCAGGCAAGCTCCCCATATTCCGGATCGACAAAGTGATACCCTTCCTTCTGCAGTCTTTTCACATTCTCCGCAACAAACGGATTGTGCCACATCTTCACATTCATCGCAGGGCAGAAGAGCACAGGAGCCGCAGTCGCGGAAATAGAGGTAGTCAAAAGATCATCGCAGATGCCATGGGCGACCTTGCCAATCACATTCGCGGTAGCCGGACAAACTAAGAATAGATCGGCGATATCCGCAAGAGAGATATGCCTAATCGGCTTGTTCTTTTTGATATATGCGCGATAATCAATGGATTGGTGGAAGAGTGATTGAGATACTTCATTACCAGAAGCAACTTCAAAGTCCTTTGGGTCAACCAGCCTCGTAGCATGCTCGGTCATGATGACATGCACCTTAGCGCCCAACCTCCGCATGGACTTTACGATGTCAATGACCTTATAGGCGGCGATTCCGCCGGTGATGCCAATTACGATGGTTTTCTTATTGAATATTTTTTTGTCCATGATTCTCGCTTTACATTTGATTTTAATGCTATTATTTTTAATGATTAACCCCCATGCTAAAATAATGAATCAATGAAAGCTATGCGAGTCATCAGGAAACTTTCCCTCCTTCACCTCATCGCGATAGTTGCGAAAGGCCTTCCTCATCTCCCCCCCAAGCTCGGCGTATCTTTTCACAAACTTCGGCTTGAATTTCTCATAAATGCCAAGCATGTCGTAGCTCACCAGCACCTGGCCGTCGCAATGCACTCCCGCGCCGATGCCGATGGTAGGGATAGAGATTGATGAGGTGATTTTCTTCGCAAGCCCTTCAGGGATGCATTCCAAGACAAGCGAGAAGCACCCCGCCTCATCCATCTGCTTTGCTTCGATTAGTTGCCGCGCGGCATCTTCATCATTCTTTCCCTGCACTTTAAAATCTGTAATCGTCTGAGGAGTCAATCCAATGTGCCCCATGACAGCAATGCCATGCCGAGCCAAAAACGCTGCAATCTCCGGCTTTCTTTCAATCTTAATGGCTTTCGCCCCCACATCAAGGAGCAATTTAGAATTCTCCAGTGCGTCTGTTTCGCATTCATACGAGCCAAGGGGAAGATCCCCGACAATGAGACAATCCATTGCTCCCCGAGCAACAGCCGCGGTCGCAAGGATCATATCCTGCATAGAGACCTTTGTGGTGTTCTCATACCCCAAGACCACCATGCCAAAGGAATCACCAACCAATATCAAATCAACAAATTCCCGCATATGTTCAGCCATCGTGGCATCATAGCACGTGAGCATGGCTATCTTCTCTTTTCCTTTCATTTTCCTGATATCCTCTGCCGTTTTAATCGTCCTTCACAGTCCAATTGATTGCTCTTCAACTTCCCCAAGGGCGCAAGGGAACTAATATTTATATATAACCTTCGCCAAAACAAGCATAATTCGCTACTACAGCTAATAAATGCCCGAGCAGGGACATCAAAAGGTGAACGCAATGAAAAAATTGATGACGATGACGATGGTTGTTTTGCTGATGCTCAGCGTTCTCCCATTAGCAATAGCACAGGATGCGCAAGGATCAACTGATGTAAAGCAGGAGACCGAGAGTAAGGCAAGTCCTAATCCTGATGGGAATGGCGATATTCAAAACGTTGGGCGTGATCCTGCGCAAGTGAGAAGCGAGATGGAGAGAAAGGAAAACTCCCAAATTAAGCGCGAATCAGCAACCGATAGGAAAGGGGCTACGATGGACAGGGGAGAAAACGTCCGAGATGCCCGTGAAGATGTACAAGAAAAAAGAGAAGACCTAATGGACAAAAAAGAGGACATCAAAGGCCGCTTTGAGGACAGGAGGGAAGCCAATATCGATCGCCTAAAGCAGATGGATCCCGAGAAGCTGCGGCGCATTGAGGCAATGGGTAATGTGAATATTGATCGTATCGCAAATGCAGACGCCGAAACACAGGAAAAGCTTGCCGCGCTCAATCAGGAGCACATGGAGCGGCTCTCAGGCCTCAATCAGGAAAAGCTCGACAGGATTGGCGGACTGAAAAAAGGGGACATGGAAAAAATGGCCAAGCTAGATGATGATCAGCTCAGGAGGGTTGCGCACTTTGAAGGGAAGAAGCTGGAGAAGATTGCACAGCTCGATGAAAAAATGATGGAGAAATTCGCTTCCCTGTCAAGGGCAGAGCAGGAGAATTTTGCCGGGATGGACAAAGCCCGGCTTGAGATGCGCCTTGAGAAGGCAGAATTCAAGGCAGTAAGAAATGCTGAAGATCTTAACAGGCGCGAACTGAGAAAGGAGCAGATTGCGCAATTCAAGGAGAATTTCCAGGATGCAAAGAATCGCTTTGAAGTTGCAAAGGAAAAATACAAGCAGGCCAAGGATGAGTTTAAGGATGCGGTGGATTCAGGAAATGACGCCAAGGCGCTAGAGCATGGCAAGGAAGTGCTCGCAAAGTCCGCCGAAACCATTATTGCCCATCTGGAGCGCATCAAGGCAAAAGTGGGGGAAAATGAGCATCTTTCTGTAGAAAAAGCCGCGGAAATAACTTCGGCAATTGATGCACATATCGCGGATGTGGGGGCCATAAAGGCGAAGGCAGAAGCGGCTACCACAATAGATGAGCTCAAGGCAGCGGCAAAAGAATTGAGGGCGCTTTGGGAAGAGGCCAAATTCAAGGCACGTGCGTTTGCCGAGCGTGTAATCACCGCCCGGGTTGAGGGTGTGGTGAATCAGGGGGCAATACTCGAGAAAAAGCTTGATATCGCCCTTGCAAAGATGGAAGAGCAGGGCATAGACGTCGATGTGGACGCCGAAGTTGGTGAATTTAGCACCCTTATTGCCTCTGCAAAGGAAAAATTCAAGCAGGCGCAGGAGAAGTTTGATGCTGCTGCCGGCTCAACAGGCAAGGATGGGTCAAAGAAGCTTGTCGAGGAAGGCCAGGCCCTTCTGAAAGAGGCGCGTGAATCATTGAAGCAGGCGCACGACAAGCTTGCGGAAATAGTCAAGAAAACGCGGGCAGCCGGGCACGAGATAGAAGTGGACGAAGAGGCGGAAGTTGATGTCGAAGTCGAGTCAGAGGCCGAAGCGGTTGCCGAATCCCAAGCAGGGTCAACTGATGACTCAGCTGGTACTTCAGTTTCTGCCGATGCGAAGATAGCTGGCTAAGCAGAATTATTTTTTTATTTTCTTATTTTTTTATTTCCATTATTTCCATTATTTCCATTCTTTCCCCGCTTTTTTTTCATTCCTTCCAAATATTCAATTCCAGCAAAAATTCAGTTATACATCCGCTCCATTGAAAACATTTAAATAATATCCCCCTAAATATCGGCTTATTCACGTTTATACCAATAAAATGAGGTGGGTTATGATGAGAAAAACAATGACAATTTTATTTTCTTTGATAGCGCTGATGCTCTTGCTGGGCGCTTGTTCCCAAAAACAGGCAGTGAAGCCAGCGGCAGTAGTGCCCCCAATTGAATCCCCCCAATCTGCCACCCCAGCATCCATCGACAGCGGCATTTCAGGTGTTGAGAGCGAGGAAAAAGACCTCACCGACAAAGACCTGGAAGATATTGACTCCACTCTTTCGGATTTTGAAAAGATCTGAAAATATTATTACTTCTTTTTTTTGTTTTTTAATGACTGCTTTATTTTTTCTTATTGAGCCGCTCAACAACTGCTGCAATCATGAACGGCAGAAGCACCGTGGCCTCGCCTTCAATGGTAACATGCTTTGCTTCCTCTTTGAGCTTGCCCCAGGAGATTGCTTCCCGTGTCTGCGCGCCTGAGAGCGAGCCGTCATATTCAACCGCTGTTGTGATATAGACCGCATAATCAAGCCCGCCGTTGAATTGTGACCACCAGATTACATGGTGCTTCGACACCCCCCCTCCAATCATGAGCGCTGCCATGCTCTTTGCCGAGAAGACAAGATCAGAAAGTTCCCGTTCATCTGCAAGTATGTCGAATGTAAAATCCCGCTGCTTCTGGTTGAACATCCACACCTGAGATCCGACGCTGCCATCCATCGGCGCGGGAAGGAATAGGGGGATATTGTTCTTATGCGCCCAATACAGCACTGATTCTTCTCTCTTTGGGCTCTTCCCAAGGTGCTCCCCGAGCTTGTTGCAGAAATCCCTTGTGGAGATTGCGCGATGCCCACCTCCATACAGCTCCTTAAGTAGGGGCATAATCGCTTCCTCAATCACTTCCCCATAGCACTCATTGGGCACAAGCACGCTTCCAAGCCGGTTAATCCCTTCTTTCAAAAGCTCCGCATCATCCATCATGAAATCGCCGGCATAGTAGTCCTTAAGCGTGCGGGCCACATCGTGGTCCAAAAATCCGCAGGTGGTTATAACCACATCCACCATCTTATTCTTTACAAGGTGCCTGATGACTCCGCGCATGCCGGTGGACATGGGAGCGGCAGGCATTGACAAAAACCGCAGGCATCCTTTTTTTTGGAAAATTTCAGCAAGAATGTCCACTCCCAGCCCGACTTTCTTTGCTGAAAATCCCCCGGATTCAAGCATCTGCCTAGCCATGCTGTCGAATGTTTGGTTTTCAATAGAAATATCTTTGACAGGTTCGAGTACCATTCTCCTTTTCATTTTTATTTTCTTTCCATCCTTTTCCATCATCAAATGAGAACGAAGAAGTGTTAATAAAGATTGCGAACTATCCGCAGGTTTTTTAAGGAGCTGCGTAGCGCCTAATTCAATGAAAAATTCCCCTCTCGGGCTCATGCTCATTGCCGCTCTTGGCTTTAGCATCAATCCTATCATCATAAAGATTCTCTCCGAATACCTCTCCATTCCGGCAATTCTCTTCTTTCGTTTCCTAATTGTTATCCTCCTTTTCCCGCTCGTGGTGCTTCTGGTCTCGCACCACACCTTTAAGTCATTTTTTACCATCACAAAAACGCAGCTCGCCCGCCTCTTCATGCTCTCGCTCCTTGTGGTCTCGAACATGTACCTATTTTTCGCCTCCTTCGCATACATTAGCGTGAACCGCGCCGTCTTTCTCTTCCTCGCCTATCCGGTATTCACCCTGATCCTTGCCCACTTTTTCATCAAGGAGCCGGTGACACGAAAAGACATCTTCGCAACCGCTCTTTCGTTCATAGGGGCTCTTGTCATCTTCCAAAACAGCGGAGGATTCTTTGGAGGAAGTCTCATCGGGGATGCCATGGTGATTCTCTCAACTATCCTCTGGTCCGCATACATTGTGCTCAACCGCTACACAGCCGCTCGTGAGATGTATTGGCGACAGACGTTTTGGACATTCATTTTCATCGCCCTCCTGTTTTTTCCCATTTACCTCATGTATGGGAACCATGAATCCATCATCTCCCTGCCTCTCTCCGCCATAGGCCTCCTCTTGGTGACTGCAGTATTCAGCACAATCATTCCCTATGCCATCATCAATTATGTCTCAAGGGACCTCAAGACATCAACCATTGGCCTGTTGCTGCTTCTCAACCAGGTCATCACCATTCTGCTTTCATTTTGGATACTAAAAGAAGAGCCAACAGGAAACGTCATTTTCGGAGGAATGCTCCTCTTTGCAGCGGCCTTGTTCTCTGTCTATTCCCTTGAGCAGCTCTTCTCCCCAAGGAACTACCTGCGCATCATGAGGAATGCCGTAAGGAAATTCGGAAGCTTTAAAGTCGTGCAGATTTTCTACAGGAAACAATGACC
Organism: uncultured Methanosarcinales archaeon; assembly: GCA_964438385.1. Lineage (GTDB taxonomy): Archaea > Nanobdellota > Nanobdellia > Woesearchaeales > GW2011-AR4 > GW2011-AR11. Next base: position 16,271 of record CAYTKI010000009.1, on the reverse strand, counting down.
AGCTATATTGACATTCATTCCCATCTTGACCACCCAACTCTTTTGCCGCAGATGGAATCCGCAATCGAGAGGGCGAGGATGGCAGGAGTGCGCCACATCATCACTTGCGGCATAACGCCGCAGACAAATCGCATCTGCCTTGATCTTTCCAGAAAATATGACATTGTGGAATGCGCGATGGGACTCTACCCAAAGGATGCGCTAAGAAGGGAAATTGCCAAAGAAGGGACAAATGAAACTTTTACCTTTTCCGAATATGATACTGATGAAGAGATTGACTTTATCAGAAAGCACAAAAAAGACATCGTGGCGATTTCTGAGATTGGCCTTGATTTTATGAATGGCGAGAGCGGGGAGCAGAGAAATGACTTCAGGAAAATGCTTGACCTGGCAAAGGATCTTGATAAGCCAGTCATCATCCATTCGCGCAAGGCAGAGCAGCACTGCATCGAGATGATGGAAGATGCGGACACGAAAAAAGTGGTGATGCACTGCTTTTGCGGAAAGAGTAATCTGGTGGAGCGCATAGTGAAGAATGGGTGGTTTCTCACTCTCCCAACTTCCATTGTGCGTGCGCAGCAGTTCCAGAATATCGCGAAAACCGTGCCCATAACCCAGCTCTTCTGTGAGACCGACTCCCCTTACCTCAGCCCATTCAAAGAACTGCCAAACGAGCCAGCATTCGTTGTGGAATCCTACAGGAAGCTTGCCGAAATAAAGGGCATGACCATTGAGGAAACAGCGCAGAACGTCTATATGAACTGGCAGCGGCTTTTCACATGAACAAAATCAAAAAATATCAATATCAATTCCAAAAACAAAAAAGTATTTAAGCCAATATTCATCAAAAAAAACACCATGATCCTCTCCGTTGACACCAGGCACGATTCTCATGACGACATTAGGAAGGTCATCGCCATGCTCCAGCACCTGGTAGGGGAGAAGCAGCTTGTGAGTAATGTACCACTTGAGCAGTCATCTCAGGCAGAGATGGCCCCTTTTGCAAACCTCTTCCAGGATCTACCCGTTTCCCAAGGCTCACAATCACAGGAATCCTCCTATGTCATTATCCCAGAATTAGCTCCAGTGCAAGATGCAAAAAAATCAGATGCCGATCTTTTCAGCGACCTCTTCACCAAGGAGGATGTGCCGGGGCAGAAAGAAAGGGGGAAGGAAGAAGATAAGGAAGAGAATAGTGAAGTAGTCGGATACTCCTCTTCAAGAAAGCCGGAGATTGAATTCTACTGATAGTACGATTCGTTAAATCTCAAAAATCCTGCCCTTCTTCCCCACATTGAACACCTTAGTCTTTCCAATCATTTCCTCTATGCCCTCTGCTTCATGCACATGGCCGCAGAGGAGTATGTCCGGCTTGAATTTCCGAATCGCTTCCCTCACCCCTTCGCTTCCAGGGAAGAATCCGGAAAATTTCTCAGAGAGCGAGCCCGTAGGATGCACATGCGTCACCATGATAGTCTTCTTCGCATCCTTGACCCGGTCATGCCCTTTCTTCAGCAGCTCAAGGATTTCGCCCTCTCCAAGCTGGTGCAGCCCGATGTTCGCGCCTCCGCAGCCAAAGAGGCCGACGCCCTTATACATCACCGAGTAGCCGTGCAGATTAGTCGCCCCATAGACTTCCGCAAGAAAATCAGCGGTGGCGACAGTCTCATGGTTGCCGGGTATCAATAGGACTTTCTTCTTGCGCTTCACAAATGGCCCGATAATGCCATCAGTTGAGCTTTCCTGAAACGTCAGGTCCCCGCACAAAACAACGAGATCCACATTTTCATCTTCCGCCTGCGCAGCAAGGCGCTCTGCCGCTCGGGAATCCCCATGGATGTCGGAGGAAGCAAGTATTCTGAGTTTTTTATCCATGAGAATTGGCTAGCGCTCAATGATTTTAAAGCTATCGCTTAAGTCGATAAGCTTGCTTGGCTTGCCGTTCTTTTCCCCTTCATAAATGATAAAATCCACCCCTATCTTGATATCATCATCCAGGCTCTCAAGGGAAGTCATGTACTGCTCGCCGTGCTTGTTCGCAGAAGTCGTCACGATTGGAATGTCAAGCTCTTCCGCATGCGCAAGGAACCAGTGCCTAGGCATCCGAACGCCAAGAGTAGAAAGGCCAGGCGTCACTTCCTTTGCCACGCACTTACCTTTTTTTCGCAGAATCAGCGTCAATGGGCCGGGAAGCTTCCCTAGCCACACTTCCGCTTCCTTGCCAACTTCACAGCACGACCTGACCCACCCCTTTGATGGCGCGATGATTGAAAACGGAGCATCTTTTCGGCCTTTTAGCCGCCTGATTTTTTTAACTGCGGCAGGGTTCCTCGCATCGCAGCCGATTCCGTAGATGGTGTCGGTTGGGTAGATGAATACCGCTCCATTCATGATCTGCTCGTAGAGATCCTCTTTCGCCGCTTCGAATTCCTGCCTGCTCAATACATTCATGCCAAGAAGTGTTTACTAAGCGTATAAATAGTTTTTGTTGGGGAAAAATCAGCCAATAGGCCTTCATTACTTGGCAACCAATGGTTTGGCTTGTTTGATGACTTTCTTGAAATCACCTGAAAAGACCTAGCTTGCCCTCAGGATTTCTATGCCCATGATGGCTCCATCTTTGGCTATGTCCATATTGATGCCACCCGGTAATTCGATAGTTTTCCAACAGTCTTTTTTCTTCAATTCGATGTTCAAGACACCTTCTTCCTTGTCGTACCAGATGTCATCCATTTTAATCAAGCCAAAATGCAGTAATAATTTTTATGGCGCCTTTATCTGCTCTTTTATACACTACTTTCAAAATCCTACCCATAGGGGAACGCGGCAGACTGCATTAGAGGCATCGGGCCAATGCCTGTCCCGCAATTCATTTGAGTGCAAAATGGCATACTCAAGCAAATCATCCGTGATGTATCTCCTAACTTCCCTTTTGCGAGTCCAATGGTGGGAATAAATAAATCTCATGTATCCCCGTGCGGCCTGTTATAAAAAACTCTCTAAAAGAATTTCGCTTCAAGATAATCAGCACTGCATCCATCCCTTGCACTTCGCAGCAATCGCACGCTCAATCATGCTCATGCTGCGTCTCTTCTCAAGAGCGAAGGAATCTGTCTCTTCCCGATAAAATGAGGAAGGCCTCATGCGGCGCCCAGGGTGAACTGGCGCTCAAATGAGCGAAGCTTCCTATTCGTTTCGCGTGTTACCATCATCATCTGCTCAGTAAAGAGCTTCTCAATTGTTTCCTTGCTTGTGTCCATTTCAATCACCTCATTTTTTTAGTGTGGGATGCTAGGCAGGGAACGGTTTGGGGGGAGACGTGTTCCCTGCCGTATCTCACTGGCTATTCATGGCGCGAACTCTTTATATAGTCCGTCCGAGCGGATGTCCAGTGTCCAGTGGCATCTTTTCTTTCCCTTCCCTATGGTCGGCAAAGAAAAACTGCACCAAAAGTCCTCGGAGGCAAATCCTCCGGGACCCCAGAAACTCACCGAGTTTCTGATGGAAAGGAAGGCTAAAAGCCCCCGGTGCGCAACAAGATTAAGGGACAAGGGTGCGTGGAGGGCATAGAACTCACCTAAAGCGCACTCATGAAATACCCTCCCCGATTATGCCCATTGTCCAAAGAAATGCATTGAATAAAAACCATGAAAACATTGAAAATTGCCATTAGTGGGAAGGTGCAGGGCGTCTATTTCCGCGCGAATGTGCTTGGGAAAGCGAATGAATTGGGCATCTTTGGCTATGTGAAGAACCTCGGGAACGGGGATGTTGAACTCGTCGTGCAAGGGGTCGAGGAGCAGGTTGCAAAGCTTTTCCGATTCATCAGGGCAAACCCAGGCGCCTCGAAAGTGGAGAAGATTAGGATTGAAAAGATGAAAGATTGCAAGGAGAGCTTTTCTTCGTTTGAAATTCTCAATTGAAAAATTAGTCTTTAATATGTAAAAATAGACCTAGACAAGTCAGAACTCCGTCAGCTTCCTCGCCTGACCATACTTCACAATCGTGGTATTGCCCTCCTTCCCACCTTCTGTCTTCTCGCAGGCGATGAACTTGCCTTTTTCAAGTTTCTCGATGCGCCGCTGGAACGTCTTATAGACCTGCTTTCCGCCTAGCTTCTGGTAGATTTCAAACAGCTCCCCGATTTTCTTCCCTGAATTCTCTTTTATCACATTCAATACCCCCTGCTCATCATCCTCAAGCGCATTAGGGGAGTTTGCATGGAACAAATCAACCTTCGAAATCGCCTCCTGCGCGTGAGGCAGCGTGATTTTTTTGGAGGACTTGGATTCCGCAATCACGCAGGATTCCTTCATGAGGTGAATTCCTGTGCGTATGTCCTTGATGTGTGCGGTCTTGTTCACAATGGAATCAAACGCGTCTTGCTCCCACACGTTCGGATAGAATGCTGCCTTCTTCCGCTCATCAAGAATGTCCCTTGTCTCCGCAGGCGTGTACTCCTTAAATTCAATCATCTCCGCAAGCAGCCGGGATTTGATGCGCAAATCAAGATCAGTGAGCCAGTCCTTGTAATTTGTCACGAGGATGATGGATTTCTTATAAATCTCCTCAATAATGCTGTAGAGGAAGTCAAAATCCTCTGCCTTGTCTATCTCATCAAAGACAAACACCGCTGATTTGCGGTTCAATAGCTGCTTCACAATCTTGAACAGCTCCTCCGTCCTCTTGTTCTGTGTGAACTTGAAGTCGAGGGTGTCGCACATCTCAAGCAGAATCTTGAATGTGGTGTTTTTGTTCCAGCAGTTAATGTAGATGGTGATAATATCATCAGTCTTATCATCAAGCTCCCGAAGCACTGCTCGCGCGGCAGCTGTCTTTCCAATGCCCGGGCTTCCGAAGATGAACACATTTTTCCCGGTCTTTTCCAAAAACAGGGGCTGGATCGCAGCCGCTACCTTTCGCTGCTCAAGCTCGCGGTGTGGCAGCATCTTGGGAAGGAACTCATAGCCCAGCGCCTCCTCATTGCGCACAAGGGTCTGGTCGCTGCGAAGGATATTGTCAAAAAGCCCCATGGGGCTAGTCCTCCTCGGAGGGCTTATATATTTTTCGCACAGCAGGCTAAGTCAAGTATTGTGTGTTGGAGAATTGAATACCCTAAGGGGAATTGGATGTTTTCCCACTTAAGTTGACTTAGCCAAGGACTAGAAAGGTTTTTAAGGGTTAAGGGGATAATTGGTAGCAAGGAAGGACGCACTATGGCAAAACAAAAACAACTAAAGAGCAAGACAAATTTGCAGTTCTTCAACTCCTTTAAGATGGACAAGCACCCAGGCCAGACTCTTCTTGTTGTTGATGGAAAAATTGCCTTTAAGGACAAGAGTGCCGCAAAAGTCGTGCAACAATACTCAAAAATGACTTACCTTGGCAATAGGGACGTTTCAATCATTACTGTCCCAAAAAACAGGAGTGTCATGGTAGTTTAGGATGCTTGATTATTCTAAGCAGACACCTATAGTATTCCCTTATCAAGATGTTGAAATAAATGTCGGGAAGAACAAAGAATACGTTTCTCGGCCAATGGCACTTGTGAGCATAAACCAGAAGCATAAGTCCATGCCTGCGCTTATTGACACGGGATCTGATAAGACTATTTGTTATCTTGAGCCATGGGGCAAGTTCTTTGGTGTCACTGAAGATGATTTGGAAGGGGAGCCCACTGATTTGACGGGGTTAGGCGGCAAGAAATCTCAAGCGTATCCACTGCACCTAAAAATGTGGATAGGGGATGAATTGCTTAATGTTCCCGTGTATTGGATTATCACCCCTTACAATGAAGCTGTTGATAATTTCCCGATTATCCTGGGAAGAAATGTGGTGTTCAAGCATTTTGATGTGGTGTTTCGAGAACGGGATAAGAAGGTTTATTTTTATAGGAGGTAACATTTAGAAAAATTGGCATAAAATCTGCTCTGTCCCGAATGAAGGCAGCGCCTCTTTTGTGAGCGGCAAGTCGATTGCGACAACCAATGGGGGGGTGATGCCCAGAGCAGAGCGATGGGCACCGGAAACTTGTTTCCAAGTGCCCCTTACTGGGAGGCGCCGCATTTCTGTTGCAGCATCTATGAGCGAACCTGGCGCTGCCCGAAGCGTTAGCGAGATTCGGGACAGAGCACATAAAATCACAGCAACAGGGGGATTATGAACATCTTAGCGATGATTCTCTATGTCAAGAAGTACAGTTTGAAATACAAAAGAACGCTTTTGATGGCCCTTTTACCTGCCATAATAAGAAAAATGCTTTGCAGGAGAAGAAGTTTTCCTTCAATGGGCTAAGTCAAGTATTGTGTGTTGGAGAATTGAATGCCCTAAGGGGAATTGGATGTTTTCCCGCTTAAGTTGGCTTAGCCAAATAGTAATAACCTTTTTAAGCTCCCATTTTAGCCCACTGCTCCCTACTAAACAATAGACGGGAAAAAGCCAATAAACAATCAAATAAGGTGAACATGCATGACCATCAAGAACAAAGAAAACCACTACGACTTCCTAATCATCGGGGCAGGAGGAACCGGCCTCTCAGCAGCCATGTATGCCGCGAGAATGAACCTAAAGACCTTGGTCTTGGGAGCATCCTGCGGCTCAGAATTGCCTATTGGGGGAGTCATCACATTGACCGATGTCGTTGAGAACTACCCCGGCTTCATCCGCCTCACCGGAACCGAGCTTGCGCAGAAGATTGAGGAGCATGCAAAGAGCTATCCTCAGGTCACAGTCAAGGAAGAGCGCGCCATTGAGATAAAAAAAGAAGGGCAGTTCTTTCAAATCAAAACTGAAGAAGGCCAAACCTACAGCGCGGCGACAATCCTCTTTGCAACAGGCGCGAAATGGAAGGAGCTTCAGATGAAAGGGGCTGACACATTCAAGAACAAGGGTGTGCATTACTGCGCGCTATGCGATGGCCCGGTATTCAGCGGAAAAGTTGTCTGCGTCGTTGGCGGCTCGGACAGCGCGGCAAAAGAGGCATTATTCCTCGCGCAGCATGCAAGCAAGGTCTATATTATCTATCGCGGTGAGCAGATCCGCCCTGAGCCGCACAACGGAAAGCTCATCGAGAAGAACAGCAAGATAGCCGTCGTGAATCGGACTAACGTGGTGGAGATTAAGGGGGATAAATTTGTGACCTCCATTGCACTCGACAATCCTTGCAACGGCCAGAATGAGCTGAAGATGGACGGGGTCTTTGGCGCGATCGGCCACATCCCGCTTTCAGACCTAGCAAGAAAAATGGGTGTAGCCATCAATGAGAAGAATGAGATTGTAATCAACAGGGATTCAGAGACAAATATTCCCGGTATGTTTGCCGCGGGCGATGTCGTGGATTCCGGCTTCAAGCAGCTCATCACAGGAGTTGCAGAGGGTGTCATCGCATCCCACACCGCGTTCCAGTACATCAAGAAAAACGAATTGCCGATGGCGCTTGAATAGTCAATCGTTTCTCTTATAGATCCTTGAACGGTGGTCAAAGACCTTCACAAGCAGGAGTTTTTGTGAAGTATCCACCTCAATCAGCGCGCGATAGTCTCCGATCCTTAGCTTCTGCACATTCTCTCCCTCAAAATGCTCAAGAAATCTAAACGGATCCTTTGCAACCTCATCAAGCTTCAGTACGATACGCTCAATCAGGTGCCGAGAAAGTCTTTTGACGATTTTAAACGCTTAGGGATGCCACTTTACTTGGTAGGTCATCACAACAATTTCCGAACTTCCTCGTGCCCGATATACTCTGAACGCGGAGTCTTCCCGGCAATCCTGAGCTGTTTTTTGGCATCATCACTCAGTTCATATCCTTCCATGAGTATATCTTTTATGAAGGTAATGTTCTTTTTGATGTCTTCAATGTCCTTGTGAAGGTGCTCAATCTCCGTTGCCATGCTTCTCTGGCGGACTGCTTTATATTTAATTGTTTCTTTTTGGCATTTTTCTTAGTAAGAAAATGACATGCCTGGATTGGTTGGGGGTGTGGACTCAATCCTAAAGACCCTTAGTGCCTAAGCACATAGCCCCTTAGTACTCCCACGCAAGGTGGTTTCCCTTTCAGGTCAAGGCATGATATGGTTAGTCCCCAAATATAAAATGATTGCTGCATATATCATTTGAACAAAGATGAAAATCACAAAATCAAAGAAGTAAAAACACCCCATACCCAACCAAACACCCAGCAGAAAGAAACGGCATCGCAGGATAAAACCGATCTTTCTTTCCCATCACAAGAAGGAGGTAAAGCGCAACAGCAGCGCAGGCAGGAATGATAAGCACATTGAGAAATGCGCTCAGGTGGGGCATATGAAGCGCGGCCTCCTTCATCACAACGCCCGCAAAGATGAGCGGGAATCCCATGTCTCCTCCTCCTAGGATTGCAACCCTTCCTCTGGCTGCCCCTCCTTTCATGGCTTGGCCGCTATCTTTCTTTGCTTTTTTTGAAGATGATCCGCCAATGGATTTTTTAATTGTTTTTTCAGGTATTGGTATTCCTCCCGAAGGCATCCCGCCTTTCCCGTAGGGGATGAATAGTCCGGCAAACATCTTCGCCTCCGTCTGAAACTTTGCCAACTTCACCATATGCTTTGTGTGCCACACCGCAATCACGTCATAGAGGGAGATGAAGAGCAGAAGCATCAGCGCGGCAAACACATTGAGCGAGGGAACGAAGAATGCCGCAAGCCCTCCATAGATGAACAGCTCCGAGATATTGTGGACAAAAATATTTGGGCGAAACATCTTCCAGAGTGAAACAGCGATTGCAAGCCCAAGCGCGATCATCGGGTGGATGAATGCCGCAAAGGCAAACGAGAGCATCAAGACGACCACTAAAAAGAGCCATCCCCGAAGGATCCAGGGCTTATTGAGGGTAATTAGCCATAGCACAAGGAGCGTGCCTATGAGAAGCGCGATTGCGATGGGAATAAAGGATGTGGACGAATTCTCAACAGGCGGCCGCTCGAAATGGTAGGGGAGCTCTTTGAAGGTCGTTTTTCCCAGTTCCGCAGAGGTTGTGTGGTCAATGTATTTGTCCACAATCAGCAATCCAACAACCTGGGAAAGCAGAAACACCACAACCAATATGAGGGTGATTTGCGAACTATGCTTCATCCCCTCCAATCCTGGCCGTTCCTATTAAAATGTTTGTGAGCTGTTAAGTTAGCGTCACCTAAAAACGAATTATTTATATAGGAGTTAATAGATTAGTATACTAAAATGTATACTCAATATAGATACTACAAACACTAAATTGTTTAATAACATGGAAACAATCCTCTTAAAGTGGGCGTGTGATGTTAAATAAGAGGGGGCAAATAGAGACATTAATCATCGCAGGATTAGTAATAGTAGTTCTTACTGTAGGGGTTTTCGGTTCAATAAAAATAACTGCTGAAAATCGTTATGTTGGTAATATCAACTCTAACCCTAAATTAGTATATGATTTAAAACACTGCGATATAAGGGAAATATCTTCTGATCGTGTTTTTGTTTCTTTTTCAACTAAAGAAGACGCATACAATCAAGGCTATGAGGATGCCTCCTGCAATGCTTGATAAATTCGAATATTCAAAAACAAATTTAGTTTTTCTATCCATTCTCAGTTCCTTCAGTATGCTTTTTTTAGTATTTTTTATCTTTTATCTTATAGCTTCCTTCAATGTTTTTTATTTACTATTAATTGCCATAGAATTATTATTGTTGATATTTTCAATAACCATCTTATTTAAAATTACAAATGGTCAAACTAAAAAAGAATAAGGATACCTGGGAAATTAATACAAAACTATTAGAGTTAAATTTCCAAAGATATCTTTCTAGAGCCCATTCAACTTTTGAGGGATGTGCGAGTTTAGTTCCTACTTTTTTGTTAGGAATGATAGGAATATTCATAGGATTAGCTCAAAGTGACATAGTTCTTTATAACAAATATTACATTTTAAGATTTGCTCTTCCGACTATAATAGTTGCAGGGATATTTTCTACAATTGCCGTATTCATTATTTTTGATTCTAGGAATCATAGAGAAAGAATTTTTCTCGAGCTCAAAAAGATTAGAGATGAGAATATGAAGATTTCTTAATCAACTCCATACAATTCTATGGCTTCCTTTATGTTTTTCAATGCTTCTTGTTTCGTTTCTCCCTGAGAAATACAGCCAAGTAATGATGGCGCATACACCGTAAAACCCCCTTCCTTTTGTGGCTCCAAAACAACTGTTAGTTCCATGTATAGAAGAGTGCATAGCTTCTATTTAAACGTGATGTTCTCAGTGGCTCAGTAGAAAGTGAAGGGCAGCATCACATCGTGAGCGGCAAAGGCGAGAACAGAAACGATTCGACAGGGGGACGCCCCCTACGGGGAGGGGTCGAAATCAGATCAAGAAGCGAATAGCGAGCCGATGCTGCCCCGAGCGGAGCGAGACTTTCTACAGAGCCGTTCTCAGTGCGTATAATTTTGCTCCACCTCGCTGCTCAATAAAGACGGCCCATGAAATCTCCCAAGGAATCTTAATGCGCGCAATGCATCGGCAGAATTAGTATGTCTCTACCCTCATATCTTTTACCCTAGAAAAGTGCTTGGTGTTCCCCGTCAGGATGGAACAGTTGTTTGCGAGGCATATCCCTGCGATGAGGCAGTCATTGAAATTAATGGTGGAGCCCTGTCTTGACAGCCCGCCGGCAATCTGCGCTGCGCGATATGCCCCCTCGTGCTCAAGAGGCAATACCCGGATGCTAAAGAAAAAGCCCTGGGCTGCCTGCAATTCTTTTTCAGAGATCTCTTTTCTTAGGAAGACCCCAGTGAGTAATTCCGCATAATTCACTTCTGTTGAGCATAATTCCTCATCGCCAATCTTTTTCAGCTTCTCAACGGCAGAGCGGTTTTCCTTGAGAAAATCTATGATAAAATCAGTATCCAGGCAGATCATGGGCGTGCCCTTAGTTTTTTTAGGAGCTGCTTTGTGGGCTGTGATGTCATGCGCTCAATATCCTTCTTCACATCTTCTATTGCTTTTTCTTCAAGATGCTTCCATGCCCCGGCAAATCTCCAGACATCGCCCTTTTGCGAGAAGCTCCTCTTGATAAGTTCAGAAAAGCTCTCGCCCCCCTTCTTGTGGCCGGCGAGCGCCAGGTATGCGCTTTGCGTGATGGTGATGGTTTTTGTTGTCATGCACATATGTTTATGTTTAAACATATATAAATTTTTCTAGTTTTTTATTCTCCTTGCCCCCTGATCTCTTCTGCAGCCGCAGCGCTTAAGGAGAGCCATTACCCCTTAAATATTAAGACCTTATTTATGATGCCCACGTACAAAAAAACCAAATTTACTTATATAATAGGATTAATTTTCTTGTATAATAGGAATTACCTAAAAAAGGTTTAGTTTAATCTTTCATAATAGGAAAAATATCTTATATAATAAGAAATATCTTATATAATAAGAATAAAACACTATAAAATAAGATAATATTACTAAATAATAAGATAATATTCCTACATAATAAGATAAATATGAATTTTATCTTCAAAAGAATGATTTTTCCACACTATTACCCATAAAAGGCAACTTTTATATAGTATTTCTCATCTTGTAGGAAAATAGTCCTAGAAGGTTTGTTCGCGTGAAGCAGAATGAGGAATCCAAAGAGGGTATTCTCTCTAGGTTCACCTCGCTCCCCAAGGAGGAGCAGCTTGCCATTCTAAGAAGCATCATTGCCCACGCCAAAAGTACCCACAATCTTTCCGACGCAGACATCATGGGGAAGCGGGAAATTGTACTACCATTCGGCATCTTCGCAACTTCAAAAATCTCTTCGCTTGAGTCCATTGTCAAATACCTCAAGGAAGCAAAAGGGATGACTTTTTCTAAAATATCAAAGCTTCTCAACCGAAGCAACAAGACCATCTGGGCAACATATTCCCAGGCAACTAAAAAAATGCCCGAGCCCTTTGGAGATGTGCGCGATGATATCTCGATGCCAGCATCCCTATTCGCCGACCGCTCCTTCTCCGTCCTTGAGCACGTCGTTTCCTTTGCGAAGAGCTTTGGGAACACCAATCACGAGGTCGCGCTCATGCTCCATCTCGACGACCGAACAATCTGGGCTGTGTATGATCGCGTGAAAAAGAAGCGCGGGGTGCTGTCATGAGCGCATCACCTGGGGGGGATTGTGAAAGTAGGAAAGATCCATCGCGGCCAGAAGAAGAAGTCAGGTACTGGTATTCTTTCCTCCCTAAAAAGAACGATAATCAAAAGGCAATGCCGGAAAATGAACAACAAGTGCTTGGCAAGAAGAGTGCTGCGCCATTGCCGGGCAAGCCACAGCGTCCCATGCGAAAACCACACACTGAGTTTGATCCTGATGAATTTGAGGATGATACGCCCTCTGTTTCTGCAGTGAAAAAGAAAATGAACCCAATGGAACACAAAGGCCAGTGGTCACCTCAGCCATCCAGGCGCCCCCTCATCACGGCAGTGCTGCTCATGATCTTCCTAGGATTCATCCTCTTCAAATTCTCTGGGCAGATAACTGGTTTTGTGACCAGGGAAGCGCTCTACACAGAGAATGCAAATCTGGTTATCACCGCGAGCGGAAACTTCACCTGGACACCCAAAGAGCAGGGAGAGCTCCTCTCGCTCAAGCTTGATGGCAGCCAAACAAACAACGGCAGCGCGAGAGTGTATATAGAGTCCAATGGCATAAGAAAATTGGTCTTTGACAGCTCACGGCTGGAAGAATCGCTGCACGCGGATGCGAACGAGTCCATCCAATCAATGGGTGCAGGGGCTTCCTTAATCACCGGCTTTGCAATCAAGGATAAAAAAGAAAAACAATCCAAAGATGAGAAGAAAGAAAAAGATGGCAGTGTGGAAAAAATAGATGAGAAAGGCAAAGATGCCAACGATGGCAAGAACAGCACAAAGGAAAAAGATGATGGCAAGGGTGATGATGCTACGAAAGCAAAGAACACCCCCCCTGCATGGAGCGGGACAACCTCTTTCACCATCAAGGGAACAACTTCAATTGACCTCGCCGGCTACTTCAGCGATTCTGACAAGGACATATTAACCTACACCAGCACCTCTCCACTGAATGTTGAGATATCGGTTCAGGGCAGCATCGCGTCAATCACTCCTGAGCTTGGATACATCGGCAGTAGGACTGCATTCTTCTCCGCAAGCGATGGCGTAAATACCACAACGCAGGCAGTGGACCTAAGTATTGTTTCCAATGCCACGCAGGAGCCATCTTCACAGAATGCCAGTTCATCGGAGCAGAACAATACCTTATCAGGCGCAGCCCAAAACACAACCTCTTCAACCAATGAAAGCCAATCCAATGTGACAGCTCCAATTCAGGAAAGCAGCCAATCATCCCTCAACCAATCAGTAGGCGAAACGCCGCAATCAAACAAAACCGGCAACAAAACTGTTTCATTGAACGAGACTTCAAACATCATTTCGGAAGAAAATGAGACTATAAATCTCACCTCGCCTATTAACGAGACCTTAAATCTCACTTCTCCAATAAACCAAACCCAAAATCAAACCATAGAAAACACATCGGCACAAAAAACAATCACCCTCTCCCTCTCTTACGGGGACAATCCTCTCTATGACGGCAACAATGACGGCATCGAGACCAAAACAGGCGTGATTGACTTTTCAGTTGCCAAATCGGCATTCAATTGGGCAGCGGACAAATCATTGCTCTGCACGCGCTGGCAGATTGCAAGCGAGGATGCCAAAACCGCGCAGCAGCTCTGCTACGGAAACTCTGATTGCTGTGCATTTGTTGACCTTGCGGCATCAGGCGATTGGAATGACACCTATTACTCAACCCTTAACAGGCACGGCTCAACGGATAACAACCTTATCTCAGCCCAGGTCATCTCCTATGACGTGAACCTCTCCCCTCTTAATCTCAAATCGGAAATCATCTCCTCATCATGGGAGAATTTGACGGCCAAATACACTGCGTCCTACACCGCCTTTGGCTCAAGCTGCATCGATACCTGCTTCCTAAGCGGCTTCAACAAGACAACGTATAAGCTCATCTTTGAAATCAATGGAGAGGTGACGCTGCGCATAAATAAGCTGCTCTACAAAGTGAACCAGGAAATCGCAAATTCCCCTCCAACCCTTGCGAAGAACATCTCCAATCTCACAGTCTTAAAAAACAGAAACCTCTCAATCAATCTTTCTCAGCACTTCTTAGATCCTGATGGGGATACGCTTGCGTATGATTACTTCAAGCCGGATAACCTGAGCATATCCTTTGATGGGGGAATTGTTACTATCGTTCCTGACAAGGGTTTTGCAGGCACAAGATACACCTATATCCGCGCATCAGATGGCGCAGGAAGCGCGTCAACTGCAATCTTTAAAATCAGCGTGAACGATTCCGAACGGCTCTCTTCGCGCATTGAAGTCGGAAAGCCGGTACTCTGGGTTGAGCGCATAAACCTTTCTGCAATTACAAGGGGCTCAGCAATCTTCAGCTTGCCCGCGAATGCGCTTAATTTCACCATCTTCGCAATCACCAATGACTCAGTGATAGAGATTCCTGATTCAGACATCACGGCCATCCAGGGAGGAACGCAGACATCAGGCAAGGCGGTAAAAGAGGAGCGCGGGCTTAGGCAGCTGAAAAGAAAGCTTGCCCTGATGGAGGATGCCGAGCTTAAAGGGGCATCCCGCATAACCATTGACGGCGAGAACATCACACGGCAAAAGTTTCAGGAGAGAAAAGAGAAGATAAAGGCAGACATAATCCTTGGCGGCAACTCATTTGAGCAGGAGCGCAAAAAATCAGAAAGGGAAGTTGAGCAAACAGAGCTGAGCGGAGCTGCAGTTGGATTTTCTGGAATCACCGGCAACGCAATCACCATCGATCAGGCATCAACCAACACCACCTTGCGCCTTCGGAACCTTCCTCCAGGCACGCAGGAAATCGAGATAGTCTATACGACAGAGGCGCCGATCCTCATCGAGAAAGGCGAAGGGGCAAGACGGGAGCTTACCATCACCTCAGACACCAGCTACACAGATGTCTTTGTCTCAACCGCCATCCAAAACACCCCGCGCGAGAGCATCAAGCTCTACTGGATCCTCAACGGGTCAAGATTTGAGTTCTCTCCCTTTGACATGATTGACACCGATGTTGATGGCAGGGTTGATGTGCTGGAGTGGTACGTTCCCCACCTTAGTAACCAGACATTTGAGATTTCTCTTTCCATTTTGAATATTCAAAGCTATCCGACCGTGAATGGGAACTGGACGGTGCTCTTCAACACGAGCGGCACTGGTAATTTGACCATCACTGCCTCCAATGGGACGACTTTCTCTGAGATGTATGATGATAATCCAGGGACTGAAGATGATTTGGTGCTAAGGGAAGTGAGGTGCGGCAATAACGTCTTGTTCAATAAAGATAATTACACCAATGCAAATGGAGTTTCCTTTATCTTGACTAATGGCTCAGCGGTTCCATTATCCGAAACCATAGGAAAATCACTGCCCATTGCCTCGCTCTCCATTGAGAACTACAACTGCGACAATGCGACGGGCTCCCATATCGTGACAGTATTGACCGAGGGCGTGCACGTGCAGAGATTCAATTTCTCAGGAGAAGTGGGCTATGCGAATAATTTTGCCTCGATTATGAACCAGACAGCCGCGACGAACAGGTTTGTTGATGATACGGATACTGATTTCTCAGCAGGAATCCGCATTAATGTCAGCATCTACGGGACCGGTGCAGGGGCGAATCTCAGTCTTGGAAGAAACGAGACCAATAATTTCACCAATATGACGGGAAATTTCACTTCACGCGCCTTTGACGCAAACAAGACAGTGAACTGGACTGCCATCGAATGGCTTAACGTCACTCCATTGAACACAAATCTCACTCTTTACACAAGAACATCCGGCGATAATATAACTTGGAGCGCATGGTCGCAGTACAGCTCATCACCCTCCCCCATCTCCCAGAATTCCCAGGCAAGGTTCATCCAATACCTTGCGACATTCAACACTTCAAACATTTCCATCTCTCCGCAGCTGCTCAACCTCTCAATCAACTACTCCCTGCTCTCAAACCTCTCAATCTGGGACGCCACTGATTCCTCTACTTTAACAATCGGCCAGCGCGTCTTCTTCTACGCGAACTATACAGATACCGCTTTCTCCATCAATGGAACAGGGATCAACTGCTCAATCTCAATTGACAGCGGATCAGGCTATTCTGCTCCGAGAAATATGAGTTTCAACTC
>CAYTKI010000008.1:0-45868 GCA_964438385.1 uncultured Methanosarcinales archaeon | reverse complement strand
CTGGTCGCAGCGCCAAACCTACCTCGCTTTGGGGAACGCCATAAACGGAGCAAAGGCATTGGGATTTGATTCTTGCCCCATGGAGGGATTCTCTCCTGAAGAGTACAGCAAAATCCTCAAGCTTCAAAAAAACATTGTGCCAACCGCGCTCTGCCCGATTGGCTATGCTTCAGATACCCAAAATCAGAAGCTGAGGTTTGCGAAGGAGGAGATTTTCTTCTAATTTTCATTATTTTTTCTTTTTATAATGGAGCGCATAAGTAATTAATAATCCACAAGCTCTATTATACCTGGAGAACAATACAAATTCTATTAAGAACTATTGTTCTCCATTTTAATTTTTCCCCAAATTAAACAGCAACCTTTTTAAACGAACTTTCTCTCCCAAAGAGCATGAATGCATTAATCACAAGTTTCAGAAGGGGAAGGCGCACAGTATCAAGTAACCAGATGATCCTCAAGATATCCGGAGTGGACTCCAAGGATAAGGCAGCAGCGCTGGTTGGCAAAGCCGCTTCCTGGAAATCGCCTGCCGGAAAAGAGATAAAGGGAAAAATATCCGCAGCGCATGGCAACAATGGCGCAATGAGGGCGATCTTTGAGACCGGAATGCCTGGCCAGAGTGTTGGCGAGAAAGTGAGCATCAGTTAATCATCGTATTTTTCTCTAAGAGCCAAGATTCCATTTTTTTTGTGCAGGTATCGGCAATCTTTTTCAGATTGATAACATCCTCCTCATTATACTCAACGAGCAGCTTCAGGTAATGCTCATCTCCAGAGCCCCGAAACATCCTCCAGAGCGTCACCGCATCACCCCCATGCAGCCCATCAACTAAATCACGACGCGCGATGCCAAACTCCTTTTCGATACTTTTCAACCCGCCAGAGTAGCCAAGCCGCCCAGTCACCGTGCGCAAATCAACATGCGGGATGTTGGGCAAAAGATGAGGGTAGCGTTTTCTGATGAACGGCAGATCAAAACTCCCCCCATTGAATGTCACCACGATCTTGTATTTGGCGAGTTCTTCTTTAAGCGAGGAATAATTGAGATTCACCCCGCGAACCATGCTCCTGGTGTTCTGCCCATCAAAGAGCCCGACAACCGTGATGTCATTATCCATGCCCATGCCGGATGTTTCGATGTCCAAAAAGACCGCTTCCTCCTTGAAGAACCCATAGAGCCGCCACATCTCTGCCTGGGGAAGGAGGGGAATAAAATGGGTGGAATCAAGAGTGTATAGCGCTTGCCGTGCCTCGCGAAGTCTTCTATCATAATATCCTTTTCTTGCAAATGAAATCCCGCCAACGTCTTTTTTGGAAAGGAACGAATTCCAATCCCTTATGCCCTGCCCCCAGATGCGTTGCTCACCCTGAGAACCTATCTTGTCAAGAAGAATGAAGCTTTTAGTGATCATTTGAATTTAAGCAGAATACGGATTTAAAAGCATTTGCCGTATGGATGTCCAGTGCTCAAAGAAGAAATTATTCCATTTCACAAAAACAGCGGTACAAAAACAATCGACACAATCGCGGTCAGCTTCATTAAAATATTTAGGGAGGGCCCCGCAGTGTCCTTGAACGGATCGCCAACGGTGTCCCCGACAACTGCCGCTTTGTGTGCATCAGATCCTTTGCCCCCATAATTCCCTGCCTCGATGTATTTCTTCGCATTGTCCCACGCGCCTCCGGCATTCGCCATGAAGAGCGCAAGCAAAAACCCGACCACCGTTTTGCCGACAAGAAGGCCCCCCAATGCCTCAGGGCCCAAGGTGAGCCCAACAGCAATGGGAATGATAACAATCATAATGCCGGGAATCGCCATATTGGTCAGTGCAGCATGGGTGGAGATCGCAATGCATTTCTCCACATCCGGTTTTGCCTTCCCCTGCATCAGCCCCTTGATTTCCCTAAATTGTCTGCGCGCTTCCTCGACGATCTTGCCTGCCGCTTTCCCAACGGATGTCATGAGCATGGCGCAGAAGACAAACGGCAAAAGCCCACCAATGAACAGGCCCACAATCACTTCCGGCTTCACCGCATTGATACTAGAAATGCCAACAGCCTGCACATACTGGATGAACAGCACAACTGAAGTGAGAGCAGCGCTTCCGATGGCAAACCCCTTGCCGATAGCGGCAGTTGTATTTCCAATAGAGTCAAGTTCCGATGTCCTCTCAAGCGCCTTTTTGGAAAGCCCGCCCATTTCTGAGATGCCCTGAGCGTTATCGGCAACAGCCCCATACGTTTCTGCGGCAAGCGTGATTCCCAATGTGGAGAGCATACCGACAGCAGCGATAGCAACCCCATACAATCCGGCAATGGAATAGGCAAACATCATTGAAAAACTAATTATAAGTACGGGAATCGCAGTCGACCACATGCCAACGGCAAGCCCGGCAATGACTGTAGTCCCTGCCCCCGTAGTGGATGCCTTCGCGATTCCCTGCGTTGGCTTCATGCTCTTGGAAGTATAATATTCAGTGGAGAGCCCAATCCCAAGCCCCGCGGCAAGGCCAATGAGAGTTGCCCAGAAAATGCTAAGATCAGAAAGCATGCCGGTGATCACTACATAGGCGCCCGCAGTCATTGCAGCCGCAGCCGCGAACATTCCGTTGTTGAGTGCAAAAGAGGCGCTCTTCCCTTCTTTTGCGCGGACAAAGAATGTGCCGAAGATGGACGCGAGAATGCCAACCGCGGATAATGCCAGCGGAAGTAGGACTGCCATTTCCACATTTCCTGGGTAGGCAGTGAGCGCAATTGCCATCGCAGCGACAATGCTTGCGACATAGCTCTCAAACAAATCAGCTCCCATGCCGGCTACATCGCCCACATTATCACCCACATTATCAGCGATGACTGCCGGATTACGCGGATCATCTTCGGGAATGCCTTTTTCTACTTTGCCCACCAGATCAGCGCCGACATCAGCAGCTTTCGTGAAAATGCCGCCTCCAACACGAGCGAAGAGCGCAATGAATGAAGCGCCAAACGCAAATCCGAAGATAAGGTTAGGATCATGGTAGTAATAATAAAACGCAGACACCCCAAGGAGCCCGAAGGTGACAACAATCATGCCCATCACAACACCTGAAGAAAACGCTATCCGAAGGGCCTTCGCAAGGCTCCCCTCAGCAGCAATAGCTGTTCTGCTATTCGCCTTGGTCGCAACATACATCCCAACCCTTCCGGATGCGGCAGAGAGGATACTCCCGACAATGAACATCAAAGCCAAAATGGCGCCATCATCAAGCACAAGGACAAGTGCAAGGGCAATGAGCAGCATGAACACAAGCATCACCTTGTATTCCTTATTTAGGAATGTCATCGCGCCCTTATGGATGGCTTCCGAGATTTCCTTGACCTTGGCATTGCCATCGGGCTGACGAAAAATGAAACGAATCAGGGAGAAAGCGAATCCAAGCCCGATGAGTCCGCAGAGAAGGACAAATATCAAAACCGTGTCAGGAGTAGAGGTAAACACGCTCATGCTTCACCCATGTGCGGAGCATATAAAAACATTTAGGGTAATCCAAAAGTGGCAACGTTCCTAACCTTTTTTCGCATCGCTTGCCTTTCGGCCCCTGAGGTATTCAATGAGGATTGGCACAAACGAGAGCGCAATCACGGCGATGATGATGAGATGAATATACTCCCCGATTTGCGGAAACGTCTTTCCTAGGAAATAGCCACCAAGCACGGTGGAAAACACCCAGAGAACACCTCCAAAGACATTATAAGTCGAGAATTTCCCATAGTTCATGGATGCGGCGCCTGCAATCGCGGGGGCGAATGTCCTCACAATCGGGACAAAACGGCAAATCACGATCGTTTTTGGCCCGTGCTTATCATAGAACGCCTGCGCTTTCTCCAGGTGTTTCTTGCGGAAGAAAAATGACCCTTCCCGGTCATAGAGCATCTTGCCTGCCTTGTGGCCGACATAATAATTCACCTGGTCTCCCGCAATTGCGCAAAGGGTCGCGAAGAGGAGTAGGAACCACACGTTGAGGTGACCAAGACCTGCGAAAATTCCCGCCGTGATCAGAAGAGAATCACCAGGGAGGAAGAATCCGAAAAAGAGGCCAGTTTCGATAAAGATGATCGCGCAAATAAGAAATAGCCCTCCCCAGGCGATGAGCCCTTCCACGTCATAGAGGGTGGAGAGGAAATCCTTGATGAGTTCAATCATCCGATGCAAGGGAAAATGCTAGTATATATACATTCTTTTTTATGGTACATTCCCTCCATTCCAGAAAAGAAAAACTGCAGCGGCCGCGACAATAAGAAAGATGACAATGTTCGCGATAGTTGTCCACACCATAACGCGCTTCACAATCTTTATTTTACCTTTGAGATCCCACGCCCCTGTTTTTTGCAGCTGTTTCATCCCTTGATCCGCTTCATCCGAAAGATGTTCTCCCGCTCCATCTCCTCAAGCCGCAAGCGGATAAAGTTCTTGGTCTTATCCAGGCGGGGAATCACATTGAACTCAAGCGCATTCACCCTTCTCTTGGTCTTCTCAATCTCAACAAGCATCTTGCGAAGCGAAGCCTCGAACTCAGCGACTTCTATGATCTTCTCGACCACCGACTCGTAGCCCTTTGCCGCTTCCGTAATGGGGGCGGATGTGAATACGCCATAGCCCCGCTCAAAAAAACCTTTCCTCACTTTGGGGGGGGCGATGGTGAGCACAGGAACTCCCATAATATTTTTCCTCTTGATTTCCAATTCATCGCTGCTCTTGATGGCTAATGCGGTAGACTTCAGCTTGAGATCGGATTCCATGACGCGCGCGATATTCATCTTCCTCACCGCATCCATGTACAAGACGGTAAGTTCGGCCCGAAGCGTCTTTGCCTTCTTGAGCAGTTTGAAGAACTCCAAGATCAGTCCGTCCCTCTTCTTCTTGAGCAGCTTATGGCCCGTCTGCGCGAGCTTGATCTGCTTTTTGACCTTCATCAATTCGCTTCTGGTTGGTTTGATGTCCTGAGCCATTTTCTTGTGGGTAGTGTTTAATGTATAATGTATTTTTTTATTCCACCCTAATGCGGTGATGATGCTCTTCTAAAAAAAAATAAAAAATAAATTACTTGGAGGGCTTGTAATATTTCTTCCTCAGCTCAGGAGATATCCTCGTGAGCTGGTTCTCTGGCAGCGTGCCGAGGATTTCCCATGACACCTCAAGCGTTTCAGCGATGCTTCGATCCTCATCGCGCCCCTGCCTCACAAACCGCTGCTCAAAAATTTCCGCGAATTTCAAAAGGCTTCGGTCGCGCTCCGAGAGCGACTCCTCGCCGACAATCGCAACAAGCCCACGCAAGTCCCTTCCCTCGGCATAATTCGCATAGAGCTGGTCTGAGACCTGCTTGTGATCTTCTCGTGTTTTTCCCTTGCCTATGCCAAGGTTCATCAGCCGTGAGAGCGATGGCAAGACATCGATTTGAGGATAGATATTGCGCCTATGAAGTTCGCGCGAAAGCACGATTTGGCCCTCGGTGATATAGCCCGTAAGATCAGGAATCGGATGCGTGATGTCATCGCCAACCATAGTGAGAATCGGGATTTGAGTCACGCTACCCTTCTTGCCCTTGATGACTCCTGCCCGCTCATAGAGGGTCGCAAGATCAGTGTACATATAGCCGGGATAGCCGCGCCTTCCAGGAATCTCCTCGCGTGCTGCTCCAATCTCACGAAGCGACTCACAGTAGTTGGTCATATCCGTTAAAATCACAAGGACGTGCGCATCGTGCTCATAGGCGAAGTATTCTGCTGCAGTGAGTGCCATGCGCGGAGTAACCAGCCGCTCAACAGCGGGATCATCCGCGAGGTTCAGAAAGACAATGCTTCGTGACAGCGCCCCTGTCTGCTCGAAATCCGAAATGAAGTACTGCGCCTCCTCATTGGTGATGCCCATGGCCGCGAACACGACCATGAAATTCTCCTCCTTGTTAGCGACCTTCGCCTGCCTTGCAATCTGAAGCGCAATTTCATTGTGGGGAAGCCCTGATCCGGAGAAAATAGGCAGCTTCTGCCCCCGGACAAGAGTGTTCATCAAATCAATGTTTGAAATTCCTGTCTGGATGAAATCTTGCGGAGATGCCCGCGAGAACGGATTGATGGCAGCTCCGCCGATATCAAGTCGCTTCACCGGGATGATTTGCGGCCCGCCGTCAATGGGCTTTCCGGCGCCATTCATGATGCGGCCGACCATGTCCTTTGAGACTGCCAGTTTCAATGTCGTTCCCAAAAATTTCACCACACTTTGCCTATCAATACCCTGCGTGCCCTCAAAAACCTGGACGACCACGACATCATGGGAGGTGTCAAGCACTTGCCCTGTGCGCACTTCGCCATTCGATAGTGTAAGCTTCACAATCTCCCCATAGCCGACAGGCTCGGTCTTCTGTACGAATACGAGCGGACCTGCGACCCTGCTGATTGTTTTGTATTCCTTCATGAAAACCGCCTTCTGTTTTCATGAAGCTCAAAAATCCATGATTTTTGTTGTTTCATTGTAATCACCTTCCAAGCTCCGCTTCCATCCCTTTTTGGATGTCGCGGATAAATTCCTCGTACTCTTTGGTGAATTTCACCTCAGCGAATTTGTCTTTTGAGGGTATCCTCAAAATATCCTGCAGCTTTTTGCCGCGCTCAAGCGCCCTGTATGCATGCTCCGCATAATGCTTCACGGTTCGCATGATGAGATATGTCTTCTTGAGGTCGCTATAGGTATCAATGTCATGGAATGCATTTTGCTGCAGGAGTACCTCGCGGATTAGGCGCGCGACTTCAAGCGTCACCTGTTGCCTATCGGGTAATCCATCGGAGCCGACAAGCTGCACGATCTCAAGGAGCTTCTCCTCTTCCTGCAGTATCGCCATAATCTCATTCACAAGATCAGCCCAATCCTCTGCGACATTCTTTCCAAACCACGGATCAAGGGTATCCCGATATAAGGAATATGACGTGAGCCAGTTGATTGAGGGAAAGTGCCTTCTTTGCGCAAGCTTCGCGTCAAGCGCCCAAAAAACCTTGGTGACTCGAAGAGTGGATTGAGTCACCGGCTCTGAGAAATCGCCTCCAGGAGGAGAGACAGCGCCAATGATGCTTACGCTTCCTTCCTTGGTCGTGCCGAGGGGGATAACCCGTCCTGCGCGCTCGTAAAACTGTGCAAGGCGCGTCGAAAGATACGCAGGGTATCCTTCCTCACCCGGCATCTCTTCCAGCCGGGAGGATATCTCCCTCATGGCTTCTGCCCATCTCGAAGTGGAATCTGCCATCAGCGCAACGCTATAGCCCATGTCGCGGAAATATTCTGCAATGGTTGCTCCGGTATAGATTGATGCTTCGCGGGCAGCAACCGGCATATTGGAGGTGTTTGCGATAAGCACCGTGCGATTCATGAGCGCTTTTCCGGTCTTGGGATCGATGAGCTCAGGAAATTCTGTCAATACTTCAGTCATCTCATTGCCGCGTTCTCCACAACCCACATAGACGATGATGTCCGCATCGCTCCACTTCGCAAGCTGCTGCTGCGAAACTGTTTTTCCTGCACCAAAGGGACCTGGAATTGCGGCAACACCTCCTTTTGCCAGGGGGAATAAGGAGTCAAAGACGCGCTGTCCGGTGATTAGCGGCGCTTCCGGCTTGAGTTTTTTGGTTATGGGGCGCGGCTTTCTCACAGGCCAATACTGCTTGAGCTTTATTACAAATCCATTATCTAGTTTTCCTATCGGCTCATTCACGGTAAAATTTCCAGACAAGAGATCTTCAACAGTCCCGCTTTGATCAGGAGGAAGCATGACATAATGAATAATAGTCTCGGTTTCCTGCACCTCTCCAAGGATTGCTCCTCCTAAGATGTGCTGGCCTTTCTTCACTTTCGCCGTGAACTTCCATTTTTTATCTTGGTCAAGCCCGGGAGCATCAACGCCTCTTGTGATGAAGTCCCCCATCCGTGCAATCAAGACAGGAAGTGGCCTTTGGATGCCATCATAGATATTCTTCAGTAGGCCCGGTCCAAGCTCAACCTTCAATGGCTCGCTGGTATTGAAGACTGGCTCTCCCGGTCGGATGCCGGAGGTATCCTCATACACCTGTATGACGGTCTTATCCCCATCGATTTGGATGACCTCTCCCATCAGCTTTTCATTTCCCACGCGGACAACATCGTACATGCGCGCCTGAAGGCCAATCGCAACCACAATCGGTCCAGCTATTCTGTAGAGTGTTCCTTGTTGTTTTCCCATTTCTCTTTGTGTTATTTCCATAAGTCAACCCCTATTGCTTTTTTGATGGCTTCCCGTAAATTTCCCATTTCGTCCTTTTCACCAACGGCAACAGCAACCGGCGAAAAGGAATTGTTGAGCATGTTCTGGACCTCTTTTGTGCACGCATTCATCATGCGCTGGCTGGTGATGAGAATGCCCACTCCCTGTTCTGTAAGCATATGCTTCAACGCGGTTTCTGCCTGAGCTTCCTCTATATCCATCACTCGGCGGATTCCTGCGAAACGAAATCCCATCGTGAATTCCGGCTCTCCGACAACCGCTATCTCCAGCATTTGAGCACCACTTTGTTTTCGATAAATTCCTGCTCGAAGCCAAGTTGCCTTGCCTTCACAAGGCCCTTGATATTCTGCACTTCGGCCGCCTTGATGAACATGATGGTCAAAAGCGGGGCGATGGAGAGCGGGTTCATGGATGAGGAGGCATACTTCTCGATGAGATAGCGATCGCACGCAAGCTCCATCTCAAAGAGAGTCATGCCAGATATTCCCGAAAGGAACCTCCCATATTTCCCTTTCTGTGCTTCCATAAGCATGCCTTCGATGCTTGGGGCAGAGAGCATAGTGGAAAGATGTGCATCCTCGCCATCTCCTTTCTGGATGAGGTATTTTTTCACTTCAGCAGGATCAACCCCCTCGCTGCGCATCCGCATGATTGTTTTCAGATTTAGAATCATAATCTCATCGCCCAGGTAGCGCTTGAAAAGGAAATGCTCAGCCCCCATCCGCCTTCCCTTGCGAAACATGTTTGTGTAATAGTGTTGGTCGAGGATGGTCTCCACTTGCAAAAGGGACTTGCCGCCGGCAAAAGCCAAAGCCGCCTGCTCTCGTGTTTTCTCGCTCATGAAGTCCATTCTCTTGATTATTTCTTCAACAGTCCCAATCTTCATCAGCTCAAGGAAATAGTCTTTCCCATGCCTGCCGGCTGGAATGAGGAGTAGCTGCATTTTTTCCACTGAAGTCTTGCTGAATATCGCCCGCAAAATTGTCTTTGCATTATAGACATCCCACCTCTCAAGGTAGGTGTCCAGGATAAACTTGCTCTGCATATCCGACATGCGCCTGATGTGGCGAAAAAAGTCCGCGAGGCTCTTGTTGAGGGCTGCCTCGATAAGATCAACGCCTTTCATCGAAAGCGCAAGCTGATCAATCGCTTTCTTATACTCACTCTCCTCGAGAAACTTGATGGTCTCAAACAAGTCCATCTTGAGCATCTTTTCATAGTCCTGCTTCTGGAAAAGCTTCTTCTTGAGGAATGCTCCTCTTGTGTACAGGTATGGGTAAATGGTGTTCATGGTTTTGCACTTATGCTTTATCTTTCTTGCTTCGCTTGGGGTAGCGTTTACTTACTCTCTTTACTCTCGCAATCTGAAGGGCGACACCCCCTCTCCTTAAGGGACGTCCCCCTCCGTCTTACGCTCGCGATTACAGCACCATTCAGGAAAAGATGCTACTCCTTTTTCACCGAAATTTGTGCGTTATTTCCCAAACAGCGCATCATAGATCCCTTTGATATTCTCATCCACAACGCCTGCGAAAAGGGTATCATAGCTTAAATCCACGCGCATGGTCCGATCACTATTCTCGGCGATGATGCCGCCCGCAATCGCTGCTTCTTCCACCTTGAAGCCCTGCACATAGGGCATGTCTTTTTTAGCGCAGAGCACATAATGAACCGAGATGTCCTGCTTTGCCCTCTCAATCAATGTTTTGATGTGCCTCTTGCGTTTCTCTGCGGGAAGCATGCCCAATTGGGACTTGGCGTCTGCAATCGAGCAGTCTATCATCTCTTTTTTTAGCCGCAGGATGCCGGCGGTAGATTCAAAATGGGCCGCCTCAATTGCCTTCTTGCGCTCCTTTTCCAAGGTACGCCTAAAGCCGTCTTTGGCAGTCCTTCGCATCTCTTCCCCGCGTTCCTTTGCCATAGTGAGGGATTCACGGGCTTTTTTCTCGGCTTCCTTCTTCAGCCCATGCGCATCGTTCTCAGCTGAGTGCAAAACTTCCTTTTGGACATCTTCAATACTCATGGCTGCTCCTAGATCAGTCCGGCTCCAAGTAGGATGATGATTGCAATCACAAGGCCGAAGATGACAAGCGTTTCCGGAAGCAAGAGGAAGAATAATCCCTTGCCAAACATCTTCTCATCCTCTGCGATTGCCCCAATTACGGACGCGCCGATGCCCTGCTGCGCAAGCCCGGTGCCTATGGCTCCAAGGCCTACTGCAAGCCCAGCGCCGATTGCGGCTATTCCCATTGCGGTTTCAATTGCCATATGGCTACCTCCACTAACGATTGGTTATCGTTTGTTTTTTGTTTCTGTTTTATTGTGTGATGGTGATTGGGATTTTTGGTGGTGAATGGGAATCAAATCGGCTGCTGCTTTGGCTCCTCACCAAACGGCGTGAACTCCTTCCCGCCCCCGCGGTAGAATTTGGTGAAAAACTCCACATAATGGAGGCGCAACGAGTGCAAAAACGGTGAGAGCACACCCAATGCAAGGTTGAACCCATGCCCAAGCACAATGAGCGGAATTCCAAGTAGGACAAACCACCATATTCCCTTTGCGAAAAGGATGCCCACGAAATTATTGATGAGGATTGCCAAAAATACCGACGCCAGGCCGACTGCTGCAATGCGGACATAGGAGACTGTATGGCTAATGAGGGAAGGTATCTCAACAATGCCAATTCCCCCTTCTCCTTTGTACAATAAATAGAGGCCAATGGCAGAAACTACAACAGCTGGCCAAAGCCAATCGGTTATTCCAAAAAACTGTACATCAAATAATAAGAAGAGCCAAATGGCAAAGGAAAATTCAATTATTACCCAGCTTAATTTATGGGTGATTGCCATCCAAAGTCCGTGTGATTTGTATTCATTGATAAATCCAAGGGCATAGCCAAAATTGACATGAATCAGCCCAATGGCAAATGAAATAAACAGCAATGCCTCCACGTCATGCGCCCTGCTCAGCACATGCCACAGGTGATACCCTGCGATCACTTCCAAGCCAAAGAGTTCGCCAAAGAGGAAGCCGAAGATGATGGTGGAGACGGATGCCAGGATGAGCACATTGAAAATGGGCTTTCCCGCTGGAAACCTTTTCCTCAAAAAAAGGAAAGTGAAAAGAGCGATCACTCCATAGCCGATGTCGCCAAGCATCATGCCAAAAAAAAGAGGCAGGGTGAATGCCATGAGCGCCGTAGGGTCAATCTCCCCATACTTTGGCCAGGAGAACAGTCTGATAAGAGATTCAAAAGAGTCCATTGGAGCAGGATTCTTGAGCTTGACAGGAACATCCTCCTCGTGCCCGGGAACTTCGACATCAATATGGATCTTATCCTGCGCTGCCTTGGTGATTGCCTTGGTTGCATCGATAACGCGGGAAGCGGCAACCCATCCGGTTACCACAAATAGCTCCTTTGTGTTTCCGAATCGCAATGGCGCCTCTGCCTTGAGCAGCTCTTCCTTGAGAACGGGCTCAGCGGAAAGCAAAAAATCAGTATTCTCCTTGGCATGCCGGGAAAGCTCTTTTCCAGTTTGCGCGAGTTTCTTACCGAGTTTCGTGATTTCAGAGGACAGTTTCGGCTCAATGGCGGATGGAGTGCCAATATATCCTTCTAATTCCTTGATATCAAGGGCCAAAAAACCATGCTGTGAAAGCGCCATGTCAGTTTTTTTGGCATGTTCTCTTTTCACAAAAAAGGCGATGAAGTGGCCATTCTCTTCTGGTATGGATTCATAGGTAAGAGTGTCGCCAGCAATTGCAGCCCTGAAGGTTTCTTCTTCATCTTTGGGAATGGTTCCAACATATCCTTTTACCGACTTCAGCGAGAAAAATGATTCAACAGGTGCACGGGTCCTAAGCTGCAAAATCTTATTCCTTTTCGCTTGCAGCGAGCTGAGTTGGGCTTCAAGTTCGCGCTTGTATAAGGTAAGCGCATTCACTTCTTCCGCAAGCTTTTTGCTGCGCAAATCCATCTGATGGATGGTGTCTTTTTCCCCCGCATGTTCCATGCCTTCGAGCCCCAGGTGCGTGATTAAGGACCGCACGCGCACAAGGATTTCCGAGAGGGCAGACGCGTTCTCCAAGGGAGAGCCAATGTCCAATGTGGCATCTTTTGTATGGTCCTGGATGTGGCATGCTTTCAGGCGGTAGAGTACCTCAACAGTTTTCCGAAGAACGCTCTTTGGTCCGATAACCCTCAGTTTCCGCATTTCAACAGTTGCAATCATTGCGCTGCAAAATCAAGCTTTTCAAGAATCAGGGAAACGGCATTTTGCATATTTTTCTCAGCAGATTTGCGCAGCAGCTGTGCCTTCTCATCACCGACCTTTTTGATGGCGCCGATGTCTTTTTTCACGCCGACAGATGCATCTTCAGCACCCATTTTCTGCTGCTCACGAAGTTGCTCTGCCTCTTTTTTGAGGAGCATTTCGGAGTCCTTCTTCGCCTTTTCGATGATGAATTCTGCCTCCCGCAAAGCGTTCTGGCGCAGCTGCTCTGCTTTCTTCTCCGCTTGCAAAAGTTGGGTGAGTGCTTCTGTTTCCATCGTGAAAGGAAATGTTCGAGCCCTTAATAAGGCGTTGTAAGTAGTCTATGGAAAATACTTGTTTTTTTCTTATACTCAATTCTCAATCTTTAAGGTAACCATCCAGTCCATGACAACCTCGGAGACGGTGACAAGGCTCTGCTTCATGCGCTCCTTGTCGTAGGTTGCGACATCTTTGACCTCAATGTGCCTAACCTTCCCCACGCTTTTTGCAAAATCTATCGCGGCATCCGCATCGAGTTTGGATGGCTCCTCAATGATTACCATCAATAGCTCAATGGGCCTTGAAATTTCTGAGAGGAACCTTGATTCCTTGCTATCGAGCCGGATAAGGTGATCAACCATCCTCTCAAGCTCCTTTGAGATGAGTGAGATGTAGTAGAGCTCAATAGTCCGCGTCTTTGCGCTCGATTCATACATAAGTGCGCTGATGATCGCCTTGTCAATGAGCATCTTGCTGCGGTCAATCTCATCCTCATAGCGCTCAATCAGTTCTTTATCGGTGCTTTTTTGCATCACTATCATCATGTTCTTGATTTTCCTTACCATCGTCTTGAGCAAGGATTCGGGATGGGAGACAGTGACTGGCCCTTCGCAGGTAATACGCTTCTGGTCAATCTCAACAGATTCCAATGAAATCAGGCGTTTTTGGTTGAGCAGCTTTGTGAAATCCATCTCTTTCTCAAGCATGATCTCAAAGGAGCTGGTGGGGTTGATGTAGGACGCGACGACGAGCTTGTGGATGATGTCCTGGTCATCCTCTTTTATCGAGAACCGCAGGTGCTTGGGTTTTTTCTCCGTCAGCTGCGGGGAGATGATGATGCTCCCATCGCTGCCATAGCTCACGCTCACCTTTGATTTTGAGCCAAGTTTGCGCTCCCTGCACCAAGCAGTCGGCAGGTAGAAGTAATGCATGTTTCCGGTGCGCTGGATGTTTCGTATCTCCATACCAAGTAGGGCTATTTGGTCGGTCTATATAAATCTTTTATTCTGAAAAAAAGCATTATCCCTTACACACGGAAATAATCTATTTGAGGGCTTTGATGGGGTTGGGGAAGAGGAGCATGTTCAGGAAAATTGGACCCCCCATATCGATAGGTGAACTTCCATTTTTGCACCTCACCAAAAATCCATTCCATCGGCCCTTTTTCCAGACAGAAATGAATCACATCGGAGATTTCTGCCCTAGACAGCTCTTTTTGAGATGCAACTGCTTTTCCGCAAATGGCCATGGAAATGGCGCCTGTCGCATAGGCAGCTTCATCGATGAGGGTAGGAGTGGTTCTTTTAAGAAAATTGCTAAGATCCCGGCGCACTCTGGTATCCGTAGCTGTGACAGAACCCACAACAACTGCCGCAAGACCAACCATAGTCCAATTGACCATATTGGTTTTCATGGATGTCGTGAGCGAACAAGCTTTTTAAAGCTACTCTCTTTCTTGGTGATTATGCGCCAGTAGCTCAGCTTGGATAGAGCGAGTGGGTCCTAACCACTAGGCCGAGGGTTCAAATCCTTCCTGGCGCGTTTCTCCTCCAATATATTTTTAAGAAATAATAGGGTGATCATTCATTCCTTTTATGAAATACTAATGATGGATGTTTCCCTCGCGTCATTTCAGTCCCTACATATCCTTTTTGAAGAACATCCTCTATCATTGCAGGAATGTAATCTTTTTTTTGATAAATTGATGATTTTCCCCTCTTTCTGATTAATATTGGACCTCGTTCCAAGTGACATCCTAACATAAGGGACTCCGGCGGCATAAACTTCCGGTTCAAACCCATCAATCACCGCTCCCATCTTGAAGAAGAGGGCAAGGGAAGCCAAATTGATGTTTTCTTTCTTGGGCCCGACATCAATGTATCCGAAATGGACTTTTCCGTTAGCTTGGTGCTCATTAACAAGAGTATGGATCTGACGATAAAGACCTGCAGCAAAAAGTGTGTGACCATCTCCAACTTGCTTGAATGTGGACCCGATGCCATGGACATATATTGGCTCCCCAAAGATCCGATAATCTTTCTCTGCTCTTGCAAGAAGTTCCTTCTTTTCCGCTATCTGCCGAAGAGGAGAGGATTCGGGCAATGATCCATAGGGGAGATTAATAAGGTCTGCTAAGGGCATGAGTTCGAGGAATGAAACATCCCTTTGGAGAAGTAGCACTCTCCCCCCCATCTCCATGAACATTTTAATACCTTCAGGAGTCTCTGCAGGGTCTAATGTCAAACTTTCCTGATTCGCAAACGCAATAGTCTCTAATTTAAGAACAATCGCCACATCTTTTGGCGTTGCAGTAGCCTCCCTAACATTAGTTGGAAGGTGTGCCCACTCTGTCAATACACGATCAGAGATTTTAACAGCTCTTTTACTAGATTTTACTCTCATTTGAGGGTTTAATTTTCAGAGATTTATAAATCTTCCTTTTATTACTACTATATAAAAGTAACACTAAGAAATATGCAATTATATCATCTCCATGACCTTCTTTCCCATTGCATTCCCCCGGAATTTGTCCATCGTAGGCCTACTTTCATGGTAAGGGGGATCAGAATCCTTCCTGGTGCGTTTCTCACTAATCCAAAAGAAAAAAGAAAACAAAAACTCTCCTGCTGTCTCAAAATTCTCCAATTTTAACCCTTATTTTCTCCATCTGGCAAAAATACAATGGACCCAACCATCCTATCAAAAAGAGGAACGAAGGTATTTTCCTCTCCTTGCTCAATGCGGTATTCAATGACAATGAATCGATCGCCTTTGAGCACGAGGATGTTTGAGAGTTTGATGCCTGTTTGCGTTTGCGCATCCGTTCCAAAGCCCGTGATTTTTTTGCCCGCGACGCCACCTATGGAGGTATCCCCATTGATTTCGAGCCTGAAATCCTCTATGATGCCATTCCCCTTTGAGGACCACTCATCAATGATTGAGCGGGAGATCTCATCGATGGAAAATTCCCCGCCACCTGCATCGGATGAGGTGAACTTGAGCCGTTCAATGAAATCAGCCTCACCTTGGGCCGGTGATCGGAATGTGACCGATCCGCCCATCGATTCCTCTTTCAATTCCCATTGGGAGGGATAATCCATGGAAATTCCCATTGAGGGATTGCTGTATTGGACATAGTTTATGGTTGGGATTTTCTCTCCTGGCACCCCATTACCTTTATTCCAATAAGAAACTGCGAACAATAAGATGAGAATAATCGCTATGATGCCTATTAGCCCTATAATCCACAAAGATGTCTTTCGCTCTTTTCCACCCCATCGGGCAACAGATGAGGCGGGTGAAGACCTCAATTCCTTGCGGAAACCAAGCGCCACATTAACTTCATCAGTTGGGATCCCTCTTCCTATCAATGCTTGCTTAATCTGGTTTGGAGAATATCCTCTCTTGAACCAATACTCCGCGTAATCCCTGATTTTTTGGTTGACCACCTTCATCGGCTAGGGTTATCTATCTTTAAATTAATTTCTACTCACCCTGAAGTGGTTTTTCTCCTTAAACTCCGATATTCCTTCTCTTTGTACCTTGAAAAGAGATTATGTGGGATATTGATGCAAAGATTGAAGATTAAAAGGATTAAGAGTAAAATCATCAAGATTTATATATAACCAAATCAAAAATGTGTCATGAGTGGCAATAATGCAGGATGGTTCTTATTTTTTGTGTTATTACTATCTCTCTTTTCCCTTTCAGTGATCGGGGATGTAGATGATACGGATTTTGATGGTGTTTGGGACATATCGGATTCATGCCCATTAGGATCAGTGATTCCAGTAGACAACTATGGTTGCGACTGCCAGCAGAAATCTCTTCCAAATTGTCAAAGCCCCTCTCTTTTTTGCTGCCTAAGCCCTACACAAAATTGTGCAGTGGTTTCAGGTGTCCCAACATGCCAAAGCCAGCAGCCCACGGTGTCAAATCCTCCCTCAACTTCTCCTACTCCATCTTCACCTCAATCCTCAACAGTCTCAGGCCCTCTCTCATCTCGTATAACACAAACTTATGATAAGACAATCGCCTACCAGCCGTTTACAATCAGCTGGTCATCACAAAACGCCCAATCCTGTGCTGTGCAGAAACGCGTGAGGGACACAGGCCAGGGCCAGTTCGGGGCTTGGGCAGATTGGGCAG
Source organism: uncultured Methanosarcinales archaeon (assembly GCA_964438385.1). Taxonomy (GTDB): domain Archaea; phylum Nanobdellota; class Nanobdellia; order Woesearchaeales; family GW2011-AR4; genus GW2011-AR11. Next base: position 28,900 of record CAYTKI010000008.1, on the reverse strand, counting down.
GAGGAGTTGGCGGCTCAAAGACTGCAAACCCCCCACGCATTGGGACCCATGAATGGAAAGTCTCCTGCACAGGCCCTGGCGGAAACAGCGAATCGACGCTTAGCCATGAAGTTGGAGCAGAATCTAGCTCTAATATAATCGGCCAACTTCAATGGAACAGTCAAGGTTCAATTCCAGGAAAGACCTGCATCCAGATAAAGGAGGACGCAGAACCTGCCTCCTCAACCTGGAATGACAACTATCTTTGCACCACAAACGATTTCGGCATGCAATGGTCTATGTCAGGACCAATTTCAGGAAAGACATGCGTGAAATTCGATGAGCCCTCTGATTATGCGCACACCTGGAACGACAACTTCCTTTGCACAAGCCAAAACCACAACTTAATCTTCAGCAATAATGGCCCAGTTAACGGAAAGACATGTGTTCAAATCTCAGAAACTGCAGATCCAGATACTTGGAACGATAATTTTCTCTGCGGCGATTCAATAACCTCAAATAGCCTCCTTTCAAACACCTACCCCATTGCCATTCTAAATCAGTCAAAGTCAACAACCCTCTCAGGGGAGAGTTTTACAGTTGCATGGTCCTCCCAAAACTCACAGGGATGCACCATCTACAAATCCATCAACGGAGGAGTATTTTCGCAGTGGAAGCCAGGCACACAAACAAGCGGTTCCGAAAGTGCTGGCGCAGTTGTCAATGGAACTCATGAATGGAGGCTTGTGTGCACAGGAAGTGATGGAAGGACTGCTGAGGCTAAGATGTCTCACACGGTCCTTCAGAGCACCCAGCCAATCCCTCCCACACTTACTTCAAGCATCACCCAATCGTATGATAAGACCATTGCCTACCAGCCATTCGAGATTTCATGGTCATCGACAGGTGCATCAGCCTGCACTGTCCGAAAGCGCATTAGGGAAGCCGGCCAAACCCAATTCGGGGCGTGGAGCGATTGGGCGGGAGGAGTTTCCGGCTCAAAGAGCGCAAACCCTCCAATACTCGGAACCCATGAATGGAAGGTCACATGCGTAGGCCCCGCGGGAAGCAGCGATTCAGTGATAAGCCACGATGTTGTCTTGGCAAGCATTCTCTCTAACACCTATCCCATCGCAATCATCAATCAATCAAAGACTGTCACCTTTTCAGGCGAGAGCTTTACTGTTGCATGGTCTTCAATGAACGCCCAAGGGTGCTCCATCTCAAAATCCATCAATGGAGGAACATTTTCCCAATGGAAGCCTTCGGCAGTGAGCGGCTCTGAGAGCGCATCGCCAACTGTCAATGGAACGCATGAGTGGCGGCTAGTGTGCACAGGAAGTGACGGGAGGACTTCTGAGGTGAGAATGTCCCACACGGTAATGAGCCCATACTTGGGAGGATCCTCTAGTCCAACAACACCTACTCCTTCAAACACGGGAGGAAATATCATGGGAGAGCTCCAGTGGTCTAATTCAGGCCCAATTTCAGGAAAAAATTGCATCAAAATTAATGAATCGGTTGAACCTGTTTCCTCAACATGGAACGATAATTTCCTGTGCACAACCAATGACTTTGGAATGCAATGGTCGATGGCAGGGCCTATTTCTGGAAAAACATGCGTGAAATTCGACGAAACATCCGATTATGCCCATACATGGAATGATAACTATCTATGCACCATCCAAAATCAAAATCTGGCTTTTAGCAATAATGGAGCACTTTCAGGGAAGAGCTGTATCCAAATCCTTGAGCCGGCAGATCCTGAATCCTGGAATGATAATTTCCTCTGCGGGGACTTGGTCGGATCTCAGCAACCTCCTGTAATATCCGCCGCAACATCCATAGCAATGGGAAGTCTCATTGATGAACTCCAATGGTCGAATTCAGGCACGATCGCAAACAAAAATTGCATTAAAATTAACGAGACAGCAGAACCTGCCTCCTCAACCTGGAATGACAACTATCTCTGCACCACAAACGATTTCGGCATGCAATGGTCGATGACTGGACCAATTTCAGGAAAGACATGCGTGAAATTCGACGAGCCCTCTGATTATGCGCACACCTGGAACGACAACTTCCTTTGCACGTCTCAAAATAATGACCTCTTTTTCGGCAATAGCGGGTCTCTCCTTGGTAAAAAATGCCTCAAGATATACGAGCCCGCAGATCCGGACACCTGGAACGATAATTTCTTATGTAGTAATGGGCCCGCACGCTCGAACAATCAGGGGATTTCTGTTGAGATAACCCAATCCAAGGCTGATACCATTCCCTCAGAACCATTTATTGTGGCATGGTCATCCTCAAATGCCCTTGTATGCAATGTTTCTAAATCCATCAACAATGGGCCTTATACAGAATGGGCCATAGAACAATCAGGAACATTAGAGGCGGCTCCAATAATCCCAGGTGCCCATGCGTGGAGAATTGATTGCAGGAGTGCAAACAGCATAGCAAGTGCCATAATGACTCATAATGTTTCTCTATCTTCCCCCATTCCTTCCGAAATCACCCAATCAAGTCCCTCAACTTTTACCAATGAGCCCTTCACTATCTTTTGGAAAGGCCAAGGGCTATGCAATATCTCAAAATCTGTTAATCGCGAACCGTTCGCCCAATGGACTGTAGGGGATAAAGGATCCTTCATTGCAACTCCTTCAAGAGTTGGAACCCACCTCTGGTCGATTCTCTGCACCCAGGGTAGCCAAAGGAATGCATCCCTCATCACCCACACGGTAAATCCGGGTCCCTCAGTCTCCGCGATTATTGAGCAAACCTTAAGGACCACAACACCTTCCCAGCCATTTACTATCACCTGGAGTTCAAGCGCAAGTTTTTGCAATGTCACCAAAAGTGTCAACGGAGAGTCGTTCTTCCAAGTCGCAACGACACCTTCAGGAATAAGATCAGAAGTCCCCTCAGTCATAGGAGTTCATGTCTGGAACCTCGCGTGCAGGGCAGCGGATGGGAAAATGTCATCGAGCTCAATTTCCCATATAGTCTCAACACAGCAGCAGGGATCTGAAGTGTCGGCAGATATCTCTCAATCATCCCTTTCTACCAATCCAGGGGATGGATTCACCATCACCTGGACCTCCCAGAATGCACAAAGCTGCATCGTTAAGAAATCGATGAACCGCGGCCAGTTTACTGATTGGGCAAGCGGAATATCAGGATCCAAGTCTGCTTCGCCATTCGGAGATGGGACATCCCATGCGTATCTCATTGATTGTGTCAATGGAAACACCCATTCCTTTGATCTCGTTGAACACGCCCTAACCACTCCCCAAAGAAGTGCCCAGAATTATGTATTTACTCAAACCAAGCAGTTCACCTCCGATAATCCTTCCCCATTACAGCCCATTTTTGGACACTTCTATACGGTCAATTGGCAGTATAATAATGGGCCATCTGATCTCCAATGCAATCTTAGTACCACCTTGAATGGAGAGACTTTTTCCCAATCCAACATAGTAGGCCCTCAAAACACAGCGGAAATGTACCACGACCAGCCAGGAGCATACGTGTTAAGAATCAACTGCCGCCCAGGAAGCTCAGACTATGCGGAGCTCATCCATTATGAAGTGAGATAAATTTTAGGTTTAAAATTTTTCTCCGCACGCTATTGAAGAATGGTAATAAAAAAAAGAGGCCAAATAAGCATATTTCTCATCCTGGGAGTCATCATCATTCTGATGGGGCTATTCTATTTTTTTTACTCCTCCGAGCAAAAATCCAAGCAAACCTCCGGGCAAAAGCAGGTGGCAGATTCTGGACAGGACATTGCGAGTATCACCTCATACATTCAGGAATGCGTGAACGAGGCAGCAACAGACTCTTTGTGGTATCTTGGAAGAAGAGGCGGACACCTGCGTCCTGAAGAGACATCCCCTTATGGCACGATATTAGTTGATGGGCTTAGGATTCCGTACATAATAAACTATCCTCAATCAGCCTTCCCAAGCAAAGGAGAAATGGAAAGTAGATTAGCCTCTTACTTTCTTTCCTCTCTTGATCTCTGTACTGATTTCTCCTCATTTCAGCAGATGGGTTACTCCATTGATGAGCCGTCTCTCGCTTCATTATCAATCATCCAGTCCGGGCCCATCGCTACCATAAATCAGGATGAAGTTCTCTTTGCCGTTCGCTACCCATTGAATGCCAAAGTGGAAAATTCAACCTACCAGCTTGAGGCATTTACCGCAAGGATACCGGTGCGCTTGGGCAGGATGAGCGACGCATCATCATCAGTCATCAATTCGATTCGATCGGCTTGGGATAATAATCAGGCATTTGATATCTCAAGCATCAATTGTGATGGATTTGATCCCTACCGGTTCATAAATGTCTATGCTCTCCCAACTTCTGATGAGTATACTCTGATCATACGGCTTATAGACTACGAGTACAGCGCGAAGAAATATGCTCCCGGATACATCTACCAATTCGCCGTGCACAAAAATCCCCTCAACTTCATCGGAAGGATGTGCACGGGAACGCCTTCACCTGTTTCTTGATGCAGCTTCGATCTCTTTTTGAGTAAAGCCCCTGCCCGCCATGATCTGCGCAATTTGGGAAGGGGAGTATCCTCTCTGCATCCCTGCCGCATAAAAGCTGCGGGTTTGGGAAACTCTTCCGAGGAACTGATACCGTTTCCAGCCAAAATATAATCCGAAGATGGCAATGATTACTCCAGCGGCGCTTGCTTCGAAAAGAAGCAAGTTTCCCGCAGTGGCCTCGCCTTGACGGTTCACTTTTCCATCTTTGGTGTTATTTGCGCTGCCGGTAATTGCCTCTGGAGAAGGGGGTCTTTGGGACCCTCCCTTTATCCGGTTCCATTCGTCCCTTGGGAGGATTTCAAACGAACTCACGGTTATGATTTTGCCGCTCATTTCTCCATTTACTCTTACAGGGGTCCCGGATACGAGCGCAGGAAGCTCTTCCGTTGAGTTGAGAAGATAGCTCTGGCCTTCGATGTTAAGGTAATGGAGGAACACGGAATTCTCCGCGTGCTCAAAATCATCGACATGCATCACTTCCAATTCACCGACAAATTCCTGGCCATTTATTACTGCGAAACCGGTCATGGCGTTCTTTTCATGCTCCTGGATTGGAGGGAGTCCAACAGCCATTTGAGTTGGGGTGCCGGATTGTATGCTGGGATTAGTGGTAGGGGGAGGTGGAAGCACCCCTGTCTTTTTCACGATTATTTTAGCGCCAAAGGGGCCTATGTCCTTGACGCCGAATTCATACCCGCCAAAGAAGAACTTCATTCCGGGGACGAGTGTGGAATGAAGCTGATCATCATAAAAATAGAGAACGATGGAATTGCTTGCTATGTTAAATCCGCCCTCCTCGCTTTGGCCAAAATAGCGGAACCATACCTGATTGGCACCCGGGTCGGAATTCCTTGTTTCCAGCGACAAATACCCTCCTTCGCCTTCAAGGCTTATGAGCGGAATCTTTAATTGTTGGAAATCTCCGGGAATGGGGGAATCCTCGATAGGTTTTAGAAAAAACTCTCCCTGTTCAGCAACAAGTATATTCTCCTCGAGCCAACCCATCTCTTCAAGATGGGGTGTGTTCAGATGGCCGTTAGAAATTCCCATAACATCAAGAAAATCGCCATATTCGTTTATGGTTGCTCCGATAAGGGCGCCCCTATCGCATTCAAGACCTGCTTGGCAGCTCGCGGAGTGGGAATGATACATGCCAAGATTGTGGCCTTCTTCATGATTCGCGATACGAGTGCTTGCAGAATGGGTAAAAGTAATTCCGATATGCTTAAAACCTTCCTGAGTTCCTTCTCCTATTTTTCCTAAGCTAGCGAATCCTCCGAAAGGATAACATGGAAGTGAGGGCATAAAGACTTGGATGTATGGCTCATCAGAAAAATCAACGAGCGGGTCTATTGCAGCTATTACTGATTGCCTCATCGCAGGAAAATCCGGCAGTTCATCGCCAGGTTGGCAGGGGTATGGGATGGTGAAAGGGCCAAAGACATCATTTCCATTGAAGCCAAATTTGCTGTATGAGTTTCGTGAATAATATTGGGAAACTGAAGTTGGATCATTCCCAAAAACAATAGTGCGGGCATCATCAACGGAAACCGGAGGAGGGATAGTTGGGAACCCGATCACTGCAACAACCATCCTTCTTTCTCCCCGATTGGGGCAGTCATTTTGGCAGCTGGATGGCTCACCGCGCTCGCATATGCCATTGCCGCAGGAAGAATGAGGCAAAATCATCGCACCATTTGAACACCCGCTCGGGAACTTATAGGCGATGGTTCCCGCCCTGCCCGAATCGGTGCAGACCTGTTCAAGAAGCACGCAATTTGGTCCAGTGCATGAGGGAACATTAACACCATTTTCCTTGCAGGTATCAAAAACTTCCGAAGTTCCAATTCCATTGTCCCCTCCCCCATAATAGCTTTTCATAACCGATCCCCTCAGAAGGAAGGGAGAATCCAAGCTTCCATCGGAGTCGGAATCGCAATTCTCAGGTGATTCCTCAACAATGCTTTGGAGAGGGCCAAGTGAGGGATTTGTGTTTCGGTAAGTAATCCTAGGGATTTCGGTGCATGAGAGGGAAAAGTGCCCGTTAAGAGTTGTATGGAGCGAGCCACCAAGATCGATTGCCGTTGCATAAACTTCCCTTTCCGTCCCATCTTTTAGTTTGTCTTCGGTAGGGATTCTGAATCCATGGAGGGTGTTTCCTCCGCACTCGCCGGCGAGGTCGACCCTTAGCCCATCAGCGATTGCAGAACTGAAATAGTCTGCCGTCCCATCAACTCCAGCCGTGTGGATTCTTATTGCCAGCGGCTGCGAAAAGTCATCAGGATCGCAGCTCCATCCTTGTATGTATTCACAACTAACTTTTTCCAGGAATCCTTTTGGGGGTTGGCTCGCCCCGGAAAGATAAGTGACTTCATGAGCCATCTCAGTTGAAAAGCTCCCCCCTGCCCTGTTTAGGCACTCCATCTTAAACGTGTGCGTCCCAACAACAACAGGGGCTGCAATCTTAGACCCATCATTTCCAGTGGCAAATGGCTGCTGAGGGGAGGGATTTGCCCCATCAATCCTCTTGGTGATCGCGCAATCATATGAGAAGTCTGCCGACCAACTGACTTTAAAAGGGGCCCCGGAAATAGAGGTTTCGGAGGATTGATTGATTGTCGGTTGGTCAGATGCAGAGGCAGCGATAATTCTTAATGGAGTTTGGGAGCCACGCGCGGGCAATTCACTGTCAGTGCACGAAATGGTAAAATCCTGGCTGCAGCTGCATCCATTCTGATCGACAGAAATCCCCGTTGATCCCTGACACTCGTCTTCGCCATCAGGCACGCCATCCCCATCCTGGTCGCCGACAATGGCAAAGCTTGCCGCTGAGCAAAGGATCAAGGATATAAAAGCCGGGAAAAAATAAGAATATGCACGGCACTGCCTTTTTGTGGGATCTTTTGGCTGCATACTTTCCCTTGGCATATTCGCTATTTATATCTTTCTCCCACTAGAAAGGATCAGGGCAAGTCCGAATTATTTCACGATTTTCCTAATCATTTCCATCGCCTTCTTCCCCTCAACCTTTCCCCGCAATTTGCCCATCACAAGGCCCATATATCCCGCAGGTGAAAGTCCGGGTTTCTCAGCGATGATCTTTTTGACTTCTTTCTCAAGGTCCTCATCGGAAATTCCGACGAAATGGGACAGATCGATATTCTCACCTTTAATTTTCTTAGATAGCAGCTCAATAATCGCATCCTTCCCTACTTTTCCGCTATCAACAAACCCCAACACTTCCTCATAATCCCAATCGGAAATCTTCTCGGGGTCAAGGTTCAGCCTTGATTTGAGGTCTTTAGGGGTGGTATAAAGCGTCTGCGCGATAACTTGGGGAGTGACCTTATGGAACCTCTTCACAAGTGCTTCAAATCGCCAATCCTCCATGGCTTCCTTCGCGACATCCTGCGCGAGCTTGTACTTTTCGGTGAATTCTTTTATCTTATCGTCCCTCAATTTTGGCAGGTTTTTCTTCAAATGAGAAACATAATCAGAAGAAATCCGAACAGGAAGCACATCAGTTTCAGGATACATCCGAGCGGAGCCCGGCATTGGGCGAAGGAAAGAGGTCGTGAAATCAGGCTCAGCTTTTCTCACTTCCTTTGCGATCTTCTTCCCATCAAGGATCATCTCCTGTTGCCGCTTCACTTCAAATTCTATAACTTTTGGAATGCTCCGAAGGTCCTGAAAGCCCTTCACCTCGGTTCGCGCTCCCTTCTCGATTGAGATATTCACATCCTGCCTAATCGTCCCGATCCCGCGCTTCACACCATCAACTGAGCGAAGAACCATCCCCAAGTGCGCTGCGACCTCTTTTGCATGCACTCCTGAGCGGATGCTTGCAGATGTTGCGATTTCAATCAGTGGAATTCCCAGCCTATCAAGCTTGTAATGAACTTCAGTCTCTTTCGCGCTGATTTTCTGCGCCGATTCCTCCTCAAGGCAAATGGTTGGGATATCAACGCGCCCTTCCGAGGTCTCAACAAATCCGTCCATCGCGATCAATGCCGTTCGCTGAAAGCCTGAGACATTGCTCCCATCGATAACGATCTTTCTCATGACATGGATCTCTTCGACGATCCGTGCGTTCAGAAGCAAGGCGACCTTGAGCGCAGTCTCGAGAGCTTCCTTATTGAGCGGAAGCGGCGGTTCTTCGTCGCATTCAATCAAACAGCAATCATCAGAATGCCCCTCATAGCGGAAGAGTTTTTCTTTTGCCATCTCATGCGCGGCAGCGATGTCGATCTCCCCAGTCTCACCGACAACCGCGCGCAATCTTCGCGAGGCGAAGATGTCTGCCTTCCTGTCCGTGTTGAGAGTAGGGCAATTGCAGAAGAGCTTTTTGCCTTCAAGCTGCTGGTGGATCTCAAGCCCGCAGCGAAAGCCCAATTTCTTGTAGTCCATGCCTTCTTTGTTATCTGCTTTCATTTTCGTCAGTGGATTTTTGAAGTGAGATAATGGTAGGGAAGCTAATACTCAAACGCCCGCGCATCGCTTCTCTGAGTTATCTCTCCTGCGATGTTCGCTACCATCATTTCCTTTATCTTCTGGGGATCTTTCTCTTGCCCAAGAGCCCAACAGAGTTTCGCATACGCCGTTTCGGGATGAGTATCTTCCAGATGGACACAGCCGATTTTTACCGAGAGTTCCCTAGCAGCTGAATAGACTTTCCCATGCAGCCTTCCGTTGATGGTTTGGGGAGCGATAACGATAACACAGCCTGAATCTGCAAGTTTCTTAAGGTTTGAAATGACCGAATGCTTAGGATTATACGTCGGAACGTGCCCAAGTCCGGTTCCCGCAACCACAAGTCCTCTGTATTTTTTCTCCGTGAAGAAATCAAAGATCTCTCCATCGATTCCGGGATGCACATAGATCAATCCTACTTTCTTCTCCACCTCATGCGAAAGGGAGACCATTCCGGGAGAGCGCTTTTTAAAATGTGAATTAACAACTTCAATATTCCCATCGACAAACACTTTTGCAAGCGGCAATTCATTGATAGGCCTAAACGCATCTCTGCGGGACGTGTGCATCTTCCGAACTTTTGTGCCGCGTATCAACAAGCAGTAAGTATCATCAAGCGATCCGTGCATGCACACCATCACTTCTGCAATCTCGCTTTTTGCCGCATGGACAGAACACAGAAGATTCATGAATGCATCCGATGATCCGCGATCGATGCTGCGCTGCGCAGCCGTGAAGATGACTGGCTTGGTAAGATTCCTAAGTAAAAATGAAAGCGCAGCAGATGAGAAATGCATGGTATCTGTCCCTTGGGTAACAACAACCCCAGAAACCTCTTTATCATTCACTTCATGCAAAACAGCGCGCGCAATCAACATCCAATCATCAGGGACCATATCCTCACTCATAATCCCCATAACCTTCTTTGCCCGAAGGTTTGCAAACCCTTCAAGTTCAGGCATCATCTGAACAAAATCCTCGGCAGTATAATCTGCATAGGTCCCGCCGGTCCTATAATCCACCTTGCTTGAGATCGTCCCGCCGAATGAGAGGATGGAAACCAGAGGAAGACCTGCTTTATGACTCTGCTCGCGGCGCTCGATTTTCTTTGGCTCGAATTTCAAAAGAACATCGATCTTCTCAACAGTATTCTCATCAATTCCGATATTATACCCGCTATCGAGTTTGAGAACAACAACGCCCTTCTCAAGGATATCCGGCCGTGGCATGAGCATGCCCTCATATTCAGAATCAGAGGTCTTTATCCGTATCCTATCTCCGCTTTGTGCTTTCATGGGGAAAGAATGCCCTGCATCAATTAAAAAGGTTTTGGGCAAACAGGCTCTGTCCCGAATCTCGCTTCGCTCGGGCAGCGCTGGGCTCGCTTATGGATGTTGCAATCAGATATGCGGTTCCCTCCCGTAAGGAACGACCCCTTCCGCATTGTACGATGCAATTGCCGATTCGCTCACGGAAGGGGCGCTGCCTTCATTCGGGACAGAGCCGGGCAAACAGGGCCAGAACCTAAAAAGAAACAATAATCCAATTACTCCATCCACGCCCAGATGTGCCTAACTTCCCTGATATCTTTGTTGAGAATGACAACGCGCACCGGCTCATAATCCGTCCGCGGCTCAGAAATCTCGAATTGGATAAGCTGAGCAGTGCTGCTGCCCTTATCCACGTCAAACTCAGGTGAGCGTGAATACTGGCCTGTTTCATAGACATAAGCCCGTACTGTAGCATCATCAATATCTTCCTCATGGGAAGAAAGGATATTCATGTGCACAAAGAACTCGTCATCCTCCCCAAAGGGGATGCCTGCGTTTGCTATGCCAAAGAAGCCAAACATCATTATGCTTAGAACCAGTCCGGCAGCAGGAATCTTTTCCATAGCCACTTAAAAGTGGTGTTCTTTTAAAAATCTTCCCATCGCTAAAAATAAAATGATGAAAACCCTTTAATAAAGGAAGGCAAAGAGTTAATCACCCATGAAAACCCTCATTACCGAAGGAAAAGCAAAAATTGAGATCTTCCGGGGAGAGAAAATATCAAAGGACCTCCCGGTCTTCTACAATCCCAAGATGGCGCTCAATAGGGATATCTCTGTGTTGCTCTTAAAGGCATCAGGAAAGAAAAACATGAGGATAGCAGACATCCTCGCAGGGAGCGGCGTGCGAAGCATTCGCTTCCTTAAAGAGCTTGGAAAGGGGGTAATTGAGAGCATATCACTTAATGATGGGAGCAAGGAAGCAGTAGCATTGATAAAGAAGAACCTTGCCTTAAATAAGCTCCACACAGGCAGGCAAATAGTGATTACGCAAAAGGACGCGAATGTCGCGCTTCTCGAATCCACTGGATTTGATTACATAGAAATAGATCCTTTTGGCTCCCCGGTTCCTTTTTTGGACGCTTCAATGAAAAGGATTTCTGGAGACGGCATCCTCGCAGTTACCGCAACAGATACTGCCCCTCTTTGCGGCACCTACCCAAAGACTTGCAGGCGCAGGTATTGGAGCACGCCAAAAAAATGTGGTATGATGCACGAGCTTGGGATTCGCATCCTCATCAGGCACGCGCAGCTTATCTCCACGCAGTATGAGAAAGCGCTCTTTCCGATCTTCTGCTACGCGCATGAGCATTATTTTAGGGCATTCTTTCGCTGCGAGCGAGGAAACGCTGCGGTTGACGCGATGCTGCGCCAGCACGGCATGCTCGATGGCGCAGGGCCATTATGGCTCGGGCCATTGTGGGACAAACCATTGGTCAAAAAAATGAAGGCCATTGCAAAAAAACAAACAAAGAGCAAAAATGAAAAATCCAATGAACTGCTCTCTTTGTTGGAAATAATTAGCAGGGAAATGGAAGTTTCATCAGCAGGTTTTTATGACATCCATGAGCTTGCGAAGCAAACGAAGCATAATATCCCAAGTAAAGTTAAGCTGATATCTGCCATCACCAAGGCAGGCCATCTGGCAAGCGGCACGCATTTCAAGGGAGAAGGAATCAGAAGTATAATCCCAAAGCAGGAACTCATCGAATTAATGAAAAAGTAAAGCGGCTAGCCAACTGCCCTTCTCACATCAGTCACTTCGGCAGAATTCACTCCTTCAATAGCTGCGACCTTCTTCTCCACTTCCTCGGTTGACCCTTTCTCTTCAGGAGTGAGGAACGTGATGTCAATTGCCTTCAATCCGAATGCAATGGGCTTGATTTCAACCCTGAACTCATCATTGCCGGTGAAGCGCGAAATGTGCTCTTTCGCCTGCTTTTCAATGGGAGCAAGATTTGTCTCTGGGCTTTTCGGCATGATTCTTAGGGTAACAACAACAGAAGTCATCTTAATTTGGACCGGCAAATCCGCAGGCAGCGCACTTGTATTTGGCGGCGATTTGCCTCATATGCCTGCTCCGAACAATCTCCTGCTTGCTGCAGGCAGGGCACTTGAACTTTGTTGTGCCAATAGTGTTTGTGATGCGCTTTCTCGATGCGGAATCAACGGTCTTTGCCATCTGTTTTGGGATTGGAAGTTTGTTTATAAACCTTTTTGTTGGATTTTCCGAGAAGAGGAGATGGAGTTTTTCCCCTTGCCAATGGAAAAGCGGCTGCCCAAAAACTGCTCAACGGCAAAAATGTTTGAGAGGGTATGGGGGGTGATTTTTGAAGTTTTTATTGTTCCACCGCAAAGCCCAAGGAAGGGAATGAGCTGGTCAGCAGCATGGGAATCGACACAGGCGCCTGCTTCAATCTCCTCCCTTAATTGTTTGGCTGCCGCTTGCCCAATCTGCTCAGAAGAGAGAGACCTCTCACCCAAAACGTCTGCCCCAACTAGTGCGCCAGAATCAAAGGATGCCCAAAGGATTATGCCGGTTCCGGTTGATAGTGCGTCCTGATACTTTCTTTCTATTTTGATTGGGCAATCAAATGTCCCAAGTAATGTTCGCGCGCAGCTTGCCTGCCTTTCGCACACCTGGGCTTTCTCAAGGTCTTTTGATGCGTGCGAGACCCCGTGAATGGAGATTATTTTCCCCTGCTCTTCCAATGAGAACGGCTCAATGTTTTTTCTTAGATTTTCAATGAATGAGGTTGAAGAATTTTCGTTATTGCCGATGGAATCTTTTGGTGTTATCGACAGTTCAATCTCTCCGCCCCCTCTTGGAAAATAGCCCCGCTTGATGAGCCGAAAATGTATTGCCGCAAATCTTTGCAGTTGGGGAAGAAGCACATGCCGGAAATGGTCAACTGGTGTCGCCCACTTGGTGTCAGTTCCTCCGATGATGTGCAGGGTGATTGGCTTCTCCGCAAAGAGGCAGGGCAGAAGGATCGCCTGGAGCAGAAGAGTGACTGATCCTGCGGTCCCGATGTTAATTGAGATGTTCTTCGGCTCGATGGGCGCAGGAGAGAAGGTGAGCTCCATCGAGCCAAGCTCCGCTCCAGTTGCCCTGCATTGCGAGAGCTTCTGGAGCGCCTTGATGCAGGCAAGATGCTGGCTCTTTAGGCCCGGCTCAGTCCTTCCTTTCCTGATGTCCTTTGCGTGGAAGGGCTTTTGGGTTAGCATGGAGAATGCCAATGCCGTCCTGATGATTTGGCCGCCTCCTTCGCCGTGGCTCCCGTCAATCTCTATCATTATTCCCAAGCAATGTGTATCATTTAAATTACTTTTTCATTGGCAACTTTCCGCGCCAACAGGCAAAACCATCAAGCAATATTTAAATACATAAAAGAATCACCGCACTCATGCATTTCAAAAAATCAGGCCATACCTACATCGTCTTAATTGAGCGCGGGGAGCGCATCATTGAGCAGCTCACTAAATTCTGCAAAGATCGTAAAATAACCGCCGGCTATTTCACTGGCATCGGCGCGGTTGATGAGGCAGAGCTGATGCATTACATCGTTGACAATCGGAAATACTCTTCCAAAACATTCAGTGAGCCGCTTGAAATCACGAACATGACGGGTAACATCGCAACCCTTGGCGGCGAACCCTACATCCATTCGCACATAACCCTCGGAAGGCAAGACATGCGTACCGTCGGCGGCCATCTTAAGGAGGCGAAAGTGCATGCGGTGTGCGAGGTGTATCTTGTTTCGGTGGATGAAAAGCTGGTGCGGGAAAAAGATGAGGGCTTGGGGCTGAATGTGTGGAAGTTCTAGTGGTTCGCAAGATGCCACAAGGCATCCGTTAATACATTCACTCCTCTTACCAGTTGGGGAGTGGTAGTGTACTCTCTGGGATCGTGGCTGAATCCGCCTATAGATGGGACAAATATCATTCCAGAGGGGATGCCCCTATCATGGAAAATTCGAGCATCGTGCCCCGCCCAGCTCTCCATTCGGACTGAAGAATATCCGCGTTCCGGACATAATGTTTCAGCGAGGTCTTGCATAGTTTCGGAGAGGGAGGTGGTAGGATCTGTTTTTTTGACATCTTTAAATTCATAGGTCTGGTTTCTTCGTTTCGCTATCTCAGAGACTTTTGCCCGTATCTTTTCATAGACTTCCGTTAGTATATCGCTTGATCCGGATCTGATATCATAACGGACCCATGCGCTTTGCGCGATCTTCGATTGATCATCTCCCCATTGGGCAACCGAAGGAGTAATCCTTACTTTCTCATCATATTCATTCATTCTTCCATTATTTAAACTAATTCCTAGTAATCCTACCGCGTGGATTATTTCACAAAGCATTTCTGGTGCTTGTTTTCTTTCAAACATCGGAGTGGCTCCTGAATGTCCGGACGATCCATAGACCTCTAGAGTAAATCTAAGCGTCCCATCAATCTGCGTTACAATCCCGATGTCTTTTTCCACTCTCTCAAGCACAGGCCCCTGCTCTACATGAAGCTCAATGTAATTTCTTATGTTTGAGATAAAGAGCAGGTCCAACCCAGGAGTCCCAATTTTTATGAGGTGTACGGCTTCATTTGGATTCCTTCCGTGTACTGATTGCAGTCCTTTACTCTCCCTTATGATTGCGTTTTCAAGAGTGATGCCTCCGCTTAAGGATTCAGTTCGGTTCAGGGTATCAGGTGGCAGAATGCCAAGGGCTGCCATCACTCCCTTGTATGTTGTAAGATAGTGGGCTGATTCTTCTCCTCTCCATGCGCCGACCGCAATAGTCTTCATCGGCGTTCCTCTCTCACGAATGGCATTAAGTGCAAGAAGCCCTCCCATGATACCTGCTGCGCCGTCAAAGTTTCCTCCATTCCGAACGGTGTCCATGTGCGATCCTGTCAGGATAATCTCATTACTATCTCCTTCAAGTACGGTGATGAGGTTGAGTGTTCTATCATAAAAAGAATGAAATCCCCGGGCAACAGCCCACAATCTGACTGCTTCCAATGCCGCAGTCTCTTCAGAAGAGTATGATGCCCGAAGAAATCCTTTACCATCTCCTAGAGCTCCGTGCTGGCCAATCATGCCCATTACTTGATCTATTGATTTTCCATCAACGGAAAAAGGAGGGAATTGTGGCTGTTGCATCGGTCAGGTCTAAATAACCACTTTAAAATGGTTACTCTTTTTCAAACACGCAAAAAATGCCAACAGGTCAGGAGGGCGTTCTCATTGGTGGCAAGGCCTTCCTCTCAAAAACGCGGATCTGGCAAACATTTAAATAGTTTAAGAAGCAAAAGTCAATGGGGGGTGGCAATGTCAGCAGAAAAAGAGATCGTGAACTTCTGGTACAATCAGCACGGCTATTTCACTATCACCAATCTCAAGAGCAAGGGCAACCGCGATTTGGGAATCATCGCCCTGCGCTTCGAAGGAGAAAAGGTGTCTGACGCTGTCTATGCGGACGTGAGCTGCTCGATTTCAGGCAGCATGGCCGATGCGAGCTCAGATATTTTGGTCAATGAAATTTGCCGCGAGAAGTTTGGTAATACGGTTGTTCGGCAGGCAATCGAGTCTCATCTGAGAAACATGCCCCTGAAGGGAGATGAATTGCGCCAGGCATTGGTTCTGGGAGCGATGCCAAAATCCAAGAAGCAGGACATCATCGCCCGCTTTGCGCAGCACGGCATCTCAGTCATCGAGTTCGAGGATGTGCTCTCAAGTGTCATGAAGGGGCTTGACACACAGTACTACAAAAACGATGTGATTCGGACCATGCAGCTCATGAAATACTTTTTACTTTCTGATCCGAAGAAGATGGCAGAGATGTTTTCAGGAGAAATGCTCAATACATCTCTTAAGGAGGAGTTCATCAATCTCCTGATATCAAATGAGGATGCCATCAAGGCGTTTCGCAATACTGAGGAAGCGACGATTGCAGGGATAATCAAGCATTCGAGGCTTCGCAACCCAGAAAAATTGGCAGCCGCGCTCCAGCACAGCGTCCTTAACAATAAGACGAGAAAGCCGTTTGTGGATTCCCTAATGAGGCAGAAGGGCATCAGCCGTCTTGCAAAGCCAAAAAAGGAAATGAACCTGAAGAAATTCTTTTAGGGTTTTATCCTGCTTAAATTCAAAGCCGCATCAATTGCCCGTTCTGCATATTCTTCCGCCCGCTTATCCGCTTGTTTCCAAGTAGCCCCAGGCCCTATGATGCCAAGGGAAATCGGCTTATTGTATTCCAATGAGAGATTTGTCAATGCCTGCACCGCAACTCTTGTGATGAGATCATCGTGGTCAGTTTCTCCCTTAATGACTGCCCCTAATGTCGCGATGGCATCCACTTTCATTTTTTCAAGCAAGAGCTTTGCGGCGAAAGGGAGATCATAAACACCAGGAACCTCAAGAACGGAAACGACAGTGATCTTGAGCTTTTTTGCCTTTGCGAGCGCCGCCTTCTTCATCCGCGAGGTGATTTCTTCATTGAACTGTGCGCAAACAATTCCCAGTTTCATCGGAGTCCTCCAACATCCCCTTTACCCTGCCTTCTTCCCGTGCCTGCGTTTGGCGTAAGAGTTGTTTTTCCTTTCAGGAGCGCGAGTGCATTGAGGGTATGCTTGGACGCCCGATTAATGGCAATGCTCTTCAATTCTTTGTTATTCTTCGCCTCATCCATATGGACAAAGACCTCAATGATGTGCTTTTGTGTCATCAATTGCACCTGTTGCAGTCCTAAGGAGGCCTCATGCGCGCACTGCTTATCGATGGGCATTGGCCCAACCATCCCAAGGGCGATCACGATGTCGCACTTCTCTTCCCTAAACAGCTTGAGGCAAGCGACAGGCAGGTCCTTGAAGCCAGGGACGGTGTAGCGAACAATCTTAACGCCCTGCTGCGCAAGGATGGGCAGGACAGATCGTGCCATGTCAATGACTGCGAATGTCGTATCCGCGACTCCGATGATGAATTGTTTTTTTGCCATTAAAGGGTGTATTTTCCATCTTTTTGGGGTAATCCATAAGATGCCTTAGTAATCATAAAGGCAAAATCAATCGGAGTAATCGGTACCCCCCCAGTCCTTTCTATGGGTCCTTGTTGTAATGCACCGTTCAGATATAACAGGAATCTTTTCATTACATCATATAAGAGAATGGAATCTTGTTTGGGTGCTCGGTTTGCAATTGCCTGCAGGTCAATAATAATTTTTTCCTCAATGTTATCCATTTTCCTTAACCTCCTTGAAGTTCAATCTCATCCCCATCTTTCAATCCTAAAGCTGTCCTTAAATGCTCCTCTGCGATGACTTCAACCGTGGAAAGATCATACCTTGTGAACTGCGGCACAACAATCGCAACTTTAACTCCCTTAAGCTGGCAGGGATAGCAATACACCGCCCCAAAGGTCTTGGTTCCAACCGTAAAGCCGGGAATGGTGATTTTCCTAAGCATTTTAATGAACGCCTCCGCCTCATCCTTTTTGGCATCGATATTGAGTGTCCCCTTGTAGGGCCGAAAGCCAAGCGAGACCTCCATTGCGGAAGCATACGGCTCAAGCCCCATGAAGAATGCCCCTTCTCCAACGCCTGACTTTACAAATCCTCGTAGCGCCATGACGGGGGTAAGGTTGGTGGGTTTTAAAGGGTTTTGGGAAAGCCGACCTATAGTAACTGACCTAAATTTTTGAACTATAGTAGTCAGTTACTATATCAGGAAGACACAACAATTTTGTATAAAAACTTGTGTCTTCCGCTATATCATTTCTTAGAAGACTACAAAAAAGTGCGCAATCAGCTCAAAGAACTATAATCGACCGTGATGCTCTGCCCCGTTTCCTTGCTTTTTATCCGCACCCGGTGCGCCATCTCTATCACCGTGTATTCCTCTCCGCGGTGCGTCACCGTACCACCCTTCCTGAACGGATACTGCCGAAACAGCACATTCACCCGAAATTGTTCCTTTCCATGCTTATTGCGCCCGGCTGCCTTGTTGCTAAAGACCAGTTCCCCCCCGAACCTGATATTGAGTTTCCGCCCCAAATTCCGCATGAATGTCTGCGAGCTCATCTGCAGATCAAACCCATTCTTAAGAATGTCTTTTTTCGCGATCCATACTTTCCCATCTCGCGCAATCTCCTCTTCAATGAAGTCAAGCACTCTCTCTGAGGGATTTCGCAATTGCAGTGTTCCTTCGTAGTATTGTGGTCTCATGGTGGAGGGATAGGATAGGTACTACTTCTATTTGACAGGGTGGGGCATAGTAGGGCGTCGCCGTCCTTTTTGTGAGCGGTACTGTGGCTGAGTCATACGATGTGGGGGGGGAAGTCCCTTACGGGGAGGCGCCGCATAGCCCATTGCAGCAGCAAAGAGCGAGCCGGACTGCGACGCCCACAGGGAAATATGCCCCACCCTACTTCTATTTGAAGGAAACCTTTTTATTCCTTTGGATGGTTATGCGAATAATGGGATTCAAAGGAATGTCAAAGAAAGTATGGAAGTTCATCTGGGAGGATGACTCAGTGTGGAGCTGGATTGTCAACATCGTCCTTGCATTTGTCTTCATCAAATTCATTGTCTATCCTGGCCTGGGCTTTTTTCTCGGGACAACGCACCCTGTGGTTGCTGTTATGTCTGAAAGCATGGAGCACAAAGAGTCATTTGGGCAGTGGTGGCAAGAGGGGGGGAAATGGTATGGGGAGCACGATATCACCCAAGGCCAATTTCAAACCTTCCGAATGCGAAATGGCTTTCTGAAGGGAGACATCATTGTCCTAACGGGTCCAAAAGGCATCCAAGTGGGTGATATTATTGTCTTCCAGTCAGGAAAACCAGAACCAATCATCCATCGGGTAGTCAAGATCTGGCAGGAGGGTGGAAAGACTTTTTATGGAACCAAAGGGGACAACTGGCGCACCAACAAGGTCCCCATTCAAAATGCTCTCATTGACGAAACCAAAATCACAGAGCAGCAGGTCATAGGAAAAGCTGTACTTAAGATTCCCTTCCTGGGATATGTCAAGATACTGGCCGTAGATATTCTTATTCTCCTCAAGTCAGCTTTTGCATAGGAAGAATGTATCTACTCCCCCACGAGTAAATTTATATACCCTTCCCTTACTAAAAAAACCATGTTTTGCCCAAAATGCGGATCCATCCTCATTCCAAAGCGGGATGCTGCAAAGAAGCTCCTTGCCTGCAGCTGCGGCTATAGGACATCAGATCTTGAGCAGGCAAAGATTAAGGAGACCGTCCCCAAGCAGGAGAAGGAAGTTGAGGTCGTTGATCCGAATGATATGCAGACACTGCCCTTAACCGATGCTGAATGCGAGAAATGCGGTAATAAAAAGGCCTATTTCTGGACTGTCCAGACCAGGGCAGGGGATGAGCCGGAAACTAAGTTTTTGCGATGCCAGAAGTGCGAGCACACCTGGCGGGACTATGGCTAATTCTCATGGAACTCATCCGAGAGGATGTTTTTAGAGTTATTGTGAAGCCGAGTGCAAAGAAATCCGAGGTTTTGGGCTATGATGGGCAGAAAAAGGCCTACAGAATAGCCATCGCAGCCCAAGCGCAGGATAACAAGGCAAACCTTGAGCTTGTGAAGTTTCTCTCAAGAGAATTGGGAAAGAAAGTCCGTATCACATCCGGCCACACGGCTAAAATGAAGATGATTAAGATAATGTAGGGTTGCCTAACCCCCCATCATCCTGCTATTGGTGTTCTACTTATGTCTCTTTCTATACTTAATCCCACTCTTCAGCTCCTGATGCATCGGACAACTCAAGTCATGCGCCCCAGGCAAATAGCCGATGCTCATCATGAGCTCATTGACGATTTCGCCTCCAGTGAACTTGAATTTTTCCCTGAAAAGTGCAGTCCAGCCCTCTTTTGTTTGGGGATGGTAGGCATCAAGCCACTTCCTAAATGAGCCAAATTCCTTTTGCAGCCCTTTGATTTGCTTTGCGTTGTGGATAGCCGCGAGTATTTTTTGGCGGTTGCGGATGATGCCGGGATTTTTCATTAGTCCCTGTACATTTTTTTCAGTCATCCGCGCAATCTTTTCAACGGAAGAAAATGCATCATAAATGCCTTCCTTCTTTTTCAGCGCAATGTCAAAGGAAAGCCCTGCCTGGCTGATTTCAAGCATCAGCCGCCTGAAGAGATCGTCATCATCAATTGGAGGGAAGCCATGCTCGGTGTCATGGTGCTCGCGGTGATGGTCATTGCGCTTGCGTGCGAAGCTGCAATACGACATCAGAATCAGTCATTCTCAACGCGGGGAGCGAGGATAAAGCTCAGCATGACCTTATCCACAGTCTTAAAATCCAATCTCAAAGGATAGTCCTTTCCAAAATGGATTTCCACTTCATCGGACAGTTTTGATCCTCCAATCATCTTCTTGAGGTATTCAATGCTGTACTTTGCCTTGACATGCTCTGTTGCAGAGACCTTGGTTGACTTATCTTCAGTTATCTCAATCTTCGCCTGGCTCAAATCCCCTTCCGCAAGGATGGTGAAGGTCTTTGGTTCGGCAACAAATGCGACCGATTCGGCAACCACATCAGCATCCGCAATAGCCTCATTGAGGATTGTGCAGGGCATCCGAACAGTCGCTGCGAATTTCAACTCAGGCACTTTCTGGTCGCGCTCATCGAGTTCGATGATGGGCAAATTGAATGTTCTGGTTGTTGTTCCTTTGAGTGTGATCTTGAGCTTATTTTGTTCCATCTCCAAGGTGAGCATATCGCTTGGATTCGCTCTCCTCAGCACCTGCTTGAGGTTTGCCAAATTGATTGCGATTTCAACTTCCTTATCCACTTTATATTCAGTGAAGCTGCTGGAGAGGAGCTTAAAAACGACCATCGCGACATTCGCAGGATCCATGGCAACAAGCTCAATGGCATTGGGAGTCACCTTGAAGCGCGCCTCATTCACAAGATCAGAAATGATAGAGATAGACTCCTTCAAAAATCTCGGCTCTGCAAGTGTTAATATCATACCAACCCCCTCATCCAAGCGTATCGGGCTGGCTTTATATTATTTGCGCTTTTAGGGGACACCGAAAGAAATCCCTATTTTTGATACATATCAAAGCTTAAGAGACCCCCCATCACTCATCAGATGCACATTCTCCCCTGTCGAATATCCCATCTCCTCAGCAAGGGATGCCATCGCTTTGCGCTTCTCAATATCCCCATGCGCGGGAATGATGTGCTGTGGCCTAACTAAATTCACAAGATCGCGAAGATCTTCCCGCGCGGCATGGCCCGAGACATGAACATCCAAAAAAAGCCGGACATGCTTTCCCCGCAGCTGCGATTCTAGGCGCTCGCGGTTCCTGATATTTGTTTCAGTGGGAATTGTCTTGCAGGAAAATATCACATGATCCTCAGAAGTAAAGGGGAAGGGCAGCACCCCATCAACCATTTTTGAAAGCGTTGATCGTGGCTCTCCCTGATGCCCGGTCACAACAAGCAAATATTTCTCCTTCTTTTGGGCGATGTATTTCAGCTCTTTTTTCATCTGCTTGGGAAATTTTGCCATCTGGACCTGTTTTGAGAAATTGATAAGTCCCACGCGCTCGGCAGCAGAGGTATACTTGTGCAAACTCCTTCCCAAAAACACGACTTTCCTGCCAAGCTTCTGCCCCATCTCAATGATGGATTTGAGGCGCGCAATATGCGAGGAAAAAGTTGTCACGATAATCGCCTTCCCTTTTGAATTCACGCCCAAGAGGACGTCCTGGAGCATCTGCCGTGCAACCGCTTCAGAGGGCATCTTGCGTGGATCAGCGGCATAGGTGGAATCGCAAATCAGCGCCTTCACTCCCTGCCGCCCAAGCTCCTCAAGCCGCTTGAAGTTCGGCTTTTTTTCAAGAGTTGGAGTATGGTCAAACTTAAAGTCATTAGCGTACAGGATGATTCCTTCGGGAGTATGGAGCGCAATCATCGCCGTGTGCGGCGTGGAATGGGTCACGTGAATAAACTCCGCCCGAACCTCATTCGTAATCTTTATGGTCCCATTGGGCTGCACGCTTTTTATTTGGTTCCTCAGCCGGATTCGATTGTCAAGCAGGATGGCCTTGAGAACTTCTGTGGTGAAGGGCGTTGAGGCAATGGGCGCCTTGAACGCGGAGGCAAGGTAGGGCAATGCGCCGATATGGTCAAGGTGCGCGTGCGTTGGCAAAATCATCTGCATGTCATTTTTCCAATCTGATATGGTTGAGATGTCAGGAACCGCCCCGACCTTGATGAGGTCTTCTGGATGGATGGTGATGAGCTTTTCATCCTCGGTGTACTGGATGTAATTCTCCATATGGAGACCGCAGTCAAGCATAAATGCCTGCCTCCCAATCTTTACAGCAGTGCAGTTCTTTCCTACCTGGTTGTAGCCGCCGACGGCACGGAGTTCCATTTTACCTCTACATAACCTCCACTATAAAAAGATTTAGAAAAAAATATAGGCTATGTATTTGGGGTAAACTCTATTTCGGTAATCACCATTACACGATTGTTGAAATCAGGATACTGCAACTAACTGCTATCACTATCAAACCGAGAAAAATTCCGAGCGCCCATCCAAAACCTTTGGCAATACTGCTAGAAACATTCTTCTTCGAACTAACTTCTACATCTACCTTAAACTCTTTTTTAGACAAAGTTGGCGCCCCACTATCTTCCCTTGGTATCTGCCATATATAAACATTTTTATTAGAAAAATAAACGCGGAGAGCAGAAGCAAAGCTAAAGATTTCCTATTGCAAGCAGAAGGTTCTCATGTCCCTTCACAAGCTTCATGAAATGCTCAAGCTCCTCTGCGACTATGCGCTGCCTGATTTCATCGCTCAAATGTCCTGATTTTTCCATTTTTCAGTCACTCCTTGATTTCTTCATGAGTATAAAACCCTTCCCTTACACCGCGCAAGACTGGTGCATAGGACGGGTCATCCTTCACCGCAAGCTTCGCTCCATTCGAGAGCAAAAAGTCCTTGGCTACAAGGAATGCAGTCCTTCTATTGCCGCTTGCAAATGCATGACCTTTGGTAAGACCAACAAGCAAGATGGCAGCCTTTCCATTTACATCCTCTTATGCATCCACACATTGTTCGATAGCGTTCCTGATTTTCTGCCTACTCATCACTTCTGGCTTATCGGCTTTCTTGACCTTAAGCAAAGCAAGGGCTAAAGTATTGTACTCGATGATTTTCTCCACTGTGGGTACACAAACTCTTTTTCCATTCATCTCCCGTGTTCTTGAGAATTATAAATGTTTCTTATAACGGCTAAAAAACAAATGCGGCGGACAGGGAAGGGGGATCACAATTCAATGCGTCGACGATATTTTGAGTTATTTTTGATGATTTAGAATTATCTTTCCGTCTATGGGTATTCTTGGTTTTCTTCTATATAAACTTATTTGTGCGCACAATAGGCGTACAAGACTTTTCAAGATCCCGTCGGTGCAGCTAATTTTATGCAATCGTTCAAAAATTGAAGAACTAGCAAAAAATAAGTCGAAATTTAGCTTATCCTCTTAAATATGCCTCAAATCATATTCAATTGGATTATTCATATTTTTCTCAAAAACTTACATAAAATTTAAATAGTCCAAGGGAAAAGAAAAAAATGGGGGTGCGTTATTAGGATATTTTTCCTATTAACCACATTTGAGTGTTAAAAAAAGGGTGAGCCCACTATGGGCACTTTCCCTCTTCGAGGAGAAAGGGAGTTCTAATTCCTTACGGGAAGTAGTCGACTTTTACTTGCATTCTAATCATCATAACCAAAATCAAACAGGTGAACCGCTATGAAAAAACTACGCATCGCATCCATAGGAATAGCAATCGCTATACTCCTATCTCTCATGGTGTTCAGCCAACTCTCTCCTCTGCCCTATAGCGAAAGCTCTGTTGAGCAAGTAACTCCTGAGATCACCTTGGAGACAAGGGAGGATTGCGTTGCGACGTTCTTTAATGCGACCGAAAATGTATACGGGAGCTGTAATTCCTATCACAATTATACGTCTTGTAGCAACTCTTCAGGTCCAAATACTGCATGCTTGGGAACGCAAAGTATCTCCATATTCCAATGTATGACGGGAGAACAGGAAGTTGAGTGGAATCAAACGATTTGCACCCCCCAGAAGAAATTCTATGTTGAGGTAGATGAAGGTAATGGACTTTCCCAAAAGGAGTTTGATTATTCTGACTTTGGTCCCTGCATAAGGGAAACTGAAAATGATTGCTTGGTGATAACCTGCGTTTCCAATGATGATGGCGCATTCAAGGGGCAGTTCACCGACTGCAATTTTGGAAAGAGCTGCCAGAAGACCGTGATTTGCAAAAACGGAGTAAAGATCTATTATAAGGATGCAAGAAACGAATTTGTAGAGGAGGATCCCACCTTTGTCATAGAGAAGATGCAGCTTACGGAGGTGGGATGATGAAACCCACAATTTTAGTTGCATTACTTGTGCTCACAATTCCATTTTCAGTTGCCGCTCCTGTCTTTTATTTCAATATGAGCAATGCGACGCAAGATTCTTTTTCTCAGATTGATTTTATGAACACGAGTACGATGGTAAACTGGGATACCAATATGACCCACACAAATTGGAATATTGCCTGTCAATATAAAGGCACAAGTGGAACTGTGCCTTCTTGTTTCACAACTCAAACCGGAACAGTGGTCGCCAATTCATCATATAAGTTCGGGACGGATTCATCCCTGCAAGTGAGCATGACTGGAACAGATGGGCAGGCGCTCCATTCAATGACTGCTCAAAAAGGAAGCACCTATGCGCTTTGCCTGGACTATTCCCACAATGGAAACGCGAATGATATCCAGCTTCAGGTAGTTGCAAGATCAACTTCAGAGTTCTATTCCGTGTTAAAGAAAGGGGCATCGACATTGAATTATGCGACCGCAGGAAGCTATACGGTTGGAGATGTGCCTAATGCCGAAGATAGCACTCAATGGTTTTGGTCAAAACTGGACCAACAAGAAGGTGTGGTGGTACAATCGAGATGGGACTTAGGATATATGAAAAAAACTGCCGCAGGGGGGAATTCAGCATTGTATGGCATGGTCGTTAATCCTCGCTCTGGAGGTACAGGATATTGTTCGGTGGTACAGATTTATGCAGAAAATCCGGGAATTAATCTTAGCGCAAATCTCACCCAATTCAAGCCTATAACGACTCAAAGCACCAATGTCAGGCTCTATTCCTATGGGGGATCTGGGACGACTTTTGCCGTTTCGACGGATGGCTCTACATACACGGCGTATGCGAATGGCAGTACCGTGCAGGTGACTTCGTCGTTTTATTTGAGGGTCTTTGGTAACTTCACCGCAGTAATGGCCGACTCTGTAGTGGATAACGTCCCTCCTTCCATCACCAACTACAGTGCTCAGGGCGCTTCCTGCACGAACTGGAATTTAAACGGATCGAGCCCTTGTACGACAGTTCAGACTACCCCTAATATCTACTTCAACACAAGTGAGGCCGCCAATTGCGCAATCGGGAGAACAAATGTAAACTATTCCGCCATGGGCAGCGCAAGAAACTGCACCTATGGAGAAGGGGCTATAGAGCACCTTTGCACCCTGATTGAAGATGATATACTGATGTACGAGGATTCCCTAGTCTACCTTAGCTGCAAGGACTCTTCAGGTAATCAAGGCAACGCGAGCACATCAGGTCCGCTTGCCCTAACGGTTACTGGGTTGGAAGCTGCTGGCGATCGCGATATCGGGATCGGTGTGCAGAACGCCCTGCTCTCCAACTACACCAACTATACCTCCCAGCAGATTTCTGCCAGGAATTTCAACGGTGACCAGGACTCAGGCAGGTTTGACTGGGTGGCAAAGAAGGGAAATAAGGTTTGGGCGTTTAACTATGTGACCAAGGGAGAAGAGCATGTCGGCATGTTCAACATGACCCCTGCCTTGTATGTCTTTGAGATGAGCAATATTACCTCAACAAATATCACAAAATTTGCTGAGACTGTGATTAATTCCACAAAGTAGGTAGCGCATGGAGGATTAAGGAGGTGTTGCGGTGAGGGATAAACAGGGGCAGGCAGAGACCATAATTGCTCTTGTTCTTACTATCCTCTCCATTGCAGCTGTAGGCGCAACCATTTATAATTCAACGAATGAAAGTGAAGAATCAGATGCCCTTGATCTCTTGAATATCACTCTCACACAAGAGAATAGCACTTCCTCAGAAAATGCTCCTTCAGAACTTATAGATGAAAACACCTCTAAGATAATCATTGAAGAAAGCGTCTCGATAGAGGAGAAAAGCCTGGCAGAAGTCGCTGAGGAGCAAAAGACAAAGCTCAACCAAGAGACAGAAGAATATCTAAAGCAGGTCACCGATAAAAGCGAGGAGCGCCCTTACTTGGTGAAGTTCAAACATTCCATCTCAGATGATGTTTTGGAAGATGTCTCCATAGAAGGCAGGAACGATGCCTTGGGCATGAGCGTTGTGGAGGCGAATGCCAATGATATCGGCGCGCTTTTGGAAGAGGGAGCGATCGAGTATATCGAGCTTGACCAGGACGTTGATGTTTTGGGCGATGCCATTCCTCATTATATCCTCAAAACAGGAGCGAATGCGGTCTGGAATACCACTAACGGATCAGGTGTTAGAGTAGCCATTCTTGACACAGGTATCGGAGAGCATGATGATTTATCCGTTGCAGGGGGCGTCTCTTTTGTTGATGGTAGTTATTTTGACTCCAATGGCCACGGAACAGCCGTTGCGGGCGTCTTGGCCGCGACATTGAATAATGAAGGGATCGCAGGGGTCGCTCCGGGAGTTTCCATCTATTCAGTCAAAATCATGTCCAGTTCAACCGGACAGCTCAGCGATGCCATCTCTGGCATCGAATGGGTGATTGAGAATAACATGAGCATCGTCTCCATGAGCTTCGGATTTGATTCTTATTCCAATATCTTCAAGGATGTACTGGAAGAGGCCTACGCTAACAATATCTTATTGGTTGCGGCCTCAGGCAATGAAGGTGCGGATACTATTCTTTATCCTGCAGCCTATTCATCCGTGATTGCAGTGGGGGCAACAACGGAGGATGATGAATTAGCCCCCTTCAGCTCTTACGGAGAGGATCAGGAATTAGTTGCACCGGGAGTTGATATTAATACCACTCAATTGGGCAATGGATATGGCATCTCATCTGGAACCTCACTTGCAGCGCCGCAAGTGGCGGGAGTCGCCGCTTTGATAAAATCATACAATGCTTCATTGACAAACATGGAAATAAGAAATAAATTGAGAAACGATGCCAGGGACTTGGGCGATTCCAGCTGGGATGAGGAGTTCGGATATGGCCTTGTGCAGATCAATTTATCCACATCCAATTTTACCTTCATCAACGATTCCTACTTCTACGAGATATTCAACATCACCGACTACGGACTGCCGAATGCATCGTATTTGTTCTGGCTGAGCGGGAATGGAAGCGTCGATGATGTCAATTTCCCGCAGGGATATTACCTCATAAATTCCACCTATCAAAACGAAGTCAAAAAATCACAAATCTATAATGTCACCGAAAACGGAACTATATTCATCCTCTCAACAAGTCTTGCCTTCCTTGATTTCTTTCAAACAGAAGGAGGGACGTCAAGCGATAGGGTGGCCTGGATAAACGACAACATCACCGTCCAGATGGATTCCACATTAAGCACGATAGAGGGGGAATGCTTCACCGTTGGGTCGCCCCAGCCGTCAAACACCTTCGACTACTGCTTTTTTGATTCAACCGCGCACAAGACCGAGTGCGACGGCAACGATCCTGACATCCTCTGCGACGCCACCCACACAGACTGCAAAATCACCGGCCAGATGGAGGTCCCGCGACTGATCCTGGGTTACGCTTCCGCCCTCTCCGACACGGTGGAAGGGAAGGCGATTGGGGACTGCACAACGCCAGGCACCGCTGAGAGCGCAAGCTCCCAGACGTATTATGTGACGGATAGGAAGGCGGGCATCTGCAAAAATAGCAGTAGTTACAATATTTCCGGATGGGCAGGAACGGCATGGTTCGCGTACGATTCCTCGACCTGCGCATCGGGATACGCCTGCACAACAACCCAGAACTACACAACTGAATCAGCAAACATCAATCCCTGCCTGCAGTCGAATGTGTGCACAGGGCAGGTGCAGGTGATAACTGAAGACCGCGATGGGAATCCCATTCCGAATTTAAGGATAAGTAGGAATGGTGTCTCAAACAAAACAACGGATTCATTTGGCGTAGCAACCTATGCCCTTACCGTTGATTGCCAGACGGATATGACCTTTACCTCATATTGTCCAAACAACGTAAGCGTTTGCGAGTCAAGGACTACGCGGGTCGATGTCTATAACGATTATGAGGGGATTCTCTTCGACTGCTCTGCCTGTACCGGGATCATTGACATGCAGCTAAACGTCGAGGATGTGAAAGTCAACAAGGGAAGCAATCAGGTGATGGTCAACATCAGTACCCTCAATATCCCAACCACCACCAATATCAATCTCAC
>CAYTKI010000007.1:0-51454 GCA_964438385.1 uncultured Methanosarcinales archaeon | reverse complement strand
ATCCTGCAGATTTGCCCAAGGAGATAATCTTGGGGCGAACACACAAACTTTTTGGAATGATTTAAATTCAGCTCGCGGCACAAAAAAATTCAGGGTGCTCCCATGCGATGCGGGCGCTACGTATACAATCACTTATCGAGTTTATTCTGGTACTAATGAACTTTTGGATAACCCGACTGTGACTGTAGTAGTTCCAGCGCAAGTGGTATCATCTCCGCATGATCCCATCGGGAATTTTGATTTGGCTAACTGTGAAACCATTTCCGGATGGGCATGCGATTCTGACGCGCTCAATTCGCCAATCTCATTGCATCTCTATAAAGGAGGATCTGCAGGAACCGGACAATTTGTTGAGTCTATTCTCGCAAATCAGCAGCGTGAAGCCGCAGTAGGCACTGCTTGCGGGGATAATGGAGCGCATGGATTCAGCTTCCCAACACCGCAATCCCTCAAGAATGGGCAGGCACAAACGCTTTACATTCATGCCCTCAATTCCCCTGCCAGCAACAATAATCCTCTAATAAGCGGCTCTGGAAAAACCATTACGTGCGCAGCATCTTCCACAACTTCCTTGATAAGCCAGCTCCAATGGTCACCATCTGGAGCAATTGCGGGAAAAAGATGCACTCAAATTACTGAAAACCTTGAGCCGGCTGCCCACACCTGGAATGATAATTATCTGTGTACAACAGATGACTTTGGTGCGCAATGGTCAATGTCCGGTCCAATTGCCGGCAAAAACTGCGTCAACTTCAATGAGCCAGCAGACCCCCATTCATGGAATGATAATTATTATTGCACAACGCAAAACCACAATCTGTACTTCTCCTCTAATGGACAGGTATCAGGAAAGACTTGCATTCGCATCAATGAAGATGCTGATCCTCACACCTGGAATGATAATTATCTTTGCGATGGGGCGCCAACTTCATCAGCTGCACCAACTGCCTGGGTCCACGCAGTCACCCTGCGAAACAGCCAGCCAGTGGACACAACTGATGGAGATGGAATGGTAAATGCCATCTTTGGAGATCAAATCAGATATACATGGGGTTCAACAAATGGAGTCTCACAATCCTCTACATTCACTCAAAACAGGGATGCCTGCGGAATTAGTGCAACATCTGTCAATCAGCCATGGATGATTTCTACTAGTTCAGGATTTTCTGGCTCAAGAGTTGACACTGTAGGTCAATGCCAGGCAGGAACTGATTATACCATCAGATACCTTGTCAATGGCCAAGGGGGAACAAGCGCAAGCTCATCTTTAGTCGTAAAAATCGGCTCTGCCCCTCAAACCGGCACCACAACGGCAACATTAAGAGCAGTGGCTTTAAGGAATGGGAACCAGATTGATACGACTGATGGAGATGGGACATTGCGCGTCGGAGTTGGGGATAGGATACAATATACATGGGCATCTGCAAATGCCGATTCCGCCCGCGCTGAGTTTACCATAAATTCGGCAGACACCTGCGGAAATCCCGTTGGACCAAACCCTTGGGGGACGGTAAACTCTCTTTCAGGAAGCGCAAGGCTTAATGGGAACAACAACAATGACAATATACTGGCCTGCCAGGCAGGAAGGTCGTACACTATCACTTACTTTGTCAGAAACGGCCAAAACCCAGAAGTCTCTTCAAGCATCCAGGTGATTGTTGGTACTCCTCCAACCGCTTTATTACAAGCAGCAAATACCAGAATCAATTCAGGGCTTCTCTTAAGCTCTATAAGTGCTAAACCAGGCGATACAATCCGCTACGTATGGTCATCATCAAATGCAGACCAATTCTCATCGACATATTCAGTCAATGGTGTAGGGAGCTATCCTTGGGGAGTTGCGGCTAATGCCCAGGGATCCGATCCAACAGGAGTCATTGACCCCTCCCAGGCAGGGAAAAATTATGCCATCACCTATAAGGCAAGAAACAGCCAAACCGGCGAGGAAGCGCTCTCATCAGTCTATATCAATGTTGAGGCATTCCAAAAGTTAGAATGCGTGAACAATGTCTGCTTTGGGGCGCATTCCTATGTTTTCCCTATCAAAAACGGCTATGGGACTTACCAGCCGTATCCTTTCTTCTGCAGGGGAGGTTTCACAATAGACACCAGAGATGGAAAATACGAGAGCACCTGCGAGACTGTATGGCAGGTCCAAAGCGGCTGCACAACACCAGACGGATACACGTTCCCCAATTGCCCGGCAGGGGCTCCAACTTCACGAACAAATGCCCAATGCGTAAATAAATACTGCAAGGGATACAACTCAAGGGTTGATCGCGTTGAGAATGCCGATGGGAGAGGGGCAGGAAATCCCCCTGTTGTGTGTGATGGTGCCTGGGAAATTGACACCAGAGGCTCAACATATACAAGCAGCTGCAAGGGAGGAGCGAATTGGGTATCTGCATGAATAAAATATTATTTTTTTAACTTTTCACAATCTTTTTATAGCACATTGAACGCGAAATCACCATGACGAGCATTCCCCGTTTTGTCCCCTTTCTTCTGATTCTCTCTCTTCTCCTCGCCGCCTGCGCACCATCAGGCACCCAATCCTGCAAAGCCTCATCTGATTGCACCTCAAAGCAATGCCAAAGCGCATCCTGCACAGGCAAGGAATGCTCCTATGCCCCTCAGTCAAACTGCTGCGGGAATGGGAAAAAGGACCCGATAGAAGGTACAAAGCCCGGCAATGAATGCACCTGCCCGCAGGATTATGGTGTATGCGAGGGAGCGGCAAAGGTTTCCATAGGGGGAAGCAGGGCAGAAGATGCCGTCTATGTCAAGAGGCATTGCAGCGCAATGCAGGAATGCATAATGGGAGTTGACCCAAAGGACCTCAAGCCAATTACCCTCCTTGATGAGGGCAGGCTTGCTTCCTTTGACATTGAAATCACAACCACAATCAACCAGCCCTTTCGGGTGCCAACTGATTCCCTTTCGTTTCGCATCAGGCTTAAGGATGCTAAGGAAGAGGTAATCTACCCGATAAAATTCACCCACATTTCGCTTCGGGATGGGGAGATTCTCTATGGGGAAAAGGATGTAAGCGCGGTCCTCGGAGGCATAGGAGATATTGCAACCTTTAGCGTTCCATTGATTTATAGCATGGGACAGCCGGAGGAAAATCGGAGAATTGGCTATAAGATGGATTATGAGTATACCCTTAACACGCAAAACCGCGACAGCAGCGGCAATCTCCTCACTACACCAAAGACCATGCGCGAATCCCTTGAAAACCGCTTTGGAACTCCCCTCATCTTCGCGCAGGACGGGGTCAAATAACTATTGTCTAATCTCGCCCTTCACCCAATCCCACAATGGCGATTTTCCAAATTGAAATAAAAAATCAATAAACACTCCTCAAAAAAAATGGCCATGAACAAAAGAGGATTTGAACTGTCATTGAACTTCCTCGTCACACTTCTCATCGCGATCGTCATCTTTGGCTTTGGCGTGAAATTCGTCTACCAGCTCTCCTCCCAGGCAATTGAGCTAAAGGACATCACCTCAAAGGAGCTTGACGCCCGCGTTGCAGACCTTTTATGCACAAGCTCGCAGAAAATCTGCATCGGAACAGACAAGAAATCTATCCAGAAGGGCAAGGTTGATGTCTTTGGAATCAAAATCTTAAACGTGGGGGACAAGCAGAATTTTGTCATTCGCGTGACAAGACCCGCCCCTTCCGGCTATACACTGCAAAACCAGCCCATTGCAGTAGATGAATTGAAATGGAAGCACAATGACGAAATCCAGACTTTTGAAAGGAATGAAGAAAGAAAATTTGGGATAGGAATTGAAGTCCCAAAAACGGCTGGCTCCGGCACCTACATCTTTAATGTGCGGGTGCATAAGGCAAGTGACGGAGTTCCTTATACATCGATCCAGAAGCTGTATGTGAGGGTGCCTTAATGGGCATTGCTAATCCGCAGGAATTTTTGGATGTCCAATGATGCGCTTCCGACAAGAGCGCCATCGATATCTCTTTCTTTGAACAAAGAGGAAGCATTTTTCTCATTGACACTGCCCCCATAGAGGATTCTCATTTGGAGTGCGGCATTTTTCCCAAAAAGGTTGGAAATGGTTTTCCTGATGAATGCATGCGCCTCTTGGGCTTGGGCGGGCGTTGCAGTAATTCCGGTGCCGATTGCCCATACGGGCTCATACGCAATGATTACCTTTTTAACGTCCATATCCGACAATCCCGCAAGGCATTCCCTGATTTGGCTTTCCAATACAGGGAAAGTTCTTCCTTTTTTTCTCTGAACATCCGTTTCCCCAATGCAGAGCATAGTCTTGAGTCCATTCTTGAGGGCTACTTTTATTTTTTTGTTGATCAGCGCATTGCTTTCGCCAAAAAGCTGCCTTCTCTCCGAGTGGCCAAGGAGTACGATTTTGCACCCGACGTTTTTGAGGGCAGGAGCGGAAACTTCACCGGTGAAGGGACCCAATTCTTCCTGATGGCAGTTTTGCGCGCCGATGAGAATCTTGGTTTTTCCAAGGATGCGGTGGACTGCCAAAATCAGCGGATAGGGCGCAAAAATTGCGATTTCATTCCTTGAACTGAGCTTCCTTTTCAATTCCCAGGAAAACTCCTCTGCCTCTTCAAGGGTCTTATGCATCTTCCAGTTGGCTGCGATGATGAGTGGTTTCATGTCTATTGCCTATTCTTATTCTTTTAAATATCTTTTGCCGTTTTTTCCAGCCGCCCTGTATTCATTTTTTTTGGCTGTTGGGAAAAAAATAAATGGGAGGAAATTATTGCGCGCGATTTTTTCATGCACCATCCGCCAAACAGCCCTAAGGCGCAGAGGATGAATGCCATAAGCACTATCTTTTTTGCAAACATGAAAAACAGCTCCTCAGGGTAGAGATTGACAATGTTTTCCGTTGCAGGGTCAAAGAGGTAGGTCCCGGAACGAAAGAGCATGTGATGGAAAAAGGAGAACATCGCTTGGAAATTTGCCACAATTGCGATGCCGGTGATGAAGGCGAATCCCATGAGCAGAAGGCTTCCAAATATAAGCACCTCACTCGTTGTGGCTATTTTTCTTCTCTTTTCACCGATGGCAAGAAGCACAAGGCTTGCAAGAGCCGCAAACAGCACTGCAATGAAAAACAAAAATCCAAAAATGCGCTTCACATCATTTAGATGCGCAATCTCGCGCGCATTGAAGAAAGATGCATCCAATGCAGGAGTGTTTCCGCTAAGATAGGAGAGCACATTCTCATTTGCCACTTTCACTTCCCCCTCTCCAAGCGCGTCAAAGACTCCAAGACGCAAAAACTCAGCATCATAGAGCGACGAATCAAGGGCAATGCTAAGGGTGCTTATGGAGATAAGAAACAGCGGGAACAACACAATGAGTAAAAGAGTGGCAATCCTTTGGATTTTCATGGTCAGTTGACTTTGATGATCTTTTTCTCCCTATCGATGGCCTCCTCGACCGCCTTTATTGCCTCATCGATGTTGGCTGGCTTCACTTTCTCAAAAAAAGTATCCTTGAAGGATTCCTTTTGTTCCTTTTCGCGCTTTTCCTTTTCCCGCTCGCCACCCTTGCGTTTTTCCTGCTCCTCATTTTCCTTTTTTGAGTATTTCTCGCGGATCTTCTCATCATCCTGCCATTTTTCTTTTTTCTCCTTCTCCTTGCGCTCCTGCTCGTTTTGGGAAGCGTAATTCCCTAAGGGAGAAGAGCCGGCTGATGAGGAATAGCCAGCACCCAAGCCACTTCCGCGGTACTTATCAAAGCCTTCGTCTTTTCGATGGTACATAAGAATCAGGATGTCACGAGGCCATAAGGCCTTTCCAGGGAGGCATCTTCACCCGAACACCTTTCTTTGCAAGCAACTGCGCCTCGAGGTGGTTTTGGCGGATAATCTCTGCATCGAAATCAAATTCCTCATCCATTTCCCGATAGAATTGCATGGGCATCTCAGTCATGGGACCACCATCCACCTTGCTGCAAACGCGGGAGAGATATATAAATGTATAGGATTCAAGAAACCCGGCGGAGAGCGGCAATTGCAGCCCCTCTCAATCCAAGATTCTCGCTCTTCACTAGGAATAGTGGGATTTTTTTGCGAATCTCCCCGCCATACCCTTGGCCCCCCCACTCTTCCAAAAAATCCCTGGATAAAAGGATGTCAGGATTCTTCGCGGCAATTCCTCCTGCAATATACAGTCCTCCAAACGGAAGGCAGGAAAGCGCGCTCGTCTTCGCAAACCGCGCATAGAAGCGCGAGAAGAGGGCAAATGCGTCCTTGCACCACCTATCGGATTTCCTCCTCGCAGCAATCGCCGCTGCCGCATCAGGCGAATTCCAAATCCTCTTTTTTGTCTCAATTTCCATCGCCGACATCTTTCCCACATTCGTTTCGGAAACAAACTGGTACAGCATCGCAATGCCTCTGCCAGAAAGCACATCTTCCCAATAAACAATATCCTTTTTTTTCATTTTTTTGATGAACTCAAGCAACCCATATTCTTCCTTATCCGCAATGGAAATCTGCGCATGGCCTTCTTCCGATTGGAGAGGAATGAAAATTTTCTCTTTATCATTGTAGGCAAGTATCGCTTTTCCAAGGCCGGTTCCTGCGCCAATGATTGCCTTAACCCCGTTTTTCTCCGGCTGAATCTTATTCAATGCAGTTGCCTCATGCTTCCTTAATACTGTTATTCCAAGTGCCATTGCCTCAAAATCATTGATGAGTATGGCTTTTTTGACTCCCAATGCACGTTGTATACCCTTCAGGGAAATGGTGATCTTTGCATTTGTGAGCTTTGCCTCATCCTTCACAACAGGGGCTGCAACTGCAATGCATGCGCTCTTTATGGAAATTGAATTTCTCATTGCAAATTCATTCATTGCACTCAACGCAACATAAGGATTTTTTCCCACTGTTTTATACCTCTCGCTGAGAATTTCTTTTAGTTGGGGGGTAAAAAGGGCTATTCGCGTGTTCGTTCCGCCGATATCCGCGCCCAAGACTGCATCCATTCCCCTTCCCACAGCAACTTTGTATTTAAAGATTCCTCATCATGCTTACCTCTCCAGTGATTTGCAGTTGAAGCCTTTCATGTCAATAATTTTATAAACACGAGAATGTGGATTGTGACTTGATTCCTTCCATGCCAGAACTCCAAAAGCATGATCATTGTATCTTCATCGGCAACAAGCCGTTCATGAGTTATGTGACTGCGGTTGTCATGCAGTTTACTACAAGAAACGCGCAGGAAGTCTCAATAAAAGCGCGGGGAAAGTTCATCTCAAGGGCGGTTGATGTGGCGGAAATTTCGTGCAGGCGATTTTTGGAGGGCATAGCCCTAATCAAGGATATCAGGATTGGAAGTGATGTCATGAATACTCCTGAAGGCAAGACTATCCGCGCATCAACGATTGAGATTGTTCTTTGCAAAAAATAACCGCTTCTTTTTTCAATAAGGTTTATAATCCTTGAGCCACGCGCTTTGCAGCTATGGGCCTGTAGCTTAACCTGGATCAGAGCACCCGGCTTCGGCACGACCTTTTCTTTCGGCTCCCCTTTGGGTCGCCAAAGAAAAGCTCTTGGAAACAAAGTTTCCAGAACCTCGGAAGCCGCGCTTCCGTTGGCTTGACCAAAAGAAAATGCCCTCAAGAGGGCATGCTTTTGTTAGGGAATGTTGTGAAGCGACCGGGAAATCAGGGTTCAAATCCCTGCTGGCTCATCTTTTCTTTTATTAATATTTATTTAATTTACAGAAATATTTATATATAAGATATTACCTTTAAAGGTAATATGAATGAAAATTTATTAAAATCGGTACTGGAAAATGAAGGCTCATTGATACCCTCCATCTTCACAAAAAAACAGTTTAATGCACTTCAGCGCAAAGCATTGGGAAAACCCCTGTCCAATGCAGAACGCAAAACATTGAGTACTTCCATCAAACAAAAAATGAGGGCATTGGAATCTATCAGCCAAGGCAGGAACATCTACATTACCGGGCATTCGAATATCTTACCTGAACGGTTAAAAGCTGCTGAACTGATATTAAAAACATATTCTTCTCAAGGCCGGGTATTCATCGCAGGATCTTTCCTCTTCTCAAAAAAATTCAATGATATCGATATTTTCATCATCACTTCACGCGGATACAAAGAAGAATGGCAAGGAAACCATCACCTCATTTTCCTCTCCGGGAGCAGACTCTCTTCACCAGTATTCCAATCCGCCGCGCAAATCTCGATCAGTAATTTTCCCATCAAGAGCGCTTTTGAGAAAAACCGCCCTAAACTTGAAAATCTCATGTCGGATTATCACGAAGCGGTTATCGAAAAGATCAGGGATGACGAGAAAAAAGAGGCGATACGCAGGCTCGCTTTTGCCCATCTTCTGTTTGTAAAAGACAACATTCCAAATGCAAAACAACTAAAGGAAAAAACTACGGGAGCTTCCTTGTCGGAACTCGATCAAATGATGAAGGAACTCTGCGCAACCCTCTTTTCACGGCAATATCTTTATATCGGTCTTCATACGTACATCAAAACACTCGAAGAATCAATAAAAAATATCAAGCTGAATTCCCACCTCCAACGTTATAAGAATGCCTATGAGGAATTGATCTATGGAAAGCAACGAAGCAAGGCAGAAACTGCATAAGATTTTTGGAACCTGCATTCGATTTAACAAAGAGTTTGACATTCATATTGCGAGATTAAAGGATGGAATGGCCCATGATTTTCTCAGATGGTGCGAACAGGCAAAAGATGGGAAAGAACTAGGCAGTGTGCCTCCAAAATCAACACATAAGCACCTCTATGTCTTTTTTCGAAAAATCGCTTCTGATGTGCGTGCAGTCCTCATTAAAGAACAAAATAAGGACTTTATTGAAGTTATACTCACCGGCCATAAACAATACGATGACAAGAGAATCGAACTAGGGTACAAGAAAAGTTCGTATTATGGATCTTAAGACAGGAATTAATTTAAAACAAAATAATCCAAAATCCCTGCAGGCTCATCTTTTCTCTCCTTCGCCTATGTTTTATTTTTTCCGCATTCCATCCCAACGTTTATAAGCGCAGTTTTATTCCAATCGGTATTGCACAATTCTGTTGAAAACAATAGCATATTCCAAAATGACTACAATCAAGGTGAAAGGGTATGAGTTTAGCGCCGTGCCTATTCGTGACTCCTTCGATCGGAGGGCCTTGCAGTTCAAGAATAAGATCATCGCAGCCCTGGGAAAGATCGGGCTCACTGATGATGATATAGACCTTAAGCTTGAGCCCAGCGCAGTTAAATCAGCACCCGCATATGTGTCGTGGTATCTTGACGGGTATCACCTGCATTATAGCTACAAGGCATCCAAAAAATATGCTGAAAATTTGTACATTGTCCAGAAGGTGATTGAACTTGAGGTGGATGCGCTCCTCTCCGGACAAAAAACAGTGGAGGAATTCCTCCATGATTTCTCAGAAGAGAAAGATATCAGGGAGAAGCGCAGGGAAGCCCGTGAGATTCTGGGGGTTGCCTCCGAGATAACGGACCTCGATTTGATTACGGTGAGCTACAAGGAATTGGCAAAAAAATACCATCCGGACATGCCGGAAGGGAACCCTGAAAAATTCAAGGAAATAAACCTCGCCCATAAGATTCTAAGAAGGGAGCTGCAGTAGGTTTGAGGGTTCCATTTCACAAGAATGGTTGTCAGCCGCCCCCTCAATTTTTTTCTCGAAAACCTTATTAATGCGCTTCTTATCATTGTGTCCATGGCGCTCGTTGAATCTGACTACAGGAAGCTTAGGAAAGGAGACAAAGCTCCTGAATTCTCCCTCCCTGGAACAGACGGCAAGACGCATTCGCTGCAATCACTAAAGGGAGAGAGCGCAACGCTTATCATCTTCATGTGCAACCACTGCCCCTATGTCAGGCCAAAGATTGAGGAAATGACGCGCATTGCATCTGACTTCAGGGAGAAAGGAATTTCTGTTGTAGGGATTAACCCAAATGATGACCAAAAATATCCTGACGACAACTTTGAAGGCATGAAGAAGCTGGTTTTGGAAAGAGGAATTAACTTTCCCTACCTGCGTGATGAAAGCCAGGAAGTGGCAAAAGCGTATGGCGCAACGTGCACACCGGATCCATTCCTGTTCGACAAAAACCTAAAACTGGCCTTCCACTCAAGAATTGACGACACGCACGGGTCAGATCCTTCAACCAGGCATGAGATGTACAATGCTATCGGGGAATTCCTTGAGGTGGACAAGATAAGCACAAAAGAGAAGCCCTCGATGGGATGCAGTATAAAGTGGAGATGAAGCTTAAAGATTTAGTTGTCCTTGGCTTCCTAGTTTTAACAATCGAGGATTTTGGCCAATCACCCGCTGGCCATCAACTGGGATTACTATTAGAGTAGAAATTCCTCCTTTCTCATTGGCATATCTTTTCTCTAGTACCTCACCAAGCTGACCTAATCCGGTGAGATTGATTCCATCCCATCCCTGCGCCCGGGCCATAGATGCATAATCCATTGAAGGAACATAAGCGTGGTGTCTCTTCTTGTCTAATCCATTTTTATATATGGTGTCTAACCCTGTGTCGACGACGTGATGATTCCCGTTGGCGATGACCCACATTGTAAGACCAAAATTTCTCGCTCTCGCAAGCTGGGCGCCAATGTATTCAAATCCTCCATCACCAATGTAACAGTCCACATGCGCAGAAGGATTCTCAAATTTAAGACCAATTTCAACCCCAAGGGCATGGCTCATCAGCGAATCCCGGTGAGCGGAAGACACCCTTATATTTTCCAAGGGTCTTCCAATCACTCTTTGAAAATCCTTGTAGCCCTGACAGACATCATGTACCATCATTGTATTTGGTTTAGCCAATCTAACAAATTCCCTAAAGAATTCAACGAGATCAATTGTGCCTTCTTTTATTGGCCCATAGTCATCTGGTTTATTGAGGTTTTGAGGGACATCGATGGGAAGATTTTGCATATATTTGCCTTCCAATCCCTTAATAATTATTGAAAGGGTGCGTTCCATATCTCCTCGCACTTTTCTGTAACGACCATTTGTGCGGTGTGCAAAGCCGCCATTCTTCGAGCCCCACTGGCTTTCAAGATTGGTAAGATGCCACATATTTCCAGGATTGTTTCCAGAATTCATCTCATACTCTCCAGGGTCAAAGCCAATGGCGACTACTGTATCGTCCAAAGTGAGACTATCCCACATTTCTTTCGCGAAGTCGTTGAATCCCAAGTGAATATATCCTGCCGCAAAGCGATTATTTGAGGAGACTGCATTCACGCTATTCATCGAATAGAGGACTGGAGCTTGGAGGCGTTCTGCGAATTGGGTGATGAGGTCAGGCAGTCCGGGATATCTCTGTGCTTCCTCTCCGACATAGATGACTGCTTTTTTCCCGGAAATTTCTTTTGGAAAATCAGATAGGAATTTGCCAAGATCATCCATATTCGGCGCATTTGGCCCATCACTCCAGCTTACTTCAGAAAATCCGGGAGGGACTTGCTGCGATAAGATGTCAGGGTGGAAAAGGATAGCTGCAGGAGTTGATTTTCCAAGTGTCCTTTGGACCTGGCCTAGCCTCTCTTCAAGAGTGCGGATGTCATCAATGACAACACATCCATCGCCCAATAAGGCCTTGAACACGTTCACCGTCTCTGCGCCCCCTTTCCCCGTATATTGCAAAGGGCATGAATCTCCCGCTGTAGAAGAGCTTAGCGCCATGACATAAAGTGCTGGGATGTCATGCATCTTTGCGCCAAGTATCCCGCTTGCTCCAAGATAAGCGGCTCCCCCTGTC
The DNA here is from genome assembly GCA_964438385.1 of uncultured Methanosarcinales archaeon. GTDB lineage: Archaea > Nanobdellota > Nanobdellia > Woesearchaeales > GW2011-AR4 > GW2011-AR11. The sequence continues at coordinate 39,637 of CAYTKI010000007.1, read as the reverse complement.
GTGAGAAGGGATGCCATTATTTTACCTTGCCAACTACCTCCCCTCTTCATCGCTCCCATGCCATAGCCAACAGGAATAAAACCTGCTGTTCCTTCTGAAATGGTAAAGAGGGAAGGGGTTTTGCTTGCTAGTTGATCCAAACGTTCCAATGGCTCAAGGTACTTTGCGAAGTGAATGACTCCTCCACCATTCACACCTGCGTATGTTGTAATTCCCCACCCTGCAAGCGTCCTTATCAGGGCAGCATTTCCAGTCCCATCGTGGAGAGAAGGGATAGTGCGAGATGTTTTTGTTTTCAATTCCAATTCTTGTGAGATATCATTCATGGCAGCACCGACCTGAATAAGAAAATGAGAGGGGCTTAGCCCACAATAATGACAGCCAGAATCCCAAGAAGAACCTGAATCTGCGTGCTGGCTGCGCTTATCATGGGATAAGGATATCTCTTCGCTATTTAAATTTTTCCGAAACGCTTTAAAACGTATATGTATTTCGTTTCTCATGGCATCAGAACACCCTGCGCATTCCTTCTATCACCGCCACAAGCAGCTCATCCTCTATTCCATTGGGCTTCTTGTCATTCTCGTCATCGCTTTTGGGGCAATGGCTTACTCATTTTCCGCAAGGGTTTCTGCCGCAGAGCAGGATTATAATCAGAAGATTTCAGCCCTTGGGCAGCAAACTACGCAGGCACTGGAGCAGGCCAAGGGTGTTCTCGAAGCCCAGCTTGCCTCCCTCAATGAGTCTCTTACTGGTGTGGGAACGCAGCTCCAGTCCTTCAAGGATCAAAACACAAGGGAAATCAACACTCTTAACAGTCTCATCGACTCCATCGAGTCACAAACAAGCATCCAGCTTGGCGAACTGAAAACTGAGATCAAGAATGTCCAGATAAAAAGCGCGGATTTCTCAGGAATTATTGAGGATGTCCTGAAATCCGTTGTGAGCGTCAAGACTAATACCGGTCAGGGGTCGGGGGCTATTATCACTGATGATGGGTATGTGGTGACCAACTTCCACGTCATAAACGGGGCATCCGAAAGTAGCATCCGCGCCCACACCTATGGCGGCTCAACCTATGCTGCAAAGGTTGCCGGTGTTGATGAAAGTGCAGACATTGCCGTCCTGAAGATTGATGGCAGCTTCCAGCCGCTTGAATTTGGGGATTACAAGGGCGCAAAAGTGGGCGAAAAGGTTATCGCCCTGGGAAACCCTGCCGGGCTTGACTTTACCGTCACCGAGGGGATTATCAGCGCATTCCGCACCGCATCGAACGGCAAGGTCTACCTCCAAATTGATGTCCCGATAAACCCGGGCAATTCCGGAGGGCCACTAGTGAATGTGCATAGTGAAATATTGGGCATCAACAACTTCAAGCTGCAGGGGGATTTTGAGGGGCTGGGCTTTGCCATCAATTCAAACACAGTTGAGGGAATCACCGATCGGCTCATCGCAGAGCACCGCGCTGCGCAGCAGGCAGCTCCTTAGCCCGGATAGCTTTAAATAGGAAGTTCTCCCTGAACTATAGTGGAGCACATAAGTAATTAATAATCCAATAGCTCCACTATGTTTGGAGAACAATACAAATCTCATTAAAGACTATTGTTCTCCATTATAATTAGAGGGCTTCAAGTCGCTTATTGAGCACGAATGCATGGCGTCAAAAAAGAAAAAAGAGGCAAAGAGAAGGCGTCCAGCAAAAACAGCGCTACCTTACGCTCCCAAGAGAAAAGGGGAACTCCAGGTAAGAAGCGTCATTATCTCATTGGACCAAAAAAACGGCCACCGCCCATTATCCAAAACAGCCCCTCCTGCCAACCCTTCTCTCTCGCAGCAAACCCTGGTGAACATGCACCGCTTCTGTTCAATTGCCTTTCTTGCTTCCGTCATTCTGGGATTCATCTTCGCGCTCAGATTCGCTGGAAAGGGGCACTGGCTTTTTTTCCTTGTATCCATCCTCATCTTCATCATCGGCATTGACAAATTCATCGTCTCCCTCAGAAACGAGAGAGAGCTAAAGGGAACTCCCCGCCAGGAAGTTATCAAGCGCCTCCACAGCTTCAGTGCCCATCTCTTTCTCCTCCTCTCCCTAGTGGGTATTGTTTTTGGAATCACGTTTTGGCTTAAGGGAGAATGGATCATGCTTCTCCTTTCCATAGCGGCTGCCATCATGGGTTTTGACGCGATGCATCACGCCAGGAAAAACCATCAGCAAATCTCGTTTTGAGAATATTCCAATTATTTTTTTAATAAAGTCTCTGTTTTGTTTCAATTTCAAAAATGGAAAAATACATCGAGCTCAACACCTTCCTCAAAGTCACGGGGCTCGCCACGACTGGAGGGCAGGCAAAACTGCTCATCCGCTCAGGCGCAATCACAGTGGATGGCATCATTGAAACAAGGAACAGAAGAAAGCTGCTTGCAGGCATGAAAGTGAAATACCTGGGAAAATCATATGAAGTTATATCTGAACAGGTAAGGTAATTGAGCCGCTATTTTATAAACAAAGATAAGTTCTTGTCAGGCTGGAAGAGGGTACATCATGTCAATTATTCTTTCAGTCAAAAACCTGCGCAAAGAATACGGAAAAACCATCGCGGTAGATGGCGTCTCATTTGATGTTGGGCAGCATGAGATCGTCGGTCTTTTGGGACCAAATGGCGCAGGAAAGACAACAATCATCAGCACGATCCTTGGCGTTTTGGAGCAGACAAATGGGACCATCACCATCGCTGGAATGGATACGGCAAAAGATAGATCAGCCGCGCTCTCGCGCACAAACTTTGCAGCTGTCTACACCGCATTACCTGGGAATCTGACCATTTATGAGAACCTGAAAGTCTTTGGACTGCTCTATTCGGTAAAAGATCTGGAGCAGAAGATCTCAAAGATGATCAGGCGATTTGACCTTGAGCCATTCAAGGACGCCAAATGCGGCCTTCTCTCATCGGGGGAACAGACCCGCGCGTGCCTTGCAAAGGCCATGCTCAACTCCCCAAGCCTTCTGCTCCTTGATGAGCCCACTGCATCCCTTGACCCCTCAAGCGCAAGAGAAATTCGGGCAAGGATCAAGACATTTTCAAAAAAAGAAGGAAAAGGCATCCTTTGGACCTCTCATAACATGCACGAAGTTGAAGAGATGTGCGATAGGGTCCTTTTCCTCTCCTGTGGACGGATCCTTTTGGAAGGGAATCCCAAGACCCTTGCCTTTGAGCATGGCAAGAAAAATTTGGAGGAGCTCTTCATTTCCCTTGCAAAGCAACCACTTAGCTCCGAGGTGACCTGAGATGATCAATCTTACCCGCATGTATGCAGTGCTTCTTCGCCAATTCTACCTGATGCGATCAAGCCCCTCGCGCCTACTTCCCCTCTTTGCATGGATAGCTATCGATATGATTCTTTGGGGATTCATCACTCTCTATTTCAGCGAGATATCAACCTTTGGCACCTTGCTTATCCCGATCCTTCTTGGCGCAGTGCTGCTTTGGGAATTTTTCACCCGCGTCATGCATAGTATTACCATCTCATTTATGGAAGATGTCTGGTCGCGCAATTTTCTCAATATTTTCGCAAGCCCGATAACCATTCCCGAATACATCGGGGGATTTATCCTTACCAGCGTTTTTACAGGATTGATAGGCCTTCTTGCCCTTCTTTTCATCTCCTCTGTGTTTTTCGGTTTCTCCATTTTTATCTATGGGCTCTCATTTATCCCCTTCTTTTTTATCCTCTACCTCTTTGCGATCTCCCTTGGGATCCTTGGCTGCGCGATGGTGCTTCGGCTTGGCCCATCGGCTGAGTGGTTTATTTGGCCAATCCCAGCCCTTCTCTCTCCTTTTGCGTGCGTGTTTTATCCACTTTCAAATCTTCCTCTCTGGATGCAAAAGATCTCGCTTCTGCTCCCTCCGACCTATGTGTTTGAAGGGATGAGAGCGCTTATCAATGGAGGCGGGCTTATCGGGGGAGATCTGCTCATTGGAACCCTGCTTGCCTTTGGCTATCTTCTTGTAAGCGGCGCGGTGTTTGTCTTTACTTTCAATAGGGCGAAAAAGAGCGGGCTATTGGCACGGTATAGCGCCGAGAGTGTGAATTAGGAATCTCTTTTTGAAGAATTAAGTGCTACGCTCTTCTCGCAGAATGTGACATGGAGATAAATTTATAAATATCTGATACTTCGCTTTAGTAATGACAAATCTTGAAAGATTGCTTTCTTTCCCAATTAATCCCAAGAATTTGATGGAGCATGCCCCTTTGCCCAGGGATTGGGAACCTCGTCCCGGACTTGACCTGAAAAATTTCCCCATGGGGGATATTGCAGTCGCTGATCTCACCTTGGCTGATCTCACCACACACCTTAAAGAAACCCTTTCTCCCGATTTGGGATATGTTAATTTGAGGATAGGGAAATTCATGGGTTTGCCCCTCATCTTTCCTGAACAGGGGGGGAAACTTTCCACAGGAACCCCTCTTTTCTGGTCTGTCGGGGATAATGATGAATCCGGATTATCATTCCATTTGACCGAAAGCGGCGCACCAAATGCCATCCAATTCTTACACAACAATGATCAGGCAAAGGTCGGGATCCAAACAGGTTCCTATCTTCTTTCAAAAAACCTCTCCGGGGTTCCAAACCAAAAAAGTTGGCAGGTCAACGGTCACCAGGTAATTCTTTCCAGGCCTTATCTTCGAACCGTCTTTTTTACGGGCATGAAAGAACATGAAAATGGAACAACGATCAAATATGATATCTCCATGGGTCCAGCAGAGGTCCCACAAACCATCGGCACGATAGATCTGGTTAATCTGAGCTATCACGCGCCAACAAAAGATTTCACCGAAGAACTCACTTTCAATATCATGAGAGTGGGAAACGGGTATACCCTGAATGCAAAAATTTCAAGAAAATTCTCAGAATCAGCCCGCTTTGAAGTATCATTCGATTCAAGCGGAAAAATGAGTGCGGGGGCTTCCAATTCCATGGCCTTTCAAGACAAGGAACTATTGTCAAAAGCCTACCCTTCCCCCCAATATCCTCAACTTTCCCCGTTTGTTGGAATTTCTCCTTACAGTGAGCTAGACTTGCTTGTATCCCTTAAGGCGATGGTTGATGTATTAAACGATATCCCTTCTCCCCAACAGCTTCAGGCAAAACCTCCACTCTATTTCGTGCGTCCTAAACCCCGCTGACTTGACCTTAAGGATCCATTTTACCCTTTCTTTTCGACCAAACTTATTTAAATGACATTAGAGAATTGAATCATGATGGACAAGCCACACAAAGGAGCAGTCACGCCCAAAAAAGACGACAAAGACACCCTTGGCCTCACCGTGAAGAAATCAGAGGACTTCAGCGAGTGGTATTCACAGCTTGTCATCAAGTCAGAGCTTGCGGACTACTCACCAGTCTCCGGCTGCATCATCTACCGCCCCCTTTCCTATGAGATATGGGAGCGCGTGCAGGAGATCTTCAATGCGCGCATTAAGGCAACGGGCCATCGGAACTGCTATTTTCCCCTCTTCATCCCTGAGAATCTCCTCCTTAAAGAAGCCAAACACGTCGAGGGATTCAGCCCTGAAGTCGCCTGGGTTACGCATGCGGGCAACACGAAGCTAAGCGAGCGGCTTGCCATACGCCCAACGTCTGAAACCATCATGTATGATGCGTATTCCCAATGGGTAAGGTCATGGAGGGACTTGCCGCTGCTTCTCAACCAATGGAACTCTGTTGTCAGGTGGGAATTCAAGCACGCAAAGCCATTCCTGCGCGGGCGCGAATTCCTCTGGCAGGAAGGCCATACCGCGCACGCGACAAGGGAAGAGGCAGATAGGGAAGTCATTTTGCAGCTCAATGAGTACATCCATCTGGTACAGGACTACATGGCAATCGCGGTGATCGCTGGCAAAAAGACTGAGAGCGAGAAATTCGCAGGCGCAGACTACACAACTGCCATCGAAGCATTCATGCCTGATGGCAAGGCGCTCCAGATGGGAACATCCCATGGGCTCGGCCAGAATTTCGCAAAGGCGTTTGGCATCCAGTTCGTGGATAGGGATGAGGAGCGAAAATATGTGTGGCAGACCTCCTGGGGCCTCTCAACGCGGACCATCGGCGCAATGGTGATGGCGCACGGCGATGATAAGGGGCTTGTTATCCCTCCAAAAATCGCGCCACTTCAGAGTGTTGTTATCCCCATCATCTTCAAGGATTCAAAGGAGAAAGTCATAGATGCCTCTCAAGATATTGTGGAGAGACTAAGGAAAGCAGGCATCACTTCAGAATTAGACGCGCGGGAGGACTGCTCTGCGGGCTTCAAGTTCAACCACTGGGAATTGAGGGGTGTTCCATTGCGAATTGAAGTTGGGCCAAAGGATCTTGAGAAGAAGCAGGCAGTATTCGTCCAGAGAAACAATGGGAAGAAGCATTTTATTCCTCTTGCCTCATTGGAAAATGATGCGAAGCGCCTGCTTGACACCATTCAAAAAGAGATGTTTGATGCCTCACGCAAGCACCTCATGGAGAGCATTGTCCTTGCAAAAAGCAAGGCCGAGATGAAGAAATCCATCGAACACAGAAAGCTGATAAAAATCCTCTTCTGCCTAAGAGCGGAATGCGAGGAGGACATCAAGACAAGCTGCGATGGCGCAACCGCCCGCTGCCTGCCATTTGATGACCAGAAGGATGCATCCGGGAAATGTGCGAACTGCGGCCATGAGGCGAAAGCGGTCGCGGTTTTTGGGAAGAGTTATTGATACTGGAAATAAGCTGTGCCTGGCAGGCCTGCTAATGGCGCAATTCTCAGGCTAAGAATTGCCTTAACCAAAACACTTATATATAACTTCATATTACATTTTATATAACTTAAAATATAACTTTACTGGAGAGTGATGTCCATGCCAACCGTTGTCAAAACCAGGGCCATTGGCGGCTCATTGGTGGTGACCATCCCACGAGAGCTGGTGAAGAGCAGGGGGATTGCCGAGGGCGAGCTTATAGAGGTTGAGATCAAGAAGCATCAGAGGGACTTTTTCGGGTCTCTTAAGGGCGTAGGCGTATTCTCCGAAGAGGATGAGCTAAAAGGACAGCTTGAGTAATGGCGCTCCTCATTGATGCGTATGCGTGGATCGAGTATCTTGAAGGCAGCCAAAAAGGCGAAAAGGTGCGCCAGCTGCTCGCCAGAGAAGACATCCTTACCCTTTCAGTTACTGTTGCAGAGGTTGTAAGCAAAGTTGCGCGCAGGAAAGGAAACCCCAAAATCGCATACGAGGCAATCTTGGCGCACGCCAAAACCATGGATTTTTCAGTTGAAGAGGCCAATGAAGCGGGCCTTCTTCACGCACAGATGCGCAGGAAAATTCCCAATTTTGGGCTTGTGGATGCAATACTTATGGTTGCTGCCAAGCATCATGACGCGACTATCGTCACTGGGGATGAGCATTTTCGAAGCGCAAAAAAAGCTATTTTCTTGAAATGATTTGTGAGAGTCCTTCCGCCAAGACCAAACTCACATCAACTTTCCCAACCAGGCTAGGAATCGTATTGCACGAATACACTTTCGCCCCGCTCCTTTGGATCTTTCCAAGCGACCCTTCAGCGAATATCCCATGCACGCAGATCACGGTGATGTCCCGTATGCCAATTGACTTAAGCTGCCGAATTGTCTCAAGGATGGTGTGCCCGGAGCTGATGATATCATCCACGATGATTACTTTTTTACCCTTCAGCTCAACGCCTTTGCGAAAGTAAATTTTCACCTTGCGGGAAGACCATCTCTTTTTATGCAGGATGTGGTATTCGCACCCAATCTCTTCGCCGATCTTCTGCGCCCATTTGTAGCTCTCCCAGTCTGGGCCCACAATCACTGCATTTTTGATGTTCTCTTTGATGAATGAGGCAATGGCGCAATTTGCAGTGAGCTTGCTCGCTTTAATCTTAAAAATCTCAGTTAATGAGCTTCTCCTGTGGAGATGGGGGTCCATGATAATGATCCTATCAAAAGTGAAATCAATGAGCTTTCCGACCACATCAATGCTAATCGTCTCCCCAAAGTGAAATCGCTTATCCTGGCGAAGGTAAGGGAAATACGGTGCGAGAAGCGTTATTTTCTTTGCCCCAAGCTCTCTTGCTGTATGGGCAGCAAAGAGGGCTTCAGTGAGGCAATCATTGATGCTTCCGTAGAAAGACTGCACCAAAACCACTTCTTTTCCCCTGACCTCTTTTTGCAGCTTCACATACAGCTCCCCATCGGGAAAAACCCTGGTGAGGAGCTCGGAATAGGGCTGCCCAAGGAGATTGGCAACTTTTTTGGCAACGTGCACTCCATGTGAGCACCCAATAATGAGAGGCATGATTCTCCTCCATTTTCCTCATTTAAATAGTTACCCATGGCTTCTGCTCTGTCTCGAATGAAGGCAGCGCCTCTTTTGTGAGCGGCAAGTCGATTGCGACAACCAATGGGGAGGGTGATGCCCAGAGCAGAGCGATGGGCACCGGAAACTTGTTTCCAAGTGCCCCTTACGGGGAGGCGCCGCATTTCTGTTGCAACATCTATGAGCGAACCTGGCGCTGCCCGAAGCGTTAGCGAGATTCGGGACAGAGCACATGGCTTCAGTTAAATCTGCAGCCATGTGCATCTATTAAGAGCAAGCCTGCTTTCCCCCCACATAGGGAATGATCGCCCAAAAACAATAATTGATTATTTAAGAATAGTGAATTAATATTACCATTGGATAATAACAAAAAACAAAAGGTTTAAATACCCCCAGCCATTATTCACCTCTCTATCAATAAAAACATGCAAGGGTGGTTACTATTAACGCAGCAAAATACTTGATATTGGGACTAATTATGCTCGTCGCGCTCTCTTTGGGCGTTTCGGCGGCAGCTACGCACCTATCTTTTAGCAAGGTGGATGCGAAAGTTGGCAGCAAGACTTCAAAGGACCTTGACGAAGGAGAGACCATCAATGATGAGGCGGCTCCGGGAGATCAAGTTGAATTTAAGATTAAGATGGAAAACAACTTTACGGATGCCCAAGACGTGGACATAGACAATGTTCAGGTTACTGTCACAATTGAAGGCGTTGACGACGGTGATGATCTCGATGACGAGGCAAATGATTTTGACTTGGCCCCTGGAAGGTCTAAGAGTTCTACAGTAAGCTTTACCCTCCCTGATGAAGTTGGCGAAGGCACCTATGATGTCACAATTGAAGCAGAAGGAGACACGGATCGCAACGGCACCCAGATCTCGACCATGAAACTTGTCCTGGAAGTCAAGAAAGAGAAGCACGAGCTTCGCTTAACGAGAACAGCATTGTCTCCTGAACAGGTCAAGTGTTCACGTAATGCCCAGCTTGGCGTTACTGTGCTCAATACAGGACAGGAAGACGAAGATGATAATACACTGACAGTTTCAAGCTCTGAGCTTGGCATTGACTTCAAGGACACATTCGACGTTGTGGAAGGCGACTTTGATGAAGACATGAAATTCTCAAAGACCTACAGTTTCAGCGTCCCTAAGGATTTGGGTGCAGGATCTTACCCTATCGCAATCAGGTCAACCTTTGATGACGGAAAGAAATCCGTCTCTAAAAATGTTGATATGGTTGTTCAGGAATGCACAACCGCAGAGGCGACAGCAAGCGTAGCTGCATCAGGCAGCTCTGCAGCAGCGCCTGCAAAGCCAGCAGAAACCACAACTGTTGTGATGACTCAGCCACTAGTAGCGCAGCAAACAACCGCTGAAATCATCCAGCCGACAACCGCTCAGCCAGCCGCAACAGAGACTGCTCAGAAGGAGTCTCTCTTCGACTCTCCCGGATTTTTCACCGGCTTCGTCGTGGTTGAGGTGCTTATCGTTGTGGTAGGCATTGCATTTGTGGCATACCTGATGAGAAGGAGCTAAACCACTTTCTTTTTTATCTTTTTATTTAATATCCATACACATAACAGCGTTTGGGAGAACGATGGCACAGCACACTTTGCTAACAGCATTAAAGCAGCAGTTCAGCCTCAATATCTATGAGGCAAAGATTTGGACAGCTCTTCTGAGCAGGGGCGTTGCATCCGCAGCAGAGCTAGCGGAGATCTCAAAAGTCCCCCGCAGCAGGTGTTATGACGTTCTTGAGTCCCTTGAGAAGAAGGGCTTTATCATCATGAAGATTGGAAAGCCCATTGAATACATTGCAGTCAAGCCGGAAGTCATCCTTGAGCGCCTCAAGAAGGATCACGAGCAGAAAGCCCGGGATCAGGTTGCGCTTCTGGACACTGTCCAGGATGATGAGGTCTTTAGGGAGCTTGAACTATTGCACAGCTCCGCAGTGAAGCATGTTGAAATTGGGGACATCTCAAAATCCATTATCGGAAGGGCTGCCATCAACAAGCAGGTGAAGCTGCTGATGAAGGATGCGCAAAAAAACATCCTTGTGGTTTCTGACCTACACAGCGCGGAGAAAATCCTCAAGCCATTGAAATCGCTCATTCCGCTTCTTCGGAAAAAGGGCATCACTGTTGCAGTCTATGCGCCGCATGACAAGCGCATGGCAAAGAAGCTCCCAGGCGTCTCCTATGTTGATTACAAGACAGACTCATGCTTTGTCCTCATCGACGGCCAGCATGTCCTCTTCATGGCATCATCCTCAAGCGTTGTTTCAGAATACGAAGTCGCAATCTGGATGGATACTCCCTACTTTGTCCAGGCGCTGCAGCTGCTCTTTGAGATGAGCGTGAAGAAGCAATAATTTTATCATAATGTGTTCTTTTTCAGCCAAAAAATTCATCCAAAATAGTAACCTTTAAATATGAGAATAATACCTCCTTGTTTAGTAGTTCTGGTGAGTTTAAGTGGACAGCAACAATCAATTCAAGACAGGAACAACGACAGTAGCCCTAGTCTGCAAGGATGGCATTGTCCTTGCGGCAGATAAGAGGGTGACTTCTGGCTACCTGATAAGCAACAAGAAGTTCGAAAAGATATATCCAATCTCAGAGAGCCTGGCAGTCACCGTTGCAGGAACAGTTTCAGATATCCAGCTTCTCACCAAGTACATCAAGGCAGAGCTCTCCCTTAAGAGCATCAGGACCGGAAGGGAAGCATCGGTGAAGGAAGCGGTCAACCTGCTTGCCATGTTTGTCTACGGCAATATCAGAAAATACAGCATCATTACAGGAGTTTCCCATTTCATCGTTGGCGGCAAGGATTCGGAAGGGTTCCACGCTTATGACATCGCCCCTGATGGCAGCATCATCGAGGTGGATGACTACACCTCATCCGGCAGCGGAAGCGTGCTTGCATTTGGCGTCCTTGAGACGCTCTATCGGCCAAACATGAGCGTTGAGGAAGGGGTTAAGCTTGCGGTCAAGTCCATCAATGCTGCTGTTCAGAGAGACATCGCCTCAGGAAACGGGGTTGATGTGCTGACCATAACAAAAGAAGGCATCAAGAAGGCATATTCACAGCTCATTTCCTATAAGCTGGAAGCATAATACGACTATCTCATCTTTTGAATGAGGGTGCATACAATTGGTCTTTGTGGGTATTATAAAAACACATAGTGGTATTTCCAACAAGGAATTTTCAGTTTGGCTCAGGAATCAAAAACATCCCCAGTCTTATTTCCAATATAAATCAACTCATCAAAAAAGCATCTAAAAAACAAAATACGGGAAGAACCATGGCAGACATAACCAAAGAAATAACAAAACTAATCCCCGCTGGCAAGGTCTCAGACATAAATTTCGAGGGTGCCAATATCGTCGTCTATACAAAGGATAGGGAGTTCTTCATGGACAACCAAGGGATTATCAAGCAGATTGTGGATGGCATAAAAAAGCGCGTTGAATTGCGCCCTGATCCAAGTATCGTGCTTGACCAGGAAGAGGCGGAAAAGGAGATTAGGAAGCTCATCCCTGAGGAAGCAGGAATTGACCAGATTATATTTGATCCGCAAAGAAGCAGGGTTATTATTGAGGCGGATAAGCCAGGCCTTGCGATTGGCAAGATGGGCGCCCTATTAAAGGAGATCCGCGCAAACACGTTATGGGTTCCATTCATCAGGCGAAAGCCAGCGATTCGTTCGCAGCTTATTGAGAACATTCGCGCAGTGCTGTACCAAAACAGCGACTACCGAAGGAAATTCCTTGATAAAGTAGGGCATCGCATCTATGACGGATGGATACGGGAAAAGAAGCACGAATGGGTGCGTTTGAGCTATTTGGGATCTGCGCGCCAGGTTGGCCGCAGCTGTATTTTCCTGCAGACTCCGGAATCAAGGGTGCTTTTGGATTGCGGAATAGACGTCGCCTCTGATTCTGACCCCTATCCTTATCTTGAAGCGCCTGAGTTTGATATTTCACAATTGGATGCCGTCATCTTAAGCCACGCGCACACAGACCACTGCGGCTTCATCCCCTACCTGTATAAGTTCGGCTTCAAGGGTCCAGTCTACTGCACCGCCCCTACCAGGGACATTTCAGCCCTCATGATGCTGGACTTCATTAAGATCCAAAGATCAGACGGCAAAGACCCCATTTACTCCCAAGATGATATTAAGGAGATGGTCAAGCACACAATCACTCTAGATTACGGGGAAGTTTCTGACATCACTCCAGATATTCGCATAACTTTCTATAACGCGGGACACATCCTGGGCAGCGCGATGGTGCACATCCACGTGGGCAATGGCCTGCATAACCTGCTCTATTCAGCAGACCAGAAATACGCCCGCACAATGCTTTTGGAGCCCGCAGTAACCCAATTCCCGCGCCTAGAAACGCTCATGTTGGAAGCCACCTATGGTGGCAAGGATAACCTCTCAAAGCCTCGTCAGGAGACCGATGAGGAGCTAATAGCAGTCATAAAGGAAACAGTTGCAAGGGGCGGAAAAGTGCTTATCCCAACGCTTGGTGTTGGTCGTGCGCAGGAGATTATGCTCGCAATTGAGATGATGGTGCGCTCAGGACAGCTAACACCGATTCCAGTCTTTATAGACGGATTGATTTGGGACGTGACTGCAATCCACACTGCCTATCCGGAATACCTGAATAATGATGTTCGCAAGTTAATCTTCCACAAGGACCAAAACCCTTTCCTGCATGAGATTTTCAAGAGAGTTGGCTCCCAGAAGGAAAGGATGCAGGTAATAGAGGATACCGGATCGTGCATCGTTCTTGCAACTTCTGGCATGCTCCAAGGCGGCCCCTCAGTTGAATACCTCAAACACTTTGCGGACAATCCAAAGAACTCAATGTGCTTTGTCAATTATCAGGGAGAGGGCTCGCTTGGAAGGCGCATCCAGAAAGGAGAGAGGGAATTCACGTTTGCAAAGTCCCACGGGCAGGAGATAGTCTCCATTAAGATGTCAACGCACACAGTCGAGGGCTTTTCCGGCCATTCCTCGCGCAACCAGCTGATGAACTTTGTCGCGAAATGCGAGCCCAGGCCAAAGAAAGTGATTGTCAATCACGGCGAGAACTCGCGCTGCCTGGACTTGGCCTCTTCTATTCATAAGCAGTTCAGAATTGAAACCACTGCTCCTCGGAATTTGGAGACGGTGAGGGTGAAATAACCTCCATCAGTGTTTGCAAATGAGCATATAGTTTCAAAGATCTCAGGATTGCTGGGGCACCCTTCCTCGAACTCAATCTCCTGGTTTTCCCATTTTTAAGAATATGTAAAAGCCCATCTTTGTCCATTTTTTACTTTAACCCAATTAAGGTAATTTTAAGTAAACTTTAAGTAAATTTGCCAAGCATAATGCTCCCCATTACTATCGCTAGTGATTGATAGTAAAATGATAGTAATAGTGTGCTGGAGGGCTATCGTTCCTTCAATTTTCTGACAAATCCCCATCGTCTTCTGGCTCTTGGTTTTCATCATCTTCATCCACTTTTTTCACGGTCTCAAGGAATGCCTTCACCCCAAGATACACCCCTGCGCCAAACATGTCGGCAGCCAGGTCCTTTTTTGACTTCTCCTTCAGCTCATCTTTCCTTTCACTCCAAAGATTGGGAAAGACCTCGGCAACCATGCTGTCTGCCATCCCAGAAGCAACAGTTTCTGGCAGCTTATCCGTAGGGATGTCAACATGCACATCCTTCATTTCTTCTTCCTGCGGTTCGATGGTGATGAAGCACTCGTGGCACATGTGCTTTTTTGAGGATTCCAGCATCTCTTCTGGGCATTCCATTCCCTTGCCGCAGAAGCTGCAATTTACCTTGATTGATTTTTCTTCTTTAAATTTAGGCATTTTTTATTATCTCCATAAGCGAATATTTCTTTTTGTGATTGCTGATTATTTCATTCTTTGTTTCATTAAAGAACTTTCCTTGCTTATCTAAATTTTCGATCGCTTCCAACATTTTACCTGCCTTTTTGTATGGCCAACCAGAGCCGGAATCAACCCACATAAAGCACAATTTTTTGAATATTTTACATGCAAGCAGAGGGTATGCTGCACTGAGCTTTTTTGCAAGCAGCTCCAAGTAATTTAAGTCCCTCATTCCCCTGGAATGATCATAAGCATCTTTGAAGTCATTTTCATGGTAGTATACCTTTGATAAAAAAGAGTCCCTGCCTTTCTTGTTTGCATCGGATATTATTTTGTTTAGAAAGATTTTCCATTCTTCTTTCGTCGATTCCTTCTTAAGCCTTAGGGCGTCATTGATATCTCCTTCTTTTTTGATCATGCCAAGAAGCAATTTCTTAAACTCTTCACCCCTGCCAAGATTTTTTAAAATCTCCAGCTTTTTGCTTTCAACATTCCAAAAAGAGTCATTTGCCTTATATTTTTTGCATTCTGCAAGCGCCTCCTCAAGACGTCCAATCGAGATGAGCTTGTCAATGACACCAGAGGAGAACCCCTCATCTTTTGCAATTGATAGGTATTCTTCATCCATCCCTAACTTGTCATACATCTCAAGATAGAAAGCAGTATAATATTCCTTATCCTCATTTTTGTCTTCTTTAGATGGTTTATAACATTCTTTGATTAGTCCTATATCCTCTTTAGAAGTGCACATGCCAAGGAATGCTTTTTCAAAACTGCCATCAAGGCTATATTGGTCTTTCTGCATCAATTCTATTATTTTTTGCATGAATTCTCTTTTTTCCCGTTCAGATGGCTTTAATGATGAAAAAATCTCCCCATACAGCAGGAACCAATCTTCCAGGAATAGCCCTAAATCTCCCTCATCATGCACATTTTCTTGCCCATCTATCATAACCTTAGAGCACATTTCCATCTCATTGAGCAGTTCCCTATTCCATGAGCTTTTGCTTCTTTTTATCCCTTCAAGCATTGTTTCCAATTGGGATATCAAATCACTCACTTCATCCCAATCAACAAAATCAGATAAAAGGCCCCTTATCTTTGAAACAATCTCTTTTCTTTCTATTTTTACAAGCGGTTTTAATTCTGGATGTTTATTTAGAAATTCAGTTAGCAGCCCAATAAGCTCTTCTTTGCTTTTTTTATCGAGAATATCTTTTATTGACTCTTTTTTTTGCTGTTTTGCTTCTTTTAACTCCCGATTATATTTGCCTTTAATTGACAGCCAGCTCAACAGTAATGCTGCTGCATGCTTGCAGTTAAAGTCGCAGGGGCACGAACATTCGCAAGAGATATTGCCTTCTGAATCAATTGAGATTGCGACCTTATAGTTTTGGCTGCCCCTTACAGTTCCGCCAATAGCAGATGTGTCCAGAGCCTCTATTGATGTAACGCAGCCTTCTTCAAAATATTCCTCCCCCCTCAGGTAAATAATGCTGTCAAACAAGTCCTGAACCCCTTCTATTGTGATGTCTTTTATTGATCTCATCCTTAATCAGCCTTCTTTGCGCCAATACCCATAGGCATTAATATACTCCAGTTCTTTTTGATTATCTAATACGACATCTTGTATAAACATCCTTACTTTTGTTTTATTCAATTATATGACTCCAATAATTACATTGCCACCATCATCTGTATCAATCTTTTCCAAAACTGCTTTTTCTTTTCCTAACCTTCAATTGCATGGAGTGTGTATGCAGTCATCAAGAAGGCAAGCCCATCCTGAGATTTGCTCATATTCGCTATAGCAGTCAAGTGTTGCATCTTCAGTGATTTTTTCATAAGTCCTTTTCTGGGATGGTGTAATAATCTGTTTCATGCTAATCACCATATCTTTTGATTATTTTGGCTAATGGGGGGATAAAGAATTTTCCTGCAAACACCTTTTTGCCGTTAATGTATCCAGTTTTGTTGGAATCACTTCCTTCGCATCCCCTGCGCCAAAAGAACATTCTCCATCAAGCACGCAATTGTCATCGGCCCAACCCCTCCGGGGACAGGTGTAATCCAGCCGGCAACTTTGGAAACGGAATCAAAATCCACATCGCCAGCAATCGCCCCGCCAGGCAGGCGATTAATCCCTACATCGATCACCACAGCTCCCTTCTTGACCATTCTTCCCTTGATGACGCCCGGTTTCCCAACAGCAACAACTAAGATGTCGGCATTTTTGACATAATCTCCAATGTTTTTCGTCTTGGAATGGCAAATGGTAACAGTCGCATTGCGCTCCAATAGCATAAGGGCAACCGGCTTTCCGACAATATTGCTCCTCCCAACAACAACAGCGTTCTTTCCGGCAATAGGAACACCGGTGGATTCAATCAGTTTGATGCATCCAAGCGCAGTCGCCGGAACAAAGCGCGGCTCTCCTGCGGCTAGGAATCCCACGTGGATGGGCGAGAAGCCATCCACATCCTTATCAGGCAGGATGCTGTTGATAATCATTTTTTCATCTATATGCTTTGGCAGGGGCAATTGAACAAGAATGCCATGCACCTTAGAGTCACTGTTGAGCTTGTTGATGGCGTCCAGAAGATCGATCTCCGACACGGACTCCGAAAGATTGATCCGCCTGCACAAAATTCCAATCTCATTGCACGCCTTCTCCTTCCCTCCGACATAGATGGAGGATGCAGGGTTCTTCCCGATCATCACGATCGCAAGGCAGGGCTTCTCATCCATCCGAGCAATTTTCTTCTTTAGGATTCCCCGTATTGCACTTGAAATCTTCTTTCCATCGATGATTTTTGCGGCCATTACCTTCCTCATTTGAGAACATCAAAATCATACAGGGGGAAATGCGACGCCATCTCTTTTATCTCCAGGCGGACTTTTTCAATCATATGGGCATTATCCACGTTTTCAATGACTTTGGCAATGCACGCCCCAATCACCTTCATCTCAGACTCCTTGAAGCCGCGAGTAGTGACAGCAGGAGTCCCGAGGCGAATTCCTGAAGGGTTGAAAGGGCTTCCAGGTTCGTTGGGAATGGTATTCTTATTCGTGGTGATGCCTGCATTATCAAGCGCTGACTGCACTTCCTTTCCCTTCCCAGTCAATCCCTTGTTTACAAGCTTCATGAGTATCAGGTGATTATCCGTCCCTCCAGTTACCAATTCAAGCCCATGGCTCATAAGGGCATCGGCAAGCGCTTTGGAATTCCGAACTATCTGATTTGAGTAATCCTTGAACTCCGGCCTTAGCGCCTCGGCAAACGCGACTGCCTTTGCCGCGTTCACATGGTCGTGTGGTCCTCCTTGCAATCCTGGGAAAACAGCAGAATCAATTTTTTGCGCCAAATTCTTTTTCCCTCCCTTATCAAGCTTATCCTCGATCTTGCACATGATCATCCCACCCCGAGGGCCGCGAAGCGTTTTGTGGGTAGTTGTAGTCACGACATCGGCAAAAGGAATGGGACTTTGATGCACTCCGGTTGCGCAAAGGCCTGCAATATGGGCGATATCAGACATATGGTACGCGCCTACTTCATCGCAGATATCCTGGAATGCCTTAAAGTCTATCTTGCGCGGGTATGCCGTGAGCCCGGAGATTATCATCTTGGGCCTGCACTGCTGCGCCTGTTTGCGGATGACTTCATAATCAAGAAGCTCAGTCTCTTTATCCACCGTATAGGAAACGCATTTGTAGAACTTCCCTGAGAAATTTACAGGGGAGCCGTGGGTCAGATGGCCACCGGCAGTCAAATCAAGCCCCATAAAAGTATCGCCAAGATTCATGAGTGCAAAAAATACTGCCATATTCGCCGGGCTTCCGGAATACGGTTGCACGTTCACATGCTCGCAGCCAAACAATTTCTTCGCGCGGGCAATCGCGATATCCTCCATCTCATCAATGAACTCATTGCCCCCATAGTAGCGCTTGTGGGCATATCCTTCAGAGTATTTATTGGTGAAAATGGAGCCCATGGCCTGAAGCACGGGCTTTGAGACAAAGTTTTCGGATGGTATTAATTCTACTCCTTCCTCGTTGCGTTTGTGCTCCCGCTTGAGGACATCAAGAATCTCCTTATCAGCAACAGAAATGTCCTGCATATTCACCATGTGACCACCCTCTGACTCCAGTTTTTCTCCCTCTATAGTTTATATAGTTTTTGATTGTGGAAAAGCGCAAAAAAATAGATTTAAATACACCCTTCCCGCTTGGCTTGCTATGGAAATCACAACAGTGCTTCTACGGCTCATTCTCACCTTTATCCTCACTACAATCTTCGGCCTTGAGAGGCAAAGAGCGCATAAGCCAGTTGGCTTTGGCACCTTCACTTTCGTTGCGGTCGGATCATGCGGGCTTGCCATTGCGGCGATTGATATCTCGATACTTTTCGCTGGATCGAATCCCCTTGGCCTGCTTTCAGCTGTGGTCACAGGCATTGGTTTTCTCGGAGCGGGCGCATTGATAAAGTCAGGGGACCGCATCTTCGGTTTCACCACATCCGCAAGCATGTGGGTACTCGCCATTTTCGGGCTTCTAATAGGGTCAGGAGAATACCTCACTGGATTAGTTGTCTATGCAATGGTATGGGGGGTTGTCATTTTTGACCGCTACCTGGAGCAGCACGGCATCGGCTCTCACCAGAAGAGAATTATTATCCACACTTCAAAAATGGTGCCGCAAAAGGAGATTGAGACTATCCTCATCCTCTCCACAAAGAAGCACAAGCTCATCGCAACCGAAGTGAACAAGAAAGACAATCGTTTGACCTTCACCTACCTCATTGAGGGGAAAAGGGAAGAGATTAACAACGGACTGAAAAAATTCTATGACAAGGATTGGTTTGAGAGTTTTAAAGTGGAATAATCAAAAAAGAGTTACCACAAATCAGTACGGACAATTCTTTTTATAATGTTATAGGGATATACACTATAATGGCTGAATTAAAGAGGGTGCTTGGCTTCTGGACTATCCTCTCTCTTGCCGTTGCCTCGATTATGGGCACAGGCGTCTTTCTGAGCATGTCCTTTGGCTCAGAGATAGCAGGCAATGGCGTCATCCTTGCATGGGTGCTCCTTACTCCAATTGGAATCTATATCGCGGCGTTCTTTGGAGAGCTTTCCGCCATGTTTCCAAGGGCTGGTGGCGTCTATGAATTCAGCAAGCAGGTGTATTCACGATTCACCAGCTTCATGATTGGCTGGACGGCATGGTTCATAGGAAATATTGCGGTTGTGCTCTTGGTGGTCGCTGCAACCAATTATATCCTGCCAGATCCGAATGCATGGATTCTCAAGCTGATTATCAGTATCGCCTTCATCATCTTGCTTAATGTCATCGCCTACTTTGGAATTGAGGCATCCGCATTTCTCCTTGTGCTTTTTGCCATCATCACCTTTTCATTCATCATCAGCATTATTGTTCCAGGGGCTTTTAATGTAAATCCAGAAAACTTCTCGCCATTTCTCGCGTATGGATTCCCTCCTGTGCTGCTTGCGATGTTTTTCATCGCCGAAAGCTTTTTTGGCTGGGAATCTGTGACCTACCTCGCCGAAGAAACCAAGAATCCGGAAAAAGTCATCCCAAAAGCGCTGCTCATCGGAACAATACTTGTCGGGCTCATGGGGACAGTACTCGCCGTTATTTCATTAGGAGTGCTGAAATGGCAGTTCCTCTCACTTGTCTCTGCCCCTCTCTCATTTGTAGTGGAGGCAATTTACGGAGCAGGCGCGGTCAAGCTTTTCACCTTTGGCATCTTCATCATCCTTCTGGGATCAGCAGCAGGGGGCATTATCACTATGCCGCGTCTTCTTCTCGCCCTTGCCCGCGATAAACTTTTCATCAGCCAGCTTGCCCAGATTCATCCCAAATATAACACTCCCCACAAGGCAATCATGTTCCAGACCATCATCTCTATCATCCTCTTTCTCATGGTTTTCGGAAAATACCAGCAGCTTCTGGGATTGTTCTTGCCTATTGGCTTTATCCTCTACATTTTCACTATAATAATTGTCTTTAAGCTCAGAAACACAAACCCTCACCTCCCACGACCATTTCGGGTGCCTTTTGCCAAAGGGGGAACGATTATTCTCTGCTCACTCTTCATAGGCATGCTCTTGTTCTGGGTGCTCACGCAGCCAGGCGCTCTCATCACGCTGAGTCTTGCTTTCTCTCTCATCCTTCTTGGGGTTCCCATCTACTTTCTTTTGGAGATGTACTACGATCCGGATCAGATTATCCGCGTCAATGACGCCCTCGCCTACATCACTCTCTGGTTTGAAAACATTACCCTTCCAAAAAGCGTGCGAAAGCACATCCTTGCCCTAGTGGGTGACCTTCGCGGCAAGAGCGTGCTGGAATATGGCTGCTCTGTTGGGACACTGACCAGTTCGCTTGCCGAAGCCGTGAAGCCGCGTGGGCAGGTCTTTGCAACCGATCTCTCCGAACGTGAGATTGTCATCGCGCGCAAGCGGCTCTACAAAAGAGGGTATTATCACGTGGTCGCGATTCATGATGAGCACCAGGTCAATCGGGTGCATCCGCGCATACCGCATGTGGACGCCATTGTCAGCATCGGCATGATGGGCTACATGCAGGACATCAAGAAGATACTCAGGGAGATGCACGAGCTGCTTCCGTATGGCGGAAAGATTGTTTTCGTTGATTACGCCGATTTTTTCAAGCTCATTCCGAACGTACAGTGGCTCTCTGATGACAAACTCATCGCGAAGATGTTTAGGGATGCCGGCTTCTCAGTCTTTGTGAAGCGCGAGAAAGGGCTGTTCTGGAATTATGTGTATGTGTACGGCATCAAGTATTATGGGAATATTCCGTATGTGTGAGGGCACTGGCGCTTGAAAATGTATACGCTGACAACGAGGAGTAAAATATATTTCGTTTGACAAGCGGAAAAGCAGTTCTACGCCGCACTGCACTCAAGGGAAAGCACCGCCCTCCGGCTGGATAAGCTCAAGCGCGATCCAAGGGGAGAAATAGATGCCCACAAGCTCAGGGGAAAACTTGAAAGGAAATGGGGCTGCTCTTTGGGCTACGATTTAAGAATGATTTATGAAATAGATGACGCCAGTAAAGAAATTATCGTTGTTGCTGTTGGGACTCATAAGATGTACAACTAAGCTCAAATCTTCCAGGTTTTTACGCCTTTCTTCTTGGCATCATCGTTCTCTCTAATTGCTTCCATCATCTCGCCATTCCTGATGATTCCCAATTCTTCAAGAAGCTCATCGTATTCTTTTTTTGGTATGTGGACCATTTCCTGCTTCATGATGACCCATTCCACTCTTTTCTTTTTAAACATTTCCCTCTTTTGGATAAAAAACTTTCACTGCGCCAGAAGAGCCAGATTCGCATATCCTCCCTCAGCTATTCAAATACACCCTTCCCCCCTTCTTCGCAATCGTATTCTGGCCAAACGTCACATTGCCGCTGACATTGAATGGCAAAAACTCCACATGCTCGTAGTTCTGGTAATAGACGACTACTTCACGGCCATCAATCAGGTCCAGCGTATAGGTTTGCCCGGCAACTGCCTGCGGGATGGTGAATGTGGACGCAAATCCGTCACTCACTTCAGAAACAAGGGCAATCTGGTTAACAACCCTTAGGGCAATGTCCTGGGCTGCCTGGGCGGAATTTCCCTCTTTTGCTTCAGAAAGGCGGCCACTTGCAAGGGAAAAGAGGGAGACAAAGATAAGGGTCATGAACGATACTATGATGAGGAATTCTATAGAGGATTGCCCTTTTATTCCCCCAGGAGAAATTCCATAGCGCCAAAAAAAAACACCGCGGGAATTATACGGTGATTCCCAAGGGCCCATCAGGACACCTGCTCCAGCATGACGGAGTTGTTCAAGGCGGTCAGGCGGATGTCTTTAACTCCTGAACTGCCAAGCTCCAAAACAGCGCAGCTATCCTGGCTGCATGCCTGGGCTGTGGTGAGGTTTACCTGCGATATGAACACAAACTCGGAATAGCCGGCGGATGTAGAAATATTGAATACCAGTTCCCGCTTGCCTATGATTGCGGCACTTTCAATTCCCTTGGGCATAGTAATCGTAATGATGGTCTTAGATCCTCTCCCAGTATAGAATAGCGACTCAGAGGTGTCCACAATGCTCCTGCCGATTGACTCGAACTGGTAGAATGTTATTTCCTCAGAGGATTCACGGGAAAAATTCAGGAAAAAATAAGTTGCGGGGACAAGGACAAGAAACGCAAGCCCAACCATGACAAGGAATTCAAAAGATGCTTGGGAATGTGTCATGCTAAGAGAGCACCCTTCCGCTGAGTTTGCCATTGACTTGATGCACGGGATGGCTTGGCGTCTGTGGCGCGTAATAGAGCAGGCGTATCCTTGCCTCAAATTGCTCTCCCGAAAGCAGGCCACCTCCGGAGCAGGACGTGAAATTGATATCAAGTGTCGTGCCTGATTGCCAGCTTAGCGGGGTTGAGGGGGTGGTGCAGCTCACGGGGGGAGTTGCATCATTGGTTATTTGAAATGAAGTCACGCTCAGTGATTCTCCCATATTATTTGCAAGCTTTACTGCAATGGATCCTTGCTGCATGCTGAAGTCAATGCATCCAAATTGGGAAGGAAAGAGGCACTTCTCCGGAATAAATTTTGCAAAATCAAAGATGCCGAAATAATACAATGACCCAAGCGTGACCATAATGACTAAAAACGCCCAGGAATAGGTGGTAAGAAATTCAAGTGCCGCCTGCCCTCTCTTTGCTTTCATCTGCTGCCTATCCATGCCTCCACCTGGTTTGCGCATCCTAAAAAAGGAGAAGAATACTCAAATGACGGAGGAAAATATTTCCCCATTGGTCTCATGCGTGTAGCTGGAACTGCTCTTGACAGAGTAATATTTGATTTTGATTAAAACTTTCTCTTTCTCGCCTTTCTGGAATCCTACAGCAGCGATGTTGCAGTTGCTTAGGGTGAAATCACTCACTCCCGCAGAGCCCCAGACGTTAGGGGCGCCAATGTTTCCCGGCGCGCTGCAAGAGAGAGCAGTTGTGGTCTCGCTGGCGACGGTAAACGAGGAGATGACTATCGGCTCCCCCACATTGTTCTTCAGCTTGATCTTCACATCAGTTGTCGTCAAGGACAATTGCCAGTCCATGCATTCGAACTCCGGGCCGAAACTGCACCTGTTTGGCAAAATCTTGCTGGGGTTGAGAATGCCGAAATAAGCAAGTGATCCTATCATGATAAGAATAACCAGAAATGCCCATCCATAAGTCGTCAGGAATTCAAGAGCTGCCTGTGCGTTGCGGTTGCGTCTCATATCAAAATTCCTCTTTTTTCCAATACCCATTTTGGCGTTGTCTTTATTTAAAGCTTTCTGTATGGCATTGCACGCCTTCCTGCGCAGCTTATTTATCCCTTTGATTTTGTTTTCGCGCTTTGTTTGGGGTTGCCGAAAGGCTCATGCCAAATTCGAGAATAATCCAGTAAGAATCTTCATGAAAACTAAGTACATGGCAAGGGACCCAAACACATAGAGGGGTATATACTTCAGCCCGCCCCTAATGCTTCCCTTTTCCACGATGGAGACAATGAGCGAGGCAAAAAAGGAGATGACGATGAGTGTAATGAGGGAGAATGTCTTGAAATCATCAGGATTGACGCTGCTTGTGCTCAGGGTGAATGGCAGGCTGTTCACCCGTTGCGTTGCAGCCGATAGGTTTGCCACAAAGCCAAGGATGACAACCAGAAGATTGTATGCAAGTGAGAACAGCAGCGGGCTGATGACAACAATGATGACCGAGATGAAGATGACATAGGCGACCGCGGACGCGGACATCTCTTCTTTTAGGATGCGTGTTTCCTTAAGGTGATCCACAATGCGCTCCAAAAGCATAGCGATATTGCCTCCGCTCTCAATCTCGCTGATGATGAGGTCAACTGAGCGGCGCAGCATCGGGGAATCATATTTTTCTGACATCTCAAGCAGTGCCCTCTTGACCGGAAATCCTGTCATGACTTTTTTTGCAACTTCTGCCATCTCGCTGCCAAGTATCCGAAAGCGCGGCTTGATTGCGGCCCACAGTGCATTCTCAAAGGTCAGGCCTCCGCGCAAATTCGAAGCAACGATGGATAAATACTCGGGAAGCATTTCTTCCATCTCCTTGGTGCGCCGGAAAATGCGGATGTCAAGCCAGAAGTACACCAGGAGGATGATAAGGATGGAAAGCCCAAGAAGCAGAAGGAATACAGTTCCAAACGAGAGCACAAGCAGCGCAAAAGAGCCAAAATTAGCAAGGGCTGTTGACGCAATGAACTTCTGGAGGTAAGGGCTAATCAACAGAAAATATACTGCAAGAGTTGTGCCAAGGCAGGCATAGAAAAGCCCTCCGAAATATTTGTATGGCGCCTCAGTGATTCCAGCCTTGAGCAGATATCTCCTCAAGTTTGGGACTATTTTTTTTGGGACGAATGCCTTGCCGAATTCCTCGAGGAAAAAGAGCCTTAACATCAAAGATCCACGCTCGGGCGTATGCCTCGGAACAGGGCGATGAAGATGAACTGCATCACAAGGACAAAGAGAGTAATAAACAGCAATCCCTTCAAAGTGACCGGGAGATTGATAAAAGTAGTGATTACCATGAACAGCGAGATGCCAAGAGAGGGGAGTACAATCGCGGCCACCATGTAAAAGATGACCAGGGTGTTGAGCTTTTTGCCATAGCGCTGCACCTCAATTTCCTCTACTTTGGTCAGCTCCTGTAGGAGTGATTCAAGCGGTTTAGTGACATCCACTCCAACCTTTAGCGCATTATTGAGCTGGAAGAGGATTCTGGCAAATTTTTCAGAAGGGCAATACTCAACAGCGTTTTTCAAGGCAACTTCAAGGGGAGTGCCTGTGGTGATATCATGGACCATCTCGCGGACATAGGCAGCGGTGACACCCCTACTTTTGGCGGTTTCAGCAAGCGCGCTCAAAAGCGGCCTTCCGGAATAAAGCTTAATCAAAAGATACCTTCCGATAAAGATGACTTCCCTATCGATTTCTTTTCTTCTATTCTGGATTGCGGTGCGCACCTTCATAGTTTCAATCATGAAGAAGAAGATGAATGATATAAGAAAAGCCGGTAGCACAAACGCCAAGCTCACCCTTGCTTTTGAGAGGATGAAGAATGTCCCAATTGCAGCGCCTGCGCCATAGATAAGCCCGTTGCGAATTGCGCGGTCAAGAAGCTGCGCAGGCGTGGACTTGATATTCGCCATGCGAAGTTCTTTTCGCAAGCGGGGGAAATATGCCGCAAGTGAAGATCCGGGGCTAGAAAAAGCCATGCATCACCTCACGGTGCATTGCGGTCTAGTACTCATTGCCGATTGGGGAGAAATGGCTTTGTGCATTAACAGATTTGCTTGCGTAGGTGGCAATTGAACCGGGAGTATGCATTTACCGATGATTTCATTGCCAAGTTGGCAGGCATCCGAAAAAAATGATTCTACCCTCATACCATGACCTCAAAAAATATGCTGGAATGGCTTGTTTTGGTAATAGCGCGCCATAATAAGCCCAATCTTGTTGACATCGGTGATGTTTTTCCCAACCATCCACTGCAATACCTTGACCTTGTTGCGCAAATCAGAAATGATATCTTCCTTAGGTATGCCAGTGTAGAGGGATATGGTGCTAAAAACCTGCAGGGGCTCTGCAATATACTCCATTTGGTCTTTTAAGGGATTGAACTGCATGATGAGCCGGTAATCCCCAGATGGCAGCATCTCCGCAATCTGCAGCGTGCGTCTCTTGCCGCTCTTGCGATTGATGTTCTGCACAACCACAAGGGAAACTGCGGACAGCGCTTCTTTTGGGAGATCAATGGGTCGCGTCGTAAGTCGATTGATGGTCTCATGGACATTGTTTGCGTGCAGGGTTGCATAGACTGAGTGGCCAGTGCGCATGGCTTCCAAGAGCACTTCCGCTTCCTCCCTCCTCCTGATTTCGCCTACGATGATGCGGTCAGGTCTCATGCGAAGGGAGTTGATAATCAAATCAAGCATGCTGATGCCCCCTTTCCCTTCTGGATTCGCAAGGCGCGTCTCCATGGGCACCCAATGCAGGCTTTCAGGGAGCACTATCTCCCGAGTATCCTCAATGCTAATTACGCGCTGGTTTGGCGGAAGTAATGTGGAAATCCCATTGAGCATGCTTGTCTTTCCCGATCCGGTGCCTCCCGCTATCAGGAGTGAGAGCTCATGCTGCATTGCGCTCCAAAGCAGCGCAGCTGCCTCGTATGAGAGCACCCCGTCCTTGAGGAAATCAGTCAGGGTCCAGGGCTTGACCGCGAACTTCCTGATGGTGATGGTGTTTCCCCTCGATGAAATGGGGGAAAGTGTCGCGTTGATGCGATCTCCAGTCTTGAGATGGGCATCCATCAGTGGGTTCAGGGTCGTTATTTCTTTTCCCACATCTCTTCCAATAATAGTGGAATAGTGGCGGATTCTGGACTCATCCGGCATCCTGATGTTGGTTTTGCACCA
The DNA here is from genome assembly GCA_964438385.1 of uncultured Methanosarcinales archaeon. Classification (GTDB taxonomy): domain Archaea; phylum Nanobdellota; class Nanobdellia; order Woesearchaeales; family GW2011-AR4; genus GW2011-AR11. The sequence continues at coordinate 12,835 of CAYTKI010000007.1, read as the reverse complement.
TCCTCTTCTGCGATGATAGACCCATACCGGCTCGCTGCTGCTATTCACCACAATCTCCTCTAGATTGGGATCCTTGAGCAAAATCTCAAGATTGCCAAGGCCGATGTTTTGCTGGAGCATGTAGTTGATGAGCATGTCCTGCGTCATCTCATCTGCAGTTGGAAAATATTTCTTGAGCAGGATAAGGATGCGCGCCTTGAACTGCTGCTGAATCTTTGTGATATCTTCGTCAAATTCTTCCAGGTCTTGCGATGCACCGGAGATGAATTCCTCCCTTATTTTCTCCAAAATGATCTTTGTGGTCTCGCTGATGTTTGTGACCATGATGGTGTAGAGGGGAACCGGCTCCTGCTCAAGAGAGAGTATCGCCACTTTCACGACTATCTTGTTTACCACAATATCATAAGACTCGATTACCTTAGATTCCATCGCCCACCGTTCTTTGTTCCGACCTTATGCGCTCAAGCATCTCCTTTCCTTCCCAATCATCAGGCAGAATTTTGAGCAGCGCATTCACCTGTGCAAGCGCATTGCCATAATCTTTTCTCGCAAGTAGTGCCTTCGCCTGGCCGCGGTGCCTATCGGCAACAGGGTGGGTAGCTGGCCGTGTTCCGCCAAGGCGGCGCTGCGCGATTGGGTGAAGTTCCTGCTTCAATCCTTCGATTTCCTGCTGAATGGCAAGGGACTTATACATTTCTGCCATTTCCCTTCCCAGCCCTATCTTTATGCCAAGAAAGCCGGGAGGCAGCTGGTCATAGAGCGAAAGGAGCCGCGCATACGACTGCGATGCCGCCGCCATGTTTCCAGAAAGCAAAAATGGCTGCACGCGTATTATTTGCTGCGCAATCTCTTTCTGCAGCGCACCCGCTTTTTGCAGTGCATATGCTGACTGCGCCTCGTGGATATCGCGCTGCAGCCGAAATACCTCGCGCTCAAGCGACTTCTTCTCCTGGAAAAATGTGCTTGGCAGCTCCGCAACGAGCGCCGTTGCCTCGTCCGCAAGTTTCGACGCCCCATCTATTTGCTTTTCTGAAAGAAGCGATTTTGCCCGGGCCATCATTTGCTGGACAATCTGGAATTTTTTCATGGTGTCCTGGTACACAATGCCCATGTCGCGGCTCAGCTGCTCGCTTATCGCCCGAAGTTCATCGTAGATTTTACGATCCCAGGAGAAATTACCTTGCTTTACCTTTCCCCACAGGGAATCATAGCTTGCCTCTATCTGGTCAAACTGCTTCTGCGCAAGAAGGTATTGGATGCTTGCGAGAAGCGTTGCTGCTTCACCTGTTAGCTCTGGAGTGCCCTTTGCACCCTGCGAAGAGCCCATTTCCCTGTCCAGAAATTCGTCCATGTCCATGGTTAAAAGTAACTCCGATATTTTTGCCACATCTCTTCCGCCTGCTGCGCTCCTGCGCCCCGCGCGTATGCTTTTGCCATGAATCCCTGGCGCAGCTTTGGGATAGACTCTTCGCGATAGGCAGCCCAAAATTGGGCAATGTGCCCTTCCGGAACACTCCTGCTGCGCGATCGCTGGTAAAATTCCTCTTTGGAAAGCATCAGTTGCTCGTGTTTCACCATGGCTGTTTCATTGAGATACACATACGGTGTCGTAAATTTGTATTCGATGCCCAGGATCTTCTCCTCGACAAGGAAATCAATCAGCGCCTGCACTGTCGCAAGCGGCACTTTTAGCGTTTTGGCGAGCTGGTCAACTGCCACCTTCTTTTGGCGGCGCACCACATCCAGCAGGTCATCAGCTGATGTTCGCAGCGGTGTAGGGCTTTGGCTAACCATGGCGTGGCATTCCCAAACATACTTTAAAAGATTTGTTCATTAAGGGGGAGTGGTTACTCTTTGGATTGTTCAATGATTTTCCCGATTTGCCTTGATTATGTTCTATTCCAGGCGTTTTTTATGGCGTGCAGCTCAATGCAGACGCATATTGGGACACATTGTATTGGATAAGGTGATCAAAATCCAGCTTGAAATTGGCATGCGAAAAGCCGCCACCGCTGATTGAATAGAGGTCGCTGCACTCCTCAGAACTTGCAAAGAATTGGTAGTCTGCGTAGCTTTCCTGCTGGCTGCTGGGTGAGATTTTTGCTGGATTGATAGTTGATTCGATGCCGCAGCACTCCGATGAGGCAGGGGAGCTCTTGAAGCGCTCAAGGTATGAGGGAGCATCGCTGCCACCAAAGCGTGTGTACTCTCCCGCAGAGATGAACGCATTAAGTGTTGAGATGTTCCATTGTCCTTGTGTGACTGCTGACATTTTTATTTTCTGCAGGTAGGCGCCCTGCGTCCTCACCATATATTGCGGATCGGTCAAGCCCTCCACGGGAATTGAAGTGGAGATTATGATTCCTTGCCGCGTCCAGTTTCCCACATCCGCTTTTGCCACGTATGAGAAATTTATCACAAGATTTACCTGCCAATGATTTATTTGGCTCATTTTTGCCTCATGGAGCCGGATATCAAGCGATATCGCATACACTTCAGATGCCACCTTCTCTATTTGGGCAGAGAAATTCTCTAAGGTGTTGTTTGCCATGGCCACTTGGCTTCCAAAGGTGCCATTGAGCATTACTCCCCCAAGCTCAACCTCTGGTTGAGTAAAGAACTGGCCCGTCTTGTTCATTTGAATGACGCTCGCCTGCAACGCCTTGACGGCCGCGGCCCTTGCTGCCAATGGCATGTAGGATAATTCCACCTCAGAAAGAAACTTATCAATTGATTTTATCCGTACCGCAGGGGAATTATCTTCCCTCACAACTCCGATATTCCTTGAGAAAACTACAATCATGATTGATACCAGTATCAGTGCGATGATGGTGAAGAACACGCTTTTCTTTGATTTGTTCATTGAATTATAAATTGCCTTCTTACTCATGCCACACCTTTACCACAATCACAGAAGGCCCAAAGAGATCAAGGGTAGTGGTATTCAGTATGCCATACACAATCGCTTCCTTTGCAATGAGGATATCCGCTTTTTCCTGTGATGCCTCTGCCTGCAGTGTTTGGAGCGGATACATGCTCTGGCCATCTGCGAGGATCTGAAGCCCGTAATTCTCTGGAATTATCTCCTCAAGGAGTGCGGTGATGAACAAGTATGCCGTTGCCAAGTCTCCTTTCGCCCTGAAATCCCCAATCTGCTGAAGCAAAGTGTTCTTCTGCTGTGTGATTGTGCCCTGCTGCCAAAGCGTTCCTCCGATGCCAGCGTACGGATTGTTGAGTCCCTCAATTGTTGTCGTTGAGAGAAAAGAGAGCGCATCCTGCGCGATAATGTCTGTCTGCGAAGCTGTTGGGGCCACAAGGTACGCGGAGAGCACAAGAAACATCCCGATGCCAATGATGCTGATGGCCATTACTGCGTCTAAGGTGAAGAAGAATCCTCTTTTTTTTCCATTCATCCCTTCATGCTCTGGAAACGGGTGTATTTAAAAGTTGTTAAGTTCAATTGAGAAAACGGCTAATGTGTAAAGGGGGTTTATTGCATTTATAATCTAATTTTTGTTCAGAGTAAAATTTCCATCACCATGGCTTAAAGTTTTCCATATTCCAGAGATTATATTATCAGAAATAGAACTTGCCACTTATGAAAACACCATTCAAAGCATTGACATATCATAATCTATCAGGGACAGCTAATAGCGTAAGGCGCTTGTTCTATCTGATTAATAATGTCATCAGCAACTGCTTTCATTTCTGAATAGATATTTGCGTGGGATGCAGTTTCCATTGGAATGGTGGTCTTTATAACATAAGATAATCTAAAGATATCCTGATGAACACCGCTGTCCCGTAGATTAGTTTTTCCACTGCAATATGATTCTCTTGCCCAATCCGGTCGTGCTTCAAAAGTACCGCTCGTTTGATACTCTACTTGAACACCTGCATCATCGTAAATAATCGCACCATCATACTCTCTTTCACCACTATCTCTCATATATATACAGTAGAGGTATGCTTCTTCTCCCCATGCCCCAATATATTTAGGAGGAATAAATACTACGGGGTTGCCTGGAACATGCGATCTCCCTAAAGTCCCTAAGGAAAATCCTCCTGAACTTGAAGGGCATGTTGGAGGGCCAGGTTTTACTGAAACAGTATCTGGTGTTGGTTGATTTGGTTCTGGCTTTTTAGTTTCTTCAGGTTCTAGCTCTTTAGTTTCTTCAACTTCTAATGTTGCTTGTTTACAGTCTAACAAAGCTACAGTATCTTTTACACATACTCCAAATTGGTAGACACCCGGCTTATTCGCAGTTCCAGTTAAAAGTCCGTTTACACCAATGACTACGCCAAATGGAAGTGCTCCTTGTCTCAAGGTATCTTGCTGAAATGTATAAGGTGGTGTTCCTCCTCTTGCATTTGCTATCTGAGCATTGCAGGGTAGGCCAGCAGTGCATACAGCAGTGAGAATTTCAATTTTAGGATGAGCTTCAGTGACGGTTAGGGATAATTGTGTGGTTTTAGTTGCTCCAGCTGCATCTGTAACATTTATTGTGAATGGTGGTGAGGTTGATTTTGATGTGCCAGGAGCCAATATATGAATTCCAGAAATAACTCCGTTTGGAGCGAGATTGAGTCCTGCTGGAAGATTCCCAGCCGTAATTGTCCAAGTATAAGGAGGAGTCCCTCCAACTGCATTTAATGTAAATGACCCAAACTTCCCCGTCTCCCACTCAGGAAGCTCTGTAGTGAGGATGGTAAGACCTGATTGCTCAGGTTCAGCAGGTCCGCCACAACCAGTTAATAAGATCATTGCAACTACTACAATGAAAAGGTGATTTTTCATAAGGCAACATAAGTGAGGTATGCATATAAAGTTTTGCTTACTCTTTCATTTTTGCAATAATTATTATTTTTAATAAGCCACCACCCCCTGATCATTTTATTAGACGGTGCTTTGCACTCAATACGCCGTTTTCTCAACTCTGCGTACACAGGTTTCCAGAACTTCGTAGCTGGAAACGAACTTAACAAGGGTTCAAGAGAAAAATCGGTCGCTAAAGCTAAAACGCCAAGCGTTTTCCCGATTTTTCCCAAATTCCAATCCATCTCTGAAAATTTTGTCAGGAGTGAATAATGTGGGTTGCCTCATTTTTCCTCGCCAAAATTTTCGAGGGATTGCCACTTCGTTTAACCCTATAAGGTAGGCGTGACTAAGCTGCATCAAAAGAAAACATTTAAAATTCCTTTTTCCCTATCCCTACTTCCATGATACAAATCATAAAATATGAACCGGCTCACAGGCAATCCATTATCCACCTCATTACATCAATTTTAGAGAAAGAATTTGGCTTCTCCGTCAATGAGACTACATTTCCGGATATATTTCATATTCCTGAGAAATTCCAGCAAAAGAAAGGCAATTTCTGGGTTGCTCTTGAAAATCACGAAGTTGTCGGGTCAATCGGCTTTTTGGACTTTGGAGATGGAGGGGGATACCTGAAGAGGATGTTTGTCATTGGCCGCCTGAGGGGCAAAGGAACTGCGCAGCAATTGCTGGGTGCGCTCATGAGCCATGCAAGGCAGAATGGTTTTGCTGAAATCTACCTCACTACCATCCCTGAAATGCTTGCTGCCATGAAGTTTTATGAAAAAAATGGATTTATGAGGATCCAATCATTGCCAAATGACCTCCCGACCTATGGAGACTACATTTTCTATCAAATGTCCATTCGATAAGGATTTCTGCTATTTCTCCGCGAACTTCAAAGCGATAATATAATAGCAAAGCTGCGCCGCCCCGAACTCAGTGAGCGTATCGTTTGGCCGCGGGGAAACTTCCACCAGGTCAGCGCCGATAACATTCTTCTGAGTGAACAATGTCTTGAGCAGCTCAAATGTAAATTTCCAGCTCAGGCCTCCCTGCACCGGAGTCCCTGTCGCCGGCATATGCGCCGGATCGATTCCGTCAGCGTCAATGGAAAGGTAGATTTCTTTTGTCTTAATTGATGCCACAATATCTTTGATAAGTTTTTCACTCTCTTCCCTAGGCCATTCGAAAAAAAAGACCTTATGCTTCTTGGCGACCTTTAGCTCAAAGTCAGCATACGCCCGTATGCCCACCTGCACAAGTGGAAAACCTTTTTCAACCGCTCGTCGCATCACGCAGGAATGGGCAAACCTGCTCGAGTTTTCATTATAGTCAGAATCATCATCCCTTAAATCCATGTGCGCGTCAATTTGGACTATGGTGATATCCTTAGGTTTTCTCTCTTTCGACCACGCATCAAAGATGCCAATTCCTATGGAATGTTCCCCTCCAAGCGCCAGGACAAATCTGTTTTTCTTAAGGTAGCCGCAAACCTTTGCGCTCACTTCCTGCGCCATCTTTTCCGGGGCAAGGTCGTGAACTTGTTCCAAAATAACAGTTGAGATGGAAAGATCCCTAGAAGGACGTGTTTTAGTGAACCGCTCATACACCTCAAGCTGCTGGAAGCACCCGATGATTGCATCAGGCCCCTTGTCCGCTCCCTTTCCAAAGGAGGAAGTCTTATCGTAAGGGATGCCGAGCAAGATGACATCAGGATCCTTGCTGTTTTTTGAGAGGAGGTAGTCAACCATAACCCCCTTCTATAAGAGGAGAATAAAAACATTGTGCTTGAACCCTCTTCGTTTTGCCCACCGTTAGGTATTTAAAGTCGCCACCGTGCCCTCATCCCATTCTTGGGCCCGTAGCTTAGCCTGGAAGAGCACAAGACTCTTAATGGGCACAAAAGCCCAACAGCAATCTTGGGGTCGAGGGTTCAAATCCCTCCGGGCTCACTTTTTCTTTTTCCCTCCCTGCGGTCGGGCAAAGAAAAAGCGACCAAAAAGAAAATGCCTTCGGCGGACTAAAAACAACATCAATTACCGATAAAATGTGAGAAATCAAGAAAAAATAAAAAAATAAATTCTCCGTATTTACGCATCCTTGCTCATGCCGTAGACTGCCTTGAGGCATACGACAAGCATTGAGGGCACGATGAAGATCAACAGGAAACTAAACGTCTGCTTCATCATCTCGCCGACTGTGCCAAGAGCGGTGAGCGTTCCAGCGCCGGTTGCGGCCAAAATCAGCACTGCTCCAACAAGGAGAAAATCTTTGGTCTCATGATGCGTCACATTAAGAGCACCGACTACAAGTCCCATGAGCACAAGTAATCCACCCAAGAACGGAACCCAGTTTGCCGGAACCCATTTGGACGCTAATCCCAATATCAGCGCAATAGCCACGCCGATGATAAAGGCCAATTCGCCTGCTTTTTGCATTGTTACACCTCCATGTACACATTGCGTATCTTATGGTATTTTGGGAGATTAATTCTCCTCCCGAACCTAGACTAACCACCTTAAGGGGAAAAATGGACAAAAAACTAATTTATAAACCTTGCGCTAGTTTGCTCCAAGCGTCCAGATGCCGCGAATCGCAGCGACTATGGTTGCAGGCACTACAAAAGAGAGAACCGCGCTGAACACGCCGCTAAGATAGGGTCCCGCGTATTGGACGCCCATCAAAATGCCGGAAGCGTTGCCCGCATAGGCAGAGACGACAAGGACAGTTGCCATGAGCAGAAAGTCTTTTGTTTCTTTTCCTGAAACATTGAAAAAACCGACAAGAAGCCCAAACACTGCCAAAAATGAGGTCAGCCATAATTGGGAAGGGCCAAGCTGCAATCCTGCCATGCCGACAACTATCGCTATCAAGACACCAGCGATAAATGCGTACCTTCCAATCCTTGCTGCCATGCGTTACCCTCCACTGTTACGATTTTTGAGTAGATATGTCTTTCTTTGCCAGAGGCGGCGTTCTATATAAAGATTATGGTGGGTGAGGCAATTTTGTACTCTTGGACAAAGCTTAATAATGCCCTTTAGTCTCCTGGAATCGGTGATGTATCATGAAAGGCGCACTCTACATGGCGGATTCTTATCTTAAGGAATTTGAGGCAGAAGTTGTTTCAGTCACAGACAATAAGTTTGTGGGACTTAATCGGACTGCGTTCTATCCGCAGGGTGGAGGTCAGCCATTTGATATCGGGGTGCTTGTGTGCGAGGGGGTTGAGTATCCTGTAATTGCCGTCAAAAAGATGGATGGTAGCATCAGCCACGAGCTTTCCAGGGAAGGCCTCAAGATTGGCGATACTGTTGTTGGCAAAATAAACTGGGAACGCAGGTGCAAGCTCATGCGCATGCACACAGCCGCCCATCTTCTCTGCGGGATTTTGCATTCAAAGACAGGCGCGCTCATCACCGGCGGGCAATTGGATCTGGAGCAGAGCAGGATGGATTTCTCCCTTGAGAACTTCAACCGGGAAGAGATCGATTCCTATGTTTCGCTTGCAAACAGCCTTATTGAGAAAGATCTTCCGATTTCGGTTTCTTTTATGGCTCGCGATGAGGCTTTGAAGATCCCGGGGATGGTAAAGCTTGCAGGCGCGCTTCCGCCCGATGTTGCGCAGCTTCGTATCGTCTCGATCGAGGGCGTCGATACCCAGGCGGATGGCGGAACACATGTCAAAACTCTTGGCGAGATTGGAAAAATTGAACTCCTATCGGTTGACAATAAGGGGAAGAGCAATAGGCGATTGTATTATGGGGTTAAGTGATTACTCTTCCTTGTATTGTTTGGAAATATACTCCCCGCCGTACTATGATTTTTTGTTAAATTCCTTCTGTTGTTTAAAATAATCAATTTCAGCATTAATCGCCCGAGGTTCAAATATTGCGATATATCTCCAAGCCAAACTTAATGCAAAAACCAATGAATCGTTCCGATGCCCATCGCTATCTTTATTTTTAATATGTGCCAGTTCATGAATTAAGATTAAAATTGATTTTTCCCTCCTGATTTTTATCTCATACTTGCCCGACTTATCATCTTTGGAAACTCCAGAATAGAAACTAGTAAGGATTATAGAAATATTTTTATTTCTCAACTTGTGCCAATTCAAACCTTTATTTAAAAATCTCTCTTTGTTTTTTATATTAATCCTTTCAACAGATCTTCGCCTATACTCATTTTGGATTTTTAAAAGAGACAAATAACGACAGATAAAAATTAATAAGAAGAGGATCATAGCTATTTTGTTAATCCCTTCCAAAATAATTTCCCAAAATTTTCCCATAGCGATGAAGAGGATTACTTCTGGAAGTCCCAGAATACATCGGAATCTAACCTAAAATAAAAATCCCCGCCGCCGGATTTGAACCAGCAACCTTTCGGTATTGGCTGATCATGCGTCATCTTAGCCATTTTGGCAACTCTGCATGACATCTACAGCCGAACGCTCTACGATTGAGCTAGGCGGGGGATGATGGATTGGGAAAGAAATCTCTTTATAAAACTAATCCTCAAACCCATACTTCCCAACCATAGGCGAGAATAAAAACTGCCCCAAAAACTCATACTCTATTCTGCCATCAGGCCTCTTGATGCCTTTCACCATCTCCTGCTCGTGGGAGTCTCCAACAGGCCCCACGATGATGCCGTCAACTTTAAGCTGCTCAAGGAGGGGCTTTGGGAATTCTTTGCATGCAGCGGTGATGATGATCCGATCATATGGCGCATTTTTTGCATAGCCCCGCGAGCCCTCCATCTCGTGCACTTCAACATTTGTGATGCCTGCCTTCTTCAGGTTTTCTTTTGCGAACTGCACAAGCTCAGGAACAACCTCGGCAGAAACAACTTTTCCTTGTGACCCAACTATCCATGCGATAATTGCGCACTGGTAGCCAGATCCCGTGCCCACTTCAAATACGTTATCGCCATCCTCAAGCTCAAGCGCATGCGTCATGAGCATCACGGTTGTGGGCTGCGAGATGGTCTTTCCCCTAAGGATTGGTAGAGGCATATCATCATAAGCTGCCCCAATCATCTGCGGCAATACAAAATCTTCCCTGCTGACGGAATCAAACGCCTCTATTTCCGGCTGCGAGAAGAGAAAATGCTCGGCCCAGAACTTTGAGAGCATTGCTTTCTGGCTGTTCATGGCTTATTAATGCTGAACAGAATATTTAAAGCAATCGTTTTCAACGGGAAAGTCAATTGACATTAATTTGCCTGAAAGACACACTTTTAAATTAACGAACATGAGGCAATAATTGTATTTTTCTTTCTCTGAAATGGAAACCTTTATATATAATGTTACTACTTTTTAGTTATGACTTTAAATGAAACGTTAAAAAATGCAAACTGGTCTTTCCTTCATAGGCCATTAAGGACCCAAGTCACAACAAATGGATTAGGAAGGCCAAGTCAATCAAATGTGGCTATCGCATCTCGGGAAATTTTTTCTTTGCCGATTCTTTTCAAGGATGAGTCCATTCCCCCAATTGTATCCATTATGCTTGCCGGGGATATTCCAATTGTAAAATCCAATATGGTAAAGGACTATCGAAACTTTGAAGGATTATGCAAAGTAATGGGCAAACAAGCTCCACACCCAACCTACTATTCTACAATAACCGGATACGGAGTTCCTGCTAATCAAGAAATTTCCAGAATTGTTGAGGATTATTTTAAGACTTCCGTAGATTTTTTGGTCCAAAGGATTGGCGTAAGGTGGCCATATGATGCAATTATCAAGGTTCATAAAGAAGGGGATTACTCCAACAGGCCAAATAGGACGATTTTTATTGCAGAGTCTGCCTGGTTTTACCACCATTTGAGGGCTAAAGGCAAAGGTCTAGGTAATTATTTTTCTGAACAAAAGATGCTCCAATTTATAGAGGGAGGTTATACCTTAAACCAACTCATCGGTGGGATGATATCAGAAGAAACAAGAAGAACAATACTTATCGCCACAAACTATACTTGCCTATGGTCACCATTCTCTGAGATTCTCGGTTCAATTTGCGATTTTGAAATAAGAAAATCTCCAGAGTCGGTCCAAATTCCAGATTACGATATTGCTGTTTTAGCGGAAGCAGTATCGGAAGCAGTAACCTACTACCTAGCGCGCGAATTGGTAGCTTTACTTCAGATACCTGGAGCAAATGAGTTCATGCTAGAACATGATAAGTATACAAGAGATACCTACGAACTTGTACCTACTGCAAAGAAATGGATTCATGATCACAGTCAGAATAGCAAGGATGGCGTACTCGAATGCTGGGAAAAATTTAATGAAAACCCAATCGCTGTGTACCGGACATTGCAAAACCTTAAACCTTCTCCATGGCAAAGGCCAATTTTTCAGCCATGAACAATTAAAATGATTTCCCAAAACATTTAAATAACGCTTTTATCATCTTTATTTAGGTGAAAAAAATGCAAGACAATAAACCAATTTCAGAAAACCAAGGTAGGCTCATTATGTTCACAGGAACAGAATGCGACCACTGCCATGCCAATTTGCCCGAAGTTGAGAAGGTGGAAAAGGAGCTAAACGTTCATTTCGTGAAGCTTGAAGTGTGGCATGATGCAGAGAACGCGGCATTTCTTGAGAAAGTGGATCAAGATGAAAAAGGAGAGGTATGGTGCGGCGGCATCCCCTTCTATTACAATGAGAAGAGCGGCAAGAAGCTCTGCGGCCCGCAGAAGCATGAGAAGCTGCTTGCGCTGGCCAAAGGGCAATAGATTTTTAACCACTCTTATTCTGTATCATTTCTCATGGCAGACCAGCAACTATCAAAGCCGCAGTGGCTCAAAATAAAGCTCGAAACCAAAGAGTCCTTCCAGGGGATAAAGGACACGCTCGCAAAATACAATCTTCACACCGTCTGCGAGGAAGCGCACTGCCCAAACATCTCCGAATGCTGGAACGGCGGCACTGCAACATTTATGGTGATGGGCGACACCTGCACAAGAGGATGCAGATTCTGTGCAGTGAAGACGGCATTTCCAGCGCCTCCCCTCGATCCTGATGAGCCACGAAAGCTTGCGCAGGCGATCGCAGAGGTCGGGATGTTTGAGTATGTCGTCATCACCTCAGTTGATAGGGATGATCTTAAGGATCAGGGTGCTGGGCATTTCGCGAAATGCATTGAGGAGGTCAAGAAAACGCATCCGGGCATCATCGTTGAGGTCCTCATTCCTGATTTCAGGGGGAGGGATGATTTGATAAAGATAATTGTTGATGCAAGGCCAGATGTCATTGCCCATAATATCGAGACTACTGAACGCCTCCAAAGGTCTGTGCGTGACCCGCGTGCCAATTACCGGCAATCATTGCACGTTCTCGATACAGTAAAAAAACTCAATCCGTCAATCTACACCAAATCCTCAATAATGCTCGGTCTTGGAGAGGGGGATGATGAGGTCGTCCAATCCATGAAGGACCTGAGGGCTTTGGGTGTTGATATTTTCACTATTGGGCAATATCTGAGGCCAAGTGATTGGCACCTAAAGGTTGAGGAATATGTGCATCCGGACAAGTTCCGCCAATTCAAAGAGCAGGGGGAAGTACTAGGATTCTCTTTTGTCGCTTCAGGGCCGTTTGTGAGGAGTTCGTATCGTGCGGGGGAGCTTTTCATCAAGAATATTATCAAAAAGGAGAGGCAGAATCCAGTTTCTGTTCCTTCACTATAGTAAAGGGCACAAAAATTTGAGCAAGAGAAATGCCCTTTACTTATTACGAACGGACAACTAGTGCTCAATAGATTTTGTCCGTGAGTATAGGCGCAATTGCATAATTCTCCACAACCTTTATATAACAGTTATACTTTTTAATATAATTAATATATAACTTAATAATATAACAGAAGGTGAGCACATGCAGGCAGAATCCATCGCAAGAAAATGGGGCAATTCCCTGGGTTTCATCATCCCGCAGGAAATTGCAGAGAAGGAGAACATCAGGGCGAATTCAAAGGTGAGATTTGAGATTTTAAGGGTGGATGATGT
>CAYTKI010000006.1:0-52977 GCA_964438385.1 uncultured Methanosarcinales archaeon | reverse complement strand
TACAATGCGGAAGGGGAAGTCCCAAACCTTTTCTTCCCTTCGGCTCAGGGAAGAAAAGTTTTACCAATAGAAAGGGCTACGCCTACCGTTTCTTTTCCCCAGGGTTTTCTTTGCCCGACCAACGGGAGGGGAAAGAAAAGGCTGACGTGGAGGGAACCGCATATTCTTTTGCGTTATCCATAAGTGAGCCGGCGCTGCCCAAAGCGTTAGCGAGATTCGGGACAGAGCCCCAAAACCATTATTAATAATCATTTTCCTGATGGCCTCATGCGAGAGGCAATAGAAAAGCTTTCAAATTTTCTCAGGAGGGAGAAGAATCCAAGGAGCATAGTCCCTTTTCTCTCGCCCAAAGAGCACGAGCCGGTGCCTTTTTCTCCTGATAATTACCGCCCTATTGAAAAAAAAGAAAATACGGGCATAACCGAGATGGCATTCATCGATGGTGGCCAGGCAGAATTGCTCTCTTCTGCGGATTTCTCTTTGTCTTTTGTGCGCACCGTTGCCTGCGTCTACGAAGGAAGGAAAAAAACCAGGTCAGTAGGCAATGAATTTTTCCTCCTTGTGCTTCCAAAGGAAGAAAAGAATGATATCTCTTACTCAGTTGAGATCTTTCCTAGGATTGGGAGTGTGTTCCCAAATAAGGATATGCTTAGTTTCAGCTCAACAGATAGGACTCTTCGAAGCGGCATCAGAAAAGTTGCGCCATCCTCTATCATCTCCGCAGCGCGAAGATTCGCTGAGCTTGGGCTTGCAATCTCAGCACGTGAAACTATGGCCGGAGGCATGATTTTTCTCGACGGCACGCTGCAGAAAAACTACACCGGAGAAGAGCAGCTGCTCTCCAAGCTGCAATTCGCAGTTCAGGGCAATGCATTCATTGGGGTGAACAAGACAAACTCCTTGTTGACACAGGCAGGTGAATCTTTTGGCCAGATTGTCCTTGAAAAAGGCCCACAGGGAGCATGGTGGTACGCACCGGTTGCCCGCCCAAAGAAGGGCATGCATCATTTTTCCTTTGCCAAATTTCATCCTCGCGCAGCTCATGCGTTCCTGCTAGAGTCTTTCTCTGCGCCCTATGGCGAATTGTATTCGGCAATTGCGCCGCATGCCCAGGATCCAATCTTTTTGGGCTATCCTTATGGGCTCATAGAAGCGGACCGCGCTGCACGGGTGGAAAACCAGGAAGCCCAGTACCTAAAAACGAAGTTGATAGCACTGATGGGAAACAGCACCCTTCAAAGGCAATTCTCAGCGAAGAGCGCGCATGGTATTTTGGATTCCATGCGTTTTTAGAAGAAACCAAATGAAAAAGGTTTTAAACAAGCTGTGCGCTAATTTTCCAATGAAAAAAAGCTCCGTCAGGGAACGAATGGTGTTTCTCAGGAACTTCATCAGGAGCCCGAAAGAAATAGGAAGTATTACTCCTAGTTCCAACTTCCTAAAAAAAGGGATGCTGACCCACATTGATTTCAAAAATGCGGCATACATCGCCGAATACGGGGCAGGGACAGGTACCTTTACAAAAGAATTGCTTAAGCATGCTCGCAGCAACGCCAAAATACTCTGTTTTGAGACCAATAAAATTTTTTGCGCTTTCCTAAGGAAAAAATTTAAGGATCCGCGGCTCATCATCATCAACGACAGCGCTGAGCATCTCGATGCCTATCTAAAGTTGCACCGTATCCCAAGGATTGATTATGTGCTCTCAAGCTTGCCGTTCTCGCAGCTTCCGGAACGCAAGAAGGAAAAGATAATGGCCGCAACCAAAGAAGCCCTTGATGCAAAAGGGAAATTCATACTCTACCGCTACACGTTCACATTCTCCGAATATCTGAGGTATTATTTCAGGACAATTTCCCAGAAATTCGTGCCGCTCAACATCCCCCCGACATTCATCTATATCTGCCAGAAATAGGCCTCTTTATTTTATTTCCTTGGATTCAAACTACTCAATGCAGCCAAAGAAAACATTAAATACCCTCACTGGCAAAAATCATCCCATGTACGATGTCATCACCGTTGGAAGCGCCACCTATGACGTCTTTGCCAAAACGCAGTTCTCAGAGCTCATAAAGATAATTGACCCCAAGGGGGAGACAGACCTTCTTGCATTTCCAAGCGGCTCAAAGATAATCATTGATGAGCTGCAATTCACTTCAGGGGGAGGGGGGACAAACACCGCAGTTGCACTCGCTAGGCTTGGCCACAGCGTCGGTTTTGTAGGCAAACTTGGCGAAGGGACAAATTCCGCATTCATCCACAGGGAATTGGCAAAGGAAAAGATCGATCTGCTCTGCGCGCACGGCAAGGGAATGGCGGGCTACTCAATCATTCTTGACACCATTGAGCATGACCGCACCATTTTGGCATACAAGGGCGCAAACGACCATCTCAGATTCTCCGAAATCCCCTTAAGGAAGATCAGGGCAAAATGGTTTTACTTCAGCGCCATGCTGAGCGAATCATTCAAGACGCAGGAAAAACTGGCAGTTTTCGCGAAAAAGCAGGGGATAAAAATAGCCTTCAATCCGTCCACCTATCTTGCGAAGAAGGGAGCAGCAGCATTGAAAAATATCCTTGGTGCAACAAACCTGCTCGTCCTCAACCGGGAAGAGGCATGCCTGCTTGCAGGGAATCTCAAGGCAAAATTACTGGCAAAAAAGCTTCATTCCCTAGGTCCAGAAATTGTTGCGGTCACTGACGGCAAAAATCCTCTGTTTGTCTCAGACAATAATACACTCTACATCGCAAAGCCGCCAAAAGTGAAGGTGATTGACGCGACAGGGGCAGGCGATGCGTTCGCCGCGTCTTTTCTAAGCGGGCTGATAAGGAAAAATGATATTGAGTTTGCGTTGCGGCTCGGTTTGGTGAACTCCGCCTCAGTCCTTGCGCACCATGGGGCGAAAAATATCCTTCTTTCCTATCCTGCGGCGAAAAATGCCATCAAAAAGCTCAGGCTGACCATCACAAAGAGCCGGCTTTAGCCAGTAGGATGCCTTCGATTTCCTCAACTGTTTTCGCCTGTGAGATTCTCAATCTGAGCTGTGCTCCCCCGATGAGCCCCTTAGTGAAGTGTGATGCATGGTTTTTCACAAGCGGGTAGGGTATGGAATATTCTTTTGCTATGCCCACATATTCTGAAAACTGCTCAAGGCCCTCTTTTTTGTCATACGATCCTTTGAGCAGATAATCATTGATCTGCGTGCAAAGGTACGGGTTTCCCATCGCCCCTCTTGCAACCATAATGTAATCAACGCCGCTCTCCTCAAGGCGCAGCAAAAAATCCTCAGGAGTGAAGACATCGCCGTTCCCAATAACAGGAATCCCCACTGCTTCTTTTACTTCTTTTATGATTTTCCAATCCGCATCCCCTGAATATCCCTGCTGCTGGGTCCTGCCATGGATGGCTATTGCCGCTGCCCCGCTCTTCTCGGCAACCCGTGCAACTTCCACCGCATTTTTTGTTTTCTCATTGACGCCTGATCTTATTTTGAGGGTGACTGGCTTCTCGATTGCAGAGGAGAGCTTATGGATGAATTCGCCGATTTTCTCGGGATTATTTAGCAATGCAGACCCCGCCCCGGTCTTGATGACCTTCCACGCAGGGCAGCCGCAGTTCACATCAATCACATCAAAGCGATCCTGCACCATTTTCGCGGCGGCAATGATCTCCTCCGCATTGTTGCCGAAAAGTTGCACCGCGACCGGCTTTTCGATTGGAGATGTCCGAAGGAGTTCAGATGATCCAAGATTCCCCCTCACAATCCCCGCGCTGCTCACAAACTCCGTATAGGTAAGCCCTGCGCCATACATCTTCGCAAGCGTCCTGAAGGCAACATCAGTGACTCCTGCCATGGGGCTGAGGAGGACTTTGGATTTGAGTTTTGGGAATTTGGCCATTTGAAGTGGAATTGAACTCAGCAATTAAAAGTTTGCTAGTTGGAACAATAGTTTTTAAAGTTTATATGATAGACTCTTTTATAGTGCTATATGGGGCATACAATAAAAATGTATTTTATCCGTCACTTTCCAGTTTCTAAAATATTGATTTTTCCTTTGAATATGGCAAAAGAATTAAAAAAACACGCTTGTTTTCTGGATAAATGCATCAAGCAACTTCTTTATCTGAGAGTTATGTCCCTATTGGGAATCTTAGAGTGGCAACTTCCATCTACAATCTTATCGTTAAAGACATCGCTCCTGGAACCGGTATTTCCCCAGACAATTTTTTTGCTGGTTTAGAAGAAATTGTTAAGGATTTAGGGCCTAAAAATTGGAATCTTCTTGATAAACGCAGAGTTCTTCAGGATAAAATTGATGAGTGGCACAAAGCAAGATTTGGAAAAGTTCTTGATCTTGGAGAGTATAAAACATTCCTTAAGGATATCGGCTATCTTATTGACGAGGGAACTTCCTCATTAAAAAGCGCACAGAATGTAGATCCTGAAATTGCTTTGCTTGCAGGTCCGCAACTGGTGGTTCCTGTTGATAATGCGCGAATGGCAGTGAATGCCGCAAATGCGCGTTGGGGGAGCCTCTATGACGCAGTGTACGGGTCAAACATCATTCCGGAACGCGCTTGGCTTGAAAGGGGAGCAAACTACAATCCAAAAAGAGGAGAAGAAGTTTTTAGATTTTCCTATGGATTTCTTGATGATGCTGCCCCGTTGATGGGAGGACTGTATGAACATGTCAAGCAATTTAAAATTGTTAAAAATGGAGGGAAAAATTCTCTTGTTGCAGTCATGCAAAATGGGCTTGAGTCTGCCTTATTAGATAAGGAAAAATTTGTTGGTTTTGTTGCTGGAGTAGGGGAGGAACCAAACTCTATTTTTCTTAAAAACAATGGACTGCATATCGAAATCCAAATAGATCGGACTCATCCTGTCGGGAAGAATTCGCGCTCAGGAATCAAGGATATTATCCTGGAATCTGCGTTAACAACTATTCAGGACCTTGAGGATTCTGTTTGCGCAGTTGACGCATCTGATAAGGCAAAGGCATATTCAAATTGGAATGGGCTTATGAAAGGCGATCTGACTGCAACATTCGGGAGAGATGGCAAAAATATAACAAGGGCACTTAACCCAGAAAGAAAATACATCGGAGCCGATGGAGAGGAGTTCTCACTTCCAGGAAGAAGCTTACTGCTTG
Organism: uncultured Methanosarcinales archaeon; assembly: GCA_964438385.1. Lineage (GTDB taxonomy): Archaea > Nanobdellota > Nanobdellia > Woesearchaeales > GW2011-AR4 > GW2011-AR11. The sequence continues at coordinate 47,823 of CAYTKI010000006.1, read as the reverse complement.
TTCGTAATGTTGGCATCCATCTCTATACCGACGCGGTGAGATATTTCAATCCGTTAACCGGGATTGAAGAGAGCATCCCTGAAGGGTTTCTAGATGCCATGGTAACTTCACTTGCGGCGATGCATGATCTGAAGGCAACTGGCAGGCCGAAAAATAGCAAAGCTGGAAGCATCTATATCGTAAAGCCAAAGCTCCACGGGCCTGAGGAAGTTTCTGCAACGGATGAACTTTTCTCGCGGGTGGAAGCTGCCCTAGGCCTTCAAAAATATACTCTTAAGATTGGCATAATGGATGAAGAGCGGCGAACGAGCGTGAATCTTGGTAGCTGCATTGAAGCAGCAAAAGAAAGGGTAATCTTCATCAACACCGGATTTCTCGATAGGACAGGAGATGAAATTAAGACGAGCAATTATGCGGGACCGATGCTTCCAAAAGAACTTATCAAAGCAGCTGATTGGCTAGGAAAGTATGAGTTATCAAATGTGGAAATTGGGATTAAGCATGGCCTTATGGGATCTGCTCAAATCGGAAAAGGGATGTGGGCAAAGACGGATGATCTTGAAGGAATGCTTAAGCAAAAGATAGGCCACCCTAAGGCAGGTGCGAGCACCGCGTGGGTTCCATCCCCTATTGCTGCAACCATCCATGCAATTCACTATCACCTCGTCAATGTCGCGGAAATCCAGCAGGGTATCCAATCCCGCTTCGATGCTGATTACCGCTCTCGCATTGATGGTATCCTCAACATTCCCTTACTTGGAAACACCGTGCTTTCCTTAGATGTCATCAGGAATGAACTTGAGAACAACGCACAGGGGATATTGGGATATGTCTCAAAATGGGTCGGCCAAGGAATCGGATGCTCAAAGGTGCCAAACAGGGAAGGAGTAAATCTCATGGAAGATCTTGCGACTTTGCGCATCTCTGCCATACACATCAGGAATTGGCTTATCCATGGCATCGTGACAGAAAAACAAGTGCGGGACACAATGGAAAGAATGGCCGGAATCGTCGACAGACAAAACAGCAATGAATCCTTTTACCATCCGATGTCAATAAATCCTAACAGAAGCCCCGAATTTCAGGCAGCGCTCACCCTCATTTTCTCAAATAATCAAAGCCCCAATGGGTACACCGAAGATGTATTGCGCAAATTCAGGCGCGGAAGAAAGGTAATGGATATGGGGCCATTAGTATGACTCACGGCCTGAAGAAAACAATGGGTTTCTCCCCCTCAATCAACTGAAATGAGAACATCATTCCCCTCGACTTTGACCTCAAATGTCTTAAGCTTCATCCCCGGGATCCGAAGGCACTTTCCGGAATCAACCTCGAACTGCCATCCGTGCAGGGGGCAGGTGACCACATTTTCCTGCAGATCCCCCTCGCATAAGGGGCCTCCCGCGTGCAGGCATACGCTTGATGCGGCGTGGATGGTGCCGTTCACATTAAAGAGCCCGATAAGCTCCCCATCAATATCCACTTCGATTGATTTGCCCGGCATAATCTGGTCAAGCGTTGCTGCTTTTTTGAATGCCATATCCAGGAGGGAGGGACGGACAATATTATAAAACTATGTCCAACTCATACTTTCGTGCCACCATCCCCCCAATATGCTTCTTAGTCATTTGAATAAAAGGTCTGGAAAAAATTTATTTTGCGCAAGAATCCCCAAAGCTGCTCTTTACAGCATTTGATACAGAAAGCGAATAGGTGGATGTATAGAGGAAGTTGCGGTATTTGTATGACCCCATTCCAAAGCTTTCCCGCACGCCATTGATTATATCCTGTTGGGTGACGCACCCATTTCCCTTGGTAAGGAGATCAGCGGTTACAAGCAACATCCTTTGGGTTGATTCCTTGCTGTAGGGACCGATGTTATATGCCGCCGCCTCAAGGAGCGCCTGCGCGGAGGGGCTCACTTTGGTGTCATAGTTGTCGGCAATGATATCTGCCTTGCCTGAAGGCATTACATTGAATGCAGCCTCATTGCGATTTAGATACACAAGCGCCATGATGAAACTGGCCTCCTCTGCCGGCAAATTCACATATTCATTGTATGTTGGCACTTTACCGCCGAATACCCTGTAATAAGCGTCACTATACTTCTGGTTCCCAAAAACCTCATCATACGTTGTTTCGCGAATCTGCCCAAGACCGCAGTTTCCCTTACTGCAGAGAGAGAAGATTGGACGCTGCCTATCATTCTGGATTTTTTCCAACTCGCTATTAGGTATTAAAGAGAATGATTCTATCTTAAGCATCGATTGCACCGTTTTAGTATTTACTTCAGGCACTAGTCCCAGCTGCTCAAGCGCACTTGAAATGCTGTACTGGATCCGATCACAGAGAGCAGGGAATTTATTGCACTTTTCATCAGCTGTTTGAAGGACTTGATCATTTACTATCATCTTATTTTTTGCCTGAAGACCGCAGCCCCATTTCTTGCAGAATTCTTTGGGATTTTCACGCTCAGGGTTCTGTTCCGCTTCGTCTGGATTAGCATTATTATGGGTCACAGTCACCGTTGCGCCCCCATCCCCTTTAACTTCCATCGTCGACTTTTCTTTCTCCTCATTCTTTTCCACAATACCAAAAGTGCGGCCATCATTTGTAAAGGTATTTCCTATGAATGGAGAAGGATTTTCTACAGGATTAAGAAACCTCTTTGTATTTATCGACACCTCATCCCCAATAGTAAGCCAATATGGCCCATTTCCCACAACTGACTGGCCGAGTACGGCAAAGGAGTCGCGCAATGGATTTTGGTTGTACGCCCGAATCATGGAGAGCGATACCTCTTTTTCAGATTCAACAGCCCCCTTTAGGGTTCCTCTCAGCCCCTCCCTCTCGCTCACCAAAGCGTTTGCCTCCGGCGTGAACTTCCCCCCTGTCTTTTTGAGCACTGCATTGATGCGCTGCTGGGCATCCATTATTCCGCTTATGGAATCATAACCGGGACCATCGAAGAAGATGTAGAGCGCCTCGCGATCCGCACGTATTGTTTTTCCTCCAATTAATGCGCTTTCCCCTTTCTCTATTGTGTACACTCCTTTCCTGTATTCAAGGTTCTTAACGCTGATGAATTTCCCATTCTGCGCTTCTATCTCCCCTTCCCTTATCAGCACAGCATCATCCTTTTCGAGCATGCCCAAATACACGCTTTTGCTTAGCAGCACAATGCGCCCATCCTGCAGCACCTCAAATTCAGCTCCTGCCTTATTTCCAAGGCTCAGTTGGCCCTGCAGCCCAAATACAGATTTGATTGTTCCCGCAAGAAGGGAAACCCCTCCGTTTAGATCTCCCTTGAGGATTGCGCCGAAGGCGTTCTTTAGCCCCTCCCTCACATTTTCCAGGCTGAACTCGCGCAGGTCAGTGATAGGGAAGGAAGCACTCTTAAATGAATTCTCAAGCTGCGGCGAGGTGAGGATTTTTTTTTGCTCAACTGAGAAAGACGTCATCCTTAATGCCACGAGTTCCGGGGGCAGATTGGGAATTTTGGAAGTGGGAATCTTTTCAATATCTAGCTCCTTCCAGTTTTCTGGAGATAAGGAACCATAATCGCCATTCAAATAGTCAAATCGGGAAAAATCACCAGTAGGGCACGGATTGTCAAGAGAGCCGCAGGTTTGTGCCCCTGAATAAAAAGCAAATAGGGAGGCAATTGCAACTATTACAGCCAACATGCAAAAAGTTTTTTTCATGAAGATCCGTATCCGTGCGCGAAAGTATACTCCAATTGTCTTCCCCGCGTGTCATTTATGGCAATTGTATAGAGTACTGATTCATAACCAGCATTCTCAAAATGTATGGAGACATTGTGCTCTTGCTCAAGGCGAATCATGCAGCTGAGGCATAATTCTTCCAGATTCTCTAGGGCAAGATTTGTTAGTGAGAGGGCAACTCCATAGAGGGCGGCGATATTGCTTGGCACCTCTACCCTGAAAGAAGAGAGAGCCGTAGTTTTCCCTCCTTCTGTCAATATAAGGAGGTAGTCGGCGGTAACAATTACCTTATCTTGCTTGACGATTGACTTCGCAAAAACCTCTCCCTCCAAAATTTCCAGGCCGGAAAATGAGCCGAAGCCATCAACGCATGCGCCAAGGGACTCCTCAACTGCGATTGCAATGCTTTCCTCAATAACAGCTAAATCGGGGGAAACATTTTGCCCCCTGAAGAGATACAATGGGGCGCTTATGGATCCCTTCCCCGCAATTTCATTGGGGAGAAGGGTGTACCCTCCTTGTGAGCTGACAAAGGAGATGGCATCTTCTGCTGACCTCTCAAGGCAGGAAGTGACAAATTGCTCAACTGAGCGAGCACGCGTCCCCTCTCCGTCTTGCGCATCCCTTTCCGTCGTTTTTTTGTCCTGAATTGCAAATAAGGTAACGGCCGCAGCCAAAATGAGGATGCCGAGCAATAAGAACAGGCTTATCTGGCTTTTTCTCCTCATAGCCCCTACCTTACAAACGGATTATATAAAAATATCCTCTTCAGGGGAATGTTTGCCATGCAGAGCCGATAATGATAAGGTTTAAATAACAAAGGTGGCAAAGCAATTCTAAGGGGTGTTACATGTCGACGTTGGGCAAAAAGAGCAAGGCTTCAGCGAAAGATTCACAATTCATTCTCTGGTTCAGCGAGCTCTCCATCGATGATGTCTCCGTTGTTGGGGGCAAGAACGCCTCCCTAGGAGAGATGTATCGCAATCTCACTCCAAAAGGGATAAGGATTCCAAATGGCTTTGCGATAACCGCCCACGCGTATCATTATCTTCTCGAGAAGGCGGGGATAAGGCAGGAGATTAGGGACATTCTCTCAGACCTCGACACGAAAAACATGAAGAACCTTGCCGATCGGGGGCGAAAGGTAAGGGAGGCAATTCTTGGGGCGGAATTTCCCGAAGAGCTCAATGTGGCAATCATCGAGGCGTACACGAAGCTGTGCAAAGAATACGGAAAGGAAACGGACGTCGCAGTCCGCAGCTCAGCCACCGCAGAGGACCTTCCCGATGCAAGTTTTGCCGGCCAACAGGAGACCTACCTCAACATCCGCGGAAACATTCACCTGCTGGAAGCCTGCAAGAAGTGCTTCGCATCTCTTTTCACAAACCGTGCAATCTCCTATCGGCAGACAAAAGGATATGACCATTTCAAGGTTGGGCTCTCAATCGGCGTCCAGAGGATGGTGCGTTCGGACAAGGCCTGCTCAGGTGTCATGTTCTCAATCGACACCGAGACTGGTTTCAGAAACGCAGTTCTTATCACCGGCTCCTACGGCCTGGGGGAGAACATCGTGCTCGGAGCGGTGAATCCTGACCAGTTCTATGTCTTCAAGCCAACGCTAAGCGGCAATTTCAAGCCCATCATCTCAAAGAAGCTTGGGAGCAAGAAGATCAGGATGATTTACAGTGACAGCGACCCCAAGCACACAACCGAAAACGTAGAAGTGCCCTACGAAGAGCGTTTTCGCTTCATCATCAATGATCGGGAGATTCTTACGCTCGCAAAATGGGCATGCCTAATCGAGGAGCATTACACCAAAAAGCACAAGCGGTTCACTCCCATGGACATGGAATGGGCAAAGGATGGCATCACTGGCAACCTCTATATCGTCCAGGCGCGGCCGGAAACCGTGCAGAGCCAAAAAAACATGAATATCCTTGAGGAATATCGCCTGCTCCAGAAGGGAGAGATCATCTCGCAGGGGCTCTCTGTCGGAACAAAAATCGGCGCGGGAAAATCCCATGTCATAAAGAACGTCAAGGACATTGGCACTTTTAGGGCAGGGGAAGTCCTCATAACCGAGAAGACCGATCCGGACTGGGAACCCATCATGAAAATCGCTTCAGCCATTGTCACAAACAAAGGGGGCCGAACGGCGCATGCGGCAATCATCGCCCGCGAATTGGGAATCCCTGCGGTCGTGGGCACGGAAAATGGCACAGAATCCATAAAGTCGGGTATTGACGTCACTGTGAGCTGCTCAGAAGGGGAGGTCGGCCGCATCTACAGGGGAAAACTCAGGTTCGAGATTAGAAAGGTCAATCTGAAGAAATTGAAAAAACCAAAGACCAAGATCATGATGAATGTGGGAAATCCCGACCAGGCGTTCGAGTTCTCATTCATCCCAAATGATGGCGTCGGATTGGCAAGGGAAGAGTTCATCATTAGCTCCTACATCAAGATCCACCCACTCGCCCTCCTCCATTACAGCAGGCTCAAGGACAGGAAGGTGAAAGAAGCAATTGATGAGCTGACTTATGCCTATCCGAGCAAGGTGGACTTTTTCATCGAGAAGCTTACCCAAGGCGTCGCGATGATTGCAGCCGCGTTCTATCCGAAAGATGTCATTGTGCGCATGTCCGATTTCAAGTCCAATGAATACGCGAACCTGATAGGGGGCAAGGAGTTCGAGCCCAAGGAAGAAAATCCTATGATCGGCTGGCGCGGAGCTTCGCGCTACTACACCGGAAACTACCGCGAGGCCTTTGGTCTCGAGTGCAGGGCGATGAAAAAAGCGCGCGATGAGATGGGGCTCACAAACATCAAGCTCATGATCCCCTTCTGCCGAACGATTGATGAGGGAAAGCAGGTAATCGCCGAGATGAAAAAGTATGGGCTCATCCAGGGAAAGAATGGTCTTGAAATCTATGTCATGTGCGAGATACCTTCAAACGTCCTCCTCGCTGATGATTTCGCCAAGATATTTGACGGCTTTAGTATTGGCAGTAATGACCTCACCCAGCTCACGCTTGGGCTTGATAGGGATTCGGAGCTTGTCGCACGGCTCTATGATGAAAGAAACCCCGCAGTCAAGAGAATGATCTGGGAAGTCATTCACAAGTGCAAGCGCAACAAGATTAAGATAGGGATTTGCGGGCAAGGCCCAAGTGACCATAGTGATTTCGCGCAGTTCCTCGTCAAGTGCGGCATCGACAGCATCTCGCTCAACCCCGACACGGTCATTAAGACGACCCTGAAAATATTGGAAACAGAGAGGAAGGTAAAGAGAAGATAATAGTCTTCTTTTTTATATTTCATTGAGCATCTTTTTTAATTTATCTTTATTGTAATTTATTTATTGGTACCCCTCATTGGATTTTTACGGCGTGAGCACAACAATCCTCCTCGTCAGGTTCGTGTGGACGTACTGCGCAAACTCCCGCTCAATGAGAAGGCCAGTTTCTCCGATGATGCGCCGATAGTCAATAAAATGCGGCAGGGCAACAACCGCCCGTTTGCCAAGAATTTGCTTCAGCTTTCCAAAAAAAGCGGAATAGAACGCCTCAAGATCCTTTTTCTCAACAATGGAGCGCTTCATCGAAACCCTCTTCTCCCGGCTCATCGCAACCGAGTTGAGCCCATAGGGAAGATCAGTCACGACATAATCCCAGGATCCGGTAAGCGAGAGTGCATCCTTACACGTGAGCGTGTACTGCGATATCCCCTGCTGTGCCATGTTGCGCATGCAGCCCCACACCATCTTGCGGTTGATGTCATACCCTTCAGGCATTAGCCCTATAAGGCCTGCCTCAATCAGAAAGCCGCCAGAGCCGCAGCACGGATCAAGCACCATTTCCCCTCTCTTGGCTCCCGAGAGGTTCACCATCGCACGGGCAAGGCGCGGATGCATCCCCCCTGAATAAAAGAAATTCCGAAGATGCGGTCTGCGCCCCTCAAACTCTTTCGCATCAAAGGTGATCTGCCTTGTGCAGACCGCGTAGGCATTGTAGATGAAAAGATGGATGCTTGTCATGGCATTGCGCAGCTTCACTTTGGGATCCAATACAGCGCGCCAAATCAGTGAGGCAAGCATTCTTTCAGAGAGTTGGGGGAATTTCTCATTGGTAAGCTCATTTAATTTTTCATTTTCATTATTTTTATCAATATTTTTATTTTCTTTGGGTTCATCGTCATTGGCCTTCTTGTCAGTGTTTTTCAAATCAACGGCTTTTTTATTTTGTGCATCATGCGCTGTTTTTATTTCGGCAAGTTCCCATTGGCCCTCCTGCACTGAGTTAGGAAGATACTGCTGCGCAATCGTAAGATAGTGGATGCGCAGTGAGAAATTATCCCGATAGATAGTTTGCCAGGAAAAATCCCCCATGGCATTAACAATATCTTTTTCGGGGCAGCAGAAGAGCACCTCATGGATGGAGAACGTGTACGCAAGCCGTTTCTGGAGCGCTTCAAGGTCCTCCTCGCCCTTTGGTTCCACCACAAGAAGATTGCCATGCAGCCAGGATGAGTCATGGGAAACTACGGAAAGCGCTTCCTCCTTTGAGAGCTCAAGGTCGGTTTTTGCCAAAAAAAAGGCGAGTTCCATTCAGTAAGGGAAGAAAGGCGCTTAATAAAGTTTTACGGCGTTGAGAACTCTATGGGCTTGCCGTCATAGAGGATGCTCGTGATGACTGCATCGCTCCCCCATACCCGGACTTCAACAAGGAGTTTCTCAAAGTCCCTCAGCTCATCTCGCGTGCCCTCTCCTTTCGGCACAAAGTAGGAATCAATGGGATATTCTACCCACGCCTCGTTTCCGGAAACATAATTCACAACACCCTTGAGTTCAATTCCTCCATGCCGCTTTCGGTCAGCAAATGCAGCGCCCCAATATTCTCCCGTATTTTGCAGGGACACATAGAGAGTATCCCCTCCTTTGACATCAGGCGGAAGGATCGAGAGGTCAAGGCGCGAAATCTCATAGCTTATAGTGACATAATCCCCCCTGAAGGGATCGGTGGGATCGATTGGCACGGGCTTGAGAAGAATCTTCTGCCCAAAAAGCACTGTTGACTGTTTCATGCTAATCATGCCAAGCAGGAAAAGAATCTGAAGGCCGACGATGAGGTAAAAGAGTGTTTTTCTTTCCATGGTGATTAGGCAAAATCTTTAAGGATGCTCCTCCTTTTTTTCTCAAGTAAGATTGAGAGTGCGATTAACAAAACTCCCCCGATGATGAAAAAAAGATAGCCATTGAGCACATCCCAAAGGTATTCGAAGTATCTTGAGATAAGGGCCACGCCGAATGCCGCCATGCCAAGGTTCACAAGTGTCTTCTCCCTCTTCGTGTGGCCCACATACACGCTTGCGACGATGAGCAAAAAAAGGATGATGTTGAAGAGCACGGGAACAAACCAAAAATTCACTTTTGTAAGGAGGACCACAACGGGTGAGAAGACCAAAAGAAGGCCAAGGAGGAATATCTCGTAGAATTCCAGGGCAGATTTTTTATCCCTTCTCATGAAATGATACGCTAGCGCAAGAGCAGAGATTGCAGTGGCTATGAGATAGATTGTCCAGAACTGTGACGTGAAGAGCAGGTCGCTATTTTCGCCAAAGTACCTTCCAAATTCCCCCCCAAACCATTTGAAGGAGAGAAGGTAGCACACCATAAGAACTAGGAATGATCCAATCAGATGGTAGGGATAGCGCATCGCGCGGGCATTCTCTTTTTTTTCATGGAGCGATCCAAGAGTGAAATACAGGATCCCTAGCGAGAGGAAGATGAGGAAGAATGCATACTCCGCATGGTAAAACGAGTCGATATTATCAAACCAAAAATAGCTCTCTGTGCCAACGTAAATGAGTAGAGTGATAAGGCCGACAAAAAGAGAAGGAAGAGATGCCGAAACATAGGAAATGGCAAGCGCCCCAAGAGCCCAGAACAGGAACATGTTCGGCCAATGGGAGCTGATGTTGAAGATTTGGCCAATGAGCGCTATGTTCGCTCCAAAGAGGATGGTTCCAAGCAATATGAGCGATTCTCCAACTTTAGGGAATGTCCCTTTGGAGAATTTCATCAGGTAGCCGAGGTGGTAGAACGCAAGGAGAAATCCGAGCAGGGTGGCAACTTTCACAGCTTTTGGGATGGTCGACCAGTTCATCGCGAAAAAGAGGATGATTCCTGCGCCTATCATTAATGAGCCAAAGATTGCGATAAAGGGAACAAGCTTGCTCCCTGGCCCCTCACTTTCCTTGCCCGAGTACAGGGCTTTGATCTTCCTTGCCTGCTCGCCTGAGATAATCCCTTTGCTTTGCCACTTGGGAATCTCCTTAAGAACAGCGCTTGCAGGGCTCCTCTTTTCCATAAATCCACTGGGATTTAGCCATATATAATACTTTAGGAACTTATTGGCATCTATAATCCAATCCTTGCTCAGTTTTTTTCAATATGGAACACAACCTATTTATACATCTTCGACAAAATGTGGTCCATGCCAAGAGGAAGGCCGACAAGATCGGAAATTAGGCAGAACATCATCGAGCTTCTCGCGTACATGAAATCCGGCTACGGCTATGAAATTTACAAATCATACCGCATGATTTTCCCAAAGGTCACTATGCGCAGCATCTACTACCATCTTAAGAAAGGAGTTGCCCTTGGAGAATTCGTGGTTGATAAAATAGAAAAATCAAAGGGAGACTACAGCTGGGGAGGCGAAGCGGAAAAGACTTATTATGCGCTTGGCCAGCATGCGAAGTCCGCGGGCAATCAGCTGGTGAAGGAATATTTCGAGCGCAGGAATGCTCCCACATAGCACCAGAAGTGGAAAACAACCAACCATGGCGCAGGCAAAAGGTCAGATTAGCATTTTTCTCATCGCGGCCATCGTAATCGCTGGGGTTATGGGATTGTCGTATTACATGCTTTCTCTTGACAATGGAAAAACAGCAGAAGTAGTTATACAGACATCATCACAACAAAATGAAGCAATCATAATCTTTGTCAATTCCTGCCTCAAAACCACGGTAGAAAGAGGACTCTACATCATCGGCCTGCAAGGAGGGTATTACCAGAATGCCCGCATTGAAGGATTGAACGGCACACTTTTCATTCCCTTTTACTGGGACAAGACAGAAAACGCTGCTCCTCCCATTCAAAAAATAGAGGAAGAATTATCACTTTATGTGAAGCAAAACCTGCCTAACTGTCTTGATGGGCTTTCTGATTTTAAGAAACAAGGATATGCTATTGACACTGGCACCATGGGAGTTGATGCAGTTATCGGTTCAAATGAGGTGGGCGTCTCCATTCTATACACTATTGGCTTATCTTTTGAAGGAAAAAGGATTGAAGTTGACCATTTTTCCTCAAGCGTTCCATCTGAATTTAAAAACAGATACACCCTCATAAATGAGATCATGGAAGAGCAAAAAAAGACTCCCTCCGCTGTACCTATATCCTTTATCGGAAAATTGGCTTATGAACAACATTTTAACTTCACAAATATTTACATTAGCCCAGACACAATCCTATTCTCATTCTCATTCCCAGAAGAAGGGAATATTCCTTTCATCTACAATTTTGCAAATCGCTATAATTGGAGCGGCAGCCATGAGTAAACACCCCTTCTTTTCGCAAGCATTTGTTTTACTAATCCTTATTTCGCCGTTATTTTCCGCCGCACAATCGGACAACTATGCCGAGTGGTACGACCAAAATCCTTCCGCTTCGATCATCAAAGACCCAGATCAGGCATTTAGCGAGCAATACAACCTTCGTACATGGCGCACTATTAAAGAGAACCCAGGTTTGCTTGAGAATCCGCAGGTATTCAGCAAAATCGCAACAGACGAGCTTCAGCTGCGAATCACCATGATGTCTAATGAGAACTTCCGTAAAAAATTCGATGATGCCATCAAGGCCAATCCTAATAACATTGCTACCCTAAACAACAATCCCGAAACAAAAAAACTCTGGCTGGAGCAAGTGTCTATCAAAGATGAGGGGGGAGAGCTGAAATCATACGATGGGTCAATCCTATGTACCTCCGGATCAAAAGGGACGTGCTTTGCCGCCGCAAGTGTTCCTGGCTCAAAAATACTTCCTTCCGGGGAACTTGTGCTCACGGAAAACGGTTTTTTCGAGAATGCGAGAGTGTCAGGGGGCCATTTGTCTGTGATGGAAGGGGGATCATATGTATTGAAGGAGGGAGACATTTCCGTACCTTTACTATCCAAAATTGATGTGACTGTCATTGGCGGATCACTCTATTTTACAAGAACCGGCTCTGCGGATTCCGGCGAAAGAAAACTTGAATCGCTTGATGGATCACCATTTACCTTTCAAAGAACGAAGAACGAAATTTTAATATCCGGATATGTGCTCGAATCTGGCAAATCAAAAGATGATTTCAATCCTATTGCTTCTTATGAAGGGAAATTTTCCATTGATTATAATGAAATTGCATTTCTTGGCAAGGGAACTTATACAAGAATAGGGGATAAATTGTTTTATTTGACCTGTGATGGTTTATGCACCCAAGGCGGCAATATGCAACTTTTGCCACAAGGTCTGATTCTTAAAAAAGATGAGCAGAAATTTTCAGCAGAGAGAATTTCCCAAAAAGATAAAATTGTTGGGACAAATACTCAATTGGCCCAAGATTCCTCCAAACCAAAAGAATTGGGAGATACTCAAATTTGCTCCGTAGGATGCCTTGTAGTTGGGGGGATAATTTTCTCGCCGTTGTCTGTCCTTAATTTGATAGCTGAGGGTATACTCAAAACAATTGAATTTATCACTCCAGATGCAAAATCAACACCTTCTCTTAATAATAAAGAAAACGAGCTCATTGCGCAAAACAAGTAAAGGCTCGCGCACCCCCTAAACTTTGCGTCGGATTTTCTTAAAAAACCCCATCATCACCATGAACTCCTTCTTTGTCAAAAACGCCTTTCCGACAACCCGTTTCCACACCCTGCGCTGGGTCTCTTTCTTTTCATTGGTTGGAAATTCCATGGAATCAAGGATCCGATTGATCTGTGAGAGCAAAACATCCTTATCTTTTTTCTTCGCGGGGTTGATGTGGCTTGCGACATGCTCTTTTCCAGAAGCCGCAAAGATCTCATAGAGCACAATGCCAACCGCTTGGCTCAGATTCATGGTGGAATAGTTCTTTGCTGTGGGAATGGTGATAAGGATGTCGCATTGCATCAGTTCTTCATTGGTAAGCCCACAGCTTTCCCTTCCAAATAGAAGTCCAACGTTTAATTTTTTATTGGTAATGGTTTTGGCCGCCTCTCTTGGCAATAGAGGTACTCGTGCGATATTGGAGTCTTTCCCTAATTTGGCAGTCGTCCCAACCAGATAATCAAATGCCAAGAGTGCATCCTTTCCGGCAACGGTCGCTCCATGAAGCAGGTCATCTGCGTGCGAGGCAAGGGCCAGTGCCTTGTTGCCCACATGGTTGCATTTCGGTTCAATGAGCAAAAGGTGCCTAAACCCAAAATTCTTCATGACCCGTGCGACTCTTCCGACATTCTCTTCCTTTTCCGGCTCAATCAATACCACGCTTATCATCTTCAGGCCAACGCGCGCAATGGGAGCGCAGAGCACTTGTGCGAAGCGCGATTATTTTTAATGATTTGTCATTTTCCCTTTGCAATCAATATGCGGCAAAATTTTTCCCTTTCAAAACCTTTTTAAAACATTCTCCTTCCCCTTCACAAGATTCTTTGGGCCCGTAGCTCAGTCTGGCTAGAGCGTTGCTCTGATAAGGCAAAGGTCGAGTGTTCAAATCACTCCGGGCCCATTCATACTCGCAGCCATATGCCTCGGCCATTTTCCTTTCTTTTGGTCAAGATTTTCTTTGCCGACCCGGGAGGGGAGGGAAAGAAAAGGTTGGTGGTCATCACTCCGGGCCCATTCATTTTTAAATTCAATGAACCATTAAAATCCTGTTTTTCGTCGGTAAATTTGGGAAAATCAGGGCAAGTATAGAGTGTAACTACCGTAAAGTTTAAATAGTAGTGAGCATTTTGAAATAACAACAATTTTGGCAATGAGGTTTAAGGTGGGTATCCAAATGAAAGGTAGTATAGTCTTTCTCGTGTTATGTTTAATGCTCTTAAGTTCGTGCAGTGTCTATACTAATCTCTATGGCGTACCTGTGCAGAACCAGTCAGCCGTCTATGTTCCGGAATCCGCGATTGTGATTGAAAAGATTCCTCCCGAAATCCCTGAAGGGGAATTAAGCGAGGAACAGAAAAAGCTCGCTGAAGACCTCCTAAAGAGAATTAATGAAAAAGCTGCCGAAAGCAAGCCCACTGCGGCTGAAGCAATAAAAGAAGAGCCTGCTGCTCAAGAATCTCCTGAGTTGGCCCAAGTTCCAGCAGATGTTCCAAATGAGCAGCCCTTGGCAATTATCGTTTTGGAAACCGAGAAAGTCTCTTTGCAGCCAAAGGCCACTGACCCCGATGGCGATGCGCTGGTGTTTGCGTTCACCTCTCCACTCAATGAGCAGGGTGAATGGCAGACCGCTTATGGGGATGCAGGAGACTACACCATTACCGTAACTGCCTCGGATGGCGAGCTCACAACGACAAAGGAGATACTGATTATTGTCAACAAGAAAGAGGAAAAACCGGTAATCAGCAGCGCTTCACCTGTTGAGGGGACTGTCCAGACGCAGGAAGAAAAATCAGTAGTTTTTGAAGTTTCTGCAACTGACCTCAACAAGGACACACTCAGTTATGACTGGAAGCTGGATGGTAAATCAGTCTCCCAGTCAGCAACTTTTGAGTATGCTGTTTCCTATGATGACGCAGGAACTCACAACCTAAGTATTGAAGTAGGCGATGGCACAACGTCTGTTGGCAAAAAGTGGACTGTCGAGGTTTCAAACATCAATCGCAAGCCCTCGCTCTCGCCAATTGCAGAAATTACTGCAAAGGAATCGGAAATCATCACCATTGCCGCAAGCGCCAAGGATGCGGATGGCGATGCGCTCACCTACAGCATATCTGACCCAAGGTTCACTCAGGATGGCAGCGGCTTCACCTGGAAGACAGGTTATGAAAGCGCTGGCTCCTATACAGTTAAAGTATCGGTTTCAGATGGCGAGGATAGCAGTTCCCAGGAAGTCCAGATAACTGTTTCGAATGCCAACCGCAAACCAATTATTCAGGGCATCGTGCAGAAGAAATAAAGGTTTAATTTCCTTTTTTTCATGATTGTTGGGGTTCATGATGATCAAGCACATATCCATCACAGTAGTTTTTTTCCTCCTTTTTCTTCTTCCTGCCGCATCGCTTACTACGCTTACCTATCAGGAAACAGAGAAAGTGGCATTGAATATCTCTACATTTGACCCTGATAAGGACTTCCTCACCGTTGCCTACGCATCTCCGCTGGATAAGAGGGGGGAGTGGCAGACTTCCTATGGTGATGCGGGCATTTATCACCTTAATATCACGGTAAGCGATGGCTCCCTTATGGACTCAGAGGAAGTACTCCTCATCATCAATAGAAAAGAAGTGTACCCAACCGTGCAGTCCTACAAGCCGCTTTCTTCGGCCCTCGCTATCGATGAAGGCAAGGGAATGACATTTTCGATACGCGCAATCGATCTCAACAAGGATGAATTGGACTATGTCTGGGCACTTGACGGGGTGAATTTTTCCCGCGCCACTTCATTTCGCTACGATCCCGGCTATGACAAGCAGGGCATGCACCGGCTGGAAATCAGGATTTCCGATGGCGTCGCAATCACCATTAAAGCATGGGACATTGAGGTGCGTGATGTGGATCTTGATAAGCTGATTTTGGCAAGGATTACCGATGTGGTTTTTGAGGAGAATGAGATTGTCCGTCTTGCGCTTCCGGATTTCCGCTACTACAAGCTCTCCTATGGGATTTCTTCCCCCCTCGAGAGCAATTACTGGAAAACCGATTACAACAGTTCAGGTACCTACAAGGTGGAGGTTCGGGCATGGGGAAATGGTTATGACTCAAAAAAAACCATCCGGCTCACCATTAGGAATGCAGATAGGCCTCCTGTATTTTCCCAGCTCTCTCCGCAAATCGCCTACGAAGGGCAAAAAATCTCCCTCACCCTCAAGCCAACTGATCCGGATGGGGATACCCTCTCAACATTCATGGACAACCCATTGGAAGGCGCAGTATTTAGGGATGGAGTATTTTCATGGACACCTTCTTATGATGAGGTGCAAAACGCCGGGACAATGGCAGGGTTGGAAAGGAAGTTTCATCTCCTAAGCAAAGTGGTTGAGCTCCAGCTTGGAGCAAGCAGTAACAGTCTCACAGCCACACTCACCGTCCCCATAACCATCTTCAATGTCAACCGCGCCCCAGTGCTAAAGGATATCGCTCCGCTCACATTCAACGAAGGGGACATTTTTTTCATAAATCCAAAGGCAACGGATCCTGACAATGACCCCATTTCTTTTTCCTATGGCACTCCTTTGAGAATAGGCGAGCCCATTCCGTTCGATGCGGCAGGCGCTTACGCGGTAAAGGTGAGCGTGAGCGATGGCTTCCTTGAGGACTCTCAAGTTGTCCAAGTGAACATCACAAATAAAAACCGCGCGCCGCAATTGAGTTTGCCCCCTGCTATTGCATTTGAGAATCAGACGTTTCGCTACACTCTCAATGCCATTGACGCGGACAATGACGAATTGGATTTCTCGATAGCAAATGCTCCAAAGGGAATGGTGATAAAGGGGAAAACTCTTGAGTGGATTGCGCCTATCTCTTCGCAGAAGCAGCGCTACTCAATCACAATCATGGCTTCAGATGGCAGTGCAGCAGCGGTTGGAACATTGAACATCACTGTTTCCCATAAAAATCGGCCTCCAATCATTCAAAATCCTGTAGCAGAAAAGATATCAGTGAAGCAAAACACCCCCCTCCTGCTCGTCATAAACGCGACAGATCCTGATGGGGACCCTCTCCACTACGAGTGGCGCTTCGGACGCGAGAACTATGCGGGAAGCACGCACCAGCGCACTTTTTCAACCAAAGGAGAGAAGAGGGCTACTGCAATGGTGAGTGACGGCAAGGCGAGCGTTGAGAAAACTTTCACAATCACCGTTATCTGATTATTTCACAAACTCAACATTCTCCTTATGTCTAAACTGCTCATCTCCGGTGAGGAACTTCGCGCCATGTTCCTTTGCCAGCACATAGCCGATGCAATCCACAAAGGATAATCTTTGCTTCAGTGACGCAAGCTTCATCTCTGCTGCCCTGAGAAGAATGTCCTCATCATACTCCACATGAAATCGGGCAAACTCTTCAAACATCGCCTTGGCACTTTTTCCTTCACCCACCTTCATAAGGAAGTAGGCAAACTCCATCAGGTTCAGCTTATTCAGGATAAATTGCGCATCCTTTAAGTAGGGCGCATAGTGCGGATTGCTCCTGCTCATTTCAATGATGGCATAGGTATCAAGATAAAATCTCCTAGCCATCAAGCTCCCCCCAATCAATCTCTTTCATGATTTGTTTGATGGGCTTCTTGATATGTTTATACCTCCCCCAAAGGAAGCTGATATCATCCGTCCGCTCCACCGATATTTTAAGGGTATCCTCTATGGAAATGCGCTGGTTCTTGATAATGTCTGAAGGAATGATGATCCCAATAGACCCGCCAATCCGTTTTGCCTTGGCTAGTGCGTGCATGTAGTATACCTCAATAGTACTATTTATTAAGTTATACTTAAATAATATAACTTTTATATAAATGTTTTGGTTTTCCCTGGGTTGTTGCAGAATTGAAGGTTGCCATCACATGGGCAAATCCCTGCGAAAAAACCTCAAGCCGACAAGGAGGAAGTCCCATGCGGGGAACGTTGGCTATCTGGCGCAAGGTAAAGGATTTGCCCGATGGCAACCCAAGCGATGCGGGAATTATGCAACAATCCTTTTTTTTCAATTAAAATAAAAGAAATCCTTCACCCGCACGGCGTCCCACTAACGTTGATGCTTTGGGCGCCAATGACTGTTGTCGACCCATTGATAATAACCAGTCCCCCTTCACCATTCTCAAAGTAGATGCAGAAGTCATTTTTGACACCTGCCTTAATTTTTAGGGCATCATAGGAAAGGGATGCAATATCGGAAAGAAGGGGCTCATTCACTTCGCGATCCACAACCGCCTGCAAAGGTGAGTTTTCAGCGCTGATCTGGCCAATGATATACTCTGATTCCCCCCTTACCTGCTCGAATTTCCCTTCCTCATTCTGATTGATGAAGGAAAAAATGGAGACGAACGTGGCGAGAAAAATGATGACTCCAAGCGTAATGTCAAAGGACCACGATTGCGCCTGCTTCATTTTAGTCCCATCTGCACGGCTGGTCATTGATTGATATTTTTGCCGAGCCGATTCCTAATCTCTTTTCTGTGATGGGGATGACATTCCCCTCCGCATCCTCAAAATAGATGCAGAACTCCCGTTCCATCCCAAGATCCTTCTTTACTTTCGCATACTCATACTCGGTGAGTGCAAGCAGGCGCTCTTCGTCCACTTTCCCGCCTGCGGCAAAACTCATGGGAGAGTGGTCAATGAGAAGCTGCGCTGCCCACTCAACTTTTTCCTGAGAGTGTTCTTCTGCCTGCCGAAGGAAAGAGAAGGCCAAAGAGAGGAGTGCAATTGCAAGCAAAAGCCATAATGCAGCATCCTTACCCACAGCTCGCCACCACCATCTTCACGGGCTTGCCCCGATAGAGCACAATCGCGCTGGTCTTTACAAGTGTCTTCTTGCTGCACGTAACGCTCGCAGCTATATACACTTTTTTCTGGGGGGATCCACTAGGGCACTCAACCTCATGCGTTGCGTTGTAGTCCCTAATCCAGCCCACCCTCGCAAAATTGCACGCCTGCGCCGCCTGGGCATTGAAGAATGAGCATCCGTTAATGCCGTTGCACGACGCATGTATTAGAATATCCCCTGCCTGCGTGCAGTCCGCTTCGCAGGTTGTCGCAAGGACAAGAGATGCGCTGCCGATAAAGTCCACAATCACCTGCTGCATGGGCGCAACGGCAATTCCGCTCTTAGTCTTCGAGGCGTAATCCTTTTGCTGCGCCACCACATTGAAGGTGCCGCATAGGCCGGTGATGGAGTACTGGCCCTGGCTATTTGTGTTTGCAAATCCCGCAAGAGTCGCCTTGGCATAAGCACTCACCGTTGCGTATGCTATTGCATTGCTGCTATCTCTTACCATTCCGCTGATTCTTCCCCCGCAGTCGGAATCACTGCAGTCAGTTGTGCCGTCGCAGTCATTGTCAAGGCCGTCGGTGCAGGCGCTCTCAGTTGTGGTTTTTGTTGAGTCATAAACGCCTGCCGAATTGTCGCACTGGGAGTCGCCGCATTGCGAATCAAGCGAGTCCCCATCGGCATTTGCTCCGACGTTTGACCATGCGCAGTTGCCGCACCCTTGGTATCTTCCCGCAGCGCACTGGGTCTGTCCAACGCTGCATTGCCTATTGGCATCGACATAGCTTGGGTTATTGTCACAAAGCGAGTCTCCGCATTGGGAGTCTGTTCCGTCTCCGTCCGCATTAATTCCCCCAGAATTCTGCCATCCACAATTTATGCAGGTTTGGTATCTGCTTCCTGAGCATTGAGTGTTTCCTGAAGCGCAGGAGCCTTGGTTGATGCATGAGCCGCACGACCATGTCCCGCAGTTCCCGCAGGGTCCGCTATTGGGCTCAGGATTTGGAGGGACGCCTCCGGAGCATCCGTTGCAATTGTACGTCCCACCATATTGGCCGCAGCTATTTTGGTTGCAGGAGTCTCCGATTGGATACGGATTAGATGGCGTTCCCCCAGAGCATCCTCCCCCGCATTGGATTGTCCCTCCATACTGGCCGCAATTATTTGGATTGCATAGGTTTCCAACTCCGCTAGCGGAGGGGGGCGGATTGCTGCATTGGAGCGCGTAATTGCACTCCTCATGGGAGCCGCTGCAGCTATACACAGAATCGCACACATACCTCTCGCAGGTATGGTCGCACTCATCGCAGGAGTAGCTCTCGGTCCTGCAGTTGGCATCGTGCCATCCGCACCCGTCATTCACCGTCCAGCAGTTGGTAGGTACCCAAGAGGCTCCGCTTGCGCAGCCGCATTGATTGCAGTCGCTGCAGCTGTATGCTCCAGCACTCAAGGGAATCAGGAAAAGAGTGGCTATGCCAAAGGCAAGTATGGCAAATCTCCTGCCAAAAGCCCCGATGACATTGTCCTCTCTCATAGCAGATCCCCGCACTCAAAGACGTGCTTCGCATCTTTTTGTTGAGGGAGCGCGCATTCCACAAAAGCCATGAACCGCTCGTCCGGTTTTGATTTCATGGTCCAAATAGAGGGCCACATCTCCGTAAGTCTCATCTTTGCAATATCTTCATTTCCTTCGCCGTAAGCGCTCAGGAAGAGGTCTACACGGGAAAGAGCATAAGACACAGAGATGTTATTCTGTTTCAAAAACATCCTCTCTGCTTCCTCAAATCGCTCTTTCTTGAGGTATGCCCTTCCCAAAAGCAAAGCGCTTTCCTCATCCCTTGGATTGTCGGCAACCGCTTTTTCTAGATTTTGAACCGATCCTTCATAGTTCTGGAGAAAATAAAGCGTGATGCCGAGATTTTTTGCGAGGTGAGGGATATCCGGATTGAGGGTCTGCGCAGAAAAAAGCTCTTCAAGCGACCGCTTATAGTCTTTTTTCTGTTGATGTAAAAGTCCAAGACCGAAATGGGCATAGGCGTTTCGCTGATTGTTCGCAATATATTTTTCAAATTCTTCCCGGGCAGAATCAAGCTCACCTTTGTTGAAAAATGCCCAACCATCGTTGTCTTGGCCCATCTCTATGCCAAGCTGCTCAGCATCCGCGCTCTTCTCGAAAGGAAGGTAAGAAAAAACAAGATAGCCTAAAAACAAGCCTAGGGCTAACGCAAAACCTATAATCAGAACCTCCTCTTTTTTTGGCATCTCGCTCCTTGAGGATATACCCTTTTAGCCTATTTAAAGCTTTTGAGCTTTCTTTCCGAGAGCAACGACGTAGACAACAAATTCTTTTATGCCATCCACCTTGATAAGCTTCTCAAGTTCATCTTTCCATCCTCCAAATGCGCACACGCCAAGGCCCATGGCCTCACCGATGAGATAGATGTTCTGGCCGATGTGCCCGGCATCAAGATGGATGAATCGGTACGCCCGTGGGCCGTATTTCCAGGAGGATCGGTGGTGGATTGCGCTCATCACAATGATCATCGGAGCGCTCATCAGGGGATTGTCTTCCCCAAGCGCCCCTTCAAGTTCTTTCTTATCGGTCGGCCACTCACTGATTGTCTCAAGCAAATGGTTTTCATTGTCGTAATGATAAATTCCATCAGAAATCCCATCCACCCCATTTAGGATTGCATAGAGTTCGATGGGATGGCGCGATCCTGCGGAGGGCACATTGCATTTCTGCACGATCCCAAGCTCAGTGTCCATAAGGCACTTGAACCCTTTGGCATGATAGAGCGTTTTTGCGGCTTCTGAGAGTGTCATTTTCCCTTCAAATGATCGCGAGGAAAACCTATTCATTATTGCGCTCTCAACAGGCATCTTGCTCTCTCTCCAATCCTTTGGCAAGGGAATCTTTTTGGACGCATATTTCTTGAAGACGGCAGGGATCGCGCTCATGTCAGGAGGGCTTTCCCTAAATTGCTTTGTTTGCTGATGGATGTTCCAGAGCATCCTTTCCTCATCAAGGCTATTCCCCTGAGATTCCTCCTTAACCATCTGGCATCAACTCTCCTCAGAGATCTTTTGGTTTGCAAGCTCTCTTCCAAGAACCTTCTCCATCACCTGCTGATAGATAGCAAGATGCGGAGTGACGCAAGAATCCTTGTCATATGGCCCAAGCCCTCGCAAAAGAAAATTGGGCTGAAGACCTGGAACCATCACCCTAACTACAGGAATGTTGATCTTCGGATGGGTAAGATCATACGCAAAAAGATCATATCCTTTTTTTCTGATCCACCCGGTCATTATATTGATCTCATCAAAAAAATCGCCGCAAGCAATGGAGCGTATATCTTCTATTGAGATTAATTCATCATTCTTTTCAAACCAATCACAAATACTCTTGTCTTCATCAGATGCTGCAGAGGAAAAACCTTTACTATCTCTGACGATTTGCCCCCTGTATTCCGAAACAGAGAGATTCTGGGCAGCCTCGGTTATTGCGCGAATCAGGGCTATCTCGGGGCTTGTTGACGTTCCGACCTTAAGGTATTTCTTGACCACACCTTCATGCTTCGGATGATAGAGGAAACAAGCGATGGAGTTAAGACCCAAATCAAGTGAGGCATCGTTGGCAAGCAGGAAATATCCTTCCTTTTCCAGTCTTTCAACCAATGCCTTTAAGCGCGCGTTGGAAATTGTGGAGAGGTCAAGTCGTTTTAGTCTTGGCCTGTTAAAATAGAGGATATGGTGGACATGCCTCTCGATCACCTCGCCAAGTGCTTGAAGAATAGCCTCTTCCATGGTGTTTCCTGACGCAAGACCATTGGAATCGAGGCGATCAGGGAAATGGGAATAGGAGAACCCAAGATAGACATGCTGGGCAGGGACCATGACATCTTTTTTTGAGATAAGAGAGCACGCTTTAACCCAATCCATGGACACTTCATCAATTTTTTCCTCTCCAAAGAGTACATGGTGGATATTAGAGAGCCCGAACATCCTTTTCGAAATCGCTTCTTCGCTCAAATCTTTGAACGGCGATCTTACTTTATCGATGGACTCCCGATGGGAGATCACAGAGCTTATGCGCTCAATCCTCTCCATGAGTGCACTAGCCTGGGCTTGATGAGGGGTCATCCCCTTTCCCCACTCATTTTGCCTTGCCTTCCCTATCACACGATACGCTGGGAGACCAAGTGAATTGTAAGGGGTGAGATCCTGAAGGCCATGATAGACCCCTTTGCCAAATCTTCTCAGTCTTTGCACTGCGATCCTTACCGTTTCATCGGGAGAGATAGAGTGATAGCCATCTTCTGTGTACTTTTTTTTGACGCTTTTAAGCTCTATCATAAAGATTTCCCGACAGATTTTTTTGGTACTTGAATTCTACTCTAGCCGAAGTAACTGTATTTCCTACTCTTATTCATCATTTTAAAGACTTTCTCATCACTATCGCGCCAAGCGGAAAAATCTCTGAAAAATGTCGACTTGATGATATGATTGGAGGAATTTCCTCTTTTTTAATGGGACCAAACCCAAGAGAGGAAAAAAAATCCTTGTTACTCTCCGACATGGTGAGAAGATAGGCTTCTTCTGCACCCAGCCCTTTTCCAAGCAGAAGCACTTCCTTCGCAAGTCTTGATCCCACTCCCCTTCTCCTAAAGTCAGGATCCACAGCGACCGACCGAAGCAGTCCGCTCTTCCCCATAGGATCAAAGCCAGCGCATCCGATTATCCAACCGCCTATTTTTGCAACCATGAGCGGAAAGTCCTTGGTCGAGGGATCGGGAATTGGCAGATGTGATTTTGCAAGGAGATCCCTAATCACGAGCATATCTTCGGGCAGTGCTCTTGAATACGATGACTCCATTTTAATCATCCTTTCCATTCACGGAAGGAATATTTCATGGGAGATATATCAATATTGCTTTTGAAGTGCTTCCAAATGCCTCACAACGCAACGACCACTAAGGCAAACAATGAAAGGCGCCCTTTGCTGTTCTTTCACATTACCAATAGTTTTTTAAACTATAAATCTAAAAAAAAGGAATTGATGATTAACACCAACAGGAATTGGGAGATCAACAAAGAGGACAATTCACTTACCATCTTCGTGAATCCACGCATTTTCCCTCTTTCTGTTGTGAAGAAGGTGGCCGCGCTCCTCCAGGAGGATTATGAAGTCGCGATCAGCGGCGATCCAGATTCCGACATTCTTATTGAGATATTTTCCAAAAAAAAAACAGATTTTAATGGCCTTGCACGGACGTTCAACGACAATTTGGTGAGGCTCTCTTCCGAGGGCGTGATTGTTGATTCCACCGACGCATCCCTTGTCACTAAGATTAGGGGCCTCACTTCCTCTTTCATAAAATCGGAGAAGGGGAACATCTCAAAAGATTCGATCCTCCAGATCGGAGCGCTTCTCGCGGCAGTTGGGCTTGGAAGTATCTCTTCAGAGGTTGTTTCCGCAAACCATTGCGAGTGCAGCACATGCACATCAGTTTGCGGAGAGGGGTGTGGCGGATGGTGCGATCCAGTTGATAGTGGAGGTCAAGATTGTGGTTGCGGCGATTGTGGTTGCGGCTGCTGTTTTCCCAAGGGCACATCAATTGTCATGTACGATGGATCAATAAAATCAATTGAGGAAATTCAAATTGGGGATGAAGTCCTTTCCTTTGATCCGGTATCACAATCCTATTCTTCAGGCGCGGTAAAAGGACTTGAATCGCCCATCGTAGAAGGATATCTTGTCATCAATGGCGGTCTGCTTAAGATTACTGAGGAGCATCCTCTCTTTATCCAAAGGAAAAATGGGGAGAAGATATGGGCGTCATTTGACCCATGGAAAACCTGGGCGCGATCCAAGATGAAGGTGTCTAAAATCGAGATAGGGGATTGCATCCTGCACTCAACCGCAATGGAGACAGGAGGGATACTTCTTTTCAAGGAGCAATGGATCCAGATAGCTTCGGCACACTATGTTGAGGGAGAGGTCCAAACCTACAATTTGAAATCAGTGGAAGGAAAAAGTACATTTTTTGCTGATGGTTTTTTAGTGCACAACAAATATTTGGGAGATAAGGTGGTTATGTAGGATTGTCTTTTATCCCCTCTCAATGGACATCCAAATTCAATTTTTATACTACTCATAAATAGTTAAATTTATAAATAAACATCTATTAATACCTAAAATGATCGAGCAATTAAAGGTAATTAAGGATTTGGCAAAAATCCCCCCATCTAACAGGTATGAGAATGCTGTTGGTTTGCAGGGTAAACTTCGACAAAGCGCTATCTTGCTTGCATTGGGCGCAACTCTCTCCCTAGCAACGCCAAGTTTGGCGCAGGCTCCTACAGACACTAAACCCTGTTCAACGTATGGCGACACAAAGAACTGTAGAGGGGGGGATAGACCTTCCGACTACAAGGTTCATAACGGGGACGATTTCATAAAATCGTTAAAAGATGAAGTCGGCTCTCCCGTATGGGGGGTTATTTCTCGAATACAGGACTCAAATTACAACCCAGAAAAAAAACATAATCCTGAGTGCGGACCAACAATTGTGATCAACACTTTTTATAAGTTAGACCCGGACGTTGAAGGGATGATTTGGACAGGCCCAAAGATAAAAAAATATGAAGGAAGAGATATAGCAATCGTCGTGGCTCACACCATACCGAAAAAAGGCCTTTATGAGAATCAATTTGTGAGACCAGGCGATCCGATTGGGACGCCTGCGCCAACCAACAAGGATAATTCGTGCATCGGTCCCGATTCCCATACTCATCTCCAAGGCAACGAAAGAAATACGAGCGGGACTCTCGACACCAAAGTAGACCCTGCCTTCAACCTAGGACCATATTACGCGAAAGGTGCGGATGGCCACTACTTACGGGCCCCTCCAAAAAGCACGCCCCAACCACCAAGAGGCTCTCGCCTGATCATTTACCTTCCTAACGTCACTTCAGAATTCGTTCCAGCACCAGAACCACCGGCGATTAAGAAAACGCCCGGCCAAAGCTGTCCACCAAACTACTTTGAAAAAGGGAACTACTGCCTGAAGTAACGTTGCATAGTTTCCACCCCCAGTACAGTTTTCTTCTTCCTCGATAGATTGAGCTTAATTGAAATTGACCCTCTACTCACAAAATAGAACCTCAATCACCGCGAGGCATGCAACTAATTCTCTAGCTCGTGGATGTTATGAAGTGATAATGCGCACTTCGCCGATACATTCTCTTATTGATTCATTGACAATACCTTTTCCCCCTTTTTCTATGCACTCCTTAAACGCATTGTCATGTTCCATTAGTTCTTGATAAACTTTTACTAAATCTTCAATTTTTGATAATTTGTAATAAGACCCTGCTTCCCCCCAATATGCGCCCCTATAACCTGGTAAAAAATCGCGTGTGCGGGCAAACATTGCGGCCGCTTCCCTATATCTTTCTTCATGGTACAAAACCAGTCCAAGTCCGTAAATTGTATAGGGGATTTCTGGATTAAGTTCTTTTGATTTCTCGAATGATTCCATGGCATTTTGAAAATATGATTCATCTCCAGTTTCCATTCCTTTTTCATAAAAAGAAAAGCCAAGGCCATAATACCCCTTGGCATTGCTGGGATTCATCATCAATGAATTTCTAAAAAATTCGATAGCCCTATCATAGTCTTGGGAATTGTATGTAATCCATCCCATCCCCTCATATAGCAAAGCAGTCTTCTCAATTTTTTCTGCTTTTTCAAAATCAGCCAGTGCTTCATTAAAACGCTCCTCTCTCAGAAGGCTCCACCCCATACCCTCAAGGGCGAAGTGATTATTTTCATCTCTCTCTAAATACGTGCTGAACTCATAGATGGCGGCGTCATACTTTTCTTGATTGAAATATTTCCACCCGTCGGAATCATAGCTGTGCTGAGGTTTAATCTTGTCATTGTAATAAAAGGCAGAATATCCAAGAACTGCTCCAAGTATAAGCCCGATAATAATAAAATAAATACCTCTTTTTTGCATAACCATTCCCTGATTCTCTGCCTATTTAAATTTTGTCTTAAAACCAAATAATGTCCCTAACCTCATTCACTATATATTTATCAGGAAATGGGCTGCCATTGTGACGATATTCCCTTCCAAAAAGAAGGTGATCAGAGCTCCGGCAAAAATGAAAGGGGCAAAGCTAAGACTCTCCTTTATCTTCAATGATTTTAGGGGGGATTTTTTCAGGGCAACGATATCCTTCTCGGAGAGTCCTTCAGGATTTGGTCTGAAAAAGTAAAACAAATCGTATTTTTTCTTGTACATCCTCTCGGGTATTTTTCCCATCTTCCCCTTGATGGTATAAGGTATCTCCGCAGCAACCATCCCTTCCCGTAATTTTTCTTTGGAGATCTCTCGGACAAACACTCCAGAACCTGAGAGTAGGTATATTGCGCGAAGGGCAAATGTAAAACTGAGTGCCATAAGAAAAAAAGAAAACCCGGAAAGGGCAGAACTATCAAAAAACAACCGGAGCAGGCACAGAATCACAAGAGCAAAGAGAGGAATCGTGCCCGTGAGGGATCGCGCTACCCTCATGAAGAGGGCGAACCCGATAAGGATCCAGGGAAGCGAGCCGTTTCCAGCGAAGTCTTTCAGATAGCCGATCGGCCAAAGGATGAAAAAGACATAGAGCGCAAGGGCGGCGGCATTTCTTGGTTCCACAATGCTCCTTAGGCAATAGCTCCATTGCCTTTTATTGGCCCGTATGAGCAGCGCACAAAACAAAAAAATACCGAGCGGAACAAACGTCGAGATGAGCACATCTTCGAAAAAAACCCTTTCATGCGATACCGCAAGAGGATGGACAAGGGCGACAAACACAATGTAGAGCTTCGCATCCGCAGCTGCCCAGAACCGAAGCAGCCACAGCGCAACGCCAAACGCGATCGCACCTCCAAGATTCCCAAGCGCAAGCAGGTAAAAATCAGACGGATGAGCAGACCATAAAACCCTATCAACCGCGTAATAAACAACGAGCAGTCCAATCGAGAGAAAAAGCCACTTATTCCTTATTTTCCCATATCTCACATCCTCATAGGAGGTGATGATCCCAAGAACGAGGATGAGGGGAATAAGCACGCGTGGATCCATTACGCCCTTCTGCCACGCTTCCTATAAATAGTTTCTCTCTGTGGGCTTTAAGCAAAACATCTCAAAGGGTGATATCATGCTGCTTTTATGTAATATATGGAATTTTTTGTAACATGTAATATGTAGAGATTATATCCAATTTACATAACACAAAAATACAAACATTTATATATTAATTCATATAGATAACATTATGAACCAAGAAAAACTCCTCAAAACCCTTGAAGGCCTGCACACAATCGAGACAGTAATGGAAGCACTAAACCTCAAAAGGCAAAGCGCGATCAACATCATATCAAAGCTCAAAAAAGAGGGCTATGTCACAACCTCAGGCGGCCCGCGAAAGCATCTCTATAAGATAACGCCCTATAAGCAAAGGCCAAGAAGGGATGGGATGTTTGATCTATTGAACAGATACAACAAGAATTTCAGGCTGAGTCCTTGGTATGACCATCAGGTGCATGGAAGATACCGAGTGGAAGATGCGATACTTGATGCCATAGACACAAAGAGTTTTCGGGCGATTCTTGCCACTTTAAGACTCTTCAATCACATCAAAGACTGGCCCTACCTTTACCGTGAAGCGAAGAAGAGGGAAAGCTGGCAGAAGGTTGGGGCGCTTTGTGATGTTGGGAGAGCGCACTTTAAGATGGGGAGGATGCCAAAGCACTACTCTGCTCCCCATACAAAAGAATGGAACCAGATGACTCGCCTCAATGACCGGGGGAATTTCCCCCCCATAGCCAAAAAATGGAAAGTATTTATACCATTCAATGAACATGATGTGATGGAGGTTTAATCATAATGATCACTCACAGGGATCAGATGGATCTTTTTTCCCTCATCAGCAAAAGCCTAAAGGAGGATGTCACCTGCTGGGCATTTGGCGGCACTGCCATGATGTTCTATGGATTTAAGGAAGATACCAAAGATATTGATATTCTTTTTGAGAATGAAGGATCAAGGGCGACTTTTATTTCCTGCATCAAAGAGCTAGGTTTTTCTGAATTTTCCCCTCTTGGAATCTACATCCCTGAAAAATTGAGGGATAGGCACAAACCGCTCATGTTCAAAAAAGATTCCGCACGATTTGATATTTTTTTTGGCAAGATCTTTCGAACTCAATTAAGCCCAAAGATGAGGGAAGACAAATTTGCCATGCATGATTTTAAGCATAGCCATCTTTTGCGCATCAATGTGCTGCGCACAGAGCATATTGTGCTGCTTAAGGGGGTGACAAACCGGGATAAAGATTTTGAGGATATTGTAACCATCGTTTCGAAAGATAAGCACTTTGATTGGCAGTACCTTGTGGACGAGGCGATCTGGCAGCATGATCATGGCGACTCTTGGGTTTTGCTTGACTTGGAAAAGACCATGAAGCAGCTTAAGGAATACATCTTTATCGGTGAAAAGTATTTCAAGCAGATATACGATGCCCAGATCGCAAAGGAAAAATGAACCTCCCAACCGCAGCAAGCTGCGGGGTATCTAACCGAACTGAAATAAGGTAAGTTGGGATGTATCCTTTCCTTGTTGCTGCACGTATTTCTTCACTTCCTCAAGTCCATTGCCATCACCGATAGTGTCGATGTGCCCTCCGTCGCTCCAGAACTCACCTCCCCAAAGCTCTTCTTTGAGCGAGGGAAATTGCTTGAAGAGATGTATTGCCATGATGCTCTTGCAGATCTGCATGACGCGGGAGGGAGAATATCGAGGCGCTGCCTCGATAACTATGTGGAGATGGTCTCCATCGCTTCCTATCGCATCGAAGTTGAGAAAATAGCGTTCAGCTATTCCCTTGCAAATGCCCTTCATGGCCTCGAAGACATTTACCGTGATGAGTGGTTTTCTGTATTTGAGAACGAAGACCATATGGTAGCGAATTCTGTATGTGCAATGAGACGCTCTTCTGACTTCCATAGGAGGTCAGAAGTGCTTGCTGGATTTTAATCTACCGCTGCAAGCAGCGGGGTATTAAACCCAGACGGGAATAAATTTCTTTGCCCTCATAGCAATTTCCCGCACTCAAAAACATGCGTAGCATCCTTTTGCATGGGGATCGCGCATTCCATAAATGCTACGAACCTCTCATCGGGCTTCGATTTCATGACCCACAGATGTGGCCACATCTCCTCAAGGCGCTTTTGTGCCTCCTCCATGTTTCCCTCCCCATAGGTGCTGAGGAAGAGGCCCACAGGGGAAACAGAGGA
This sequence comes from uncultured Methanosarcinales archaeon, assembly GCA_964438385.1. Taxonomy (GTDB): domain Archaea; phylum Nanobdellota; class Nanobdellia; order Woesearchaeales; family GW2011-AR4; genus GW2011-AR11. The sequence continues at coordinate 18,008 of CAYTKI010000006.1, read as the reverse complement.
CTCAAAGTGATCTTGCATGAATTGAAAAACCGCTTTTGCCTCATCATAGCGTCCAAGGTGAAGATAGCTTTTTCCCAACCCTTCCCAAGACTGGGGCTTTGAAGAGTCAATCTTAATCGCCTTTTGGAATGCCATGGCTGCCTGATCAAATTTCCCCTGGCTATAGAGTGCCTCTCCCAATCCGGCTTGAGAATCAAAGTTTTTTTTCTTGAGCAAAGTTGCAGCAGAAAAATATTTTTCCGCAGAACTGAATTCCTTTAGCATCAAGGATGACTTTCCGGCTCCAAGATACGCTTCAAAGTTATTGTTGTCCGCCAGTATCTGCTTTGTAAATTCATCCATGGCTTCTTCAAAGGAACCTGATGAATAGAGTTTCCATCCCGCGCCTTGGCCTGCTTTTTTGGAGAGGGGTGAATCTCCCTCTGTTTTTTGATATGAATAATACCCTTTGCCCATTGCCACGCTTAGTAAAAACACCCCTACAAGAACCAAAATAGCAAAGATGACATACCCTCTTTTTTGCATATTGTGATTTCCTCTCTTTTTGCTTAATAAACTTTTGTAAAAAATGCCCTGATCCAAACCCCCTAGGTTGCCCACGGGCCTGCTGAAGCGGCATCTGCGCTTATTTTTTTTCCTGCGACAAGGCAATACACCGCGATCTCTTTTTTCCCATCGATGCGAATAAGCCGCTCTAGGAACCTATCATCCCATCCTCCGCTTGCGCACACCCCAAGGCCAAGCGCTTCCCCTGCCAGATAGATATTCTGGCCGATATGGCCTGCGTCAAGATGGATGAGGCGATACGCCCGAGGCCCATACTTGAAGGCAGTCCTGCGGGTAATTGCCGTAAGAAAGAAGATGGCATTTGCATGGGCAAGATTCTTTTGATTCTTCAGCGCCTCATCGACCAATGACACTTCTTCTGGATCAAGGGAGAGGATCTCAAGGAGATGGTCCTCCGGCCCATAATGGTATACTCCATCTTTGATCCCATCCACGTTCCGTAGGATGCAGTAAACCTCAATCGGATGGCGCGACCCTGCCGAAGGAACGATGCTTTTTTGCAGGATGCCGATTTCAGAATCAAAAAGTTTCTTAAATCCCCTTGCGTAAAAGAGGAGCTTTGACACATCTTGCACGGAAATAGAGCCGGAAAATTTTCTCCATGACTCCCTTCTTCGCATAGCTTCATCAGTGAGGAGGGGGGGCAGGGAAAAATCCTTTGGAAGAGCTATCTTTTCAGCTAAAATCTTCTTAAACACCTAAGGAACTTGCTTATTCTCACGGGAGGTCTCATTGCCCTTTTTTGTCTTTTCATGCAACTCCCAAATGATCCGCTCCTCATCAGAAAAATTTTCCATGCGCTACGCCCCCCACGATTGCCCCACATCGACTTCCTCATCGATCCGCTGGTTGAGCAGGTCCCTTCTCTTCAACCGCTCCATCACTTCCCCATGGATAGGCAGATGATGAGTGACGCATGATCTTTTGTCGAGATGATGATACCCCTTCACCAGAAAATTCGGCTGAAGTCCGGGGATCAGCACCCTCACAACAGGTGTTTTGAGCTCGGGATGAGTGAGGTCATGGGCTAAGGCATCATATCCCTGCCTTGCGACTTCCTTGACAGCACTTTCTGCCTCTTCGCCAAAATCTTCACTTGAAAGATTTGGCAGTTCCTCAAATGACAGATTGCCCGATACATGGGAAAACCACTCATGAAACTTTTTCTGCTCTTCCCCTGCCGAACTGAAAAGCCAAACTTTACTTGCCGCGAAGTGCCCTGTGTGGAGGAAAACAGCCCTGTTTTGCCCAATTTCTGTGAAGGCGCGGATGAACGCAATCTCAGGATCGAGAGAGGTTCCGCATTTAATATAGCCCGGAAAAATGATCCCATCATCGGGTTTTATGATGTGCACTCCAATTGAGCAGATGCCCCATCCATCGGAAAAATCAGCGGCCACTATCTCATACCCCTTTTTCTCAAGATTGGATACGGCGCTTTTCGCGAGGGGATTTTTTAGCGTGCTCAGGTCGATCCCCCTAAGCCTCGGCATTCCAAAATGCATGCGATGGAAGACATGGCGCTCAACGACTTCGCATAGCGCCTGCACAAATGCCTCCTCAAAGGAATTTCCTGACGCAAGACCTGTTGAGCACCAATAATCCCTGAAGTTCCTTGTGGGATAGCTCAAATAGACAAGTTGCGCAGGAACAAAAACTTCCTCCTTTTTTGATACTGAGGTGATTGGCAGCCAATCCATCTTAAGATCATCCATCTTCTCCTGCGGGTAGAGGATATGGTGGACATTGCACAGGCCAAATTCCTTGCGCGAGATCGCGGGCTTTGACAATTCAAGAAAAGAGGAGTGAATCGCGTGGGGGATGGGCTGAAACTTCGCCGAGGCGCTTATGCGCTCGATGCGCTCCATGAGCGCGCTTGCCTTAGATTGCTCTGGTGTGATCCCTTTCCCCCATTCATTGTAGAGATGGGATCCGAGCACCTTGTAGATTGGAAGGCCAAAGGAATCACGATAGCCTATTTCGAGCAGCCCGCCAAAGAGCCCCTTTCCCATACCGCGCAGGCGCTCCTTTGCCCGCTCGATGCTGATTTTTGGATCAATAGGGTGGTGCGAGTCCACTGTATAGGCCTTAAGCGATTGCCTGAATGGATTCATCTTCATATGCACCCTTTCCCTTTGTTCTCTTTTTCTATTTAAGAGTTTGTACGCTTCGTCTTTTTTATCGATCCATTCCCAAAACCTTTAAATATCTTCAAATTCAAAAGTCGTTAATCCCATGATACACTCGCCTTCTGGCAATGGCATCGCATCTGAACATGTGGAGATAGACCTGGCATCCCACAAGGCAACCATTACCGTCAATACGGGGATTTTTCCCCCTTCCTCTGTCTTTGAGGCGGCGCATTCATTTTCCGATGAGGCTACTGTGATCTTTAAGCAGGAGTCCCCAAGCCAGATGAAAGTTGAGCTACAGTCCAAAAACTCCACGGACCCCTCAATTCTCGCCCATGAGTTCCAAAACGTCCTTCTCCACCGCAGCGCAAAGGATGCGGGCGTGATCCTTTCAAGCAAGCCGCTTCTTGCCCGCATCAGGGAGACAGTCGAGCAGTTCATCACCGAGGAGAAGGGAAAGATCTCAAAAAATGCGCTTCTCTCTATTGGAGCAATTTTAGGAACGCTTGGGATGGGCTCACTTGCCGCCCATAGCGTTGCTGCCACTCATTGTGATTGCACTACCGGTGATTGTGGGGGAGGGGGTGAATGCGGTAATTGGGAACCGGCAGAAAACCCCGCAGATGATTCAGATCCTTCTGGATCTGGAGCACCTTCTGGATCTGGAGAAGGATGTGATTGTTGTGGTTGCGGAGGAGAAGGCTAAGTTAACTTAAGCGATTGATTATATATTTCTTATATCCTCAAGAAATTTCAGTCAAATTCAAACCAAGTTCTAAATACATGAACCCAGGAAAATGTGATGAACCCTCTATAAAATACTCCCTTGCTTTGACTTTGTCTCCCATACGATAATACGACCATCCAAGTCCGTTATAAGGGTAAGGGCCCGAGGAATCCATCCCCATGGCAGTCTGAAACGCGGAAATCGCCTCATCATAGGAATCCCTGCCCCCCAGATAGCTGGCAAAGTAGAGTGCCAACCCTTTAGAAGAATGTGCAAAGGAGGATTTGGGATTGAGGGTAATCGCCGCATCAATATTCTTTAATGATTGATCATAATCTCCTGCATACATATAGCTCAACCCCAAGCCAAGATATGAATTCCAACTCTTTGGTCTTAGGGCGATGGATTGGCTAAATAAGCTAATAGATCGTGATAGGTTTCTCTCCTCAATTGGTTTTAGTTTTTCCATCTCCAGGAGTACCCATCCGAGATCGGCATTAGCAACATCTAACTTATATAAATTCCGAATGACCTTCTCATAATAAGACTTAGCCTCTTCATAATCTCCTATTAGACCTGACCTTTGGGCTTTTTTGAATAGCACTTTACCCATACCAAGAAGACTAGGGGTATGATTTGGATCAATGGATAAGGCTTGGAGAAAAGCAATTTCAGCTCTATCTTGGTGCGATTTCCACTTTTCAAATTCTGCAGACCACGCATTTTCCGGATAATTTAGCATTAAATAACTCTGGCCTATCCAATCCCAAACTTCAATATCAGTTGGGTCGCGCTCTGCCGCCGCCTCGAAATATTTTGCGGCATTTTCATAATCTTCAAGAAAATAATAATCAAGTCCCAATCCTCGATAAGGAATTGCGCTCTGTGGATTCAATGCTGACGCTTTCTCAAAAGCAACTATGCTTTTTTCATATAAACCCAGATCATTATAGCTTCCTCCAAGGCCCATCTGAGCGGCAAAATTGTTTTTATCTATCCCCACATATTTTTCAAAATAAGCAGAAGCCTCCTCAGATATCCCCAAGTTAAGCAAATCCCACCCCTGGGAATTGAAAGTTTTCTCAATAGCCCTCTCATTTTTTAATTTGGCGGAGAGGTAGCCACTAAAAAAACCAAGGGCCAAGAAAACTAATATTGTACAAATTATCACCTCTTTTCGCATATTACACCATTAACTTTAGAATTTATAAGCTTTTTGAACTTTTGATATACGCGTGATCAAACTCCTTTGGTCACTTTTTGATTATTTAGCTTGAGTCATGAATCTATTTTATATCTCTCATAAATTGCTCGATAGAGATGCTCCGTCTTCAGTTTTGGAAATTTCAAGTCTGCATATCCTTACTTGGCAATTGTTCCGTGCTCAATGCAGAGCTGAGGATAAATTGCACGGCTCCAATCACCAACTCTCACGCCTTGATCAGTTAGGTAAGGGATTAATGCTGGAACACCTGGCTTTCTCCCCCAATAATCATGAAAATTTGCCAGGATCGTTTCTTCAAGCCGAAAACCGCGCCTTGGGAACTCGCCTACTTGTTCATTGCTTATGGTCCATTTAAATTTGCCTGATAGTGTATATCTAACCTCATAATGCAGGTGTTTTAGGACTCCTCTGGAATCAGGCCCCGTGTTTCCAATAATACCCAGCTTATTTCCTTTTTCAACACGGAAAGCGGCGGGAATGCTCCTCTTTTCTAACCACGAATTATATTTCTCTAATGGGAAATATGCAAATGAGCTATGGAGACCAGTCCCATCGTTTTCCAAATGGGCGTAAATCGAAATTGCTGAAATTCCCGGCATACCGGTATCATATTCACCATGATAAAGGATTACTTGGCCATCCACAACAGATTTTCCCTGTGGAGAGGCGGAGATATAGACAACCCAACCATCCATAGACGCTATTGCAAACTTCCCCTTTTCGATTCCATTTTGAAACCGGGGTATATCACCGCCAGCATGTTTATTCCCCCTAGGTGATCGGCTTGCATTTGGATTTGTAGTATCTCCAATGTCGGAAATAATAGTACCGCATGGAAAATTTTCAGGATATTCAAATTTTACACCTTCAGAAGTTGTCATTTCCTGAGCGGAATATAAATGCCTTAAATCAATTTGAAGATTTCCAAATTGGTTTTGCGCATTGGCATAGTTAGGTATTAATCCCGCGACTGTAGTCAAAAAAATTCCCGCCACAGCAGAATTTCTTGCCACTCTCTTTGTTTTTTGAACTCCCTCTCCCCACAGGGTCTGGACTCTCCCAGTTAGAGAAGTCTGACTGACAGAATCATTTCCTCTTTCAACTTGCTCTGTAATTTGCCCCATGGAAATTTCCATAAAATAGTTGTCATTCATAAATAGTAAATAGTATATATAAACCTTTCGCTTTTTGGTGAAAGTCTTTCCCAAGGAACAATCACTCCTCTGAAAAGAATATCAGTGCAGCGCTGCCATGGTATACCTCACGATATTGCCCTGCAAAAGGAGGTAGAGAAGGGCCGATGAGAAGATGAAGGGGGCGAAGGGGAGGGTTTCCTCAACCCTGATTGTCTTGAATGAAAAATCCTTGAGATGGGCCTTCAAGCCTCCCAATTCCATTTTTGTGAGCCCTTGGGGGCTTGGTCTTGCAAGAATTACAATCCCCTCATGGGATTTTGAAATGCCCTCGCTTTTCGCTTTTTCGAATCTGCCTTGCGTTTTTATCACGCTTTCCTGAAGTATCATTCCCTCTTTCAATTCACCAATGGGAACCTTTCGCGAGAAGACCCCATGCCATAGCGAGACGCGCAGGAAGGCGACAAAGAGAAGGAGAATGAATGAAATCAAAAAATACCCGAGGGAGGCCATGGTCGTAAAATTCCCATCAAGAAACGGCCTAAGAAGCGCAACGGCGCAAAAAGCGTAGATCGTGAGCTTCGATTTGGTCTGCGTAATTGCCCTGAATAGAATGCCAAAGCCAAGGAAGAGCAGAAGGGAAAATGAGGGGCTGATAAGCGGCACCGCTGATTTCAAAATCCAGCTTAAAACAATGGAGAAGGCAAAGAGCCGAAAAAGTAAACTCCCCCGAAGGACCGCCTTAAGCATCCATTTCTTATGGAATAGCGAGGTTTTCCGCAGGATAACGATGGTGAAAAAGGAAAACAAGGGAATGAAAAGATTTATGAGGAGATCCGAGGGAACAAGGTATGGGCTGATTGGGCTTTGAGGGGGGGTGAGAAGCGCGAAAACAGCGAAGAGCTTTGCATGGGCTGCGCTCAAGAGATTCATCGACCAGAGCATAACTCCGGCAAAGAGGGCAACCAATGCGTTTAAGGCCTGAACCTTCATTAAATCATATATTGATGGGGAATCTGGGCCAAAAATCAACAATACAGCGCATAATATCGCATAGATAATCAAGATAAGGAGGATAGTTTTGTTTCTGATTTTCCCATATTTCGCATCCTCATAGGAGGTGACCGCTCCAACAAATAAGATCAAGGGAATAAGCATGCGTGGATCCATTGCGCCATTCTGCCGTTCTTGATATAAATAGCTTCTCTCTTTGGATCCCAAAGTTCAGGCATATTCCCTTTGCAAAATCCGCCAAGAAACCCTTATATATTTCTCAAAAAACATTCTTCCCATGCTAAAAGAATACCCCCTCGGCCTAGAGGACACTCCTCTCCTCGGCATCGCAAAGGACACCTTAGCCAGGCAAAAGCAATGCCTCATCTTTCTTGGGACAAAGAAATCCGCGGAAAAAGCGGCGGAAGACATCGCAAAATCACTTAAGGTTGAAAAGCAGGAATGCGCCTCTTTGGCAGAAGATGCCCTCTCTGTATTATCCTGCCCAACTAGGCAGTGCGAGCGATTGGCTTATTGCCTAAAAAAAGGAATCGCCTTCCACCACGCAGGCCTCGCCCAGAAGCAAAAGGACCTCATTGAGCAGGAGTTTAAGATTGGGACAATAAAAGTCATCTGCTGCACTCCGACTTTGGCATACGGCGTTGACACTCCCGCTTACCGCTCAATAATTCGGGACCTTAGAAGATTCAGCAAGCACGGCATGGGCTGGATTCCGGTTTTGGACTACCTGCAGATGGCAGGGAGAGCAGGCCGCCCAAATTACGACAAGGAAGGGGAGGCGATTATCCTTGCATCCACAGAGTCGGAAAAAGAGGAGCTTATCGAGCGCTACATCAATGGCAAGCCGGAAGAAATCTATTCGAAGCTGGCAGTTGAGCCGGTATTCCGCACCTACGTTCTCTCACTCATAGCCGCAGGCTTTGCGACAACCGAGCAGGGGCTCCTTGATTTCTTTTCCAAAACTTTCTACGCGCACCAGTTCCAAGACACATTTAAGATGGGAATGATTATCGAGAAGATGCTCACACAGCTCGCGGAATGGGAATTTATCATCCTTTCAGGAAAGGAGGATTTCGCAAATGCCAAGGACATAAGCGAGCAAAAGATCAGGCCGACGCTTTTGGGCAAGCGCATAGCCGAGCTCTATATCGATCCATTGACTGCGCGCACTTTCATTGCCCGGCTCCAAAATGCCTCGGATAAAAAACTCCATGCATTCTCTTTTTTGCAGATGGTTTCAAACACTCAGGAGATGCGCCCTTTGCTTCGGGTGCGCACTAAGGAGTTTGATTCTATTCAAAAGCAGTTTCTCGCCTATCAAAGCTACCTCCTTGAGCCCGAGCCATCGCTCTATGACCCCGAATACGAGGACTATCTCAATGCCATTAAGACCTCCTTGATGTTTCTGGAATGGGCTGAGGAAAAGTCAGAGGAATTCCTTCTTGAAAAGTATGATGTCCGCCCCGGGGAGTTGCAGGCAAAGCTTGCTCTTGCTGACTGGCTCCTGTATGCGAATGAGGAACTATGCAGGATATTGCAATTTAATCCCCTCCTAAAAGAGCTCTCGAAACTCCGCTTCCGGCTGCGCTATGGCGCGAAAGAGGAGCTTCTTCCCCTGCTGAAATTTGACGGCATTGGAAGAGTGCGCGCGCGGATGCTCTTTAGCAGCAGAATCCGCGATGCCGCTGATGTCAAGGCGGCGAGCCTTGCGACGCTCAAGCAGGTGCTGGGGGAGAAAGTCGCCCTCTCCCTGAAGGGGCAGGTGGGAGAGGAATTAGCCGCCATTCCGCAAGGAAAGCGCGCGGGGCAGTTGAGTCTGAAGAAGTTTGAATGAATATCCTGTTCCTTTCATTTTTAAAAATAGGTAAGCATTTCACTTTCCCATGGGGCTTAAACATATTATCCAGGATTATTTTCAAGAAGGAAAAACCACGCTTTCTGCCGTCAGATCATACTCCGAGCCATTTGCCCCAAGAAACTGCGAGCTTCCCTTTGTCAATACGAACAAGGTGCAAAAAAGAAGGAAATACAATGCAGGGGAAATTTCCCCCTATTTTCCTCACTCTATCCTGAAAGCATGGGATGGGCATTCACTTTCAACTCGCACATATCCTCTTGAAGAAATGTTCTCTGCCCCCTCTCCAAAAGAGGATGTTTTCCGATTCATGAGTGTTTATCCCCCCCTTAATCCACTCTATGGTTTAGAAGCTATCAACCTCCTAACGGAATTATTATCGCAATTTTCAGCCACACATCCTCTAAGGAATTTTTTGAAATTAACGCTTGCCTCCTTAGACTTTTATTCTCCTTTTCTTGGTCAAGGGACCATTATTAAAGATGAGCAGGATCCTGATCGCATGGCTTTTTACTCTCCTGGCAAGCCGGGGGAACATCGGGATTTTCCCTATTACATTGGCATCTATGTGAGGGGTGAGAGGGTAGCGCAGGCAAGCTTTGGATTGCATCCGGGAGCAATTGTTGTGGGGGAAGTATCGGATTGCGATTTTGGGCACGACAGGAGGTATTTTGCCCTAAATGAACTTTGTAAAGTTGCTGCCGCCCTTCGGCCGATAACTGTCTACTTTCCACAGGAGCTCCTCATTGATGCACCCTCAGGAAGGCCCGCCTTGCGGTTTGTGGAAAATACTTAGTGTCAGCAGCATGCCTTTAAGGAAGAATACTTTTTAAAGACACAAGATGTTCTTTGCATTAACGCCCTCGTAGTATAGCTTGGATAGAATGCGGGCTTGCGGCAAGGCATTCAGCGCACGAATTGAATGCAATGCAAACAGCCTGTGGCCGGGGTTCAAATCCCCGCGGGGGCATTTTTTAATGTTTGAATAAAACTCATCAGGCTTCTTTCTTCTCAGTGCCAATAAATCCATACGGGCAGTGCCTGCATCCCGACTTGCAGCAGGGGCGTTTTTTGAGGTAGAGGCGGGTGAAGACCTGAAAGCCGGTTTGAGGATCAATATAAGAGAGCTCTTCGTTTTGGCATGCGCTCTCATGAATCTGCTCACACATACTCGCATATGTTCGCTCTTCCATCCATCGCGTAAAACGCCTAAATTTAAATAGTTGATTGCCCAAAAGCGGATAATGCCCGGTTTGCAGAATTTTCTCAATGGAGTAACGAAAGTAGCTTTAGGGGGAATGATGGCTGCGATGCTTTCATCCCCTGCCAATGCCCAAATCGATGGTTCGATGCCATTTCGGGATTTTTTGTCTTGTCTCATTTGAGCAACTATACCCAAAACAGAATCCCCCTCAGAGAGATAGTATGCATGAGGGGAGGGACCACCCGTAGTCTTGGTCCAGTCTATTGATCCCATTCATTCCTCATATACGCTACTAACAGTATACGAAGTTGCATCATTCAAGAAGACGGCCCAAGGGCAAATTGAAGATGTAGTCCGTGAGGAGGATCCCGTAGAGGTTAGGTTCAATGATTTAGGGGGCATATTCAAATATGATCGAAAATTGTTCGTTTTTTCGATGGGAAATGGAGTTGATATCACCAGCATCAGAGCTGATACCTCAATACTTAGAACTCTTAATCCTAAAGAATGTTATTCTATTGTTTCGGTGAGGAAGAACCTTTAAGTCTCATTTCTGCTTCCCATACAGCCCTTCAACTATCTGCAGAGTGGAAATGTCTTCAACACCCCGATCCTCGCGAAGCCCTTTCACGCGTGGAAAGCGCAGGGCATAGCCTGACTTATAGGTCGGGCTTTTTTGGATTTCCTCATAATCAACCTCAATGACAAGTTTCGGATTCACTTCCACCTCTTTTCCTTTCTCAGAAATAATCAATGGCATAAGGAGCCGCGTCATTTCCTTAAATGAGAGCCCTTCTTCCTCTTTTTCCTTAAGGCCAGTGCTCACCCTTCCCACCTCAAGAAGATTTCCAAATTCATCTGCGCAGGCAACGATATAGGATGAGAGCCAAGCAGAGCGTTTTCCTTCTCCCCACTCCGCGCCAACAATAACTAAATCCAATGTTTCCATCACCGGTTTGAGCTTCACCATGTAGCCAACGCGTCCTCCCGGCTTATAGGGGGCATCCAGCTTCTTGAGCATGACCCCTTCATTGCCTGCCTTAAGGGATTCCTTGTAGAACTTCTCAACTTCCTTCTCTGAATTGGCGCGGATATTCTTGGCAGGAAGTATTTTGCCCGGATGAGTTTCAACGATATCCTCAATCAGCTTGCGCCGATCATCAAATGGCTCGTTGAGTTGACTCTTCCCATTATAAGAGAGCACATCAAACACATTCACCTCAACAGGAAAATCCACAGACATTTTTTCTATTTCATACTTTCGCTTGATGCGCTGCGAGATGCTTTGGAACGCAAGGTATTTTCCCGTCTTCTTGTCATAGCCCACTGCTTCAGAATCCAAAATGAAGGTTTTGCCATTGACATATTTCTTAACGCAATGAACCACTTCAGGAAATTGATAGGTTACATTCTCAAGCCGGCGCGTGAAGATGGAGATTTTGCCAGCTTCGTCCTTGTGGATCTGCATGCGAAAGCCATCATACTTATACTCTGCCTCAAGCGGAATGCCAACCGTCTCGATGCCTTCAGCGATAGTGTCCGCTTTCAGGGCGAGCATGACCTTGATTGGGTTTCCAAGGGTGATGCCAATGTCTAGTAGCCCCTTGACTCCTTTGGCTTTTGCGGCTTTCGCGACAATGGAAAAATCATTCGTCAGGTCAAGGGCCCGTTGAACGGCGAGGGCAACCTTGGTGTACTCTTCCCTATTCGGTATGTGCTCTTCATTCTCGTTGGGATTGATGACAATGCCAAGATCCTTTCCGAAAAATGCCCACACAACAGCGTCCCGAAGCGATCCCTCTCCAACGCCAACACGCAGCTCCTGAAGGATTGTTTTCACGATGTACTTCGCCTCGGCTGAGGAAGCAGAGGTGAGAAGTTCGGAAACCAGCTGCACTTTGCGTTCAACGCTCCCCTCGCCTCCAATGGTTGCGAGCTTTTGTAAATTGGCCATCACTTTCTGGATGGTGAGCTGTGCAGAAAAAAGAGTGTGCTGTTTTTTCTTGCCAAGTAGGTTTTCCACGGCTTTTCCAAGATCGCCCGTATTCTTCCATTCCCTCTCGCAGCGCTCCTTGGACTCACCGGATGCCGCAGAAATCGCCTTGAGCACAATCCTTGATGCGATGCCTGCTTCGCTTGGATCCCAGTTGGGAAATATTTTGCCCTCAAGGAGCAGAACAAGCGTCTCAATCTCCTCCACAGGAGTCTTTCTGAGAAGCTCCGCTATGGTCGCTGTTTTCTTGAGCCGTTTCGTCGTACTTTCCAGCTCCTCATACACCAAGACAAGGTCTTTGTATTGCATTGTATTCGTGCTGCCCGTCAAAAAAATCCTCTTTTCATCATGCTCGCCAATGGCTCGCGATATCTAGTCCGCCCTGCAGTGGGCGGAGTTCCATCAAACTAATGCACGGGATGGGGGTTGAGCTATTCCCTTGGAACAAAAGGCAGGGCATGATAATAAAACTTTTCCGCAATTGAAACTCTCCCTTCCCCCGTCAAGTGCGCTACTTTTATAAAGCAGCAGCCCTATAAAATAGTTTGGTGTTATCAATGGATATATTCGAAGCAATTCTCAAGCGGCGCACCATCCACAAATACAAGCAAAAGGATATCCCTTGGGATAATGTGGTCACGTGCCTGCATGCCGGAAGGCACGCCCCGGTCGCGGGAAACATATTCAACCTGCGCTTCATCGTGGTGAAGTCAGAAGGCCAGAGAAAAGCAATCGCTGAAGCGTGCATGGAGCAGTACTGGATGCAGGATGCCCCCATCCACTTGGTCGTTGTCTCAGAAACGCTTAAGATGGAGCGCTACTATGGCCAGCGCGGCGCGAGGATCTATACGCTCCACAACGCAGCAGCAGTCGCCGAAAACATTCTTCTCGCGGCAACAGGCCTAGGTCTTGGAAGTGCATGGGTTGGCGCCTTCAATGAGGAAAAGATAAAAGACATTTGCAACCTGCCAGGACAGGTTGATGTGCAGATGATTATTACCCTAGGTTATGCAGATGAACACCCTCCTCTCCCCCCGAAAAGGAGTATAGAGGATGTGTGCAATTTCGGCGGATGGCACGGAAGAATAGAGTACCCAAAGACTGGCATCGGGGAATGGACGCCCTACATCAACCGCATTGTGGATGAGACTAAGAAGGCGGTGAAGAAGCACACCAGGAAGGTTGGGGAGAAGGTCAACAAAGCATTGAGGGGAAAATAGTTCTGCCTCTCTTGCATGACATTTACTAATAAATATTGCCCTTTCATTTAAGCAGGTGCTACATATATCATAGTTCATCACTTCATGAAATTACCTCGAAATATTGCAGGAAAAGAAGTGCTTGCAATCCTGGTGAAGCACTACGGCTGGAAAATTCACCGCAGGCAAGGTAGCCATGTGACCTTAAAGAAAGGGGAAATAAAGGAAATACTCACAATCCCGCTCCATGAGGAATTAAAGGTAGGGACCCTGCTCGGCATTCTTAGAAAAGCAGGCATCGAAAGAGAGGATTTCCTCTCAAAAGTTTAGCAAGCCAGTTTGATGCTGGCAAGATTAAGGACACGCTCAGGGATTTCCAGATGGTTGTTTGTTCTCACAACTCCTAGTTTTTCCAGTTCAGCATTGAGAATTCCCAGCTCTCCAGCGCTTTGAAGATGAAGGGTAATTGCTTCTATAGCATTCTTCTTTGCTTCTTTTAATGTATTGCCTTGCGTGACAATATTGAGATCAATGCACTCCACAGAATAGCCCTTTCCTTCTTTCTTGATAATTAAGGGAATGTTTGAGATGCTCATTTCTTTTGGATCTTTTTTGTGTTTCATTTCCAATTATTCCTCACAATATCCTATTACTCCCCTTATTCTGCATTATATTTAAAACTTGCTCTTTGCAGGCTAAGTCAGCTTAAGTGACAATTATGCACATCATCACTCATAGGGAAATATTCCAACACACGCAAATTGACTTTGCCCTCTTTGTACAGACCTTCTAACAATTATTTTCGATAGGGCTAATCAAAAAAATAAAAAATCCCCCCGAAGGGGGAAATTGCCATCATCATCAAAACGTTGGGGGTGGTTTTACACAATGATGGCAAAGAACAACTCACGCCACAAAGACTGAAGGGGTGAGAGTGATTACACGAGTTCTATGCCCAGCTCCTCAGTTACAGCCGCTGCCTGCGGGCTCTTGCGCTCATAGTGTGTCGGCTTTCCCAAAATCCAGGGCGATTTGACGCCGGTAATGATGGTCATCACCGTCAGCCGCCCTTTCATGGTCTCGTCCACGCGCGCTCCCCAGATGACATTAGCGTCATCATCCAGGCTTTCTGTAACCAATTCGCCTACTCGGTTGATGTCATCAAGGGTCATGTCCGGCCCTCCAATCACGTGGATAAGAGCGCCCGTTGCGCCGTGATAATCCACTTCAAGGAGGGGGTTCATAAGTGCCCCTTTGACAGCTTCTTCCACGCGGTTATTGGTATCGGATGATCCAACGCCAATTACCGCAACGCCGCCATTGCTCATGATGGCCTTAACGTCCGCATAATCAAGGTTGACAAGGCTTGGAACGCTTATTGTTTCCACTATGCCCTTGATCATGGTAGAGACCAGCTCATTTGCTACCGCGAATGCCTGCTGGATGGGCAGGTTCCCCGCAATCTGGACAAGTCGGTTGTTATCAATGACAATGACCGTGTCAGTCACCTTTCGCAGCTGCTGAAGCCCGAATTCTGCTTTGTCAATTCGTGCCCGCTCAATCTTGAACGGCATGGTAACAGTGCCGATAACTATGGCTCCATTATCCTTTGCGACTTGAGCGACAACAGGCGCAGATCCTGTGCCGGTTCCTCCGCCCATGCCTGCGCAGACAAAGACCATATCAGACCCCTTGAGATGCTCCTTCAGTTCCTGAATGCTTTCTTTCGCGCTTTCCGCGCCTTTTTCAGGAAAACCGCCGCAGCCAAGTCCTCGAGTCACTCCCCGGCCAATCAAAAATTTCTTGTCTGCCTCAATCATCTGCAGATGCTGCTTATCGGTGTTGCACGCGAGAATCTCCGCTCCTTTGACTCCCTTCTTGTAGAGCCAGCCCACCATATTGTTGCCAGAGCCGCCGCATCCAATGACGCGAATCTTTGCACTGCCAATTAAATCATCCTCGGGTTGCTTTTGCATCGAGGCCTGCTGCTGTAGCGCCGTATTCACCAAAAACTCCATGGTCTCCCCCTCACTTTAGGTGCCTTCTTTGTGGTCTTTTTTTGAAATACCTTTCTTCAACATATTCATTAGAGTACCGAAATGTTTATATTGAAGTTCAGAGGTATTTCTACCTTAGAAAACGCCAGTTAGTTCCGCCAAGAACTGACTATTATACGAGTTTAACAGTTTGTCTAACAAAAACTGTACCGAACCTAAAAAACGCATTATTCAGTCGATTTCGTCAAAAATCGCCTGAACCAATCCAGTTTTTCGCCAAAAAAACCGAATTTAGTTTTTTCTTTATGCAATCTTTTTAAATTTATATGCCAAAATGTATTTATAAATATTTCTTTAGTCTGAAGTAGAGTTTTTAGTATGCAGATGTAGCATTAATTCTTATATAATCTCTCTTTTCCCTTTGGATATGACTCTCTACTTCATCGGTCTTGGCCTCGGAGATGAAAAAGACATCTCCCTTAAGGGTCTCGAAGCCATTAAAAAATGCGATGCGCTCTATTTGGAGCACTACACTTCTGTTCTGCAGTGCTCAAGGCAGGATCTGGAAAAATTCTATGGGAAAAAGATCATCCTAGCCACCCGCGCCATGGTTGAGCAGGATGCAGAAACCACAATCCTAAAAGACGCGAAGGAAAAAGACACGGCATTCCTTGTTGTTGGCGATCCTTTCTGCGCAACTACCCATGTTGATCTCTTCTTGAGGGCAAGGGAGGGGGGAATCGCCTGCCACATCATTCACAATGCCTCAGTCATGTCGGCGATTGGAATAACCGGATTGCAGGTTTATAAGTTCGGAAAGACCACTAGCATCCCTTTTCACAATGAGAATGTGGACTCTCCCTATGAGGTCCTCAAATCCAACCAGTTAGCAGGCCTGCACACGCTTTTTTTGCTCGACCTTGATCCGATAGAAGATAAATTCATGGCGATTGGCGATGGAATCCGTTATCTTCACCGCATTGCCCAAAAGAATGGAGATAAGATGTTTAAGGAATCCTCTTTTTGCATCGGTTGCGCACGTCTCGGCAGCAAAGCACAGCTCATCAGGGCCGGTACTGCATCGCAGCTCCAAGGAAATGACTTCGGCCATGGAGTGCAGTGCCTTATTGTTCCGGGCAAGATGCATTTCATGGAAGAGGAAGCAGTTTCTCTCTGGAAATATAGTAACTGACCTAAATTTTTGAACAATAGTAGTCAGTTACTATATCAGGAAGACACAACAATTTTGTATAAAAACTTGTGTCTTCCGCTATAGTTATGTGGAAAAGATTAATAAGCACGCAGAGCGACCATTGGCTAACAGCCCCGTCGTCTAGTGGTCAAGGATAGCGGCCTTTGGTTGCGATGCAATGGAAAGCCGTTGGCGGCAGTTCGAATCTGCCCGGGGCTAGCTTTTTCTTTCCCTCCCCTCTCGGGTCGGCAAAGAAAAACCTAGGAAAAAGAAATTGCGGTTCTGCGAACCGCTGGACGGAAAAGCAATGCTCACCGACTTTTGGCATGATGTGACCTCATTTGGAAGCTTAGTAGTCTCCCTCGTGCTTATTGTAGGCGCGTATACACTTGGCCAGCCCCATCTTGCAGCCCAGCTCTCAATCACTCTCGTGCTCTGTTACTTAATCTCTTTTCCTATCAAGGTGTTCTTCTTCAAGAGGCGCCCAAACAACCAGCAGTACGCAACCTTGCTCCAGAAGTTTGATGCCGCATCCTTTCCAAGCGTCCATTCCATGAGGGCAGTTGGCCATTCAATTGTCCTTGCCTCCTTTGCCCAGAGCATGCTCTTCACAAGTTTTGCCATTCTCATCGTTTTGGGCGTTCTCTATACCCGCATTGCCCTTCAAAAGCACTATGTTGTGGATGTGATTGCAGGTGCCCTTATTGGCGCAGCAATTGGATTCGCGGTTGTCCATTACGATGTGGCTGCTTATGTCCTCAATTTATTTGGCTAAGCCAAGAGCCACTTTCTCATTGGAACTAATTAATATTAAAACGCCTTATTGAAGATATACAATAAAAAACATAAAAATTTAAAGGAGAATCTTTCCTAGATAAAGCATAGCAAGTGAAGTGAGGGCTTTGCCGCAAGGTGATCCCATAGAGCAAAAAAACTCACCAAACATGAGCACTATGTCCGCCTTCTTTCCCGTTTAGTCGAAGCCAAATATGATGAGATTCTTCTCAATGTCCCTATTTTCTCAAAAAGAAAGCGGCTTGTTGGCGAAATAGACTTGGTTGGAATCAAGGATGGCCGCTATGACCTCTATGAGGTGAAGTGCAGCTACAGGATTTCTAAGGCCAGGCGCCAGCTGGAAAAGATAAAAAATCACCTCCGAGGATACAACATCAATGACTCATTCTTCTTCTGCGGGGCGTCAAGATCTTTGGTGTGCGTTTGATAATCACTTGCTGCATTAGCGTTATGCTCTGTCCCGAATGAAGGCAGCGCCTCTTCCGTGAGCGAATAAGCAACTGCATCATACAATGCGGAAGGGGAAGTCCCAACAACCACAAATTTCTTTTCCCTTAAGTAATCAAGTGCCCTTAGAAGTCTGTCTTTTGCCCATTTTGTTGTTTCTAATAACTGTTCCTCTTTTGGTAAGGGGGGGTTAGAGGTGTAGCATTTGTAAATATAAACCAGTATTTCTTCAGCGTCTTTACGAATACCTGTCATAAACTAGGAAATGTATAATCCCCCATATAAAGTTGATTTTTAGATTATATAATTTGGTCTGCCCCATAAGTGGCTCATCTGCCTCATAAGTAGGCTTTATTTAGGACTTTTGAGGCAAAGCTCGCATTAGAAGATACTGTATAATTAACGTGATATTTATATAGTAGTTAATTCTTTAAAGTTTTGAGGTGATTTTTATGGAATCTATTAACTGTCCAAACTGCAAGGCATCGGATATTGTTATGCGTGGAAAAAGACACAATCAGTCTGGCA
>CAYTKI010000005.1:0-53144 GCA_964438385.1 uncultured Methanosarcinales archaeon | reverse complement strand
CCGTGCGCGACATCCGCGCTTGTCAGGTGGAAAATGACCGTATCCCCTACATTCACAGTGATTACGTTTGGCTCGAAGGTGAAGCGCGAGGCGATCATCTCAAACTCCTTCACTTTTGAATCCAAGCCGGCCTCTGCCGTGGTGTCGTCAACAAGCTGCGGCTTTTCGGCTACTGGGGAGGAGGTATTCGCTGCCGGCTGCTGCGCTTGGGACTGCACTTCCTTGACAATTGGGGCCGGCTGCGTGCTTTGCGGCTGCTGCTCAATAGGGACAGCTGACCATGACTGCGAGCATCCAAAGAGGAAGAGAGAGAGCATCACCATCAATACGAGAATTTTTTCCATGAATTTCATCTCCTTGACTATAGATGGGAAAATGTGAATCCATTTATAATAATTTTGTTACCTAATAGAAACCAGCAAGAAATAATCCCTATAGGTGTTTTGGCGCCTGCTGGCGGTTCTCCTGAGGAACTGGCACTTTTGGCTGCTTTTGGGCGTGGTGATGGGCTTTTGGCAGCTCTTTTTTCAGCTCCTGGATCTCCTCCTTCTCCTGCTCTTCAGCCTTTTTGGCCTGCTCAGCTTTTTGCTCGGATTTTTCTTCCACGGGCTTTGCCTCGACATCCACCACTTTCTTTGCTTTTGTCTTTGGCTCTTTTTTCAGCTTCTCTTTTGGAAGGTCAAAGAGCTCAACCCAGACAGTTCCCTTGTCATCTTTGGTTGTGATCACCTTGATGTTCTTCGGCGGATTCTTGATGCCGTTCTCCCACAGCTTCATGTTGAGATGCTGGCCAACAAGGACTTTCTCTGCCTTCATGTGCTTTTTGATGAATGCCTGCACAGTACGAACAGCTTTCTTTGCTTTCTTATACGCAGGGACTTTCAGCAATTCACGTGAAAGAGGGATAGTGTATGTGCGTTCAAGGACCACTTTGAAATCTTCTTTTGCCATTTTCTTCACTTGCCGTTTTTTGCCTTTGTCAATTTATAATTTTTTGAGCATTGTTAATTTCTATTGAATTATTTTGAATGGGATTGGTTGCTCTCCCTGGCTTATTTACGCCCCAATCTTTGTTCTGCGCCAGCTTCTCTTCTTTGCCGTATGCCTGCCCGGATGCACCCGCCTGCTCTTGCCGTAAATTTTTGGCACTGTCCAATAGGGCGCCCACCTGGTCTGGCGATTTTTCTTAATCAATCGTTTTTTCCTGCTTGGATGCTTGTGCCGTGCCATTAGATTCCCCTGATTTGGGTCTCTCTTTTCTTTGGTGTCAATTGAAGCAGTATTCTCTTGAGCAGCACATCATCCACCTGCTTTGCCTTTCCCTGCTGGATGAGCTGAGCCATGACCACAAGGAGCTGAACTGCCCTCTCGGGAAATGCGGCCTTGATGGTGCCGTATCTTTCCAATGCATCTCTTGTGAAGATTGGCTTCACCATGGCCTCAAGCTGGGCAACCTGCTGCGAGAGTTTCTCCTCCCCTGGCTGCTGCGAGTTTTGAAGCTTTCTAAACTCATCGAATCTTCTTTTCCTGATTTGAGTAAGCTCTGACATAATTAGGATGATTGCTTAGGCACTGCTTCTAGAATCTGCTCCTTTTTGGGCATTTCTTCATGCTTCTCAACAGGAGCTTTCTCTGCTTTCGGCGCCTTCTTGTGGCCTCCCTTTGCGATTTGCGCAGCGACCTTGTCCAGAAGTGATTTGCCCTTCGGGGTGACTACCCTTCCCTTATGGACTCCTCTTTGGTCTTGCTTGATGAGCCCGGATTTCTCAAGCTGCTGCAATATTTTCCTTGCGATGGATCCTGATCCCTTGTAGTGGTGCTCTGGCTTGTAACCGGTATTTTGCTTTCCGCCGTACTTGGTCCTTAATTTTGAGACGCCGATTGGGCCCTGCTTATAGACGGTGCGCAGGATGGCTGCTGAGCGAATATACCACCAATCCGCATCCACTGGCGGCCTTTCCTTATGCACGCCGGTCTTCACGAACTTTGCCCATTCAACCGGGGCAACCAGCTTCTCTGCCTTGAGCTGCTTTGCGGCTTTTTCGATAAGATCGTTTGTGTCAACGTCGTAGATGGTTGTCATTGGATAGTCCTCTCTGCATCACTTCACTTATGTTTTCTTCTGTCACGCCTTGCGGCGTTAGAATGGCAACGGAGTTGCACTGGATTGGGATAAGATGGGCATTTATAAAAGTGTTGGTTTTTGATTTGGTACCGACTCACTAATGAGCTGAGCGCGAATCCTACCAGCAACGAAACGCATATAAAACTCATTTCATTTGGCTATGTCATGGATACAATACAGCTTTCGCTTATCCTTCTTCCCCTTCTCGGGCTTCTCATATCCGCCTATGCTCTTACCATCAAAAGAAAAATGAATGCAGACAAAAATTACAGGCCACTCTGCGACATCAGCAGCATGATATCCTGCACCAAGGCGATTGGGAGCGGCTATGGCTCGATGTTTCTTGTGCCAAACTCGATTTTTGGCATCCTTTTTTACGGCATTGTGCTCGCATTGGCAGTGCTTGGGCTTGTGCAGTGGGTTTTTTGGCTCTCTGCTGCTTCCGTTCTGGGATCAATCTACCTCGCTTACCTCTCTTTTTATAAGTTAAGAATAATCTGCCCGCTGTGCACTGCCGCTTATCTTATCAACATTGGGCTTTTGGTATTTAGCAGCCAAAAGTTCTTCTAAACTGCCTTCTCTTCCACTACTGAAGAAATACCGTGGAGCAGATAGGGATCTTTTTATAATTCCGCCCTGAATAGGGACTGCATGAGGAGGATAATCACTTTTTTGATGATGTTCATTCTGGTGCTTTCAAGACCAAAAAAAATTATGAGTATAGACTAAGCTATCCAAACGTAAACGCATTGAACGAGAGCCCCGCCTTTTCCGCAGTCAGCGTAAGAAGAGCGGTTTCATGGTCCCCGCTGATAAGGTTATAGAGGCGCGGCTCATCAATGAGGACGTATGACTTCCCTTCTGCATCAAAATTCACATCGCTTCCCGTGAATTCCTTTGGCAATGGCTTTCCTTCCATTGTCACAAAGAGTTTGGCAGGCACTTCTGCCTTTGCGACGATATTGACCGCTCCAGCGGTGTAGACCAGATATACTGCCGCACCCCCTTCTTTTGCCCCCAGATTATCCTCATTTGCCTCCCATAGCCCGTCGAGGTACATAATGTTTGACTCGAGCTTTGCGTTGAGGGTGTAGGTAAACTCAACTCCTGAGCGCAATCCCCCGGTATTGCCGATATTCTGCCCCCTGGGAAGCGCAAAACCATAACCGGCATAGAGTTCAGGTGTCAGCTGCCTTTTGGGAGTCTTATCTTCCAACTGCGTGGTGCTCATGTTGTCAAGATGCACGCCCTGTTCCATGAGAAGCTCCTGGATATTTTTCTCGGTCTTTGTGTAGCCACCTTCCCCGATGTGGTCGTATCGGATGAAGCCGTCGGCATCAATGAGGTATTTTCTTGGCCAATAGCGGTTCTTGAATGCCTTCCATGTCGCATAGTCGTTGTCCTGCACCACGCGGTATTCGATGCCATATTTTTTTATGGCCATCAGCACATTGTCATATTCTTTCTCGAATTCAAATTCAGGTGTATGGACTCCAATTATGACCAACCCATCATCTCTGTATTTGCGGTCCCACTCAGTGAGGTAAGGAAAGGTTCGAATGCAGTTGATGCAGGTGTAGGTCCAGAAATCAACAAGGACGACTTTTCCCCGGAAATCTTCAATCTTGAGTCCGGGATCGGCATTGAGATAGCCGGAAATGCCTGAGAGCTCGGGAACTTTTGTATAGAGCTGCTCCTTTTGAGAGATGCGCTTTTTGTCTTCTTGGGTTAAGGATTGCTCCCATCGCTGATAGGGTGAAAAAGAATTATCATTTGGGTTGAATTCCACTATTGTTTTTTCATTGATTTTGATGTCCCCATTACTGGAAATTTTGTCATTGGCATTTCCCTTCGCTATTGCCTTGCCTGATTCCAAATAGTAAACCGCGGCGACTACGGCGATGATGACTAAAATCAAGGCAATGGTTTTTTTCTTCATGATGGCCTCATTTCTTTACGCTTAAGGATGCAAGGTAGGAGAGGAATCCTGGTATCAATGGCAAAACGCAGGGGCTGAGAAATGAGATGAGGCCTGCAAGGAATGCGATGCCGATGTTTAGGGATGCTCCTGCACCGACGCTTCCGACGTTTAATGCGATGAGGAATTCTGATGCGAATGAGAGGTTTGCAACCCTACTGAGCTGGCTTGTAAACACCAATATCCCAATTCCAATGAGGACTAGGCCGAATACATAGCTGAGGTAGGTGAGCCATTTTCCTGCCCGATTCAAAAGCGCCTGCGCCTCATTGACAAAGAATCCAACCAACAAGAATGGGATGCCAAGCCCTAGGGTATAGGCAATGAGCAAAAAGATTGCACTTCCCGGCTGGGTGACTGCCAACGTTAGTACTGCGCCCAAGACAGCGCCCACACAGGGGCTCCAGCCAACGGCAAACGCCGCGCCAAAGACAAATGATGTCAGGTATGCGGATCCAAAACTCTTCACGCGCAGCTTGTGCTCGCGCTCAAGGAAGGGGATTTTGAGCAGTCCTAGTAGATAGATTCCGAAAAGGATGATGATAATGCCCCCAACCCTTCCCAGCCATTTCTGCGCCTCATAGGAGACATCCGCAAGCACGCTTTGGAGAAGCACGCCCACTAATGAGAACACCAAGGAGAACCCGAGAACAAAAAAGATGCTGCAAAAGAAGATTTTCCAGTTTCGTTTTGGTTTTTCCATTGCCGGAGATTCAATTTTTCCACCTGCCCTGATTAGCTTTGCCATTATTTTATAGACTCATTTCCAGGTTATCAAATTCAATATGATGAAAGCGATAGTTTGCAGCAGCGTTAAACTGAGAACATAGGATGCGACTTGTGGGACAAAGTAGGGCATCATAGTGATAAAAAAGTAAAATGCCACTGCATTCTGGACGACAAAGAGCCCTGCGAAGAGCAGAAGGCCTAAGGTGAACGAGGATCGCGTCCTGAGGTAGATTTTAAGATAGAGCCCAAAAAGCACAAGGGCAAGCAAGAAGTTAATTCCTGTGAATATGTTTGAGAGGAGCATTTGGGATTCCATATCTGGTTTCCAGTAGGAGGTTATTTAAGAGCTTTTACCCAAATTGAGCCCTATTTAGTTAAGGACATAAATAACGCATAAAATCTTGCTTGAAAGTATGCTCTGTCCAAAATGTTTCCAATGCGTCTTGCATCGCGTCTATATTTGCAAAATACTGTGATTTCGTCACGTTATTCTTTGTAACTTTCCAGCAGGTTTCGATAGGATTTAGCTCAGGCGAGTACGGAGGGATATGCTCAACGCAGATGCGTGGTGCATATTCTGCAACGAGGTTTTTGACGCATTGTGTCTTGTGAAACCCAGCATTATCCAATATCAAAACATATTTTTTGTTTTTGTTGAGTTTGCTGAACAACCCCCTCAAGAAATGACGAAACGTCAGACTGTTTTGTGATTCATAAAAATCATAATAGAATTTATGATCACTTGTAAGCGCGCCAAAGGTAGTGAGTTTTTTGGAGCTCCAAAAGAATGCTCCTCGTGGTGTTTCTCCACGAGGAAACCAGATTCTTTTGTAGGTTGTTGTGAGTTGGAATCCTGCCTCGTCAATTGCTACAAACTCAAAACCCAAGTATTCGGTTTCAAGTTTTTTTTAAACTCGTGTCGAAAAGCAGCAACCTTCACGGGATCATTCTTGACGTGCTGTGATCGGGGCGTTATTCTGGAAAAATCTAGTTTGTGGAGAATACGCTCCACATGCCGTGGCGTATATTTCCTGCCCGTTGTTTGCTCAATAAGCACTGAGAATTTTTTGGTATCTATCGAGCAGAACTTCATATTCACAGCACGGGCTTTGCTACTAAAATCCGCTTTCAGTTTTGCAAGTGTTTTAGTCGTGAGAGGTGTTGGTCTTCCGCTGCGAAAACGGTTATTGATGCTGCCAGTTTTCTTGTGCTTTGCAATCAGTCTGCTTATCGCTGACTGATTGCATCCTGCCAAGTTGGCGATTACTTGCTGTGTTTTTCCTTGGTGTGCCCATTTAAGGACAAGCTCACGTGTTTGTAGATTGATCATATCAACAATAACACATCACTACTATATAAATTATGCGTTATTTTTGTCTTATACTAATTCTTCAAAAGGATTATAAATAAGAAAGGAAAAGGTATTCTGGGTGGTTTAAGTGGAAACTTTCTGGTATTGGGGAGTTGGTGTACTCATTCTTGTGATTTTCTTTTCAGGCATACACATCGTGCGCCCGATTGAGAAAGGCATTGTGGAGCGATTTGGAAGGTACAATCGCCTTGCCATTTCAGGATTCAACTGGATAATTCCCCTCGTTGATCGGATGATGAAGATAAACATCACCGAGCGCATGGTGAATGCAGAGCCGCAGGAAATTATTACCAAGGACAAGCTCAACGCGCGAGTGGATGCGCAGGTCTATTTCAAGGTTAAGGACAATGAGCAATCCATAAAGGATTCGCAGTATCACGTTAATGATTACAAGGAGCAGATAGTAAACCTCGCACGTACAACCTTGAGGAATATCATCGGAACCCTCACACTCAATGAGGCGAACAGCGGCCGAGACAAGATAAACCGCGAGCTCATGAAGACGCTGATGGAAGAGACGAAAAGCTGGGGACTTGATATCGTGAGGACGGAACTCAAGGAGATAGACCCTCCCAAGGATGTCCAGGAGACGATGAATAAGGTAGTGAAAGCTGAGAACGAGAAAATCGCGGCGGTAGATTACGCGACGGCCAAGGAGACCGATGCCGATGGAGATAGGCGGGCCGCCATCAAGAAAGCGGAAGGAGCTGCCCGGGCGGTTGAGATAGAGGCCAAGGCCAAAGCAGAGGCGATAAAGCTTGTGAACGAGTCCGCCGAGAAGTACTTCAAGGGCAACGCGCAGCTCCTTCGCAAGTACGAGGTCACGGAAAACAGCCTCAAAGACAACGCGAAGATCATCCTCACCGAGAAAGGAATTAATCCCGTCATCATTTTGGGAGATGAGAAGGTGATTCCCGTTACATCGCCCTCTTTAAGGAGAAAAGAAACCACTGATTCCTCAGAAGAGTAGCATGCGCATCGTCTCCTTAGCCCCCAGCAACACGGAAATTCTTTTTGCCCTGGGCTGCGGGGATTTGATTGTCGCCTGCACACGCTACTGCGATTATCCTGCTGAAGCCCTCAAAAAACCGCGCGTCGGCGGCTGGCTCGATGTGGATGATGAACTTGTCTTGCGGCATTTGCCAGATGTAGTGATGACTTCCACATTTGTCCAGGATGCGATAGTTGCCCGCTATAGGGAGAAAGGCATTACTCTTTTCCACACCGACCCAAAGACGCTTGAGCAGGTGTATGGGAGCATTCTTTCCATTGGAAAAGTGGTCAACAAGGAAGAAAAAGCCAATGAGCTTGTCCATTCAATGAAAAAAGGATTTGGTGAGATACAAAA
Source organism: uncultured Methanosarcinales archaeon (assembly GCA_964438385.1). Taxonomy (GTDB): domain Archaea; phylum Nanobdellota; class Nanobdellia; order Woesearchaeales; family GW2011-AR4; genus GW2011-AR11. The sequence continues at coordinate 45,592 of CAYTKI010000005.1, read as the reverse complement.
CTCAATTGTTCAAAACGAAAAATCAATAAAAACTGCCAATGCTGAAAATCAAAACAATAAACTCAACGAGAATAAACTCCATGAAAATCAAAACAATGCCCTCACTAAAAATAAAAAAATCAAGGCCTACTGCGAGGAATGGCACAAGCCGCCGATGGTTTCTGGCAACTGGGTGCCAAAAATAATTGAGATTGCCGGCGGGATTTCCCTGTGCCCTGAAGGAAAAATTAGTTATCCTGTCTCTCTTGAGGAAGTTGAGGCATTTGATCCTGACTGCATCGTGGTCTCTCTCTGCGGGATGGGCGAAACTGCCTCTTCAAAGATTATTACTGAACGAGGCGGGTGGGATACATTGCGCGCAGTGAAGAAAAACAGGATTTTTGTCATTGATGATTCATTACTGAACAGGCCTGGACCGCGATTAGTTGAAGGAGCGAGGAAGCTTTCTTCCATTTTCGAGACAATCTTTAAATAAGAGGGAATTTTTGGAGTAATCATGGACATGGTTTGGATATACACTCTCGGTTCTGTCGCCCTGGTGAGCCTTATTTCCCTTATTGGTATCTTCGCCCTTGCGCTTACAGATGCAAAATTGCGCAAAATTCTCACGTACCTGGTGAGCTTTGCCGCTGGCGCGCTTTTTGGAGACGCATTTTTCCATCTTCTTCCCGAGGCGGTGGAAAAGGAGGGCTTTAGCGCAGGGCTTTCCATCTCTGTGCTTAGCGGCATCATCTTCTTTTTCATCGTGGAAAAAATCATCCATTGGCGCCACTGCCACCTGCCCATCACCAAAGAGCATACGCACCCTTTTGCGCTGATGAATCTTATTGGCGATCTTGTGCACAACTTCATTGACGGGCTCATCATCGGGGTGAGCTACCTTGTGAGCATTCCCGTGGGCATCGCGACAACGGTTGCAGTCATTCTTCATGAAATACCGCAGGAAATCTCTGATTTTGGGGTGCTTTTGCATGGCGGCTTCTCAAAAGGAAAGGCATTGTGGTATAATTTTTTAACTTCCCTCTCAGCGGTGATCGGCGCATTGCTTGCCCTCATCATTGGCGCAAAAGCGGGCGCTGTTGAATCAATCATTGTCCCCCTCGCTGCCGGTGGATTCATCTACATCGCGGGCGCAGACCTCATTCCCGAACTGCATAAAGAAGTTGAAGTCAAGAAATCCATCGCGCAGATAGCGACGATTATCCTTGGGATCGCGGTGATGTTTCTTCTCACGTTTTTGGAATGATTATGGAAGATAGCCCATTCAGCACACAGCCGTTTCGCTTAGCGTATCAATGCGCTGCATAAGCCCATCAGAATAATTCTTCTTCTGAAGCTGATTTATTGCATATTTGACTTCTTCTCTCTGCTTATCGAGCCGCAGGTAGAACTGGGGGAACTTTTCCCTTTTCCTCTTGCTCTCTTCCACCCAGAATGGAAAACTCTCCACTGCGTCCTCTGTTGCGTGCTCAACACGCTCCCAGTCCCTGTGCCTTGCGTAAATCGTCGCGTGCCACACCTCATGCGGCGTGCAATGGCTTTTCTGCCCAGTCTCCAGATATGTGCCAAGAAAGTCAAGGGTGTGGCCTAGATGCTCGCTCTCGTTGTGATTGACCATCCAGTAGAGCTCTTCCATGTAATGCGACGCAAGAAGATCCTTTGAAACAGACTCATTGAGCGCATTGAGATCTATCCTGGCGAGAAGAACGCGATTATTCCCATCCATCAGGGAGAGCACACCCACTGCCTCAAGCTCTTCAAGGATTTTTGGATTGTTTATGATGCCCTGTTCGTGCGGAGTGCATGCTGCCATAATAAACACGGAAATGAAAAAAATTAAAGCACGCTTTACCATACCTTTACAATTTTTGTAAAGTTTTATATACTTTTGCTTTTAAGAAGCTCAAGAGAATGGAAAAATAAAATGGCAAGTCAAAAAGAGCACATTATTTAAACAAAGGAACAAAAACCTGCCCGGGAGAATGATGAGATGAACATCAAGATAAAATGGATTTATTGGGGCGTGGGCATTGCTGCAGTAATCGCCATTGCATTTTTATCCATCAGCAAAACTGCAGAGCCGCAGAATGTTCTTGATGTCAATCTGAAAGAGCATAAAAGCCTCGCATTGCATATCCATCCAAAAGTCTCCATTGAGATTCTTGGGAAGGATTATCCCATCCCCTCAAACATCGGGATTTCGTCGGAAGGGATGAAAGTTATCCATACCCATGAGAGTGATGGCACGCTCCATGTGGAATCCCCCTATCCCCACCAATTCTACCTTGAGGACTTCTTCACGATCTGGGGCAAGAGGTTCACAGGCACCTGCATCTTTGAGTATTGCGCAGATGAAAACCATTCACTGAAAATATATGCCAATGGGGACGAAAGCACCCTGTATGGGCTTCTTCCCCTTTATGACCATGATGAGATTAAGATCGTTTATGGTGAATCGGGTCCGCAATGATAAAAATTTATTCAAATTTTTTCTTTGTTTTTTTGGCAATGGCTGCTTTTTTTGTCCCTTTCTCCTTTGCCCACGGAGAAGGGGGAGCGGAGAAGGAAATCAATGGGCTTATTATTGATGTGGGCTATGACCCAAATCCGCTCATTGCAGGAAAGGAATCCTCATTCTCCATCGGCCTTGCGAATGCCTCAACAGAAATGCCCGTAGATGTTGACAAGATATGGCTCCGTCTCTCAACACCTGAGCAAGTCGTGTATGCAGGAACCCATCTCCCGGAGAATGGCTTTGCCCCGCTTAGCATTGTCCTTCCAAAAGCAGGAGAATACACTCTCTCGGTCAGATTCTACAAGGATGGGGAAGCCAAATCACTTGCATCCGCTGATTTCTCTCTTCAGGTCAAAGGTACATCTTCTTCCCTGGCGCTTGGAGCATTTGGCGTGATATTTTTTCTCCTTGGCATACTTGCCGCCGGCATCATTGGTTACATCATCTGGGTTGCCAAGCACAAAAGGAAAAAGCTTAAATAGCAAAAAAATAGTGAATATCAGAATATCAATCTGAACCAATGGGGTGGTTGTGAATGATCAAGGATACGATGAAAAAAATAGGAGATGCTCCTTATGGGGTATTTCGCATCCTAGTGGGGCTTCTTTTCATGCTGCATGGCGCGCAGAAGTTTGGGATATTTGGAATGGGGGACGGATTTCCTCCCGGGGCATTCGCCACAACTTTTGGAGTCCCTCTCGCGCTTGTCTACCTTGTCTACATCATTGAATTCGCCGGTGGGTTGTGCATCATGCTTGGCCTCTTCACAAGGATTGCGGCATTCCTTGGGTCACTAGTGATGATTGGGGCCCTTGCCATTGCGCATTTGCCAGCTACCCTCAATCCTTTGGCCCAGGGAGGAGGCGAGCTGCCTTTGCTCTTCCTGGCGTCATTTCTTGTGCTCATGATGCAGGGCGCAAGGATATGGAGCGTGGAGAAATTGATTTTCAAGGGAGATAGATTCTGAAATTATTTTTTATTTTTATTTAACCCATTGGGCTGCTATTGTATCAGGCAAGGGCAAAAATAAAAGGCATCAGGCAAAAATGGCAAAGACATTAGTCATCTACGCGCATCCAAAAACGATGGGGCACTGCTCTGTCCTTTTGGAAGAAGTTGTTCGCCTGCTCAAGGGAAAAAAAACTGAGTATGAGCTTATTGACCTGTACGCCATCAAGTATGACCCTATTCTCCATGAAGGGGAACATTATACTGCCGGCGGCCGCGACATCACTGACCAGAACAAAGATTTCCAGCAGAAAATAACCGAAGCTGAAAGACTTATTTTCATCTATCCCATCTGGTGGAATTCCATGCCTGCCATTCTCAAGGGGTGGCTGGATCGCGTCCTGACATCCCACTTTGCTTTTAAATTCACGCCTCGGGGAATTCCAATCAAGCTGCTCAAGGAGAGAAAGGCACTGCTGTTTATTACCGGGGGCACCCAGCGCATTCTTGCCTGGATTTTTTTGCGCGATAGGGCTGCGAAGATCATGGCAAAGGACACGCTTGGGTTCTGCGGAATCAAGACTTCCGTGTGCCAATTTGGCGGCTGCACGAAACTGACCGATGAGCGGGCAGAAAAAATGAGAAGGGCTGTTCAAAAAAGACTTCCTTCTTTCATGGGGTGGTAGGCATCGCTGATTTCAAGACATGGGCACGGGCATTGCGGCTGCCATTTCTGACGGCAACAGCGGTTCCGGCCCTTTTGGGCGCTTCGGTTGCCTACTGGGAAGCCGGCGCCTTCAATTGGCTGCTTTTTCTTCTTTCATTGGTTGGGGTGGCCTTCCTGCATCTTGGGACTAACCTTGCCAATGACTACTATGACCACAAGTCCGGAAATGATGAGGCAAACTCTTCGCCCACGCCCTTTAGCGGAGGAAGCAGGGTTATCCAGGAAGGGCTCATTGCGCCAAAGGCCATCCTCATCACATCCCTGACTTGTTTTACCTTGGGAATTTCCATTGGGCTTCTGCTCTATTGGATGACGGAGAATATGCAGATCATCGCTATTGGATGTATTGGGGTGCTCATCGGCTTCTTCTATACAGCATCTCCTTTGAAACTTGGCTATCGCGGCATTGGCGAATTGCTCACGGGCATTGGCTTTGGGCCGCTTGTTGTTGCGGGAACCTATGCGGTGCAGGTTGGCTCCATTTCAAGTGCTGCGCTGCTTGCCTCCATGCCGATTGGGATTTTAGTGGGATTGATTCTTTTCATCAATGAATTCCCTGATTATGAAGCGGATAAGAAGGTCGGCAAAAAAACTTGGGTTGTCCTGATGGGCAAAAGAAATGCTGTCAAGCTTTTTCATGCGCTGCTCCTCTTCACCTACCTCTTTGTTGGATATGTAGTTTTTGTGAACATCTTTCCTCTTTACACCTTGGTAGTTTTTCTTACCCTTCCTTTGGCCATCAAAGCGTACCTTGTTTCAAGGAAAAATTTTGAAAGCATCAAGGAACTGCTCCCCGCAAACGGCTCTACCATCATGCTTCATCTATCTTTTGGATTGCTCTTAAGCTTGGGCTTTGTACTTGACAGGCTCCTCTAGGTGTTCAATGTTGGCATTAGAAAATGCATATGGTTCAATAAAAAAAGAACTCGCCCTGGTTGAATCCCTCATCACTGACTCACTTGCAAAAGGGACTGTAAGTGAAATCAGGAAAATCAACAGGATACTTCTTAGATCGCAAGGAAAGCGCCTGCGTCCGGCAATGATAATTCTTTCTGCCTATGCATCAAAGCCAAAATCCAATAAAAATAATGCAAAACTCAAAAGAAGGATAATTATGACGGCCGCAGCATTTGAGCTTATCCACATGGCTACACTTGTGCATGATGATGTGATGGATTCCTCCCTTGTTCGGCACCGAAAACCAACCATAAACGCCGTTTTTGGCGAAAACGTGTCTATCTGCGCAGGGGACTTCCTCTTCGCAAAGGCCATTCAGCTCCTGGCATCGCAAGGGGATACACGGCTCATTGAAACTGCGTCGCTTGCGCTCAAGGAAGTATGCGAAGGCCAGATACTCCAACTGTGGAGAAGACATGATTTTGGCATGGGCATGCAGGACTATATGGCAATCATCAACAAAAAAACCGCAGCGCTCTTTTCAGCATCCTGCGCCGCAGGCGCCCAATTGATGGGAACGAAGGACATTCTCTCCCAATTCGGGCTCCACTACGGTAGGGCTTTCCAGATGATTGACGATTATCTTGATATCGCCTCTGATGAGAAAACCCTTGGCAAAAAGCCAGGAGAGAACCTGCGGGCTGGCGAGCTTACCCTTCCCATGCTGCTCCTTTTTCAGGAACTGCCTTCCAGATCGCGCGCGGCGGTTGCAAAAAAATGCATGAAGGATGCCGACTATCTTAAGAAAATGCTCATGGAAAACAATATTGGTCATCGTGTCCGCGAGCAGGTGCGCAGGGAAATGAGAAAGGCGGAGAAGGCATTGGATTCAGCAGCAGATTCTCCCTACCGCACTGCGCTGCATCGGCTAATGGATATTGCACTCTCCCGGCTGAAAGTGTAAGAGCAAAAATTTTGGCAGGCATATTTTCATAATTGGCGCCGCAGTCCTGCTCGCTTTTTACCTGTTGCAATAGAATATGCGGTTCCCTCCCGGACGGAGCGACCCCTGCCGCATCGGCTGTCGCAATTGCCGATTCGCTCGCCCCTATGGACGGCGGCGCCTTACTATGGCCTATCCTAGAGCACAAAGTATTTATTCTGGGCAGATGATTTAAGCTGTATGACTCAGGAAGAAGCCATCAACGAGATTGACAAGGACTTGTCTGATTTCCAGTACATTGGGGAGATTCTTGCTACTATCCGCTATCACGAGATTGCTTCAGTGAGCGAGGTCATCTCCTATTATTATAAACTCTGGGAACTGACTGAAGAGCTTACCGATGAATATCTCCAGCGCAAGGAGGATGAGGCAGTCGAGATTAACCCCGGCGGCTATAGCCACATGACGGTGAAAGGCAGAAAGAATCCCTTTAATATTGATGCCCTCATCGAGTCCCTTCGCAGCCAGGAACGCTACATTGAGACTATCCTTGGAGCGCTGCGGGAAAAGTATCCCAAAAGATTCCCGAGGAACAGCAAGTTCAAGCAATCGCTTGCGCCAAAACCCTAAGAAACCTGCGCTTGGCACAACTCATTTCTTCATTGGACCTTCAATAAGGATTGCCCTGCATGGGGCCCCATCGCCGTCCTTAACCTTTAATGGCAGCCCGATGAAAAAATAACTGTCTGGTTTTATTGCTCCCAGTTCCAATCCCTCAAAGACAGCAATGCCTTTCTTGAAAAGAATATCATGCGTTTCGTGATTCGGTTGCCCCCGTTCAATGCCTAGCTGGTCAATACCCACTGCCTTTATTCCTTTCTTCGCTAAATAAGATGCTCCCGATTTCTCAAGGAACGTGAAATGGAAGTCAAAGGATCTCATTGGTGTTTTTCTTGTCTTGAGCAGAACGATTTTGTTTTTTGCGATTGGTTTTTTTGAAAGTTCTTTTTCTGTGATTCCCTTTCTTATGCTTGTGAAATCCAGTACGATGGCCTCTCCGATGCACTTCTCAAGCGGCATCTCATGCATCTTCTTTCCATTGGCAAGCATGTGGTAGAACGCGTCCATATGGGTTCCGGTGTGGCTGTCCATTGTGATATTTGATTCATTCGCGCCTTCATCAAGTGTGCGGGTGCGCCGAATGTGGGGCTTCTTTTCAAGCTTATCCTTATAGACCGCCATGCCGTTGCTAATGCTCATTGAGATGTCGTGGAGTTTCATAGTTACCTCCCCAGCATCGCCGCATACGCTGGCTTTGATGGGTTAATCCACTTCCTGCCGTCTTTCTCTATAATGTCATCCGCCTCCCTTGGGCCCCAAGTCCCTGAGTCGTAGAAATGCGGCTGCTTTCCCTTCCAGGGCCTTGCGATCCTATCAATAAGCTTCCAGGAATGTTCCACTTCATCCCACCGCGTGAAGAGCGTCTGGTCGCCCTGCATGACATCGTGAAGAAGGCGCTCGTAGGATTCCGGGGAATTCGGGCCGAACTTGCATTCGTGGCAGAAATCCATATCTACCGGCTCGATAAGCACCTTATTGCCAGGCACTTTTGCATTGAACTGGAGCGTGATGCCTTCATCCGGCTGCACGCGGATAAAAAGAAGATTGCTCTCCAGTTCAAGCCCTTTTTCCTTGAAGAGCCGAGATTCTGGCTTTTTGTAGACGAGTACTATCTCAGTTGCGCGCTCCTTGAGCCTTTTACCCGTCCTGACATAGAAAGGAACTCCCTTCCACAGCTTATTTCGGATGAAGAGCTTCATTGAAAAATACGTGTCGGTGAGCGAATTCTTTGGAATCTCCTGCTCCTCACGATAGCCAATGGCATCAATTCCCCCCACTGCGCCTTTTGCATATTGCCCCTTGATGGAATTTGCGAGAAGATCCTTGCTTTTTGCTATTTTTTTGAGGACTTTTAGCTTCTCATTGCGGATGTCTTCAGCAGTCAGGCTTTTCGGGGCAATCATCGCAACCAGGCAGAGCAGCTGCATGATATGGTTTTGCACTACATCCCGAAGGGAACCTGCCTTATCATAATAGTGGGCGCGGTTTTCCACCCCTAGCGTCTCTGCGACTGTTATCTGGATGTGGTCGATATATTTTTTGTTCCACATCGGCTCAAAGATGGAATTCCCAAAGCGCATCACCATTAGGTTCTGCACCAGTTCCTTTGCCAGATAATGGTCAATTCGATATATCTGGCTTTCGTCAAAGACTGAAATAATCATCCTATTCAGCTTCTTTGCCGATTTGAGGTCATTTCCAAAAGGCTTCTCAAACATCACTCTTGCGTAGCCACCCTGCTGGATCTGCTTTGCCAAATTGGCATCTTCGATGTTCTGCACCACAATGCCCAGGAGATCTGTTGGTATGGCAAGGTAAAATATCCTGTTAAGGGCATTGCAGTTATCGCCGCCAATCTGTTCAATGTATTGTTTGAAAGATGCGTAATCATCTTTCTTGGCAAAATCCAAGGCAACATAGGATATCCTAGTGAGAAATTTTTCGAGCAAATCCTCCTTCACCTTGATGCGGGAGAATTTCATGACTGCAATTTGAGAATCTTTGCGGAATTCCTCTTCGGTTTTATTTTTTCTTGCAACACACACTACTCTAAACTTCTCGTCAAGCACTCCCTGCGATTCCAAAAAATAGAGCGCAGGCAGAAGCTTGCGCTGCGTTAAGTCTCCTGTGGCTCCAAAAATAGCGAAGATGGTCGGGTTTGCCATGGGATTATTTTTTTTTAACCTCATGGCCGCCGAATTCATTGCGCATGGCGGCGAGCAGCTTGAACGCGAAAGAATCCTTCTCCCGTGAGAGGTATCTGGCATGAAGGGAATAGGTGTTCACAACAAAGGGGATGGATTTCTCCATGGCTTCTATTGCCGCCCATTTCCCTTCACCGGAATCCGAGACAAAGGGCTCAAGGCCACCTAGGTTTTTATCCTTTGAGAGCGCATTCTCTGCCATTGTCATCAAAAAAGAAGAGATTATGGTTCCGTGGTTCCATAGATGAGCCACCTGCGCTCCATCCACATGAGGATAGCTGCCTTTCTTGAGAAGATCAAACCCTTCGGCGATTGCCTGCATCATGCCATATTCAATCGCATTGTGGACCATCTTGACATAATGGCCAGCTCCCGGGCCTCCGACCAGACCGTAGCCGTCAGGGAAGCCAATGGCATCAAAAAGGGGCTTGCAGTAGTCAAAGGTTTGCTTTGACCCCCCTATCATTATACCATAGCCCCGCTTTGCCGCAACAACGCCTCCCGAAACCCCGACATCAAGCATCTCGATGCCTTTCTTTGCAGCTTCCTTGTGCCTTCTTTGGGAATCGTGAAAATTGGAATTAGCCCCCTCAATGATGATATCTCCCTTCTTAATCAAACCCAGCATCTCCTGGAACGCATTTTCAGTGACTTCGCCTGATGGCAGCATGAGCCAGACAATCTTTCGCTTTTGAGTGAGCTTTGCCACAAGCTCTTTTGATGATGCAACCCCTATTGCCCCCCTTCCTACCGCTTCCTTCACCGGCTCAGGAGAGCGATTCCACACCACTACCTTCATGCTTTTTGCCTTGAGCATCCGTGCAACCATGTTGCCGCCCATCCTTCCAAGTCCGATAAAGCCGATTTCCATCATCATCACCTTCACGATTGAATCGCAAGCAATTTCTTTGTTTCTACCTTGTATGACTCAACATTTGGCTGGTCAAAGGGATTCACTCCCAGAAGCGAACCGAGCACCATTACCTCCATCATCTTGAACTGCAATAACTGGCCAATGGACTCTTCTAATTTATCTGGCATACTAATTTCGAAATAGTGCCTCCCATTCTTTTGATAGGCGGCTTTCACTCCACTCACAATCGCATTCATGATCCCACCCACATCCCTGTTTTGGATATTTTCCACTAATGTGTTATATTCTCCCATTGGAGGAGTTTTAATAGTATTGTTGAATTTTTTAATGGTAATAAAGGTTGTGAATTTGTCAAATGGGCCCCCTAAATAGAGCTGGGCCATGGAATGCAGGTCAGTTGAGCCAATGGAAACCGTAGGGGTCATTCCGCAATTTATTTTTCTGTTTTTCCGGTCAAATTCCTTGCCGATACTCTCACCCATTAGCTGCCGATACCATTTGCCTACACTTTCCAGATCATTTGCGAATAAAAATGTATCGTTGATGTTTTTCCCATTTTTATACTGGTGGTATAGAGATATTGCGGATAATGCGGCGGGATTTCTTAGAAGATCTCTTGATAGGCAGCGCTCCCTCATCGCGGCTGCGCCTTTGAGAAGCGTACCTGTATTGACTCCTGCAAGCGCAAGGGGGAACAACCCTGCCGCAGAAAAGACCGAATACCTTCCTCCGACTTTTTTTGGGACTGCTAATCGGCTAAACCCTTCTATTCCGGCGAGATCCCAGAGTTTTGAATGCTCATCAGTGATTACAACCACTGATTCTTTCACGTTATTATTATTCTTTAATGATTTTTTCAATGATGAATACAGCACTTCAAAATTGGCGACAGTTTCAGTTGTGCCTCCTGATTTTGTGATGAAGCAGAGCACTATCTTTTTCTTTTGCGATATGGATTCTTTCATGACGGCCATGATAGAAGTGAGGGAGTCCGGATCAACCGTGTCTGCAAACAAAATCTTTTGCGTGGAAAGAAGGTTATGGTATTTTCCCTTCACTGCCTCAAAGATTGCCTTTGCGCCAAGATTTGAGCCGCCAATGCCCACTATGATTATGCACGGTGCGTCTTTGTGCTTTTTTGTAAGCGCGAGGATTTTTTTATGGCCGGCCTTGTCAAGAGGCAAATTAATCGATGCGCGCTCATCATTGTAGCCCAACTTCTTTGCACTATTAAGCAGTTCGATCTCTTTGTTGAGAAGCGGGGCAGAGGAAAGAATATCTTCCTTTGAAATTCCCGCATGCTGAAAGGAAAACATAATATCTTTCATCCACCCACCGAGAAAAACCAATCCAATGCTTATTTATAAACTATATGCTTCCAATGGAGATTGTACTTTATTGGCCCCTTCTCACCATTCCAACAACCGCTTCCACATGAGTTGTCTGCGGGAAGAGGTCAAACATGGCTGCTGACTCCACTGTGTAGTGCTTGGTGAATTTTTTGAGCTCCTTTGCCATCAGGATAGGGTTGCAGGAGATATACACCAATGTTTCCGGTCGCAGGGCGATGATACTACTGATAACTTTTGGATGCATGCCGCTGCGCGGAGGATCGAGGAGCAGGAATACCTCCTTCCCTTTTGGAAAGGCCAGTTTTTCCAGGGCTGAGGCGTCTTTTGCGATTGCTTCTCCCTTGATGCTGTTGTTTACCATGTTCATTTTTGCGCATTCGATGTTCGGCCCGGCATTGTCAATGATGAAGGTTTTTTCAAAAAGATCTCCCATGCTGATTCCAAACGTGCCTGCTCCGCCATAAAGGTCGATAAGGATTTTGCTTTGCGGATTGCACTTTTCAGCCAATTTCCTGCAATACGCTGCCATCTTCTCTGCCATGAAGGTGTTGTTTTGGAAAAATCCCTGGCTTGAGAACAGCATATTTTTGCCGAGAATTTGCTCTTTCAAATTCATGCCTCCTTTGATGGGAAATGCCTCATTTGAGGCGCTTTCATCGAGCTGAAGGGGGATTGATGCAATGAGCACATTTTCTGCTGCTGAATCCTTTGCGAATTGCCTGATCAATTCGATATGATCACCTAATGAATGCGCTTCTTCATTGAGGATAAAAGTAATAGAGGAAGAGGGGATATATTCCGAAGCCCTCATGGTGCAGTATTTGAGGCATCCGGATTTATTTTTGGAGTGGAAGGGCCCAAGCTCTGCCTTATGGGAATCAAACCATTGCTGCACTTCCTTCATAAAAGTATTTATTTTTTCATTTGAAATAACGCATTGCGCGATTGGCACAATTGCATTGTGCTGCTCTTTTTTTCTCAGTCCCAATCCCTCTGCGCAAAAGGCAAAATCCATGCGGTTGCGGTAGTGGTAGGGCTTGCTGGAGAAATGTGGGATGTCCTTTAAATCTGCAATGCCGTTCTTTTTCAGGTGAGCAATCACCAGACGCTTCTTATTCTCTACCTGAACCTCGTATGGGATGTGCTGAGCGGTGCATCCGCCGCAGGTTCCGAAATAAGGGCAGAGGGGTGTCACTTTTTCCATAGCAAGAAGAATAGCCCTATTATGGAAAGCGTAATCGCCGAATCCGCCACATTGAACACCGGCCAGATGCGGAAATCAAGGAAGTCCACAACGAATCCAAGAGAAATGCGGTCAATGAGGTTGCCGATCGCGCCGCCAAGGAGCATTCCAAGGCAGATCTGGAGCATTTTTTCATTTGCCTTGACCTGCGCCAGATAGTACAGAACAAGACCAACAATGAGGATTGCGCTGATGGTGAAGAGCATGTTCGCATTCTTAAAGAGCCCAAAGGCAATCCCAGTGTTTTGCACAGAGGTGAGGTGGAAAATACCCTGGATGATAGGGATACTTTCCCCAACGCTTATTTTTGCAAGAACCAAATATTTTGTGATTTGATCAAGAATGATAATTATGATAAAGGTAAGCTTGGCAGGCGAATGGCTACTGAAATGGCGGAGAAGCTCATTTTTAGAAGGAAAGTGGATGCGCATATGCTGAAAGAATAGTTTGGGATTAAAAACGTTGCCAAATTACAGGTTTAGTAATATCTCCTTCTCCGATTATCCTCCTCCTGCCCTGCGATGCGCTCGATGTTTGCCAGCCGTGCGTTCATGCTCTCTATTGCCGCCCGCAGCGCGTCAATCTTGCTTGAGATAACTTCCAAGCTCTTGCTGTTGATGTAATCAGCGCCGTTCTGCTGTGGAGGGGCATAGCTTGGCGCTGAATAAGCTGGTTGGGAGAAGCTTTGGGAAGAGAATGATGGCTGCTGGCCAAAGGATTGTTGCTGCTGTGAAAATGGCTGCTGCTTTGGAGGATAAGACGGCTGGCCAAAGGAAGGAGAAGCGGATTGCTGGTCAAATGGCTGTGTGCTTTGCGGATTTTGCCCAAAGGATGGCTGCTGCTCAGCTCCCTGGGGGCTCCATGCATCCCCAAAGCCCTGGGAACTTGGCGAGAATTCCCCTCCGAGAGGCATTTCCTTGGAGAAATCAGATCCCAGGCCCTTGCCTAAATCCCCTCCAAGATCAAAATCGTCCTTCTTTTTCCAGAATTGCAGCTTTTCGAATACGCTCATGGGGTCTCTTTTCACAATTCCGCTATGGTTTTGGTTTATATACTTTTATCTTTGAATTGCCTTCCAATAAAAATTTAGTCACAACTTTTAAATAGCAAAAAAAAATTCCACATGCTTCACAATGGAAGATAAAGTATACTCGGCAGCCCAAACCGCTTCGGTTGTCCTTGGGAAGATGGAGCTTATGCTTGGGGCTCCTGGTTTTAATGGAAATGGTGGATTATATGCGCAATTTGCGGAAAGATATGCTGGAAAGTTCCCGGATGAATTTGGATTCCTAAGAGATAATAAAATGAGGCCATACCAATCATTTCTTGAGATGGCAGTAGTTTTGGCTGCCTCCGCAAGAGGGGATGTTCCTGTGTTGATGCGCCAAGGAGAAGAAGTGGGTGTTGTTAGTGCAAATCTGCTGGATCGGCTGACATTTTTCAATCCAAAAAACCATGTGGCCCCTTATGTTCCGATTGTGCGAGGCTTATCGGCTGATATTAGCATCAATAGGAAGAAAATAACCTTACCTGAGCTAATGACAAATTATGGCTCAATAAAAAGAATCCTGACAAGGATGGGGGCAAATTTTTGCGATAAAATGCCTCCTTGGGCTGATTTCTTTGATTATGTTGGGAAGGATGAACTGATGCAAGGATATTTTGGAATGCCGGTTACATGGAATATGGTGTATGCAAGGAATGATGTTCCCTACGGCCAGCCGGCAGAACTAATCACAGGTTTGGATTATCGAATCAAGAAGATTCAGGGGGAATTATTGAACAATTCAAAACATAGACAAAACACATCAATTGGAAAAGAAAAATTACAGGATGGAGATAAAAGAATCGGCTGTCATTGGATAATTAAGCCAAGATTTGGAGGAAATCCTGATGATTTCGATAAGAGTATCCTCAATTGGTTTATGAATGCCAATAAAGTTGCTTTTGCGTATATGAAATTCTTTAAGATTAGAACTAAGGATGGAAGTTTAAAACTTAAGGTTGTTGGAAATGAAGGGGTCGATAAAGAATTGTTTTGGGGTATGGAAAAGATGGTAGAATCAATGTTCGTTAGAGCCGGAATGTAAGAGCCTACTCAATCCTCTCGATTATCGCATCCTTCGCTTCCCCTCCTTTCTCCATGGCCTCACCTGCAAGGTTTTTGATGAGCCCTGCAGGGACATAATGAAGCGCCCTGAAAACCGCGCTTTGGGGATAGACTTGGATGTTCCCTGCCTTGAACTGCTCAACCGCGAATGATGGGCTTTGAATGAAGTGGCGGGTGAAGATGGCTGCCAAAAGCATGTCCTTAATCTCTGAAGGATTTCCATTTTCCAAATTCACACCAGGGGATTGTTTGGACAACACAGCTACAGGATTTTCCGAGCGCATCGCCTGGAGAGCTATTTTTGCGGTAATTGCCCGTGTTCCCTCTTCTTTTTGATCTCCCAAGGAGCTAATAGGCGCATCTCCAAGCGCCTCAATTGCCTTCGCGTCAATGATGAAGAGCTTGAACCTATTTCCAAGCATGGCCTTGTAATCTTTTTTCAGGTATTGGGCAGAGAGGGCAGAAAGCTGCTCCTGGGTGAAAAATATTGGCTCTTTCTCAACAGCAAAGCCCGCGAGAATCTTCCCATCATCTACCAAAACTGCCATAAGCCCTTCTTTTGCATTTGCCTTGATGTCCACAACATCCTTATAGACGAAGAAGGCGATGCCGCCAAGGAGGACTACAGTTATCAAGAATATGGCGAATATGACCCTAAATACCTTTCCGAGCAGCCAAATGGCAAGGACGATTGCAGCCACATAAAGGAGTATGATGGTGATGCCGTATGGTTCCATAATGGGCTTGAGGAGGTATTGTTTTTATGCTTTATGTTTTTTGACCTTTAAGGTAACAAAAATCAAACATTTCAAATTTCCCGCACACCCAGCTCATCAGAAGGCGTGACCATCAGCGCGATCTTTGGGTCTTTGAAAAGATCATCTTTCCATTCTTTCCAGGAGCCGATCTCAGATCCTCCGAATTCAACACTCCGTAGGAAGGAGACCATTGCTGCATCTGCAAAAGAAAATGTTGAGGTGAAGAATTCCCTTCCCCCGCGCAATTGCTCAAGCGTTGAAAGCCGCCTTGCAAGGTCAGCTTTTGCGTCATGCTTCTGCTGCTCATCATAGAGCAGAGCGCGGTGCGCCATTTGGCCCTGCCGCAAGCGGTCTGCATATCCATATTTCTCCATTGAAAGCGGACCATTGATATGATTCGCCTTGTCAATAACGGCCAGCACATTGAAGATGGCCGCCTTCTCCTTCAGGGAATTCCCAAGCATCTTATGGGTGTGCAGGTATTTCTCATCGAGATAGAGCGCGATGTGGAAGCTATCGCACACCACCGTTCCGTCATCATCCTTCATGACCGGAATTGTTCCCACTGCGCTTAGCTTCTTGAATTCCTCAGAGCGGCTGCCCAAATTGACAGAGACGTGCTGAAATTTCAGCCCTTTCTGAAGCAGGCACGCCCGCACACGGTAGACATAGGGGGATTGAAGACCATAGATTGTTATCATCAGCATCACCTAAGGATGGGAAAACTAAAGGAGATTAAAAACTTAATGGCACACATTCATCCCGCGCTTCTCAAGGTACTTCTGGTGGTAATCCTCTGCAGGATGGAATGCTTTTGCTTTAATGATTTCAGTCGCTATAGGTTTATTGAACTTTCCTGATTTTGATACAGTATCTTTCACCTTTATTGCCTCTTTCTTCTGCTCATCATCATGATAAAAAATTGCCGAGCGGTACTGCGAGCCGACATCCGGCCCCTGCCTGTTTGCCTGCGTTGGATCATGGATTGAAAAGAACTTTTCGACCAACTTAGGGTAGCTTACATTTTTAGGGTCAAATTCCACTTCAACCGCTTCGGCATGGCCCGTCCTATCCGTGCAGACATCCTCATAGGCGGGGTTATTTGGGCGGCCTCCGGTGTAGCCAACTGTTGTCTTGAGCACCCCTTTGACCGAATCAAACTCGGCCTGCACACCCCAAAAGCAGCCGCAGGCGAAGGTTGCTTTTTCAGATTTTGATGCCATTTGCTGCATTCCAATCATCAGGTCTTAAATATTTATCCAAAAAGAAAATTTCTGCGACGCATTTTCTTTTAGTCCAGGTTTTCTTTGCCAGACCAACGGGAGGGGAAAGAAAAAGTGGTGCGGCGGACAGGATTCGAACCTGCGAAAGCACTAAGCTAATAGGCCCTGAACCTATCCCGTTTGGCCACTCCGGCACCGCCGCATAAGAAACGGATTTTTTATGAGTTTTATAAATCTTCATTATTATCGCATTCTTCAGATAAGATTATACATTGCCATTGATGCGATGTAGTCTTTGCGCCCTCATTGGGGCGCTATGGATGCGCCGCGCAGTCGTTATTGGGCGCGGCGCGAAACTACCTCTCGCGAAGCGAGCAATGATGCTGAGAAAAATGCGACAACTAGTACAATGAGAATACCGGCGCGTTGCAGTAGGGGCAGTACTTAGGCGTCTTGGTCTCAATATTGACCTTAAACCCGAACTGGCAGCGCTTGCACTTCTGCTTCTGCTTGTCTGTGGACTCAACACCTGGTTTTGAAGGCCTTGAGAACGCCATGGTATGCTCCTGGTCCTGCGTCCTCATTATCTCTGAGAGCTTCCTCGGCTGCGTTTTGCTTTTCACGCAGTTGGGGCAGATCATGAGCTTCTCATCAACATCAAGCTTCATGACAGAAGAGGGCGCCTTTGAGCCGCATTTCCTGCATACTACAAGAATTTCCCCAGTCATATTTTACTCCTCATCTGCCATGTCTTCAATCTCCTTAACCATTGACGCGGCAGTTCCTTTCTTTGTGAGCATGCCGGATTGGCTGCAATAGGGACACGTTGAGATCTCAATGTGCGCTGCCCTTGAAAAGCTGTATTTGCACGCCTTGCAGAAATAGGACACCTTATCCGACTGTTTTTTTGCCGCAGGGGAGACGGAGCGAGAATTGCCTGATTTGAGGGTGATGTAGTCCTCTTCATCCAAAGGGGCTTGCTTGGCGGGGTTTTTTCTCTCTAGGCAGTTTCTGCAGACGAGGTTCTTGCCGTTTGTATCCATGCGCATCTGATCCATGGTGAATAGGCTTCCGCACTTGAAGCATTTGATTTGCACATCAGTATTTCGTTCGATAAGTATCACCTTTCACTAGTAAAGACATTTCTTCTTTATAAGAATTATGGTGGAGGAGAAGAATAATGCCCAAAAGACAGGGAAAAACTTACAAATGGGGTCTTTGAAATGATGAATGAGAAAGTACGAGGGGATTAGGGCAATATCTTCTATCCATCGCAAAAACAATTTCATCTGCAACCTGTGCAACTGCCTTTCCTTCTGTATAAATTGGAAATTTTGCGGTAAGGGCGTGCGAGGGATGCGTTCTCAATAACATTGCACGCATTCGATCTTCAAGCAATTCTTTGCGGAAAGAATTTGATGGTGATTTTGATGCGCTTTCCCAACAATCCGTAAGAATCCTTGTGCTTCTCTCTAGACTCGGTGAGGGAAGGAGATAGAAAACCTCTCCAAATCCAGAAAGGCAAGGGGTAATGCATCTCCAAAATGCCTCAAATTCTTCGGTATCCCAAGAATTCCCCGCAGAAACAATAATCTCACCAACATGACTGGAATAGCAGATATGCTTAAGTACAGAGTGCTGGATTTCAGGATCATAATCCGGATTCAAATAGAAGTTTGCGTTAAGGAATGGTATCCGTAGCTTTCTCGATAAGTATACTCCTACTTCCTGCTTTCGATTGAACGGAGGGCCAATTAGCACAATATTATCCATAATGTATGGAAGGTTGGCGCATGTATTTTTAAATATGCATACTCCTCTGTTCCCCATGATTGAGTATGTCGAAAAGCCAAGCAAGCCAGAAGAGCTAATGCACATCCTCCACCCGCTTGTGAAGCAGTGGTTTTTCTCACGATTCAAGGAGTTCTCACTGCCGCAGCTCTATGGGGTGATGCACATCCATTCCAGATCAAACATCCTTATTTCCGCGCCAACAGGAGCAACAAAGACACTCACGGCATTCCTAAGCATCCTCAATGAACTCATAGACAATGCGGAGAAAGGCATTTTGGAGAACAAGGTCTATTGCATCTATATCTCCCCCCTGAAAGCATTGAATGAGGATATCAAGGTCAATCTTGTTGAGCCCTTGCAGGAAATGGAGAAGATAGCAGGAAAGAAACTTGGCATTCGCGTTGGCGTTCGGACTGGCGATACCACTCCTTATGAGAAGCAGCGCATGAGCGAAAAACCCCCTCACATCCTTATTACTACGCCAGAGAGCTTGGCAATTGTCCTTGCATCTATTAAATTCATCAACCACATCAAAAATACTGAATGGTGCATTGTGGATGAAATTCATGCGCTTGCGGAAAACAAGAGAGGAGTGCATCTTTCACTTTCGCTTGAACGCCTTCACCGACTATCCCCTGCAATGACTCGGGTGGGGCTCAGTGCAACGATTGCGCCACTGGAAGAGATTGCCAAATTCCTCGTTGGCTATGAAAAAGACAATGATTTGAGGCAGTGCAAGATAGTTGATGTGCAGTTCCTCAAGCAGATGGACCTTAAAGTGCTATCGCCTGTTCCAGACCTTATTGATGTGGAACATGAGTCCATCCATCAGGCAATGTACGATCTGATTGATGGGCTCATCCAAAACCACAAAACAACGCTCATCTTCACAAACACCCGGGCGGCAACTGAGCGAGTGGTGAATTACCTCAAGGAAAAATTTCCAAAAAATTATGCGGACAACATCGGCGCGCACCATGGATCGCTTAGCAAGCAGCACCGCCACACCATAGAGGGGCGGCTGAGAAAAGGAGAACTGAAGGTGATTGTCTCCTCAACTTCACTGGAGCTGGGCATAGATATTGGATATATCGACCTGGTGATTTGCCTGGGCTCGCCAAAATCCGTCGCCAGGTTCCTGCAGCGCGCGGGAAGGGCTGGCCATCGGCTCCACAGCACTGTCAAGGCGCGGATCATCGTGCTTGATCGGGATGATCTCGTTGAATGTGCGGTGCTACTCAAAGCGGCCATTGAAAGGAAAATAGATACCATCCACATACCAACGAATGCGCTTGATGTCCTTGCGCAGCAGATCATGGGTATGGCAATTGAGCACAGGTGGAAAATTTCAGAGCTTTTTTCATTGATCAGGCAAAGCTACTGCTATCATCAGCTTCTGCGCAAGGATTTCATTGAGATTGTGGAGTACCTGGCTGGCCGCTATATCTCCCTTGAAGACCGCCATATCTATGCAAAGATTTGGTATGATGAAGCCACAGGTGAGGTTGGCCGCAAGGGGAAGATGAGCAGGGTCATCCACATGACCAACATCGGAACGATTCCTGAACAATCTTTCATCACGGTGAAAATTGGGGATGTTGCGATTGGCCACATTGATGAGGCCTTTCTTGAGCGGCTCAAGCGCGGAGATGTCTTTGTATTGGGCGGAGAGAAATACGAGTTCCAATTCGCACGGGGAATGGTTGCCCAGGTGAAAGCAAGCGCAGAGAGGCAACCAACCATCCCTTCCTGGATCTCAGAGATGCTGCCCTTAAGCTTTGATCTTTCGCTCGAGATTGGCCGCTTCAGGAAAAATATGAATGAGCTGTTCTGCGCAAAGAAGAAAAAAGAAGATATCATGAAATTTATTGACGAGTACCTCTATGTGGATCGGAATGCCGCGGAGTCCCTCTACCGCTATTTTGAGGAGCAATTCAAATTTGCGGAAATTCCCTCCCATTCACGCATCATCGTTGAACATTATACACAGGGTAAGAGAAAATATGCGGTTTTCCATGCGCTCTATGGGCGACGTGTCAATGACTGTTTGTCACGTGCGATTGCCTTTGCGATTGCCAAAACCCAGCACCATGATGTGGAGATTGGCATAACCGACAATGGGTTTTACATCGCTTCAGAGAGACCAGCAAATGTTATGCACGCTTTTCGGCTCCTCAAGTCAGCAGAGTTGCATAGGATCTTGGACAACGCCATTGATCAAAGCGAGGTCTTAAAAAGGAGGTTTCGACATTGCGCGACGCGAGCGCTTATGATCCTGCGAAATTACCTTGGCCGTGAAAAGCGTGTTGGGAGGCAGCAAGTATCCTCGATGATCCTTATCAATGCGGTGAAACGGATAAGCCCGAACTTCTCCATCCTTAAGGAAGCGCGTAGGGAAGTTCTTGAAGACCTCATGGACATCCAAAACACCGTCAAGGTGCTTGAAGGCATTGAGCAGAAGAAAATCCTTGTCAAAGAAATCAACTTATCGATGCCCTCTCCTTTCAGCTTCAACCTTGTGCTTTCTGGCCATACTGACATCATGAAAATAGAGGATAGGGTGGAATTTCTGAGGAAGATGCATAGGAGGGTTCTTGAGCAGATTGGATAAAAAAATATAGAAAACTTTAAAATGCCCCTCTACACAAGGACCTTGCTGGTTATGCAGCGGAGGCACAATGATCGAAGCAACCATCAATTACTTATCAGTTGGATTGGCAGTCGTTGCCAATATGGCGCTTGGCTGGCTGTGGTACTCCCCCCTCTTGTTTGGAAAGCGCTGGATGAAGGAAGCTGGCTACACGCCAAAAGATGAAGCCAAAATGAAGGAGAGCGGGATGAAATCAATGGGCATTATGTTTCTCATATCCATTGTCATGGCCTACATTCTTGCGCACTTTGTTGATTACCTGGGGGCAATTGATCTTGCCGGGGCTTTACAGGCAGCAGGATGGATATGGATAGGGTTTGTGGCGACCATCATGCTCCAGCCGGTGCTTTTTGAGCGCAAGCCGCTTGTGCTCTATGCCATCAATGCCTTATTCAATTTGGCATCGCTCTCGGTTATGGCAGTTGTGCTTGTGATGCTGCAGTGATTTTTCTTATTTTTATTTTTTAATGATTAAATACTATAATGGAGAACAATAATTCTTAATAGAATTTGTATTGTTCTCCAGATATATGCGGAAAATTTGTGGATTTTCCGAATATTCGAAAAAGCAATACTTTTTCGCATATAATGGAGCTTGTGGATTATTAATTACTTATGCGCTCCATTATAATTGGGAATGAATATCAGGAAGGGAATTTCTCGAGTGCGCTAAATCAATAGTTGTGTGAATTTTTTACCGCCTTTGTGCATCACTTCTCGCATTTGCATGCTAATTAAACATTACAGAAGCCCCATTTTTGAGTGATTATCTTAGTTTCTCTTCATTGCTTTGAGCCACCTATCGAAATCCCTGTCAGAGATCCTCTCCATTAATTCAGTCCGGATTTTTCCAATGATCATCTTTCTCAATGAATGCGTGTTTGCCCAACGCGCGTATTCGAGCCATCCGTGCAGGTTATCCAACAGCGAATCGTATGTCAGTTCATTGTCCTTCACTCCAATAATCCTTTCATAAAGCTCTCTCTTGAATTTTCTCAGGTTGCTTTTTCTCAAGATCTTATGGTGCGGGAAAATCCTGTAGCCAAGAAAGGGAATGCCTCTTTCCAGTTGGAGTATTTTTGATTTGTCTGGGTGCAGATTCAGCTGGATGGTTTTCAGGAAGTGATGGATTTGCTCCCTATGATATTCCAACGCTTCTTTATCATGGTGCAAGATGACAAAATCATCAACATATCTGATGTAGAATTCCGCCTTCAGTTTATGCTTCACGAACAAGTCAAGTTCATTGAGATAGACGTTGGCGAAGAACTGCGAGGTGAGGTTGCCAAGCGGCATTCCGTGGGGCGAATCGCCCCCCCCACTTTGATAGTTTGAAAGGATTTTTCTTACCAGCCACAGGATGCGCGGGTCTTTTATTTTCTTTTGAAGGATTGAGAGGAGAGTTTTGTGGTCAACCGTCTCAAAGTATTTCCTGATGTCGGCTTTTAGGACATAGCACGGAATGGTGTTATTTCGGCTTGCTTTCCTCTTAAAGAAATCAAATCGCTTCACGGCATTGAGCGTCCCTTTTCCTATCCTGTTGGCGTAAGAATCGCAGATAAATGATTTATCAAAGATTGGTTCAATGATGCTTACGATGGCATGATGGATGATCCTGTCCCGAAAGGCGGATTTTGAGATCTTGCGCGTCTTTGGGTCCTGAATGATGAAGTGGACAAGCGGATGCGGGGCATAGGAATGAAGTAATAGTTCGGTGCGCAGCAAAAGAAGATTGTCCCGCAGCTGCTTCTCAAACTCTCGCACATAGGGTAGCAAGGTCTTTTTCTTTCTCGCATTCCTGTAGGCACGCTCAAGGTTTGTGTAGGCGCATAGTTCTTTCCACAGGTCTCGCATAAGGAAGGTCCCAGCATGCAATGGACTATTCCACGCAGGGCGTTGTGGTTGTCCACGTTCCGGTCATTGGCATTGAAGTCGGAATCGTTGTCAAAGGTCCTAAGCCTGCAAGCCCGCGCAACCTGTAGCCCCTTTGCCGAATCTGCACCGCGGCTTCATGGGAATCCGAAGACTCCTAGTCGCCGCTGAATTTAATGGCGTAAACAATCAAAGCCTTGGCAAACGGGCATGTAGTCCAGCTGCTCCACTTTTGGAGCCATGCCGGGACAATAAGTCATTCAGAATTGAAGAATAATAAACTTATCTCTTTGGAGAAACATACGTTAGTGCAGCAGTGAGTGCACGGACTCCATTTGAATTTAGCTCTCTGCCCAATTGAGAGGGGTCAAATCCAGGAAGTTGAAGTGATTGAGCAATGGCACGATAGTCAATTTGCGGCACGCCGCCTTCGGCGGCCACTTCTGCACGACGTACCCCACGCAGGGCGATGCGGTAGTCCACGATCCGGCCATAGGCATAGAAGACGGAATCGAGGCCAAAGGACCTAAGCCTGCAAGCCCGCGCAATTGCTCTTCCTTGCTGGACGTGAGTATTAACATAGTCAGGATTAAGCACATACACTCTTGTTTCTGAAATTCCTGCTTTAGCAAGCATTTTCATATTTTGGCCAAAATCATCGCCACGGCCATAGATTCGCTCAGCAAGCGGCCTTTGCACCCCTGAAAGCTGTGGCTTTTGAGTGTTAATAGTAAAATAAGAGAATTCTCCACCATCATTTTTTGCCTTCAAGCCCAAAAGATTGATTTTGAGTGTATCTGGGGCTGCGTGTGCCGCCACGATTTCCTCTGAAGATGGAATGTAGTTTCCGGAAGTTAACAATTGACTTGCAGCCTCGCCTATATTGTTAAGAACGGGATTTGCATACCCTCTTGTCATGAAGAGGAATTGCGTTTTCCCCTCAAGCGCATACATCGCACCATCAGCGACATAGAACCATTGATTCCTCATTGGCTCATCCGTGCGCCTTGCATTCGTGATCTGGTCAGCGTGCCAGACGGTTTCTAGTTGGAGCTGTGGCACTGTCTGCGCGAGCGGCCCATTTATCGTGATGACACCCTCCAATGACGGCCTTACGGGAGTTTGGGATATTGTCATAGCGATCTTAGAGGAGTAATTGAGTAGGTGTATTTAAACCTTTCTTTTTTATCCATTTAGTAGTGATGACATTTAAACCTGCCTGTGGGAGAAAATTATATAAACTTCCCCTCCCTGCATTCTCACTATGACCAAAGAAGAGCTTAAAACAATGAAAGAGCAGAATCAGCTCTTAAAAGAATTAGTTCTTGGCATCAAGCAAGTGATCCAGGGCAAGACCAAGCCGCTGAATTAGGGATTTTTATATTTGGTTTCTATGCTCTTCTTGAACACATCAAACATGGATTTCACTTTATTTATGGTATCCTGCTGGAGCTTCTTATCGCTGATATCGATGAAATAGACCACTAATCTCTCCTGATACACCAAAAAGAAAATCCTCCACTTCTTGATCTTCTTCTCACGAAAGAAAGGGTAGCCCAGCGGCTTGCTGTTGTAGGGATTTTCGCCAAGCTTGATGATCCGATCTTTTACATCCTGTTTAAGGTTATCGGGAATAAGCTTCTCAAACCTCTTCTCGAACAGCTCGGTTTGCTCAATTTTCCAGGTCATCTTGTTTTCTCTGCACGCTCCCTTGAGCTAAAGCATATTTAACAAAACTGTTAAAATGTAGTGACAATAAAAAGATTCCTGTTTCCTTGGATTATGGCAGGCATTGGCCTTCGCCTAACATATAACGATAATGACTTCACTCTCAAAAATGGGGCTTCTCTTCCCCTCTTCGCTTAATGTATCGGACATTAAACAAACTTTCCCTTCCAGAAAGTACGCTGGGAACGATAGTGGGCGGTAAGAAAATTGTAACCCCTTCGGGCACACACATTAAACAAACTTTTGCTACGCAAAAGTCTCATCTCCGAGAGATACCTCAGGTGGACGAGCCTATCGGTCGTTTAATGTTGAACGTTGGAGCCCTCCACCCACCCTGTACCCATTTATTTGATGCGCAGGGAAAGGATTAAAAACGCAGATTGCCCATTTTTAAAAATGAGAAAATTTGTCATCGGCATCACCGGAAGCATTGGCACGGGAAAAAGCTCTGCTGCGAAGTATCTTGGAAAATATGGCTTTTCTGTCATCAACGTGGATACACTCTATAGGCGCCTCTATGTGAAAGGAAGCCCGCTGCAGAGAAGACTTGTGAATGCGTTTGGAAAAGGAATCCTCAAAAAGAATGGCGCCATCGACCGCCCTGCACTGAGAAAAATAGTCTTTAATGATCCAAAAAAGCTCCGCCTGCTCAACCGCATTGCACATCCTGCTATCCTCAAGGCAACAAAAGGAATGGCCGCAAGAACAAAAAATCCTGCGGTCATAGATGCGCCACTGCTTCTGGAAGCAAAATTCGATCGGCTCTGCGATTTTGTGATTGTTGTGCACTGCCCAAGGAAAATCGTCCTTCGTCGGCTTCTCAAGGCAAGAAAGCTGACCAAAAAAGAGATTCTCTCCATCATGAAAAGCCAGATGCCCTTCCCAAAGAAAAGAAAGCACGCAGATTTTTTGGTGGACACCTCTGGGAGCTATGCCAAAACATATACCCAATTGAGAGCCATCATGGTGAAACTGAAAAGAAACCGTCCTAACCAATAGCCAATGCCATTGAAAATCCCAAGATTTTTATATTGAAATCCTTTCATTAGCTAAATGAAACTCTCTAGCCAGGATTTTAGCCACCAGGGAAAAATACCTTCCCAATTGACGTGCGATGGCGCTGATTCATCTCCGGAGCTGCACATCGCGGATGTGCCCAAAGAGGCAAAATCGCTTGCTCTCATCATGGACGATCCTGACGCTCCGAATGGAACTTGGGATCATTGGGTTGTGTTCAACATGCCTGCATCAACTTTTGCCATCCAGCGAGGCACTGAGCCTCAAGGCATTGGAGGAAAGAATAGCTGGGGAAGAACCGGCTACGGAGGACCATGCCCCCCATCAGGGATCCATCGGTATTACTTTAGGATTTATGCCCTAGGCACTATGCTTCCCCTTAGATTGGGCGCAACAAAAAAAGAGGTGCTGAAAGCCATGGAAGGGAGCATCATAGCCCAGTCGGAATTGATGGGCACCTACCAGAGGAAATCAAAATGACGAAAATTGCAGTCTGCCCTGGAAGCTTCGATCCGACCTTTTTCTCGGCTCGGCAATGCCTCGCCTCCAAAAAGCTCGACCAAAAAATGGCCCGCTACACGCGGGCGGTGAATGTGATGATCCGATGAGAATTGCTGTTTGCCCGGGCTCATTTGACCCTATCACCAATGGCCATGTTGATGTTATTGAACGCGCTTTAAAGCTCTTTGATAAGATCATTGTACTCGTCGGTGAGAATCCGAGCAAGGAAACGGCGTTTAGCGCAGAAGAGAGGGTGGAGATGATTAAGGAAGTGTTCAAGGGCAACAACACTATTGAAGTGGAGCATTTTGACGGGCTCTTGCTTGATTACATGAAAAAAAGGAAGATTAATGTGATGGTGCGCGGACTACGAGCATTGTCAGATTTTGAGTATGAATTCCAGCGGGCGCTGATGAATCGGGAGCTGTCTCCTAATGTGGAAACAGTTTTTGTGATGACCAAGGATGACTATGCATTTGTGTCAAGCAGCATCTTAAAGGAGATTGCGATGCTGGGGGGGGATGTGTCTAGGTTTGTGCCAAATGCTGTGGCCAAGAAGATGCATACATCGACAAGGAAGAGGATTAGTTCTAAACTTATATAAATCAATTATATCTCCCCCCAATATGACAATAGATAAAATAATAAGTGACTTCTACAGACAAGGGTTGTATATTGCAACAATTCTTGGTAAGAGGAAAGGGAATGATATCAATCCATATAAAAACTATACAGCCGACATAGGGCAACAATATCTCACTATAAGGGCATATCTTAATGGGAATGGGAGGATAAAGGTAGAATGGGGATCCAATATTAAAAAAAGGGAAGTTATCATATACCCTGATTTAAATAGGCAAACAGGTGAAATTGTCAATTTCTCAATTGAAGGTGAAATTCCTACTGACAATACGCTTCTTGAGCATATGGCGCAAAAATATAAATCTGCAATGATTAAATATAATGAAATCAAGAAAAAGAAGAAAACAGCTGGAATATAAAATTCAAAAAATGATTAGTAATACTGTGAAAGATCTTCCTTGTGCACCGCCCTTCTGGGCCCTGTGCTCTCGCTCTTTTGCCGCACTAGCCGCGCGGCGTAGCCCGCTACAGTGTTTCGAATTTTTGTTGAGGTGATATCGGTATATTTAGAGACAATCTCCTTGTTCTTTGAGAAATCAACGGAAAATTCAGGGGCATGCTCTGCCATCAATTGCTTTGTTATGCGCTTAATCTGCGCGGTCTTGATTCGACCCATATTCACTCCTTCTCCGGCTGCTGCTGCGGCGCCTGCACTTCTGCCAGCTCGCGTGGCATTCTCCTTTTGATTGCTATAGGGATAAGCCCCTGCTTGAACTCTGCCTTCGCAATCTCAACTGGGTTGTAGCGGAGCTTTTCGAGATCCTGCTCGGTTAGCTTGAAAGTAAAAGGGGCGCCCATGGCTATCTGAAGGGCGCGTGCACCGACAATTCTTGCCTCTTCGTACTTGGTGTATTTTTCCATAGAAGGATATCAGAAGGGTTAAATGAGCATATTTAAAGCTTTCTGTCGGCAAAATTGACGGGGGCATTGAAAAAATATTGATTTTTTGATTGCTCGGATCATTGGCAAGATTTATAAAAAACACGAAGTTTGTCTTTTCTATGCGGAGGGGTGTGTTTGCTATAATAACAATAGTCCTAGCCATCGCTCTCCTCTACGGCCCTGCAATAAGGGCGATCTCGCTTGGCGGAGAGGCAATGGTTGATTCCGAGGTCCTTGAGATGCTTTCTACAGATCAAACCACTTCCGTCATTGTGATGCTGGAGGATGATTATAGGGTTCTAGAGAAGAATGGATATGGGATTCAATCAATTCAGGAAACGGATGAATTTACGCGAAAGAAGCTGATGATTGAGGAGCAGCAGGAGCGCGTGATGTCCTCTCTAGGCATTGATTCTCAACAGGGCTATGGCATCTTGAGCACTGATGGGACGCAGGATAATGGAATAGAGATAGGGAGCGCATTTTCCCTTGTCAACGGCTTTAGCGCGGAAGTGGATGAAGAGGGGCTGCAGCGTATTTTGGATGCGCCTGGGGTGAGCCGCGTCTATCCGAACCGGGAGATGCATGCATTCCTTAGCGATAGCAGAGAGATCATGAACGCAACCGCCACCTGGCGGCAAATCTATAACGGATCAAATCTCACCGGGCAGCATGAAACAATCTGCATTATCGACACCGGAGTGGACTATACCCATCCAGATATGGGTGCATGCACATCCACGTCCACTATCAACAATCGGGCATGCTCGAAAGTGATTGGCGGCTATGATTTCATAAACACGGATGAGAACCCAATCGATGACAACGGACACGGAACGCACGTTGCCGGCATTGCTACCTCAACAAACCAGACGTATCGTGGCATCGCTCCTGATGCGAGAATTGTTGCCATCAAATCACTGAATGCGGCGGGGAGCGGCAGCACCCAGAACATCATAGACGGAATAAACTGGTGCGTGAACAATGCGACCTTGTTCAACATCACTGTCATAAGCATGAGTCTTGGAACAAATGCTGTGTTCTCCAGCTATTGCGATGGCGATGATTCCGGCACTGCAACTGCGATAGACAATGCGATTGCAAAAAACATTTCAGTTGTTGTTGCATCCGGCAACAGCGGATCAACTACCGGCATTTCTGATCCAGCATGCATAAAAAATTCAACTGCAATTGGATCGACAACAAAAGCAAATGCAATCTCAAGTTTTACGGATAGGAATAATCTATTGGATCTGCTCGCTCCTGGAAGTAGTATAACCTCCCTAAAAGCATCTGGAACAAGCCTTAGTGGTTGCAGTTCGGTTGACAGCAACAAGCTCACCTGCTCAGGAACCTCAATGGCAACACCCATGGCCGCAGGCGCATTTGCGCTTCTGCACCAGTTCATCAAACTAAGGGATAGCAGGCAGGCGCTTGTGAACGAGTCTGAACGCATGCTTAATGCAACGGGGATTCAGATCTCGGATAGCGGCGGAAGCGGGCTTACCTTCTCCCGCATCAACATCCTTGCGGCCATCAACTCTCTTGATACTTCCCCGCCAAACATCACGCTTGTGGTGCCTACTCCCTCAAACAATTCTGAACTGCGCGGAACATTTTACATCAACATTACCTCTTCAGAGACATTATCTGCCGCAATTCTCGAGTTCAACAACACAAATGAATCAATGAACGGAAGCGGGCTGAATTGGTTCAAGAACAAGACCATAACCCTTGGAGGGTTTGTGAATGTGTCATTTAAGGTATGGGGCAATGACACTTTTGGGAATTCTGGAGCGAGCCCGTTTTTTACCTATCATGACTATACCCCCCCAAACATCACGTTTGTTTTTCCAACACCTCCTAATAATACGAAGACCTCAAACAATACATTCTTCATTAATATCACCTCAAATGAAAGCATCATTTCAGCATTGCTGGAAATTAATGGGACTAATGTCACTATGCAAGGATTTGGATCGAACTGGTATAGAAACCACACAGTTAATTCAAGCATGAATGCAACATATTCCTATAAGGTATGGGGCAATGACTCCTCGGGTAACATGGCCTCATCTGAATTGAGGATATTCATTTCCAACAATTCCGCACCCACCATCACCAACTTCGAACCCAATAACACCAATGCCACCATTCCGGAAGGTAATTATGCGTTTATTTTCAATGCAACACTTGCCGATTCTGAGAATGATATCCTCACCTATTCCTGGAGCAAAAATGGAACGGTGGAATCCTTTGCCGCGAATTACTCTTTCGCAGTCAATTTTTCCGCTGCAGGTGTCTATCGCATCAATCTGTCAGTGTTCGATGGGAATTTCACGACAGTTCAGGGGTGGGAATTTAACGTCACAAACGTCAATAGGCTGCCAAACATCACTTCTATCAACATCACAAGCACAGATCCTTTCAGCAGAAGGAATGGGACGCTCTCCTTTGTCTACTCTGCCAACGATTCCGACGGGGAGAATATCAATCTCAACCAGACGCGCTGGTACAAGAACGGGGTGGAAATTCGCTCGCTGGGAAACCTCACGACGGCAAAAAACCTCACCAAGGACGATTCTTGGATCGTCTCGCTCATGGCATTTGACGGTCTCAATTTCACTGGCTTCTTCAATAGCTCGGCATTCACAATTGCCAATGCGGCGCCTGCAATCAACATCACCACGCTCTCCTACACCTTCTCGGAGACGCAGCTAGTGAACATCTCGCTCAACGCTTCTGATATCGACAACGAGAGCTTAACCTTCACGACGAATCGGAGCTCAAATTTCACCATCACCAACCAAAACTTAAGCGCATTGTGGTACACTACTTTAACTGACGCTGGATTCTATCAAGTGAATATCACGGTCAATGACAGCAGCGCGATTGACTCAATCATCATCAATATAACTATTCTCGAGGCAAGGGATGCTGATGGAGACGGCAACCCGGATTTCAACGACACTGATGATGATGGGGATGGCAATGGGGATGAGGGAGATTATGTGACCGGCAACATTTCCTCGGTGAATGTGTCGCAGAGACTAACCCTCAATATCACCATAAACGGATCCACAAACTTCTCACAGATTTTCAATGGAACGGTGCCGATTGTCTTCACGACCAACATCACAAATTCCACCCAAACAATACTTGAATTCAATTTCACCCTCAACGGCTCAAATGTATTTGACTTAAACAACATCACCCTCAACTATACGGTGAGCGGAAGCAGCGGGCTTGCGATACGGGGTCTTAAGCGCGGGCTTGGCAATTTCACAAAAACGGCCTACCTTGAGAAGAGAAACACGACAGTGAAAGCGGTCTGCGTCAAGGATGCGGACGTTGCATTGGAGAGCATCTCAAGCGCCTGCACTGCGGGAAATGAGACTTTGGTGAGCTGCGCGAATACCACAACTGGCCAATATTCCTGCTTTGATCTTGGAAGCAGGTATCGCATCACCGGGCTGAACCATTCTGCAGTGATTGAGCGCTGCACTGACGCTGATGGGGATGGCTATGGAACGTTTTGCGCCCTTGGATCAGACTGCGATGATGCCGCATTCTCATCAACAAACACCTGCTCTTCTGGAGGATCTGGCAACACGGGGGGAAGCAGCTCAGGAGGCGGAGGTGGGGGTGGGGGCGGCGGAAGCGCGGCGCCCAAAGGGATTACAGCCTCAAAATTCTTCAATGATCTTGTAGCGGGAACCCAAGCGGAGATGATCATCAAAAAAGAAGGCATAGCAATCACGGCGCTTTCCTTCACTCCGTTTGCATCGGCATCAGGCGTGACTTTAACAGTCAAAATCATCGAGAAAAGTGAAACGCCCCACATTAACACAGGCGATATTTACCAATATGCAGACATCTCCCTTGAAAAATTTAACCCCTCCCAAATCAGCGATGTGGCCATTGAATTTGCAGTCAATAAATCCTGGTTCTCCCAAAATGGGCTCAACCAAAAAACCGCACGGCTTGAGAGGTACTCCGGGGGCTGGCAGCGGCTGGAAACCTTGCAGACAAAAGAGGAGGATGAGGCCATCATCTTTGCCGCATCATCGCCCGGGTTTTCCCTTTTTGCTATAACGGCGGATAAAAAAACGATACCGGAGAAGAATGAGTCCAAGAAAGGGACAGCTGCAATTGAAGGGAATAAAAATAACACGGCAACGAATTTAACCTCTCCTCTTCCGGGCGCAGAGCATGGCAAGGAACCGCCTGCGAAAGTTTGGGGGTCACTTCTGATTGGCATTGGGATTGCCCTTATCATCGGATATGCCACGGTACGCAGGCACGAGCGCATCGCTCGCATGGAGCAGGCGGCGATGCATCCTGCGCGAAAGGCACTCCATCATATTCGCCGCCATGGCAGGAAGGCTGCTGACCATGCATCAGCGCTATATAAGCGCATAAGGAAGAGAGAGTGAAGCGAAGATAAAGCAGAAGATTTAAATAATCTTCAGGGAAGGGGAAATCCAATGGCCAAAACCAATTTCTTCGAAATCATCCTCCTTGTCGTCGGCATCTCGGCTGCCTATCTGGGATTCTCTTTCATCAACCAGCTCTACCTTGCGGAAGGGGCATTGGGCTGGGACATGGTCATCGCGATCTTCTTGTGGCTCATCATGCTTTTGCTTTTCATCCTCCTCAGCCTCAATGTCAATATCGCAAAGAACCAGCTTCAGGAAATCCAGCATATCTCCAAACTTTTTGAGGAAAAATTCGGATCCGCTGGCCCAATTAACCCAGACCATCAAAACAAGATGGGAAAGAGAAAAAAAAGGTAATGTTCAGACTTTAATAGTGATTAGTTCTGCCTTCTCAATATCAGCCAAGTCAACCAACGGCTTTGGAAATTTCTCCATATCATCCATGATCCGATTGCACGCGGTATTCACCCAGCACTCGATGAACGGAAAATTCTCCAGCTGGGAGAAGTCGATGGTGTCTGAGACGAAGATATAGACTTCCTTGCCTGATAGCTGCTTTTTGAGCTCCATTGCTCTCTTGAAATGGTTCTGCCCTGGCTTAATGGAGATTAGAACTCCAAGTTTTTGGGCATGGAGAAATGAGGTGTATGCTGCCTTGCGTTTTTTGTTAAGCCGAATCCCCTCCTCTTTTTTGATGATTGACTGGATGCCTTCGATGGGATCGTAACAATAGACATCCATTTCTGCGGCGATTGCAACTCCTAAAGGATGGAATCTTCCGGTGCCGAAGTAGAAGAATGCATCCACTTCACCCTTTCTGCTCATTGCTGCTCCCTGATCGCAGCCAAGCAATTGGGTTTCATATTTTTGCCTAATCTTATCCACTAAGACAATTTTGCCCTGCTGTTCAAGGTAGGACTTCACTTCCCCTATCTGGTTTAGAAACTGGACTGTTGAGACTAGGCCAAGCTTTTTTGGAAGCTCATCTGCCCTGATTCCCTTGAACGTTATTTGGCCAGTGTACCTGCCCTCGACCATCATGATTTTCATAGGAGTTGAAAAACTCCTTTCTTTTATAAAAGTATGCGGAGCGGCACACTCGTCTAGAGATCTAATTATTATTTACTTTTAAGTGATAAAATGGCAATCTTTTTAAGTGATAACCTTATTCGCTCCTTATGGATATTAGTTATATGCGAAGGTTGGGAATTGCTGCTCTTGCCGCAGGAGGGATATTCCTCTGTCCCACACCTCTTTACGGGAATGGTCCATCCTTTAGGACAGAAGGTCTGTCAATGGATTTTACCCCTCGCGATTCTGAGAGGGAGACTATCTCTAACAGAATTAGTGAATTATTTACCCTCTACACTACAGGATCTCTCAAGGATCATGATGGGCCAGAGAGGTACAAATTGATAGAATATTATGTCCTAATAGGAGAAATTGCAAGATTGGATAAGAATAGGGGCCTAAGCAGAGACGCATTTTACAAGGCAGAAGAACTTTTTACTCTCCATACATGCCCTTCAGAGACCAACAAAAGTTATGGGGAAAATGGGGAATTGATTCATAGGGACCTCCTAAAGGCAAGAGTGTATGGGGATTTAGCCCAACTAGAATTGGAAAATCCAACGGTGACTTTGGAAGGATTAATGAGGGTTTGGAAAAATATCAACCTCACTATGCAATGCAACGACAATCCAAATGATAAAGAAAGATATAAAAGATTAATCATATCTATTGATGGCAAAATTAAAGATATGAAGAACAAAAAATAATCATTTCTCACCCCCTCTTAGCTTTCTTGGGAAAATCCGTACAAGTTAAATCTTCCATTTTCACACATCACTCCAATCAGCGCATCAGGATCTCTCTCCCTGATTGATTCATAGGTCAATAAGTCCTGCGGCGAAAAATAACAGCTCTTGTAGGGATGCGTATGCAGGTCAATGATTGTTCCCAAAGAGCAGGGCCTTGCGGAGACGTGCGAGAAGCCCTGGGAGAAAATTTCTGGGAAAACTAATGCGCTTACCTCATAGGAGTTGCCCTTCTTTGCGCCAAGAAGGCACATCTTGGTCTCAGTTTTCTGATTTGCGTAATACCTGGAGAGGACTTCTTCATAAACTCCTGCAAGAAAAATAATTTTCCGTCCATTCCCAAGGGCAATGGCATTGCCTTCAATAACGTAGGTGTGCAAGCTGGCGGTGAGAATTGCGAGGGTGCCTGCTGGAAGTAGATAGATAAGCATGAGCGACATAAGCAGCAAGCCCGCAATGACGGCAAGGATCCTTTGGTAACGGGATGATTTTTTAGGATGGGAAGCATCTTTTAGGGCATCTTCAAGGATTTCCTCGTGCAGCTCTGCCTCTGTTTTTTCTTTCTTTGCCATCCTAAAATCCATTACCACAACCTATTTAAACTCTTTTGCCCCTCAAAAACCAGTGAGAGAATGGGGAAAGTTGATGCTGATCTCATTACGATTTCTTTAATGCCTGACAATGAAATAGCATCTTTTCTCAAGAAAAATTCCATTGCCCTGAAGATTGATGAGGCGAAAAAGATTGTTGCGCTCATCGGCCGAAATCCCACGCTAACCGAGCTTCACATCTTCAACACGCAGTGGAGCGAGCACTCATCCTACAAGAGCAGCAGATCCGTGCTCAAGATGCTCCCAACTTCGGCGCCCCATGTCATCCTTGGGCCGAAGGAAGACTCAGGAATTGTTGAGCTTGGGATTATTGATGGAGAACGCTATGGGATTGTGATTTCACATGAGAGCCACAACCACCCAAGCCAGGTTGTTCCCTATGAGGGGGCGGCAACTGGGGTCGGGGGAGACATTCGGGACGTTCTTTGCATGGGCGCAAAGGTGTTTGCCATTGCGGATAACCTCAGATTTGGAGATCCGAATGGGAAAAACAAGAACAGAGTAAAGTATATCGCAAACGAAGTCATCAATGGAGTAGCCGGCTATGGGAACGCAGTTGGCATCCCAAATATCTGCGGGGATGTCTATTTCAATGAATCCTTTGATGAGAACTGCCTAGTGAATGTTGTCTGCTTGGGAGTCATCAAGGAAAAAGACATCATCCACAGCTATGCCCCAAAGGATGCTGAGGGTTATGACATCATCCTTGTTGGAAAAGCAACCGACAACTCAGGATTCGGGGGAGCTGCATTCTCCTCGCTTGTGCTCAAAGAAGAGGAGCGGGAATCGAATCGGGGAGCGGTGCAGGTTCCTGACCCATTCCTCAAAAATATCATCATCAGGGCGAGCTATGAGGTGTTTGGGCAGGCGCGAAAGCAAGGCGTCATTTTGGGATACAAAGACCTTGGCGCAGGAGGTATCATGTGCGCAACTTCTGAGATGTGCGCTGCCGCCGATTATGGCGCAGAAATTGATCTTGGCAAGGTGAACCTTGGATTGGAAAATCTCTCGCCGTTTGTGGTTGCCTGCTCAGAAACCCAGGAGAGGATGTGCTGGATCTCGCCAAAAGAATTCACCCCTACAATCCTGAAAATCTACAATGAAGATTTTGAGCTTGGGCGCATTTCCATTGGCGCGAAAGCGGCTGTGATAGGAAAGGTCACAAAGAAAGAGGATTATGTGCTCCGGCACAAAGGCAAGGTGGTATGCAACGCTGCAATAAAAGCCATCACACAAGGCATTCGCTATGAGAGGGAAAAGGCCAAGCCAAAGAGAGATTTTTTTGAGCCCTCGCTTCCGGAGCCGAAAAACTACAATGAGATCTCCTTAAAAATACTCAAGCACCCAAACGTCGCTTCAAAGATGGCCTGCTATCGGCATTATGACACAAACGTCATGGGAAACACTATCATCCACGCAGGCGAGGCGGATGCCGGGCTTATGGCGCCAATTCCCTCCTCCTCTTTTGGCGTTGCCTTAAAATCAGACTCCAACCCCCGCTACAATCGCATTGATCCTTACTGGGGAGCAGCCGCCGCAACCGCGGAATCGATGAGAAATGTCGCAGCGATCGGCGCTACCCCCTCTGCGCTGACCGATTGCCTTAATTATGGGAACCCTGAAAGAAAAGAAGCGTTTTATGACTTCCATGAAGGGGTGAGGGGCATTGCCGATGCCGCCACAAAAATCAACTATAAGGGCTCAACCTACCCAGTTCCCGTCATCTCAGGAAATGTCTCATTCTACAATGAGTCAAAATCAGGAAAATCCGTGGATCCCTCTCCCATGGTCGCCTGCGTTGGCATCATGAAGGATTATTCAAAAGCGATCACCATGAAGATCAAGCAAAAAGGCTCTTCTCTTTTCCTTGTCGGCGATCGGCTTGATGAGCTTGGGGGATCGATCTATTATGATATCCATGGCGAGCTTGGGAAGAATGTTCCACGCATTGATTTCAAAAAAGAGAAAGCGATGATCCACGCGGTTATCGATGCCATTGACCAAGGCTTGATCATTTCTTGCCATGACATCTCTGATGGAGGATTGTTGGGATGCGTTGCCGAGATGATCCTTGGCGGCGAGGGAGATGGGGCCATTGGCGCTGATATCTCCATTGATTTCTCAAAATTGCAACCATCAAAGGTATTATTTTCAGAATCTTCTGGTTTTGTGATGGAAGCGGTGAAAGGAAAAGAGAAGGAACTCGATGAACTCTTTGCATTCTATGAGCTCATCATCGCCCCATTGGGAGAGACCAAAGGTTCCTCATTAACCATCTCAAATGGAAAGAAGGATATCATCAATCTCCCCATCTCCAAGATGAGAGATGCGTGGACGTCCGGATTCACGGAGGCGCTGAGATGAAGGGATTATTTGATTCATTATTAGCCTACCCTTCTAGATCCCAGTCTCAGGAAAATGGGGAGAAATTTGAAAACTTTATTGCGACTTATTTTTTGAAATCGAAAGATTTCAAGATTGTTTCTGGACCGAAAAGGTATGTCTTCGGTGCACCTTCAGAAGATATCACTAATCCAGATTTGTGCATTGAACATATTCCGAGTAAAACAAAATTCCGCATAGAATGCAAGTGGAGAGGCAGATGGGATGGCGATGCAGGATCAGAAAAAATTTCATTGGAAGCAGAGCGGGCCCAGTTCAATAGACATAGAAACATACAGAAAGAGACAAAAATTCGCTCGTTTTTGGCGTTAGGGATTGGTAAATTAGTTGCAACTGAACAGAGTTTCATTCCAATGGAGCTTTATTGCTTACCTCTAGATATGATTTATGAAAATTTTAAAGAGTTAAGAAAAGAATATCTTATCAGGTGTGGAAAGCAACAATTTATTTTCCCGCCTTATCCAAGTTTTGATCAAAAAAGAGTTGATTTTATATGAAAAAGCCAAACATCGCAGTTATCTACCTTCCCGGCAACAACTGCGAGGAGGAGTCGCTTCGCGCGATACTTTCGAATGGGATGGATGGGAAAATTGTGCGGTGGAACCAAAGGAAAGGCATTGAGAAGTATGATGGCTATGTGATCACCGGCGGCTGGGCATATGAGGATCGCATCAGGGCAGGTGTCATTGCCTCAAAAGATCCCATCATCAAGGATATCAAGAAGCAAGCGGAAGCGGGAAAGCCAGTGCTTGGCATCTGCAATGGCGCTCAGGTTCTTGTGGAATGCGCAATGATCCCGGGCTTTTCAGGAAAGGTCGAGATGGCCCTTGCGCCGAATCGGAATCCTATGGTGTCGGGCTACTATTGCTCGTGGGTTGGGCTTTCAAGCGTTCAGAAAAAAGGACGCTGCGCCTACTCCAAAACTTACGAGCAGGGAGATTTAATCCCAATGCCAGTTGCCCATGGGGAAGGGAGGTTTGTGAGCAGCGATCCTGATGTCCTTAAGAACATTAAGAAGAACAACCAAATTGTGTTCCAATATTGCGATGATAAAGGGAAAGTGAACAATGATTTTCCCTGGAACCCAAACGGCTCAACCGAGGCGATTGCCGCAGTGTGCAACAAGGAGGGCAATGTCATGGCGATCATGCCTCACCCTGAGCGCGCGAGCTTTGTCGCGAATCTTCCCTATTATGGGGAGAAGCTTGATGCAATCGGGGATTTTGAGATGATGAGATCCCCATCCATCGCGAACAATATCTTCACCTCGATGAAGAAATATATTGAAGAGGGACAATAAAAAATAATCAATGAAGAAAAATATTAAAAATTGACATGGTTCGAAAGACAATGACAACAGTTGAGATGCTCGTCGGACTCAAGATTCCTGACGGCACAGCGCTCTCGGCGAAGCAGGCACTAACTGAGATGGGGTTTGGTGAATTGAAAGATTTGTCGCGCTCTATTTATTATTCTTTTGAGATTGAAGGAAATGCTGAAACGTTCAAGAAGAAAATCTCCAATGCCGATCTTCTGGTGAATGCGAACAAGCACACTGTCCTCTTTGAGATCCCAAAGAAAGGAATTTCTGTTGTGGTGCAGGATAAGGAGAAGCCGGAAGGGCTGATGCAAACGCTTAAAAAGCGCCTTGGAATGAAAGAAATAAAGGGCATGGAAGCCGGAACCCTTTGGGTGCTCAACATCAATGGGAAAAACCCAAAGGAATCTGCAAAAAGAATGGCTGAGGAATTGCTGGCCAATGCCCATTTTCAGAATTATGAGGTGATGTGAATGATGACGGATAAACAACTGCACGATCAGATTAAATTCACACTGGATAAGACTGATCTTGGCATAGGGAATAAATATGAAGGAAAAGTCCGCGATAATTACACTATTGGAGACAAACGCCTGCTCATCACAACGGATAGGATCTCCGCCTTTGACCGCGTCCTGTGCTCTCTTCCCTTCAAGGGCCAGGTGCTCACGCAGACGGCGGCATTCTGGTTTGGGAAGACAAGACATATTGTTGATAACCATTTTATCTCCATGCCGGATCCAAACGTTATCCTTGGAAAGGAATGCGAGCTTATCCCTGTTGAGATGGTTGTCCGCGGCTATCTGACAGGAGTCACCACAACCTCTGCATGGCATCATTATGAGCGCGGGGTGCGCGATTTCTGCGGGAATGCACTGCCCGAGGGCATGGAAAAAAACCAGAAATTCTATCAGCCTATCATCACCCCCTCAACCAAAGCGGAAAAGGGTGCGCATGATGAGTCGGTATCGAGGGAAGAGATCTTGAAAAGAGGGCTTGTTGATGAAGATACCTATGCTCAAATGGAGAAGGCAGCGCTTGCCCTTTACAGATTCGGAAATGACTATGTGGCGAAAAACAACCTGATATTGGTGGACACCAAATATGAGTTCGGCCTGCTCGATGGCAAGCTTACCCTTATCGATGAAGCGCACACACCGGATTCCTCACGATTCTGGATAAAGGGCACTTACGCCCAAAAATTCTCCAAAGGAGAGGAGCCGGATAAGCTAGACAAGGAATATGTGCGCCAGTATCTTGCAAAACTGGGGTTTATTGGTGATGGTACAATTCCACCTATCCCTGATGAGATTAAAGTTGAGGCCGCCCGCAGGTACATCCAGGCCTATGAGATGATCACCGGCAAAAAATTTGAGGCAGAGGTTGGTGATTGCACGAAACGCATAATTGAAAATCTAAAGAAAGCCAAACTCCTCTAAGCTTATCTTCAAAAAGCAAAAGGGACATCCAAAATGCACAAAAAAATCCTCTTATTGGGCTCAGGAGAACTGGGAAAAGAATTTGTGATAGCAGTGAAGAGGCTTGGCCAATATGTTGTCGCTGTGGATTCTTATGATAACGCTCCTGCGATGCAGGTTGCTGATGAGAGAGAGGTCATCTCCATGCTTGATGGCTCCGCACTTGATAGGGTGGTTGCGGCGCACAAGCCAGACATCATTGTTCCTGAGATCGAGGCGATTCGCACCGAGAGGTTCTATGAATATGAGAAGCAGGGCATCCAGGTTGTCCCCTCTGCACGCGCTGCGAATTTCACCATGAACCGCAAGGCGATTCGGGATTTGGCGGCAAAAGAGCTCAAGGTGGGGACTGCCCGCTATGAGTATGCTAGGAGCGCAGAGGAGCTTGAGAAGGCGGCATTGAATTTGGGGCTGCCCTGCGTGGTGAAGCCGCTGATGTCCTCCTCCGGCAAGGGACAGAGCGTTGTGAGGACAATTGGGGACATTGGGAAAGCGTGGGAATACGCTGCCACCAAGGGGAGAGGAGACTACAAGGAGGCCATTGTTGAAGAATTCATCAATTTTCATACTGAGATTACCTTATTGACCGTCACTCAAAAGAATGGGAAAACTCTTTTCTGCCCCCCTCTTGGCCACCGCCAGGAGCGCGGAGATTACATGGAGAGCTGGATGCCGATTGCCATAAGTGAAAAGCAATTGAAAGAGGCGCAGCAGATAGCGGATAAGATCACACGATCGCTTACTGGAGCTGGCATCTGGGGAGTGGAGTTCTTTTTGACAGATGAAGGCGTGTTTTTTTCAGAGCTCTCGCCCCGCCCGCACGATACGGGAATGGTGACACTTGCCGGAACAACCAATCTCTCTGAGTTTGAGCTGCATGCGCGCGCAGTCCTTGGATTGCCGATACCGGAGATTATCCTTGAAAGGGCAGGGGCGAGCGCAGTTATTTTGGCGCAGGAGGAGAGCAAGGAGCAACCAACATATACAGGGCTTGAAAAAGCGTTGTCATTTCCCAAATCAGATGTGCGCATCTTTGGAAAGCCCATGACAAGAGTGCATCGCAGGATGGGGGTTGCGCTTGTTTATGATAAGGCTAATGCTGATGTAACTGCCCTGCGCAGGAAGGCGAAGATTGTTGCGGACTGCGTTAGGGTGGGGTGAATATGTTTTTTGTTTTTGAGTGGATTTTAAGATAAATATCCTATCTTTTATCAATTTAGGAACATTTAAATATAAACCATTGACTTCTCTATTCAGTAGAGACAAATTTGAGGTGGTATTATCAATAGGGTTCTGAGAAAACAAGTTGACATTGTTGTTGCAGGAAATGCTGCGCTAGATGCCATTATTGATGGATCAATAAGTGAGCAAACTGAAAATAAATTGGTAATAGATTCTCGTGGAATTTTCAAAACATTCCAGATAGAAGATCCCCCCTTACGCCCGGGGCATAAACATCGGGTCAATAGAAACATCGAAGATGAAGTAAGAACACTTTGGCACCGATTTGTTGCGGGTGGGGGAGGGATAAACAGTATCACTGGAATGCGCAAGTTAAAGCCAAACCACAAAGATTATCGTTTTGCTTACCTTGATGTCTCCTATTCTCACCCTCTTATCGTTGAAACCTTGCGTGAGATGCATGTGCGTGAGTACTTTTTCAATCATAGAGATGTGCCCGTCAATGCTGTCATCGGGGGCAGAGAAAATAAGATAGGACTGAAAGGCCCAATGCTGGGAAGAGTAGAACCGAACAATCGCGAGATGGAAGGGGCTGCTCATCTGATTGGAAGCAGCAATGCCTTACTTATCAACAGCGTTAAAGACCAGAAGTATGTGGAGCATTATATAAAAATTGCAAAAAGCAAAGGAATACCGATCTATGCAGTAATAACCTCTGCATTGGATCCAGATTTTATCTTTAAAGTAGTAATACCAAACACAAAACCACTTTTCAATTACGACGAGATGCCTAATTTGTATGGTGTACCTATCATGGAAAATGATAGAGAGAAAATGGAGTTTGCCATTGAAAAAATAAAGGAAATGAGGATGAATGAAATCAATAAGCAAGACCCGCTTATTGTCACATTAGGTTCGCACGGAGCGTACTACACAAAAAAAGAGAGCATCGGGCATGTCATGCTGACACCACCCTATTCTACAAAAGTCAATAAAAGCGTGAGAAAAAATAATGGACATACAAGCGGCGCCGGAGACATTTTTGCAGGGGCATATACACTTCTCGATGCACTCACATCTTGCCGTGCAGACCTTGATTGGTTGATGATCAAGGCATCAGTGGCATCTATTCGTCACATAGGATACAAAGGTAAACTTCCTGGTGCCGCTTTCTCTATTGAAAAATACCAGATAAGTTAATTAAGATGAGGATTTTGGTATTTGCATGGCAATGAAAAACACCGCAATCTCCGCAGCGAAAGAAGCCAGCAAACTCCTGATGAAGCACTTTGGGACAAAGATTACCGGTGTTCGCAAGAAAGGCGGCAGAAGCCTGGTTTCAGACATAGACATTGCCTGCAATGACATCATTCTCACTCATATCAGGCGCACATTTCCCAGCCACAACATCGTTTCTGAGGAAACACCTGAAGAGCAGCACAATTCCGACTATACATGGTACATTGACCCTCTTGATGGCACCCACAACTACATCAAGGGAATCCCACTTTTTGGAATCTCCATCGGGCTTGCGCATAGGGGAAAGATGGTTCTTGGAGTAATTGTCTTGCCCGCTTTCAAAAAGCTCTATATCGCGCAGAAGGGCCAAGGCGCAACATGCAATGGATTGCCCATCCACACTTCAACCCACAAAACTATTGACTTTTCCACGCTGCTTCTTGATTCGTCCGTAGATGGAAGGCAAAAAACATCAGTATTTCTCAAAAGGACCAAAAATGCCCTCTTCTCCGAGCGCATGATTGGCTGCGCTGTCTATTCCGCAGCGCTTATCGCAGAGGGAAAGGCGGACGCGTGGATCATCTACCACACCCATTCCTGGGATATCGCTGCAGGGTTTCTCCTCATCGAAGAGGCAGGCGGCAAGGTGT
The DNA here is from genome assembly GCA_964438385.1 of uncultured Methanosarcinales archaeon. Classification (GTDB taxonomy): domain Archaea; phylum Nanobdellota; class Nanobdellia; order Woesearchaeales; family GW2011-AR4; genus GW2011-AR11. Next base: position 2,954 of record CAYTKI010000005.1, on the reverse strand, counting down.
CTGGCATGAATAAGAGAGAGTGGGATGTTTCAATGGGCGCATATATCGCCTCGAACACTCCCCTCCACCAAAAAATCTCCCGCCTCGCCGGTTATCGTGCCTTATAATCGTTCTTTTTAAATTAACTATAATCTTCTGAATAAAACAGTAAAGTTTTTAAATAATTAACAATTTTCCCTTCCTATGGACCTCCCCGGCATCTTCACCAGGACAAACCTTGAAATCCTCTCGCTCCTAAGAAAGGAAAAGCTTCATCTGCGCGAGATCGCCCAGCGCCTAGGATGCTCACCTGCGAAGGTGCATGGCTGTATCAAGCTCTTTTTGGAGCACGGCCTAGTGGTTCTGCGGCAGGAGAAGAACAAGAAAATCATCGCCCTCAATGAGAAGAGCGCATTGCTTAATTCCATTTCGCACCTGATGCAAACCGGAAAAGAGCAGCAGGGCGAATTCGCAATAGATACCATCTCCCTCTTTGATACGATATCTCCCTTGGATTACCGCTATTACGGCAGAAACCAGCCAGCATTTGAGGCAATGCGCCCCTATCTTTCAGAATCGGGCTTTATCCGCTATGCGTGCAGAGTGGAAGCGGCATTGACTAATACCCTTGCAAAGAAAGGCGTCTGTCCAAAGGAGATTGCCAAGGAAGTGGAAGCCGCCTCAAAACAAGTGACTCCAGAGGAAGTCTATCGAGAAGAGGATAGGATCAAACACAACATTCGGGCTTTGGCAAACTCCATACAAAACAGGGTGTCAGAGCGGGCAAAGCCCTATGTCCACTTCACGGCGACAAGCCATGACATCATCTGCACAGCTGACGCTGCCCGGTTCAAGGATTTCTCGTTAAAAGCATTAGTGCCTTTGCTAATTGAATTGGAAAAAACACTGATTAGAGTATCACTGAGGGAAAAAGCCACACTGCAAATCGGACGTACGCACGGCCAGCACGCAGAGCCCATCACATTCGGTTTTGCACTGGCTCAGTATGTCTCGCGCCTTGGAACATCAGTTATTAACATCAGGCAGGCAGCGGACAATCTTAGGGGTAAGATGGCAGGAGCAGTAGGCGCGTACAATGCATCATCTCTCTTCTTTACTGATCCCGGGGAGTTTGAGCGCCTGGTGCTTGCCGAGGTTGGGCTCAAGCCATCCCCTATCTCCACTCAGGTTGTTGAGGTAGAATATATGGTTCGCCTGGTAAATGAAGTCATCATGGCATTTGGCGTATTGGCAAACCTCTCTGATGACATGAGGCATCTGCAGCGCTCAGAAATCGGGGAAGTTGGCGAATATTTTGAGGCAAAGCAAGTTGGAAGCTCGACGATGCCGCAGAAGCGAAATCCCATCAATTTCGAGAATGTGAAGAGCATGTGGAAGGAGTTCATGCCGCGCATGATGACTCTCTACTTGGATCAGATCTCCGAGCACCAAAGGGATCTGACAAATTCAGCATCCTCGCGCTTCATCCCTGAAATCCTTGCAGCATTGTACCTTTCCACGGATCGGCTCAACAAAACCATGGGGAAGATGGTTGTAGACCAAAAAAACATGAAGCGCAATTTTGAGCAAAACAAGGAATTCATCATCGCTGAGCCGCTTTACATCCTCCTTGCGGCGCATGGCCATCCCGATGCGCATGAATACGTGCGCGAGAAGACCCTTGAATCGCAGAGGAGAGGAATTGCGGTGCGTGAATTGGTGAGAAAAGACAAAGAAATCCAGCCCTACCTGCAAAAACTCACCAAACACCAAAAGGAAATCCTTAATAATCCGGAGAAGTATACCGGAATCTCAGCAAAAAAAACAGAGAAAATATGCTCTTACTGGTCAAATAAATTCAGAGATTAGGAGGAAAGCACACAGCCATGGCAAAAGACGAAGAAGGGTATGAGGATGCTTTGGAGCAGGAAATCTTTGAATTGGAGGCGTTTGTCCACAAAAAAGGGCTCGATAAGCAGCTTGAATTGTGGCGCAAGGGGCCTGAAATGAATGATGACCTCAAGGACTACGAGCAGTTCATCGCAGAAGAAGCGGAGAGGATAGATCCTGGGAGGATGGAGATTAAGGATGAGGGGTGATTTTTGGTATCGCTAACGGATTTTTCTAATGTGTCTTCTGTTTTGTGGCGAAAAGGATTCTAATACTCTCCTATAAATTGTTTTGTCAATTGGTTCTTCTGCCCATGCAAATGGCACTTTAGCATGATGATTATCAACGCGAAAAACACGGGTATCAGGATTTATTGGTTGATTTTCTTCATTTGGAAGATGATGATCCATAAAAGTTTTCCAAAGAGGGGGGGGAACCTCTACAGCAAGTAATTGAATAATTCCAGAGCTGGTAAGCGGGTCAACAAATCCAGGCACCATCCCCCGATAATGCATAAGAAGAGGTCTCGGGTAAAGATGAGTTTGAGCGAGCCTAAGAATTCCTAAAGGCATTTCTCCATTTGAAATAGCATAGACCTTAGTAAAAAGAGGGGGTGTCATGGGAGAGGGCCTAAGATGAATGTTTAGCGATGCGTCTCCTTGAGCAAGTTTTTCTAACAATGGTCCCGCATATATTCTAGCATGGTTCACCATGATGAAAGGAAGTATGTATCCTTATTAAATCTTTCTTTTATCACTACTTAATGATAGTATTAAATAACCGATACTTTTAAAGCAGCCTTAAGGCAAGGTTTATATCATTTTCATTATCATTAACTCCATGCACATCACTTTTAAAAAAATCACAGAATTCCAGAGAAAAATCTTCAAGTACTACAAAAAACACAACCGCCTCCTCCCCTGGCGCAAGACAACCGACCCTTACGCAATCCTGCTCTCCGAGATCATGCTCCAGCAGACGCAGGTTGAGAGGGTATTGAAATACTACAACAGGTGGCTCACTACATGGCCAACCATTCACCAGCTAGCGAAGGCAAAAAGATCGGATGTCCTTTTGGAATGGCT
>CAYTKI010000004.1:0-14989 GCA_964438385.1 uncultured Methanosarcinales archaeon | reverse complement strand
AGCGGATTCACCTATTTATTCGTTGACCACTTCTCAGGCGGCTTGGGAGCAAATGACTTCTCAGCGCCAAATATTACTTTTGTCTCTCCAGGAGGTGGCCCGGTCACCAATAGGTCAACAGTTTTTACACAGGCGATTAACTTCATCGTAGAGGATCTCAATTCGACAGGCCTCAACCTGACAAAGAACAGTTCTGTTACTGTAACCATCTACCAATCCCAAGAGCCCGCTGATAGGGGCATTGTAGTTGCATTTTTCAATTATACCAATAGCACCAACACAAATTTATCCTGTTTTAGCACAACAGATACCATAAGCCTCCAAAACACGACATCGATCACGTGCAACACGACTTTTACCTTCACTACAAACGGATCATATACAATCAACGTCACTGGATTTGATACCAGCAATAACTCCAATCAGTTCAACGTCACTGGAGGAGTGGCTAAGCTCATCCTCGATCAGACACCTCCGCTCATCAGTTATTTCAACATCACCAATAGCACGCGCTTTAATACGCAGTCAGGCGATGGAAATATTACTACTGAAGTAAAAACCTTTGAAAATAACGACCAGGGATCCATACAGCAAGGAAGCTCGTTCTTCGTTATTGCAAACTGGACAGACAATAATCTCACTACTCCTTACCAGGCAGTTTTGCAAATGTACAACACCACCACCTCATCGTGGGTCACCTATAATGGCAGCTCCAACAGCTATAACTTTCCCCCCTTAAGTGACGCAATCAATAACCTGACCATCAACATTTCGCCACAAGCGAGAAGGGGATGGAGCAACTTTACCTTTACCATACCACAAGGTCACAATCTCTTTGAAGGAAAAAACGTCTCCTTTAGGATTATTGCGAACGACACACTAGGAAATGTGAACACCACAGCGGGAGTGCTCAACATCACCGTTCAAATCAACGACACAACTCTCCCAACAATTTCCATTCCGAATGGCACGGCGTTTGTCAATGGCACAAACACATCAGACACAACTCCCACCATCAGCTGGCAGGTAACAGAAGGCAGCGCGATGAACCTTATCAACGTCAGTGTTAATAGGGCCACGCATGGAGGCACAGGAGAGAATTCCTGCAAGACATCAGCAATCTATACCACTGCTTCAGGTCCCGCTAATGTCGAGAGGAACAGGAACGGCACCTTTACTGTTTTAGATGACCCGGCATGCACTTTAGGCAACGGCACCCATTATGTGAACATCACGGCTACTGATATCTGGGGCAATCGGGTTGTCACCGGCCATACCTTTAGCATCTCGAGCGGAAGCGTGCCGGCGTTCTTCTTCAACCTGACAAATGATCGACACCTTTCATGGAGCAAGTCAGCAGTCAACAACAGCAACATAACTTCCTCTGTCGGGCTAGGAGTAGGCGGCGCCGATGGTTTGGTAAGCGGCTCAAATATTAAAAACATCACGTGGGTATCGAGCTGCGATTCATCAACGACCTATGTGACGAGCAACAACACCATCATCTTCCCATTCAACCTCTCTTCAGCGTGCAGAACCACTGATGCAAATAGAACAGTTAGGATAACAGTCACAGACACAGCAGAGAACTCAAATACCACAGTCCTCGGATTCCTGGTTGACAACACCGGTCCATCCATTGCTGTCAATTCACCAAGAAACGGGCAAGTCTTCTCAACCACACCCACCTCACCAACAGATATCAACATCTCGATACTTGACACCAATCAAGCTCCTGCCTTCATCGGCTTCTACCTTGATCTTTTCGATTCCTCTCCGCTCTATACACTCAATATCAGCGGGTCCATCACTACCGAAGGACAAAACTTCTCAAGCTATAACCAAACCAACTTCACTGCAGGAACCCATAGGATAAAATTCACCACAAATGACACGCTTGGAAATGTCATGAATAGCAGCATCATCACTTTCACGCAGATTGGGCCAATAAACTTCGGAGGAATAAAAAAAACTTTGACTGATTACGACAATTTGTCCGGATCAAACCTCACGAATGTAAGCGTTCGGGTCTTACGGGAGAATGGCTATGTGGACATCACGGCTGAGAATTCCACCTCTGATATCTATGAACTCCTATTCGAACTAAATACATCTTCACCAGCATCCATTAATGTTTCACTAAGAGATTTCAATGGATCAGCGGCCAACTGGAACAAAATAAATTTTACACCCCTGATTAACGATACACCAACAATCAATAAACTCAAGAACAACTGGACTAATTCAGTGCTACGGGCAGTCACCTTTAACAACACAATTAGCCAATTCTTAAGCGACAACGATTCCTATTACGGGGTTGTCGAAGTGCCTTTCAATATCTCAGGCACCCATGGCTCTGCCCAGCAGTTCTGGTGGCTCCCTGATTCAGATGTCCTCTCTTCGAAACAGAATATAAGCGTCTGCACTTCAGCATTCACCAAGACATCCACGACACCCTGCTTCAATTACACAAAAAGTGGAAGATCAATTATCTTCGTCCCGCATTACAGCATCGTTGCAGTGGTCAATGACAGCACCCCCCCCACCCTCTCCCTTATTACTCCCTCAAGCACATTGGGAAATCATTCTGTTGGCGCCTTTGTGCCAAACTTCTCAGTAAGCTCAGATGCTGTCGAGTGCAATTACAAAATCAACGGAACAGCGATTTTCACAATGACTCCATCAAACGGCCTCTGCACCGGTCAGCTTGAGAGCTTCAAGAACCTTGATTCTGGCTATAATATCACGTTCAATGCGACTGATGGCAATAGGAACTCTTTATCATTTGTCTTCCGCTTGAATGTATCAGATGTCACTGCTCCAAACACCCCCAACACCACGCAAACCTCCTCATCAGTTGGATCCACAACTGCTACCATTACCATTACCGGCATGAATGAAACGGTGAATGCCACGATTCTCTATGGAACCGGTGTAAGTTCGATTTCGAGCAGGGCACATGAAACAGACTTCAACCAGAGTCAAAGCGTATCTATCACCAGCCTGACTGCAAGCACTATTTACTACTACAATGTCTCAGTGTGTGATTATAACGGCAATTGCGCCACTAACGGCACGTTTAACTTCACGACCGATGCAGCAACCGCAGCGGCAGCAGCAGCCGCAGCAGCATCCAGCAGCAGCGGAGGAGGCGGAGGAGTAGCAGCAGACTCAGGACCACAGACTATCGCTTCAACCACCAGAGTGTGGGACAGCGTCGCTGCGGGAACATCAACTGAGCTTTCCGTCAACAAGCCAGGGCTTGCCGTATCATCAGTCGCCTTTACCACAAAATCAGATGTGGCGAATGCAGAGTTATCCGTATCAAGCTTATCTGCTAAACCAGCGAATACTGGAGATCTTACTACCCAATCAGGGGCAGCAGTTTACCAATATCTTGAGATTACTGCAAAAAATCTCCCGACTGGCAGCTTGGAAAGCGCGACTATCGGCTTTACTGTACCTGCCTCATGGATGAGCCAGAATGGCATCAATAAGGAAGATGTTGTGCTCTATCACTATACAGGCGGCCAGTGGGTTGCTCTTTCCACAACTTACTTGAGTGATGATTCAGCAAACCTCAAGTTCAGCGCAGCCACTACCAGCTTCAGCCCCTTTGCGATTGGCGCGAAGAAGGCAACAGAATCCAAACCAGCTGAAGAAACCAAGAAAGAAACAACGGAAAAACCAAGTGAACCCGCTATAGTCGGCACTACTACCAGCACTGCAGGAACCGCGAAGGCAACTGAGAAAAAGCCCATGGGTACCTGGATTATTGCAGCAATCGTTGCTTTAGTCATTGTAGCCGTAGTTGTGGTCATGATGAGGCGGAACAAGAACTAAAATTTCTTTTTTCTTCACTTTTATCCACTATTATTGATTTTAGAAAAGAAAAGTTTATATAGTAGTTAATAGACTAGTATATGAAAATGTATACTGAATTGAGAAAAAGAGGGCATTTTATGAAGAAATCTTTCTTGCACTCCTCTTCAAGAGGCCAGGCAGCCATGGAATTTTTGATGACCTATGGCTGGGCAATTCTAGTAGTCCTTGCGGCAATTGGGGCATTGGCATACTTTGGCGTTCTTTCCCCTTCAAAGTTCCTACCTGAGAAATGCCTCTTCGAGACCGGCTTCACCTGCATTAGCACCAAGATTGAAGCAGCACAGTCCACAATCGTTTTCTCAAATGGGCTTGGGAGATCAGTTACCATCAACCAGATTGATGTTGGGACCTGCAGCAAGGCATTCGACACCACGCTCACAAGCGGGGACCAATCAAATTTTGTCCTGACCAGCTGCAGCAATGGAGTGGCAAGGGAAGTCTTCAAGGGGGATGTCAATATCAAGTTCACAGAAAGAGACACCGGCCTTAACAAGACCGCGTATGGGCAGATTGCGACAAAAGTGGAATAGAAACGCCCATTTACACTCATTAATTGAGAATAAAGCTATTAAAAACAAAATGAAGAGGTGAAGATTATGGAAAAGAAAGGACAGGCAGCTCTTGAGTTCCTGATGACTTACGGCTGGGCTATCCTCGTGGTTTTAGTGGCAATTGGAGCGCTCGCTTTTTTCGGCGTGCTTTCTCCAGACAAGTTCCTGCCAAGCAAGTGCACCTTGCAGCCGGGACTTGCATGCACTGATCACAAGGTTACCCCTGGAATAGTCACCGTTGTTGTCAAGAACGGCTATGGTTCGGATATCTTGGTGAATGATGTTCGAGCAGAGAATTGCGGAACATCGCAACCTGCAGCAACGCTGAAGAACGGAGCCCAGACCAGCTATGCAATTACATGCTCGACCGCCATCTCAGGGACAAAATACAGCGGCACGCTTAACATAAGCTACACCAACGCTGATTCGGGATTGACAAGAACTAACCTTGGCAACATCGTCGCAAAGGTTGAATAAACCTTCAGTATTTTTTTTATTTTTTTATAATTTTTATTTTTCCCATAACCCAATTCTTTCTTTTCTCAATATCCCACTTAAAAAAACACTCCAAGCATTCTTCCCACTACAATATCCGCAAAGAAGTAGAGCACAAGCGAGATGATGATGAATGTGGGTATGTTATTCACGCCTTCCTTTATGGTCCCTTTCTTGATCATGGATATGACCATGGCGGAAAAAATCGCAGTGGTGATGAGAGAGACTATGGAGAATATCTTGAAATCACTTGCCTGAATGCCGCTCTCCCCAAAGGAAATGCCCACCCCTGAAGTCGCCTCAGATAGGCCTGAAGTCGAGAGAGAGGATGCGATGCTGTGCATTACCTCAATGAGGGCTCCGGAAAGGGCGAAGAGAAAGGGGGCAGCCACTATTGAAGAAAAGGTGATGAAAATCACATAGGTCGCGACATTTGCGCTCATTTCCTTTTTCATGATCTTCTGATCCTCGATATTCTCCGCGACCTTGATGAGAAGATCGCCGATTTTGCCACCAGATTCGATGCCTTCAATGATGAGCGAGATTGAGCGCTGGAGCACATCGGAGTCGTATTTCTCGGAGAATTTTCTCAGCGCGGCTGTTAGGTCATCCCCTCCCATGGTCTCCTTGGCAACAATCTCTATTTCTTTCGCTAATACCCCAAAATTCGGCCGGACAGCGTACCACAATGCGCGATCTATAGTCATGCCTGCCTTGATGTTCGCTGAAGTGAGCTGCAGAAAATCTGGAAGAATCTCCTCGATTTCCAGGCGCCTTCTGAAGATGCGCAGATCGATGATGATGTACAAAAGCACCCAAAGCAAAAAGAGGATACCCAAAAATCCCCCTATCCAGAGAGTCCCAATCCAGAGGGCAACCTTGTTCCAGGTGATCCCAAAAGTTGTTGAAAAATAGTAGATGAGGTAGCACGAAATCGCCAGAGTCACAAGAACGCTTGCCTTGAAGAGGTTACTTGAGATATGATGGATATCGACTCCGAATCCGGCCTTTGAAAGGTACTCGCGGACGCGCTTGCGCCTCTGCTGCAGCTTTTCATTGCGCTCATATTTTTTTTTAATCTGCAGCTTTATCTGCTCGAGCTTCGGCTTCTCCATCTGCTGCCGCTTCTCCTTCCATCCCTGAATCAGCTTTCTGAGCATCTTAGAGGTCAACCGGAGGGCGAGAGAACTTGATAATCGTGATGAACATGAACTGGACAAACCCCAGAAAAAACGCGAATATGAGAAGGATTGTGAGACTGAGCGTGAATTGGATGAATGAGGAAAGGATGATAAGCATTGTCATCCCAAGCGAAGGTGCAATCACTGCAATCATCATGTAAAACATCGCAATCGGATTGAGTTTTTTCCCGTACTCGTTGATTTGGATCTGCTGGCGCTTTGCAATCTGGTCAACCGTGCTCATAAGCGATTTTGAAACATCTGAACCCGTGCGGAGCGAGTTTATGATTTGCCAAAGAATCTTCCTGAAATCATCAGAGGGGACTAGCTCGACTGCCTCGTTCATGGCATCCTCAAGACTCGTCCCGAGATCAACCTTGTCAATGATCTCTTTCATATATCCGCCTACCGCCTTGTAATTGCGAGAGAGATTTTGGAGGGCGTTATAGAGCGGAACCCCGGACTGCAGCTCAATCACCAGGAATCTTCCTGCAAAGACCACTTCCTTGCTTATCTCCTTTCCCTTGCCGATGATTTTCGCGTCGGGAATCTTGAGGAGATACAGAAGCAAGAGGGCAAAGATCGGAAGGATGAGGATGAGGAAGAATATGGTGAACGCCTTGAATTTGATGAGGATGAGCGAGACTGAAATGAAAAGCCCTAAAGTGAGATAGAACGCCGAGAGAAAAATCCTTCTGATAAAATCCTCCGGCTTCATATCCATCCCCGCCTGCTTAATCTTAAATTTCAGGTTGGGGATACTCTCTGCTATTTTTGAGAAGAGGACTACTGTGATGCTACTCACCCACTGCTACGTTCTTTGCGACGGCTTTTAGGAGGGCATCTTTTTCCGTGTAATATTTCGCCATAATTTTCCCCACACTATCAACGGTATCGATCTTCTTATCAACAAGATATTTGAGAACACGCTTCTTTTCGAGAAGGTCTGAATTTATCTCCTGCTTGGAAAGCCCGGTGAACAGTGCAAGAGTTTTCATGAGCTGCTTTGACTCATTTTCCTTGTTGATTTTTCCGGTCTTGATATCGAGCTGCATGAGCACATTTGGCGTTGAATCCGGAAGAATCTCCGCTATTTGGAAGGTCTTTCTTATTCCTGTGCGCCTATTTCTGAACTGCACGATGATCATGGAGATTGCAGGAAGGAGAGTCTTTGGGATATCAATGGGAGGATTAGTGAGCCGGTCTATAGTTTCCCTCGCATCATTTGCGTGGACGGTGGCATAGACAGAGTGGCCGGTATGGATAGCCTCGAAGAGCACTTCCGCTTCCCTTTTCCTCCTGATTTCACCGACGATGATGCGGTCCGGCCTCATGCGCAGCGAATTCACAAGCAAATCCAGCATGGACACCTCCCCCTTACCTTCCGGATTTGGCAGGCGAGTCACCATTGGTATCCAGTGCAGAAAACTTGGGAGCTGTATCTCCCTTGTATCCTCAATACTTATGATGCGCTGATTTGGGGGAAAAAAATTTGAGATTGCATTGAGCATGGATGTCTTGCCTGTCGCTGTCCCCCCTGCAATAAGAGCGGAGAGCTCGTATTGGATACCCATCCAGATAAGGGATGCCGCATCTATTGAGATTGTCTGCGAACTTATGAGGTCGGTTACTGTCCATGGCTTTGAGGCAAACTTGCGAATGGTAATTGTGTTTCCTTTCACTGAGATGGGCATGATGGTGCTGTTCACACGGTCTCCTGTCATGATGGTCGCGTCCATGAGCGGCTCAAGGATGGAAATCTGCCTTCCGATTTTCCTTCCAATCATGGTGGAATAGCGCAGAATCTGCTCATCGGTCTCAAGCACGATTGTGGTCTTGAGCCATCCGAATTTCTTATGGTACACCCATACCGGCTGCCCACCTCCGTTAATTGCGATCTCCTCAAGAGTGATATCATCCATCAAGATCTCTATTTGCCCCATGCCAAGGCTTTTCTGGATGAGGTAGGATTTGAGGAAATTCTGCGTCTTCTCATCCGCGCTTGAAAAATATTTCTTGATCAGAAAAGTTATCGCATCCATGAATCCCTGCTCTATCACCCCGGTCTTCTTGGTGTTGAGAATGTCCACCATCCCCAAAGAAACCTTGCTTGTGAGCTCATGGCGGATGCGCTCAAGCATTGCTTCGGTTGTCTTACTGATGCTTGCGATGGAGACATCATAAATCGGAACAAATTCCCCTGTTTTCGTATAAATGGTGATGGTAATGGGAATCTCATCAGAAATAAACGTGTAGGTGCCAAGGACTTTCTTCCCATCACCCGCGTGCCCCCCAAGCGGCGGAGCTTTCGCCTCCTCTTTTTTCTTCACCATGCACCTCTTTTCAATCAAGCTCTAAAATACCCGCTTCCCTAACTACAAAACTACCCTTCCATTGATTTTGCTTTCTGCTTACCTTTTTATCATTTGGACTTTATTACCTTACCTAATTTTTTGTATTCCTCTTCAAAGGCCCCCTTGCGCTTTTCCATCTCCTGAAACTTATTCTCGATGTCCCTGACTTCCTTTTCAAGGTCCTTGCCTTTTGCCGTGAGCCGAAATGCCTTTGCTTTCCTGATGAGATCCATCAGATCCTTCTCAAGCAAATTACGATCACTATTGAGCTTTTCGATAAGCATGGATGCCTTCATCTTTTCCTCGAAAAATCCCTTCAGGCGAACAGATGCATCCTTCTTTCCCTTCTTTTTCCCATTGATCTTTTTGATAATTGCAAGCTGGAGCTCTTTCATTGCATGCTCATGCTCCTCTTTCTGCTTCAGCAGAGGCTCAAAGCTTTTTTTCCCTTGGCTCATGCGCCGCCTTATCCCTTCAGCCGCCTGCTTAAGCCGGTCAATATGCTGCTCGGATCCCTTGATAGCCACATCCTGCGCCTGCGCCTTCTCCTCGATTTCCCTGGCAAAATTCCTGACACCCACTATCTCCTTCCGAAGGGATTTTTCCCTGCGCTCAAGCGCCTCTGCGGAGGATTTTTGGCCTGCGAGTGATTTTTCCTCTTTTGCGATGTCCTGCTTAAGCAATTCATAGGTCCTGCGCTCCGTTGCTATCATTGCCCTCAATTCCTGCTCCTTATCCTGGGCCATGCGCTTCTCATCCGCAAGCTTTTTTGAAATCTGCTCCTTTGCCTGCTCCATCCTCTCAAGCTCGGCAAGCTCCTGCTTCACCAAATCAAGATTAAAGCCGAGATCCTTTTTGAGGGCTTCAAATTCCTTCTGCATGCGCTTCATGTTCTCCGCTTCCCGCTGCAAAACACTCAGCGTGCCTTCTGCATTGCGCACAAAAAGATCCTTTTTGTCCTCAAATTCCTTGGATTTCTTCTCCACATCCCCTTTTGAAATTTTGCGCTCCACAAGGAAGGGGGTAGTGAATCTGTACTCAATGCCGAGGATGCCTTCCTCATTTAGAAATTCGGCCCACTCCGCTATGACCTCGGGCCCTACGCCAAGCTCCCTCGCCGCGTCTCGGAACGATATCTTTCCCTTGCCCTTGAGAAGCTCGACCAGCTTATCAACACCAGTCTCAATCACTTGCTTTTCCATGCGCTATTTTTCCCTTCGACGTTTAAAAATGTTTCCTCTCAGCCATTTCCCCCCCGTTTTGGAGGTCAAAATAATGCATCGCGGTTACTTTTCCTTTTGCATTCTCCCATTATCGCGGTATCCCCCTTTATCCAAAGAATTCTTTGCCCATGGTTGAACCTGCCCTCAAGTAACCAGATGCGCGACACCATACAAGCCAAGCCGATCATCATCTAACTTGAACCAAGGAGGAGTCGCGTTGATTCTATAGTTGGTTGTGAAAATGGAATTGAAGTAGACCGCATCGACAACGCTCCTATCCGAAGTCGAAACGCCGTTCGCGAGCAGCTCATTGACATTGACCAGGCTCTCTATCCCAAAGGAAGAGGATGAAAGATTGCCCTCAAGGCGCATGAGATAAGAGGGGGAATTGTTGGAAGGCGCATAGAATGATCCGTTGGCGTGGAGCATGAGATTTGTGACATCCCCACCAGAGACGAATGGGGTGAGATTGGTCTTTCTAACCGTATTAGTGACCTTACCTGCAGTCTTTACCACATAGAGCGGGTCCTCGAGATCAATGATGCCAACCCTTGTGGAAATCTCCTGATTGCGCGACCAGGACGCGGTTTTCCCCCTATCGGTGACATTAAGCTCCATCATGACTGTCACATTGACTGACCACTCATCCGCATGGGCGAGAGTGACAGAGAGTATGGTGATATTTGCATCAATCCCTACCTTTCCCGCCTGCTCACGGATCTTTCGTGTCCAGTCTCCAAAAGTTGCATTGATGGTAAAATTCACCTGCGCCCCCTCAATGGTGCCATAGAGTATGCCTTCTTTGAACGCCTCATCCGCACTAGGAATAAATGTGCCCTGCTCGGTGATGTATTCCTGAATGCCAAGAAAGGTGCGCTTTGATGCGATGTATAGCCCTTTCTGCATATCACTCTCGACATCCTTCACAAAATCATTGAGGGTGAGGATGCGCGCCGAGATCACTTCATTTTTCTCATTCCTTCCCTTGGAATCATACACCTTGAAGGAGAGGATGAGGACAAGGGAGAGCGCAATCGCAGCCATCGTAAAGAAGAATCCTTTTTTTGATGACCTGAGAGGGGTTATTGCCATACCCTTACCTCCGCAATTGTCGGTCCCCAGAGCGAGGGAACTTCGGAGACCTTGAGGGACTCTATTTGTAGGCCCTGCTCCCCGATATCAATATTGACCTTTCCGTTCTTATCGAAGTCAAGGTTCAAGAAGAGATGGAATGCGGCAACTTGGGTCCCATCGTTATTGTTGTAGGAGACCTCGGTCTCATTGTAGCTGCACCGGTTTTGTCCGGAATAATCCCCTGGGATTGGGAGTTGCTGGATGGTACCACCCTCTTTTTGCACGCTCCAGAGGCATCCGTCCGCGCTGCTCACTACGTCGCTATAAGGGACCGATGCCTTGACTGCTCCGGTGTAGATAAAGGTATTGTTCTCCGAGCATCCAGTCGCGTTGTTTGGATTGTTTCCTGTGCGCAAGATGAAGGTATTGTTTCCCGAACCCAAGAATGAAGAGGGGATGGCGATTACAAAGGGATCCCCCAAAATACTGTAATCAGCATTGTAAGAGCTGAGGTTGTAGACCTCGTTGCCATTGACAGAGAGAAAATCAGTCCAGTGCTCTGATGAGTATGAAGTGAGCTTCGCATCCATGACCCTCACTCCCTGTGGGATGGCGACTTTGAAAGTACAGTTTTGAAGGTTGTGCTGCTTGAAGAGAAGTGAAATCTCATCGAATTGGGGTGGCACGACTGCTGGCGTATAGTTCATCCTGATATACGAGTCCCCATAGAGGATTGAAGTTCCGACATAGCCCACTACATCGACCGTTTCCGAATGCCTTGATGAGGAAAGAATGGATGATGCTACATCTTTATAGAATTCCTGAAGCGCGGAGATATTTGTGCTTTGAGTGAAAAGCCCATCTCCACACTCCGCGATTGCCCCCATGGTCGCGTTATCTGCGCTGTTACCGAATCCGACTGAAAAGACCGAGATCCCATAATCCTCCCTCGCATCGCAGGCCGCTTCAATAGCTTCCTCTGCAAAGGTCCCTGTTTGAGGGCAGCCCGCATCCTCGGTCGCCGCCCCATCGCTCATCACCATCATCGCCTTCTCGCGCGAATCGTTGAGCACAATAAGCTTGAGATCAAACTTCGCCGACTTATTGTGGTTCACAAGATCCACAGCGATCACATTGTCACCGAGAACGAACCGGGAGCCGTCAATTGCCTTTCCGTGCCGATTCCAGTATTTTCCCTCATGAAGCTTCTCCTCGGTATCGATAAGCTGCCCGTTGAGATAGACTGCGGCCTGATCGTCTGCAAGCACATTGAGAATTCCCCTGCTCGCGTTTGCAAGGCTTGTTATGCTGAAATGCTTTCGGAGATAATAATGGTTTGTCGCGTTAATGAGAAGAAGCTGGATATCATCAAAGCGCCAGGTGCCATGCTCGTTGTTGCTGTTCGCAAGGATTTTCCCTCCAAATTCAAGATAATACATCCCCCCTCCCTCGATCCAGGGAGCGATATCTGCAGTGTAAAAGCCGGAGATATCAGTATTCGGATTATTTTCAGCAGCGATCTCAACTGTGGCATCGGCTCCTGAGTGGCCTGCATCCAAAGCAGCCCCAAGATCATGCCCGCCTGAGGTTGGACTTGTCCATTTTCCCTTGATCCATACTTGATCTGCGGTCTCAAAGTTGTTGCCTGCGACATCATCCCACTCGTAGGCAAACGAGAGCATGGCAAGCCCCTTTCCCTGGATGACCGTATACATCTCAGGAGTGATGTTGATTAGGATGCCATAAGCCCCCGAGCAATCGCTGCCTGAGCAGGAATTTCCCGCGCCACCAAAATTATTGTCAAAAGAGAGCTTTTGCCCCACGACCCCATCATAGTCGATATCATCATCGGATCCAAAAGGGCCCGCGCCGTTTCTTGTATCCCAGTCCCACCCATCATTAGCTCCGGCAATGCCATAGGTATTTGCGGTGCTGTTAAGGATATTTGAGGAGAAATCATCTGGAGGCCCTTCGGTGTCGGCACCATGCTCCCACAGGTCCGCAACAAGAAAGTATCCTGCAAGATTTGCCCCCATCTCCTTCACCACCGCCGGGGCATAGACATAGCCGTTTGTAGCGCCAAGGATCGCGCTTCCCGAAAACCATTTCGACTCATTCGCATATGTGATATCATTCCAATCATTTCCGGAAGGGTCAACGCCTGGCTCAATGTAAAAAGAATTATTGGTGAAAAACCAGGAAGATCCCTTTTCGATCATTGTCTTATTCCCCAGAGAGCTTGAGAGGATCGCGGAAGCTGAATTGATTCCGCAGCAGATGCAGGTTGCTCCTCCCGCGTCATAACCGGTAAGGGGTACTGATGTCCCGATGGTGGCATTGAGGAGGGTTAAGTTTGTGGTTGGATTCACCGTGCTTGCGGCTTGTGTTGTGCCAGAGAAGGAAATAAGGCCAGCTTTGTTCCCGGTGATATTGATGATGTCTATTACGAATTGGATATCTAGGCATTTCGCGACACTTATCCTTCTTGTAGCTGGAGAGGTGAACTGGCTGTCGTAGCAGTTTCGAAGCACACCATTTGTATTGTCTATATCCATTCGCCAATCCATGCTGCCTGAAATATCAGTGATAAGGGCGACATCGCCATTACCATCGGAGACCGAGACATAACTCAAGTTTTCAAAGCCAAGCCGTAGCGGAACAGTTTTTTGCGAGAGCGCAGGATAGGAGAGCATGCTCAGATTAGTGCCATTAAAAAGAATCGTGCCCTCTTTTGTCGCGTTAATTATCCTTAGCACGGTCTTCTCCCCTATGGAAAGATAAAGCGTATAGTTGGTTGAGTTGCTTTCCGAGATGAAATAATGGAGGCGCCCATCCATGGTATTGAGCGAACCTGGGATATAGAAAGATGAATAGAGATTTATAATGCCCTTGATCTGGGGCAGCCATT
Source organism: uncultured Methanosarcinales archaeon (assembly GCA_964438385.1). GTDB lineage: Archaea > Nanobdellota > Nanobdellia > Woesearchaeales > GW2011-AR4 > GW2011-AR11. The sequence goes on along the minus strand of CAYTKI010000004.1, from coordinate 1,318 downwards.
CGGTCTTTAATGCATAATTGGACTGCCCATTCAAAACAGCAGTAAGATATGTCACCTCGGCAAAACCCCCGCCGACATAGGCATCCTGGAGAGTTTTGGGGAATAGGATGGTTAGGTTGTTTTTTTGTCCCGAGATGATTGATCCGATGCAAGAGGTGATGTTCCAACGTTCGGCCACCATCTCCCCCGCCAGAGGGGAGAATGTAGCACCGCATTGGATATCATTGATGAAGAGGAAGAACGCATCCAGCGCATCAAGCTCAAGAAACATCTCTTTTAGATCGACTCCTGAAGGGATGTCCTCGAATAGAAGAGTGATGTTTCCTTGGCCAACGAACCCCCCGAAATAAGCGAAGGAGGATACCCGCTTTTCGTTGATGCTTGTAAGAAATGCCCTTGAAGCAAACCCATTGGTTGGCTTGTCTTTTGCTATGCCTGAGATGATCTTTTTTGAAGTCGCAAGGGAGCCAGTGAGGGACTTGTTGTCGGTATAGACAATCTCATTATCTATCACCACCATCATCCCGAACTGATCCGGAATAAGATCTGCGGAGAGGTTCGCGATGAATCTTTGTGCAAGATCGTATTGGCCAAGGGACCAGAATTCGCCTAGCTGCTCGAAGATGGTGTTGTTGGATTTCTTTATTGTGCCATCAATGATAAGTTGCTGCACATAGGCGTTTTGCACCTCACCGACTTTTGCCATGGTGAAGACCCGGACAACATCGCTTGAAGCGATCGAGGCCTCAACATTCCCCTTTTCCACGACCTTGAGGGAAGTGATGAGGAGGAGCGTGATGAAGAGGATACTCACTGCGATCATGGCATCCACGGTAAAGTAGATTGCCCTTTTCCCCATCTTCATTTCATCGTTTTCCCCCATTTTCCTCATCCCCACATGAAGACCACAACCTTTACGATGCGATCCTCATAGAAGACATAGCGCTCTTTCCTCACAAGATTCTTATGGCCAAGAGCATCCACCCCGATGGGAAGGCACTGCAACTGCCCATCCATCCTCACGTCCACTGCAGGATCGCCGATTCCGCAGAGATTTGCGACCTTTGCGATAGTGCCATTCTTCTCTGAGATGAAGGCGAAGAAGCCATACTCTGATCCGAATATTCTTTTGCTTTCGTTGTAGGGTATGCCTGAGAATGCTGCCCATTTCCCCGCATCAAGGCGCTGGCCCGAGACGACTCCTATCTTCTCAGCCGTGATGTTGTTCCAATCCATTGGATAACCGAGTGTCATAAGCTGGGCTGAGAGCGAATCTGCCTTCTGGGAAAGATCCTCAAAGCCCCTTTCATCATTGGTG
>CAYTKI010000003.1:0-18444 GCA_964438385.1 uncultured Methanosarcinales archaeon | reverse complement strand
CTTTGTGAACCCTCATCAGCAGCTTAAAGGGAGAACTCCAGCAGAAGCTGCTGAGATTATTCTTCCATTAAAAAGAAATAAGTTGTTGAATCTCATAGAATATGTAAGATTAAGGCATATCACGAAAAGGTGACAGTATCGCATTAGAAGAAGATTTAAAAAGGCCTATCAGTTCCCCTTATCCATCGAGATAGGTCGGTGTAAGCTTGCCTATTCTGGAGACAAGTTCTTTTGTTTCCTATTTCGAATAATACTGACTGGGTGAATGCATGGCACGAAGATACTCTGGAAAGAAGGGAAAATCCGGCTCAAAAAAGCCAATAAAGAAAACAGCGCCCTCCTGGGTGAGGCTGACAGCAAAGGAAGTCGAACTGCTCATCGGTAAGCTTTCCAAGGAAGGCATTGGCGCATCCTATATCGGCTTGACATTAAGGGATAAATACGGAGTTCCTGATATCGGGGCATTGTGCGGCAAATCCATAACGGCAATCCTCAAGGAAAAAAACCATCTCCCTGAGCTGCCCGAGGATGTGACTTCTCTTATGAAGCGCGCGGCAGCGATTCACAAGCATCTCCTTGAGAACAAGCACGACCAGACCGCAAGGCGGGGCCTGCACCTAACAGAATCCAAAATCAAGCGGATTGTGAAGTACTACAAGCGCAATGGCCGCATTAATGAAGACTGGAAATACGACATCTTGCAGGCGGGATATTTGCTGGGATAAATTTTTATTTCTTTTTTTTATTTTTTCAAGCAGTATAAGGGATTACGACGTGAAATTTCTAATCCTCTCAACAACTTCCTCAATCAAAATATCTGGCGTCGATGCCCCCGCAGAAACCCCAATCCTCTCCTTACCAAAAAACCATTTTTTCTCAACCTGATCCCCAGATTGGATATAGTATGTCTCAACACCAAGCTCACGTGCCTTTTGCGCAAGCTCTTTTGAGTTGGAAGAATGCACACCCCCAATAACAACCATCACATCGACCTTCCGCGCAAGCTCCTCAGTCCCAGACTGCCGCTGTTTTGTAGGGTTGCAGATGGTATCTACAAATCCATAGTCCATTGAGGTATCAGTCAATGCAAGCGGAATCTGCCTGAACTTGCCATTGGTGATTGTGTTCAGGTTGTCAATCAGCGTTTTGTACCCATAGACAGACATTGTGGTTTGGGAGACCAGCGCTGCTTTCTTGATATCAAATTTTTTCAGATAGTCAACAAAATTCTGCGCATAGTCCATATCCGGCTTCTCAATGATGTAGGTGTCCTTCCCCTTGATGTGAAAGCTTGTGCCGATGGATTCCGGATGGTCGTGCTTGCCGAAGATGGCAACCTCATAGCCCGCCAACTTGAGCTTGATTGCGACATTGTGCACAAGAGTGACAAGGGGGCAGGTCGCATCCTTGAGTGTAGTGGAAGAATTGATTCCTTTATCCAAAAGCACCTGATACGTCGTTCCCGGCTCTCCATGCGCCCGAAGTACAGTTGTCGCTCCGGTTGGAATGTCCCGTATATCCTCTACAAAAACAATCCCCTGGCCCTCCAAATCACGGATGACGCGCTCATTATGCACAAGTTGCCCATACACATAGGTGGTAGATCTGTTCTTCGCCGCAACTTCCTTTGCGACATCAATTGCCCTGCGAACGCCAAAGCAGAATCCCGAATTCTTTGCAATTTCAATGGTGGGCATAGTGTTCTCCAAAAGAGATGCACGGAGAAATCTTCTCGCTTTTTTTTTCCTGCTCCAAATAACTATTGGCTAAAGGATTTCCCCAAATTGAAAATCAAACGGTCTTGGTCAAGTAAACAAACGGATAAATATCCTTGAGCTTGAAGTATGCTTCCCTTGCGGTATAGATGCTGGAGAATAGTCCATACACCGTTGGTCCTGAGCCCGACATGCAGGCATTCAGTGCACCGTACTTGTTGAGAAGCGCCATCATCTCCCGAACCACCTTGTACCTCTTCGCGACAACCTCATTGAAATCGTTGTGGAGGTGATCGGCCATGCCGTCAATATCCTTCTTCTGCACAAGCTTAGCGTATTCCCTTGCGGAAAGTGCCTTGCTCCTGGGAATTTTTTTCTTGAACTTGTCATAGGAATCATACGCCCACTTTGTCGATACCTGAAAACCGGGATTGATGATGACTGCATTGATTTTCGGATAGCTCACAATCGGCTTGACTTTGTCTCCCACCCCTTCAACAAGAGCGGGCCTTCCTGGGATGAAAAAGGGGACATCAGATCCCAATTCAAATGCCGCAGCCATGAGTTTTTTTTGGTCCATCTTGAGCTTCCAAAGGCTGTTAAGCGCAATCAGGGTGGATGCGGCATTCGACGATCCCCCGCCAAGGCCAGCTCCTAATGGGATATTTTTTTCAATAGCAATCTTTACGCCTAAGCGGATGCCGTGCTTTTTCTTGAGCATCATTGCTGCCTTATACGCGATATTGTCTTTGTTGAGTATACTGTGATTATTGCTCTCAATAAGAACTTCATCAGAGTCAAGCTTCTCAAAGGAGAGGTTGTCATAGAGATCAATTGGGTGCATCACGCTTTCTATTTGGTGCAGCCCTCCTTTGGCTTTCTTGCCGATCTTAAGGGTCAGGTTAATTTTTGCGTGGGATTTGAGTATCATGGCTACCTTTATGCAAGAAACGAGAGGGGTTTATATAGATTTTCACCTTTAATTAACTACTTTTTAATGGTAAATTATATAAATCAGTTAACTCTACCATCCCAATGGAAAATATCCACCAATCACTTGAACAATTGATGGAAAGGTTGCGTAGGCTTGCAGATCAAATGTATAGAACCAATCTGGAAAAAAACGTTGATTGTGGGACGGGAGTGTATCCAATAAAACAGGGAAGGCTGCTACAAATCGCGCATTCCCTTGTCGGCATCGGTGTTGACCCAAACCATATTTCCGTTGATCTTGGGTGCGGATGGGGAAATTGGGCGCTTGTTGCGGCCGCTTTGGGCATTCGATCTTATGGCATCGACATGAATTCAAGAAGTATAAAGGCCGCGAAAAAGCAGCATCGAGAAGCAGTCCACCATGGGATTATATCTCCCGATATCAGTTGTGTCTTTGCCGAGGGCCATATTTACGCCCCTGATATGGTCGAAGAATATAAGGATTATGCGAGACGATGCCAGGGCAGTCAACTCACTTTTCCCATGAAGGCCGCAAAAGATCCCTACAGAGATATGGGGATCACTATTAAAGATGCAACAATCATCTATGCCTACCTCTGGAAACCCCAGATGCCCTTTCTGTTTGAATTTTTGAGAAGGAAAGCTAATCCCTCTGCTCTCCTAATATTTCCTGCTTATGCACACTATGCCATGGGCAATCCAATCGGCGAGCCCTTGTATGTAAAGAATGTCCAGGGGGATATGACTGGCAATATTTTTAGGAGAATACTAGAGAAACCAACATTAAAACCTATTTCCACCTAAAGTTAACCACGCAAAAACACTGCATCCCTTCCCCCCTTCCAAAGCCAGTGAGGCCTTCTCCTGAAGTGAAAGTGATGCCGACTTGATTTTTGGAGATGCCAAGGATGTTGCACAAGGATTCCTTTATGTTGTCATGATGCTGCTCCAATCTCGGCTTCTTCGCCTCAATGGAAACCGAGACATTGCCGATGGAGAAGTTCAGTTTTTCCATGCTATCAAGTAATGGCATAAGATATTCCCTGCTATCAGTGATGCCTCTCCCAAACATCTTATCGGCAGTGATCCCAAGTGACCTTCCGCCAAGCGCAGAGCTAATCGCATTAAAGAGCGCATGAAGAACAATATCTCCATCGGAATTCGCCTCAAGCCCCCTCTCACCCGGGATGGTGTAGCCGCCAATCACCAATGGCTTTTTCTTTTCTGAAAACCGGTGGCTATCCAGCCCAAGTCCGATAAGCGTTGTTGCGCTCACATTTTTTCCCATTATTTTTCTTGCCATCTCCAGATCCTCTGGTGTTGTGATTTTGAAGTTCCGGGTGGAGCAGGGGACTATTTTCACTTTTCTTCCAATGGCCTCAACCATTGCAACATCATCAGTCGCGACCATTTTTTTCATTTTGGCATTGGCAAAAGCATCCTTGAAGATCCCGTACTGTACGCATTGGGGTGTTTGCATCTGCCAGATGTTGTTCCGATCAAGTGTGCTCTCCACAAGGCCATCCTTCACTTTCTTTATCGTGTCCTTGAGGGGGAATGCCAATACCGCAGCCCCGTGTTTCCTTGCGGCTGTGATGCAGGCGCTAATTTCTCCGATTTTCACCAAAGGATTTGAGCCGTTGTGGACGACAATGATGTCGTTGTCATTGCAATTTTCCAGCGAATTCAATCCATTGAAGACAGAATCCTGCCGCTCTCTCCCGCCAGCAATAATGTTTTTTATTTTTGTTATTTTGAAATGATCTTTTATTTTTTCGATGTCATTGTACAAATGCTTTTGGCTTACAATCGTAATGGAATCGATATCATCACAGTGCTGGAATTTTTCCAACGTGTGGACAATTAATGGAATTCCGGAAATCTCAGCAAGGATCTTGTTTGTTCCATTCATCCGTGCCGATGAGCCCGCTGCGACGATTATTGCACGGTTCATCCCTCGTTCCTCCCGAAATCCTTCTCAATGAGAAGCTGCGCTTTTTCCTTAGTCGCTTTGTCAATGTCAAGCAGGGTTTGGAGGGTTGGGCTCTTGCGGTTTGGCGCATCATCAAGCATTTTTTTCACTATCCTTGGGATATCAAGGTAGCCAATCTCCCCCTTGATGAATGCATGCACCGCAACCTCATTTGCGGCGTTGAGCACCGCAGGCATGATGCCTCCTGAAATTCCCGCCTCATAGGCATAGGCAAGGCAGGGGAAGCGCCCAAGGTCAGGAGCGGTGAAGTCAAGGGCCTTTGCCTCGATAAGGTTTAGTGATTTCACAGAGGTTTGCATCCTTTTGGGATAGGTGAGCGCGTATTGGATGGGAATAGTCATGTCCGGCCATCCGAGCTGGGCTATGACTGAATGGTCCGCAAATTCAACAAGCGAATGGATGATGCTCTGCGGATGGACCACAACTTCTATTTGATCATAAGGAACATTAAAGAGCCAATGGGCTTCAATCACTTCAAAACCTTTGTTCATCCATGTTGAGCTGTCAACAGTAATTTTCGCCCCCATGCTCCACGTCGGGTGCTTGAGTGCATCCTTAAAGGTCATCTTCGCCATCTCCTGTGCCGTAAGATTCTTAAAAGGCCCTCCTGAGCAGGTGATAGTGATTTTTTTCAGTTCTTTTCTATTCTCTCCGTTAAGGCATTGGAAAATCGCTGAATGTTCGGAGTCAATGGGCATAAGCATGACACCTTTCTTTCTCACTGCATCCATAATCACATTACCCGCAGTAACAAGTGTCTCCTTGTTCGCAAGCGCGATGTTCTTCCCATGCAGGATTGCCTCATAGGTCGGCTCAACGCCAATAGAACCCACAAGAGCATTCACAACAGTGTCAGCGCCAACCAATCGGGCGATTTTCTTGATGCCTTCAAGGCCCTTATAGACCGTCGTGATTGTTCTTCTCTCAAGCTCCTCTGCCTTTGAGGCATCCATCACAGCGACGGCTTCAGGCCTGAGCGCATCAATCTGTTTTTGAAGCACCTCAATGTTAGTATTGGTAGAAAGACCAATAACCCGAAACTCATCGGGGTATCGTTTCACAATTTCAATGGCTTGTGTACCAATGCTGCCTGTTGATCCAAGGATGGAGAGGGTTTTCATTTTGCTTTCCCCATAAGCAACCTCGTTTTCTTTATGAATTCTTCCGCAAATAAGACAGATTCTTTCGCATCCTCGCTGAAAACTGGCGCTGCCTTGTAGATCGAGTCATTTCTTAGCTGCCTGAAGCGATCAAAAGTTCGTAGCTCTTGTTCAAAAAAAACATAACCATAGAATTTTCCCAAAAAGCTTATGGTGGCCTCATGGGAGTAGGGCTTAAATCCCTTAAGGGACATGAGCGCCTGCGCGGCCTCCCTCGCTGCCTCATAAGCATCTTCGAGGATGAACTGTGCAGTATTCTCATCCACATTCTTTGTTTTTGTGTAGCTCATTCTCTTTTGCGCTTTCCCGATAAGCGCTTTTGCCTCTTCCGGATCAGCAGTCTTTTTCTTGACTTTCCCCATCTTAACATAGTTGTCAAATGAGTTGATCATCACGCCACCTTGAGGTAGCCATGCAGCACAATGCCATTCGCCGCCGCATTTTTGAATTCAGGAGAGCTTTTTTCCAGAGAGGAAATCCTGTGAATGGCGATTTTTCTCTTGAGCTCTTTTTCAAATACTTCAGTGAGTTTCTCTATTCGCTCTTCTTTTGGTGCATGGGAAGATATGACTAGGATATCCACATCGCTTTCCTCAATATCCTCCCCCCTCGAATATGATCCGAAAACAACTATCGCCGAAGGGTTGCCAAAAGCGTCTATCAGGTTATCAATAAATCCATATCTCTTAAGCCGATAGAGATTAAAGACAAGCTTGTAGAACCGAAATGCCTCAGATGAGAAATTGGCCCTCACATTTTTTGTCAGGGGAGTTTCTTCAATCGTAACGATCTGGAAATGGGCCAAGTCCGTGATGGCGTCGGTTATCGCCGTGGTCGAGAGACCGGTCTCTTTCTCAAGAAGGCGGATATGGAAGGTCTTATTAGGGCTATTGAAAATAAGCGCGGCTACCTTAAAAACTGATTCACGGAAAAACAATATCTTTCCTTTGTCTTTTTTTTGTAACATCTGTATTATAAAAGAGACAACTGTTATTTAAATGTAACGATTTGGGATGGCCGTTAGTGCTCTTTCCTCTGCGCAGCAAGCTCATCAATCTCCTTCAGAAGCGTCGAAACAATATCCTTATCCTCAATGCGCCGTGCAATCTTTCCGCCCTTGTAGAGCAGATGCGATCCAGGAGCCCCGACAATTCCGATGTCCGCCTTTCCTGATTCGCCCGGCCCATTCACAGCGCAGCCCATGATGGCGACATGGATTGGCTTTTTGATGCCTTCAGTCCTGCTCTCTATTTCTTCAACCAGTTTAATGACATCAATCTCAGTCCTCGCGCACGTTGGGCAGCTCGTAACTTCAACACCTTGCTTTCGAAGCCCAAGCGAGCGCAAAATGTGCTTTGCCACCTTCACTTCCTCGCGCGGGTCGTCGGAAAGGGAAACGCGGATAGTGTCCCCTATGCCTTCGCAAAGCAGCATGCCCATGCCCATTGAGGATTTGATTGCTCCTGGCACTTTTGATCCCGCCTCAGTGACTCCAAGATGCAGGGGATAATCGGATTTCTCGGCAAAGAGGCGGTATGCCTCCACCATGCGGGCAACATCCGATGCCTTAAGCGATACAATGATGTCCCAAAAATCCTGCTCCTCAAGCATCTTGATGTGCCGAAATGCCGATTCCACCATAGCAATGGGGGAATAGCCGTGCTTAACGAACAGGTCCCTCTCCAATGAGCCCAAATTGACGCCGATGCGTATCGGAAGCCCAAACTCCTTCGCGGCATTAATGACTGCCTTCACCTGCTCTTTTCCCCCGATATTTCCCGGATTTATCCGCAGCTTATCAACGTATTTGGCGGCCTCAAGAGCGATGCGGTAGTCAAAATGGATGTCCGCAACAAGAGGGAGATTGATATTTGCCTTGATTTCCTTCAGCGCCTTCGCGGCATCCATGGTGTTGGCAGAGACGCGCACGATATCGCAGCCAGTCTCCTCAAGCCCATTGATCTGCTCAATTGTTGCCTTGGCATCCGTTGTCTCGGTGGTCGTCATGGATTGGATGCTGATAGGGGCATCCCCTCCGACAAAAACTTTTCCCACTTTAATTTTGCGGGATTTCCTGCGCTGCTTCATGATGCCGCCCTGCTCTTGCCCGGATGCCTGAAGCGGAATCATTGTTTTCCTCGAGTATGGCTGTTTTTCTTAAGGGAATGGGAAATTGCATTCTTAATGGATTCGCGGTCGATTCCTGCAAGCTGCTTCTGTATGGTGGGCTTTCCATGCTCAATGAAGCGATCAGGCACGCCAAGGATGGTGAGTGGAGTACTAATTCTCTTCCTCGCGAGCAGCTCAGATACAGCAGAGCCAAAGCCGCCGGCGCTTGCGCCTTCTTCGATAGTGATGATATGCGAATGCTTCTTTGCCTCGGAGAGTATCAGCCCTTCATCCAAGGGCTTTACAAAGCGCGCATTGATAATCGTCGCATCCGCCTTGGCTTCGTTTGCGGCTTCCATCGCCTCATAGAGAATCGGGCCGATACCGATAATGAGGATATCCTTCCCTTTCTTCATCACTTCCGCTTTTCCGATGGGAATCTTCACCAGGGCATCATCTTTTCCAATCCCAATGCCCGAGCCGCGCGGATATCGGATTGAAGAGGGGCCGTTGACATATGTCGCAGTGTAGAGCATATGCCCAAGCTCATTCTCATCCTTTGGGACCATCACGGTCATGTTGGGAATCAGCCGCAGATAGGAAATATCAAATGGCCCATTGTGCGTCGGCCCATCATCCCCGACAAGTCCTGCCCTATCCAAAGCAAAAATCACAGGCAGGTTCTGAAGCGCCACATCATGGATGGTCTGATCAAACGCGCGCTGAAAAAACGTGGAGTAGATTGCGCATACCGGGCGCATGCCGCTAATCGCAAGGCCGCCCGCAAACGTCACCGCATGCTGCTCAGCGATGCCAACATCAAAAAACCTCTCGGGAAATGCCTTCTCGAACTTATCAAGCCCGGTTCCTGATTTCATTGCCGCGGTGATAGCGACAATTTTTGGGTTCTGCTTTGCGATAGTGATTAGGGCGTCGGAAAATGCAGCGGTGTAGGTGAGCGCTCCGGCTGTTAGATGCTTCTTCCCATTGGTCACATTGAAGGGTGACATGCCATGCAATTTCTCAATATCAGTGTCCGCAAACGGGTATCCCTTGCCTTTCTCGGTGAGGATATGCAAAATGACCGGACCTTTCATGTCCTTGAGGTTAGCCAATGCATTAATCATATCATCAATACTATGCCCATCAATTGGTCCAAAATACTTGAAGCCAAGCTCCTCAAACCACGCTCCCGGTGTTCCAATAGTGCGCACCTTGCCCTCCATATCCAGTATTTTCTTGACCTCATGCTGGGTGACGCCGGGAATCGCCTTCAGGAGCTGAGCCGTTGTCTTTCGAAACTGCGAATAGTGCGGAAAGGTGACAATCTTGTGGAGGTATTTTGACAATGCTCCGACATTCGGTGAGATGCTCATGCGGTTGTCATTGAGGATAACAAGAAGATCAGAGCCAAGTGCGCCGGCATTATTGAGTCCTTCATAAGCCATCCCCGCAGTCAATGCGCCATCCCCAATCACCGCAACTACCTTGTGTTTCTCTCCTTTCAAATCCCTTGCCTTTGCGATCCCAAGTGCCGCTGAGATGGAAGTTGAGGCGTGGCCTGCGCCAAAGACGTCGTATTCAGATTCCTCAATGTTGCAAAATCCGCACACCCCCTTGTATTGCCTAAGAGTGTCAAATGTCTTGTTTCGCCCAGTCAATAGTTTGTGCGGGTAGCTTTGGTGTCCAGTGTCAAGGACAATCTTATCTTTTGGCGCGTCAAACACATAATGCAGCGCAATGGAGAACTCAACCGCTCCAAGAGGCCCTCCCAAATGACCGCCGTTCTTTGAGACCACTTCAAGGATTCGCTCCCTTATCTCCAAGGCCAGCTGCGGCAGCTTCTCGCGCCTAAGCTGCTTGAGGTCTTTTGGTGATGAAATAGTGTCCAATAGCTTCTGCGCACTATAGGTAGAAACTGTCTTTGATTCCATCTGCAAACCCCCAAGAGAGAAGATGCAGGGATGATTTATAAAGTTTTACTGCCCCTTTAGCATTTCCCGCATGGTCTGCTCAATTTTCGCGCTCATGTTGTAGCCATGCTCCCTGCAGAACTTCCTGAAGTTGGAGGATACAGTCCTATCTATGGTGAAGTTCACCCTCTCCTTGGTGCGGATTCTCTTGGTGCGCTCGTACTCCATTAATGCTTCAAACATCTCCGGCTTCTCGCGCAGGATGCGGTCTGCTGTCTCCAAAAACTTATTTCCTTGATTTGATGGCATGATGAATCATCTCCTCAATTTTATTGATATCAGTTATTTTCCTATCAATGATCCCCTTAATCAATCTCACCGCAACATCGTCATAAGTCTCATGCCCTTCCATGTCCGCGCAGGTCGAGATGAGTAGTAGCGCTGTTCTCTTGTTGCCTTCTCCAAAGACATGATCCGCAAGGATTGCCCTCACAAGGTATGCCATCCCCTTTGTCCAGTTGCCGCTCCGCTTGCAGTAGCTTAGGGCAAAATCCAGGCTGGCTTCATTGTGCAGCTTCCCTGCATCAAATCGCTGGTTGAGCGCGATGATGTCCTTTTTGGTGAGTGTGAGGGTCATTTTAGAGTGTGTATTTGTAAGTATAAGTGTGTATTTATAAATTTTTCTGAAACTTTTGTTCAATCAAATGGAAATATTTATATAACAGGTTTAATTTCATTAATTAAAATTAATTAACAAATTTAAAATGCCAAACCCCTACGACCCACAGACTCCCGCCAGACCAGAATATTTTGGGGGTAGAGAACATGTTCTTGAAAGGGTTAGGGATAGAATAGCTATTGCGAAATCCCACCTTAAATCCGGAGGTATTCTAATTTATGGCCATAGGGGAGTTGGGAAAACTTCGTTGATTACCAAGATTATCAGTGAGATTTCAGGAACAGATGAAAACCCCTCAGATATTTTAATCATCAGCAGAAGGCTAGCAAGAACAACAAATGACCAAGAATTGTATAGCCTATTGAATGAAGAATTAAAACAACAAGTTGAAAAAAGGAAAAATCTCCTTCAAAGAATTGGCAGTACTTCTAAAAATTTAGGGAGTGTAGCTGCATTTGGCTTCAGCATTGATATTTCACAAAAAGATTCCCAAACAAGCCAGTATAGTATATGGAGATCATTTGTGGAAAGTCTAAATAACGTTAAACTGATACTTATTGCTATTGATGATGCAGATTTTTTATCTTTGGAAGCAATAGGTGAGCTAAAAACAATCGTCGAAGAGATGTCAAAAACCCCGATACTATTAACAATAAGTGGATTTATGGGTTTTGAAGAAAAATTGGTCGATAAATACTCTCCCGTTGCAAGGATATTCTCTGGGGCTAATTTCAATATTGGGAGATTTTCTTTAGAAGAAACGGCTGAAGTTTTAAACAAACCACTAGCGGGTGAGAATACAAAATGGACAAAAGAAGGTATCAGTGCAGTCCATAAGGTTAGTGGAGGTTACCCTTATCTCGTTCAATGCATAGCATCTGCCAGTTATGGTGAAAACCAATCATTAACGGAAAAAAACGTAAATGCGAACATCAAGAAGGCAGTAGATATTGGTAAAAGCTGGCTAGATCATGAAATACCTGAAGCATCAGACCAGGATGTCGTTTCGTTCGCCAGGATTGCAAAATTAGATAAGGATATCCTACAAAGCACAGAGATAAGTAAAGTTGGGGTATCTCCCCCCTATATAGGTCGGCTTGTTAAGTTAAAAATTCTAAAGCAAATTCGCAGAGGAAGGTATGGTGTGGAAAAATCCCCTATGATTGCCACTTTTGAATTATTAAAAAGGGGATTATTGGAGTAATTTTCTCACTCATCAGGAAAATTCTCTTATGATAGGCACAAAATCATCATATTAATTTATAAACATCCATTTATTCCCTTTCCTCTTCCCGACATACTACCTAGCAGGGTAGGAGGGGCCAAAACATGGAAAAGAAAGACCTTATAGCAGCAGTCAAGAAGCTTAAATCTTCTTCTGATAAAAGAAATTTCACCCAAAGCGTAGACATCATAATCAACCTGCAGAACCTCGACATGAAGAAGCAGGAGAATAACATGGACACCTTTATCGCGCTCCACAACGACCGCGGAAAGAAAATCAAGATTTGCGCGATAGTGGGCCCTGAACTGACAGATCAGGCAAAGCAGGTCTGCGACGGCGTAATCACTTCTGAAGAAATGTCAAGGCAATACAAGGACAACAAGAAGGCCATTCGAAAGCTCGCGAACCAATATGATTTCTTCATCGCCCAGGCAACCATCATGCCGCAGATAGCAACAATATTCGGCCGTGTATTCGGTCCAAGGGGAAAAATGCCGAACCCAAAAGCGGGCTGCGTCGTCCCTCCAAACGCGAACCTCAAGATTGTCTATGAACGGCTCCAAAAGCTCATCCGTGTCCAGTCTAAAAGTTCGCCCTCAGTCAAATGCGCAGCAGGAACTGAAAAGATGAGCGATGAACATCTCATTGACAACATCGACACCATCTACAAAGGAGTCCTCAACGTCTTGAAAAACGCGGAGAATAGCATAAAGGATGTATCTCTCAAGCTCACCATGGGAAAGCCAATCAAAGTGGAGTCCCACATCGAGGAAGAGGCCCAAAAGAAGAAGTAGCATGGCACACATCGCACCCTACAAGTTGGAAGTGGTATCCAAGCTCGCGAAGCTGATGGTAGAGTATCCCATCATTGGAGCGGTGAACATGGAGAACCTTCCGGCATCTCAGCTCCAGACCATGCGCGGAAAGCTCAGAAATGACGTCGAGATAGTCATGACCAAGCGCCGGCTCATCAAGATCGCAATCAAGGAGGCCGCAAAGAAAAGACCTGGCATCGAAAAAATTGAGCAGTATTTATATGGAATGCCCGCTCTCCTCTTCACCAAGGGAAATCCTTTTGCATTGAGTAAGACGCTAAGGCAAAACAAATCTCCGGCTCCTGCAAAAGGCGGGCAGATAGCTCCTCATGATATTATTATCCCTGCAGGTCCAACGCCATTCGCCCCTGGTCCCGTCATCGGCGAATTTGGGGCAATTGGGATCAAGGCAGGCGTTGAAGGCGGAAAAGTCGCGGTCAAGGCAGACACTATTGTCGCAAGGGCAGGCGAGAAGATTAAGCCAAAAGTCGCGGAGATCCTCACCAGATTGGGAATCATGCCAATGGAAGTAGGGCTCGACTTGGTGGCAGTATTTGAAAATGGGATCATCTACGCAAAAGACATCTTGAGTATTGATGACAAAGAATACATCGGCCGCCTCCATAATGCAGGCAGGTGGTCATTTAACCTCGCCATGTTCATTGCCTATCCTACAAAGATGACAACAGCCCACCTCATCGGAAAAGCCGCAAATGAGGCAAGGGCACTCGGCCGCGCAAGGCGCATCTTTGCAAAAGAAATCATGCCAGATCTCATCGCAGAGGCCTACCGGGGAATGCTCGGTGTGAAAGAGCAGGCAAAGTTGTAAATAAAATGTTCAGATAGAACCGCGCACTGCAGCGCGCCAAGATAGTGCGAGGCGAAGCCGATCGTGATGGTTAAAAATAGTATACTTCAAATTTAAAAATAAAATTCATATCAAATAAAAATCACACTAAAAACGGAGGAAACGACAATGGAATACATCTATGCTGCGATGCTCCTGCACAAGTCAGGGCACAAGGTTGAGGAAGCGGCTGTAAAAAAAGTGCTTGAATCTGCGCACGTCAAGGTTGACGATGCAAGAATAAAGGCGCTGGTTGCAGCGCTTGATGGCGTCAACATTGATGAGGCCGTCGAGAAGGCAGCGATGCCAGTTGCAGTCGTGGCACCGGCACATGCAGCATCAGAAGGAAAGGCAGAAAGCAAGGCTGACGAAAAGAAGAAGGTCGAGGACGAGAAGAAGTCCGAAGAAGCAGCCGCAGCTGGATTGGGAGCGCTCTTCGGGTAGCTCCGCTTTTTTCCTTTTGATTATGCCGCATGCATCCGATGTGAGGGCCAATGACAACACCACAAGAGCTAGTCCAAGCTCTGCGCGAGAGTAAAGCGAAAGTAGCGCAGCTGCGAGAAAAGCTTGATGCCATTGACAGGGAAAAAGAGCAGTGGTTCTCCTCTAAAAGAGATTTCTCAGCCCAGATTAAGTCCCTGATTCAGCAGATAAAGGATCTTCGGGGAAAGCGCGATTCATTGACTCACGACGTCAAGGGATTCAAGCAGAAGCGCGAGGCGGCCCAAAAGGAGCTCAAGCATGTGGCTCCGGAAATAAAGGAGCATCCTATTGATAGGGAGCTATTGCGCAAGCGCCCGGAATCCATAAAGACCCTGATGGATAGGATTGAGACGACAATTGAGACCAGCGGCATTTCTTTTGAGAAGGAAAAAGAGCTCATGAAAAAGCTCAAGACCCTCAAAAAGGAATATAACGAGGTTGCATTTGCAAGGGCTGAGGCCAAAGAGAGCCGCGAGCTTCACGCGAAAGCCCATGACCTTGGAAAAGAGGCCGAATCCTTTCATATGCTTGTTGTGCACAAGGCAGGCGAGAGCCAAAAAGTCCACCACCGGATTATTGGAATTTCAAAACAGATTGACGAGCTGAAGATAAAGGAGAAGGAGGCGCTCGGCAAGTTTCTGGAATGCAAAAAGCAGTTTGGCGAGACCTATGCGCCGCTCAAGTCAGGGCTTGAGGAGATGCACAAGATAAAGTCTCAGCTTGATGCGATGGATGCGGAGAGGTCAAAATTGCAGTGGGAGAAGAAGAATCAAAGCCTCAAGCAGCTCAAGGAGTCTGTCGAGCAAAAAATTAAGGGCAAGAAAAAGCTGACCAATCAGGACCTCATTATTTTCCAGAAATCACTGGCTTCCCAGGAGAGAAGGAGATAATTTTATTTCTCAATGCATATTATCTCTTAATGGGATACTCCTTTGTGATAATGAAAATCCCTTAAAGGCAATTGAATTCAGTAAGAAAAAAAGCTAAAAAACTATTTTTTCCCCGTAAATTCCGTATAATGGCACATGCCGCAATACACCCTATCCTTGTGCGCGCCAAGGTACATCCCAGGGCCGCATTTTGGGCAGGTCTTATTTTTAGAATTTAATGTAGTGCCTTGCTTTTCGAACACATTGCGGACATTATACTTCTTTCCCTTCGCCGCTGGTTTTCCTTTTGTGGGTGCTGCCATGGTGCCTACTTTTTCTCAGCGGGCGCTTCCGGCTTTGCCGCATCCCCTTTTTTCTTTTTGGATGGCTCAATGGAGGAGAGTGACTTCTCATCATCATACACGCACGCGTCAAACGTTGCGTGCTTTCTGCCAAAGGAGGTGCCGATTCTCCTGACTACAATCAGCTTCTCTTCCGACTTGACCTGCGATGCGATCGCTTTTCTCACTTCTTCGTTGGAGGGAGTCGTTGACTCAAAGGTTATGCTGCCCCGAACGCTCATTCTTGAGAGCAGCGGTTCCTTTGTCTTCTGCGCAATTATCATTTCCATATTAGCTCACCTTGATAGCATACTCGCCTGCGAATTTTAGGCCTATCTTCTTTGCGATTTCTGATTTGCTTGCATCTATGATGAACATTTTCCCCTTGTAGCTCGTGGCGGCCTGGCCGCCCTGAAGTCCCCCGCAGGAGGGATCATTGCACTTGTTCGAATCAACTATGGATTTGCAGCGCTTGCAGATTTTCTTCTTCATTTCTTCTTCTCCTTTTTCTCTTCTTTCTCTTCGCTTGGAGCAGCCTTTGAGGCGTCTTCCTGGATCCATTCCAATTTGCCAAGCCCCTGCTGCCTCATGGTGAGGCCTAATTTTGGATTGAGGGGATCAGAAAACGAGACTGCGATGATGCGTGCCCTGCACACATCCCCAACTTTCAGAACGCGCTTGCTTTCCTTGCCCGTGAGGTTCTTCTCCTTGCTAAACGACACGAAGTCATCCATGGTCTGCGAGATGTGGATCATGCCTTCAATGGGTCCAAGGTTCATGAACGCCCCGAATTCCGCGATGTCGCGCACCTTGCCAAGAAGGACTTCCTGCATTTCCGGCTTGAAAGTGAGAAGGGAAAAGATTGTTTCATAGTACGATGCGCCATCTCCCGGTATGATGACGCCTTCGCCGATTTCCTTGACCCCGGAAACATCAATCACGATGCCGATGTCTTTTGAGATGAAGCCGTCATATTTTTTCTTGATGCGCTTCACAACCGCTTCTTCAAGGGGCAGGCTGAAATGGTCAGGGGGAACCCTGATATGGTCTTTGACTTCAAGCTTATAGAACATGAGTCGGGGGAAGCTGGATGATTTATAAAGCTTATTCTTTTCCAATCATTCAATAAGCTGCAGATGCTTCTCCTTTCGCAGGACCAGAAGCGCGATTCCCTTCTCGCTAAGCTTTCTTTTCAGTTCCCCATCCTGCGTCGCGACAATAACTCCGCTTTTTGCCAGTCTCAGAATAGCAAAATCCACATCCATGCCTTCCATGGAGACACTTTTTGGCTTATAGCTCTTCAGGAGCCCAAGGGCGAGTTTTGCTTCCCGCTTCTCCTTTGCAGATCCGGCATCCCTCAGGTGCTCAAGTTCCAAGATTGTCCCTTCCATCACCGCAAGCTCATGCGGGAACCTGCATACCCGCTCGATTTCAGAGAAGATATCAACCCCAAACTGCGCAGGGATGAGCAAAAAATTAGTGTCAATGATGATCTGTTTCATTAATATCATTTCCCATTAATCCTATAAGAACATTGCGGTGGACAACGTTTTTATACGCTGCCCTTTAACAGGGGATTATGAAAGGCATTCTCCTTACCTCAATAGGCATTGAAGACGCGGCTGCAGATGAGCTGGAAGAGTATGGCGCATCAAATATTGAGGCAAAAAGGGGAGCAGTAATCTTTGAAGTGGATGACCAAGACGATCTTGCAAGGATTGCCTACATATCCCAGTCAGCAGAGCGCATCCTGTTCCATCTGGGGCATTTAACTTTTAAGGATATTGAGGAAGACTTGCAAAGGCACGTCGAATTCTTTGACGATTTCAGGGATTTTGTCTTTGAGGGAATGTCTTTTCGCGCAACTTGCGTGCGCAAAGGGGAGCACAATTTTTCAAGCCCCCAATTGGAAGGGTGGATTGGCGATGCCCTCTCGGATGCAATCGAGAGCAGATACAAAATTTCAGCAAAGGTCAATCTTGAGACGCCGGATGTCATCTTCTTCGCATCCGTCGTGGACAACTCCCTCTTTTTGGGCATTGACTTCACCGGTTTCGACTCAAGCAAGCGCGACTACAAGATTTTCCTAACGCCAGTATCCATCAAGGGAACCATTGGCTATGGCCTGCTCCGCTACGCCAACTACGAAAAAAAACACGCGCTCATTGACCCATTCATTAACGACGGCGCAATTATTATTGAGGCGGCTCTTTTCTCCTCGGGTAAGCCGGTGCATTATTACCGGAAGGATAAATTAGCATTCCTTCGGCTCCTGCCATTCAGGGAGAAGGACACCGCTCCGCTCTTCGAAGCTGTTGACAAAAAGATAAAAACAAAAAAATTGCCCGTATCCGGCTTTGACGCCGCGTTCCAGTACGTTGACTACGGCAAGAAGAACGCGAAAATTGCAGGCGTTGAGAAGATGATCTATCTTAGCAGGGTGGAGTCAGAGTGGCTTGACATAAAGTTCGAAAAGAAATCGGTTGACCGCATCATCACAAAGATTCCAGAGCCCTCCCGCAAGCTGATATCAAAGGATGTCAAGAAGCTGCACGGCGAATTGTTCTATCAGGCAGAGTACATCCTAAAAGACACTGGCAAGGTTGGAATCATCTGCCGCGAGCTCTCTTCCTTGGAGCCGCATTACTCCAAGCACGGCTTTGTTATCGAAAAGCAAAAGGATGTCTTTACAGGAGAGCAGAAGATGGTGATGGCGGTTTTGGTGAAGGGGAAGGAAAAATATTTAAAAACCGCCTCAAAGAAGAGTCAATCATGAAACCGAAAACAATCAGGATCATTTATTGGGCAGTGACCGTTATATTCTGCCTCGCAAATTTTCTCTCAGGAGTTTTTGAGCTCCTTCCACCAAACCAGCAAGGCCTTGACATCATGAAGCTATTGGGCTATCCCCTGTACTTACTAACCATTCTGGGCGTTGGAAAAATCATCGGCTCCATTGTCATCCTCCAAACAAAATTCAAAACCATAAAGGAATGGGCCTACGCCGGCTTTGCGATAGACTATATTAGCGCCTCTGCATCTTTTTATTTTGTAGATGGTGGTATGTTCGGCATCATCTTTCCCCTCATCTTCCTTGCAGTGATGTTTGCATCGTATTTCTTGTGGAAAAAAGTCGGGCATATGTAGAAGAGCGGATGATTTTTCATCATTCCGTATCCCAGACTTAACAGCCCACCAAACTGTCGTATCCTGAAACTATTTCCCTTCGATGCATTAATTCGTTTCATGTTTAAATAGCCTCCGCAGGCATTTTGCGAATAAATGCCTGCTGTGGTGTCTCAAGTTCCTCAAATTTTAGGCTGCGATGCGGCCTAATTTCA
>CAYTKI010000002.1:0-75861 GCA_964438385.1 uncultured Methanosarcinales archaeon | reverse complement strand
AGCAAGTCTACACTGCCGACCCAAGAAAAGTTAATGACGCAAAGCCGCTTTCTGCGCTCTCATGGAAGAATTATCGGAAAATCTCAGGCGAAAAATGGGTGGCAGGCATGAATATTCCATTTGACCCCATTGCCGCAAAAGAGGCAGAGAAATCGGGAATAATGGTCCATATCATAGGGAAAGATTTATCAAACTTCTCAAAACTTCTCATGGGAAAGAAAGCAAAAGGAACGGTGATCTCATGAATGAAACGCACCAATGGAGCCATATCCTAAGGGGAGCCGTCCCTGCATCAATTGCCGTCTTCATCCTCTTCGCAAACATGGCATCCAACTGGAAATGGGCGCTTCTTCTTGCGGCGATGGCGGCCTGCTATGTCTTGGTGTATTTCAAGACCAAGAAGAAAGCTGACCTCTTCACTGCGCTTGCGATTGTCTTTCTCGCCGCGCTTGCGATGCATTTCTTGCAGGGAGCGGGGTTCCAATAGCAGCCACGCAAGACTCTCCCCTCATTAATGACATCCTTCAATTGCCGCCATAATAACGTATTATTGACACTTAATAAAAATCTTTAAAAAAATCACCGCAGTTCCTTCTCGGCTTTTCTGACCATTCTTTTTGCCGTCGCCTTTCCCTTTGTCTCAAACTTCCTTGCCAACATATGTGCTTTCCTCTTCCAGGAAGAGCCGCGGGAGCTGAATTTATCCTCCAGTATCTTATGCTGCTTCCTTGCCGCGCTGACAACTGCCGAAAGGACATCATTCACCTGCCTTTTCTTCAAAAGCCCTGCTTTCTCGAATTCCCTGAGCACTTTCTTTACTTTCGGCTTGGTAGCTGCAATTGCACCGATGCCAATAAGCAAGCTCTTCTTAATTGTATTCTTTATCGCGCGTTTCATTTTTTCACCTCAATACTTGTCTCTTAAGATAGAAATTAGAAGGACAAATCCCAATCCCGCTGCCGCAAGAAAGGCGCCAAAGGCGAAGAGCGGAACCCCAATCACCTGGGGACCCTTATCCACCTGTACCATATAGGAGGATGCAATGAGCAATCCCGCGATCACAAGCCCATAGGAAATCCGGTTCGATGACTTGTCGATTTCCTGCGAGAGCCGGCTGATGTCTGTATCCTCCAAGTGGATGTCTATCTTCCCCCTCTCGAGGGTCTCAAGCGCGCGTGTCGCCTTGTCAGGAAACTGCTGGAAGAATTTTTTGTAGCGGCGCGCTTCGTGGATCATCCCTTTGAGCTGCTCTTTTGGGGAGTAGCGCTTAAGGATGAGCGATTGGATGTAGGGTTTTGCCTTATCAATGATTGGGAAATCCGGATCATATTCCAGTGCAACCCCTTCGAGAGTCACTAGCGTCTTTCCGAAGAGCACAAAGGACGCCGGGATACGCACCTTGTAGCGGATGCCGACGCTGATGATATCCTCAATCGCTGAACTAAGCTTCTCCTCTCGCAGCTTCATGTACTTGAGAGGATCGATTATCTGCTTTATCTCATCGCGCAGGGCATCCTTATCCGATCCGGCCTCCATGCCCATATCAACCAGTGTATCGAGGAGCAAATCAGCATCCTGGGAAACAACCCCATAGAGGGCATCGAGGGCCTGGCTCTTGAGCTTATCATCAAAATGGCCGACAATGCCAAAGTCAACGAAAGCGACGGAATTGTCCTTGAGAACAAGGATGTTCCCGGGATGCGGATCCGCATGGAAGAGGCCGAACTCGAAGACCTGCTTGAGGACTGCATTGAAGCCGTTTTCCATCACCTTTCCGAAGTCAACACCTTTTCTCTTCAGCAGCTTGAGCTTGTGGAGCTCGATGCCGTCAATGTACTCGGTGATGAGGACTTTCTCTGTTGAGTGCTCAAGGTAGACCTTGGGAATTTTCACCGTAGGGTCGCCCTCAAAGTTATGCCTGAAGAGGATAGCATTCTTTGCCTCAAGCCGAAAATCCAGCTCCTTTCTGGTCCACGATTCAAATTCCTCGACGATGCGCATCGGCTGATACCCGCGCACCTTCGGAAAATATCTGTGCAGAAGCTTTGCGAAATACTTCATGATGTCAATATCCGCAAGCATCACCCGAACGATTCCCGGGCGCTGCACCTTGACTGCGACCACCTCTCCGCTCTTGAGGATTGCGCGATGCACCTGGCTAATCGACGCGGATGCCACCGGCTCCTCGCTGAAAGTTGAGAACACCGCGTGAAGGGGGTGGCCTATCTCCTTCTCGACTGTTGACTTCACTGTGCTCCAGGCGAACGGCTCCACACTATCCTGCAGCTTCTCAAGCTCATGGGTATATGACTTGGGAAGAAGATCCGGGCGCACGCTTAGCATCTGGCCGAGCTTGATGAAAGTCGGGCCTAGGCGCTCAAGTGTTCGGCGCAGTTTTTCCTCGTGACTCCTTTCCTGCTGCAACTTGAGGGTTGAGCGCACGCGCTTTGCCATAGGAACATGGCTGAGCAATTTTATCTGGTGGATAATGGCATCAAAGCCCTCCTCGAAAAGAACTCCCAGTATCTCGCTGAACCTCTCCAGGTCCTCCACCTCTTTGAACAGCCGCAACGGCATGGGAATTTAAGAGGTGGATTGTTTATATAATTTGCCATAATGCTTTTAGTTTGATGCGCACTCATGCCCTTTGCCATCCACTCTTACAACTAATCAACAAAACTAGTTTTTTAGGGGAGGGTATCCACTGCGTGCGCCTGATACACATCCGATGCCCTCCACACACCCTTGCAGTCATCTTTAAGGCGCATGATGGCTATTTTATTTCCGCACGCATCCAACCAAAGAACTCCTCATTCGCCTCTGCTCCAATCTTCAGGATGCAGGGCGTTTTGTAGGAATGCATTTTTTTGACCTCTTTTTTTATGGCGCCAAAGCGGCTCTCATTGGTCTTTCCGATCAGCACAACTTCGCCATCTTTTTTTAATTTTCCTTTCCATCGGTACATTGAGGAGATGGGAAACATGTTGACGCAGGCGATGAGCCTTTTTTTGAGGAGATGAGTTGCAATCCTTTTCGCTTCCTTTTTGTCTTTGCTTGTGATGTAGATGAGGATCATTTTTTTGATTGCCATGGCCCTACCACTCCCTTTCCGGCTCTTAAACCTTTTCACTATGGTATCACTCTACATTTCTCCAGAGCTTCTCACATGGAAAAAAAGATAAACGCGAAGCCCTCCAATGTCCCATGGAATACCTCTTCATCCTCCTTGTTTTCCTCTGCTCCGCCCTCTTGCTGAAATGGAGATACTCGCTTCACCTCTTTCCGTCCCTGAAGTCTGCATTTCTCTGCTTCTCCACCCTCTTTGTTTTTGGAATCTCTTGGGATTACCTTGGCGCGATTCGCGGACATTGGGTGTTTCCCGGAACCGGGCTCCTTGGGATCTTCATCGGACCACTTCCCATCGAGGAATTCCTCTTCATGATTATTGTTCCACTCTGGATTATCGTCATCTACAGGCTGTTTTCCAAAGAAGGGGAAAGAGGCAAACCTCAAAACTAAATATTTAAAAACAGCGCACTCTTCCGTCGGTGCATGGGGGAGCATTACCTACTCGAGCACGCCGCAGGCACTTTTCTCTGTGATGAATGGGGCAAGCTTCTAGAAAGCGCTCCTGCGCAGGGAAAAGGGAAAGAGGCATTCATCAGGAAGCACTCCTCGGCAGCTCCATTTTCCTTCACCGCAAACCCCAAGCAGATTCGAGACCTACTCATCACCTTGGCAACTTCGATTTCCAAGGATGAATTGCGCACGTCGAATCTTGCCCTCACTAGGCAGGACATGAGGCATGCCATCGGGGAAGACATCTTCCTTATCCAGGCGATAAAATCAATAGCCGACCTTGATAAGACCATCAATTCCCTCACCCATCGATTGCGTGACTGGCATGAGCTCTACCTCCCGGAATATTCCGTGTCGCAGAAAAACCATCTGGAATTCACAACAGGCGTTGTTGAAATCACCAAAGAGCATTTTCTTGCCGAATTGGGCATTGAAAGCTTTGGCTCTGAGCCTGGCACGCAGCACGTGGCAATGATTCAGAAATTCGCAGAGCGCCTGCTTGGGCTGTATTTGGCAAAAGTGGAGCTTGAGCGGTATGTGGATGAAACGATGAAACACTATTGCCCTAATTTGCGGGCTGTCGCGGGCAGCACTCTTGGGGGAAAGCTGCTCGAACACGCAGGGACGCTGAAACGGCTTGCTGAACTTCCCTCATCCACCATCCAAATACTCGGCGCCGAGAAAGCGCTTTTCCGCCATCTGAAGACCGGAAGCAGGCCACCAAAACATGGGGTGCTCCTCGCTCATGATGCCGTGCAGTCTGCCCCCCAAGGGAAGCAGGGCAGGGCCGCGCGCATTATTGCGGATAAGATTTCCATTGCCGCACGCATTGACTATTTTAAGGGAGAATTCATTGGAGATAAGCTTCTTTTGGAAGCAAAAAAGAAAATAGCCCAGTAAAAAAGAACATGGCAATCAACTCCTCTAAAATCCTGGAAGTGTATGAATCGCTTGATCGCGGAAGGCGAAAGCTCTACACCCTCAATGCAGTCCCTGGAACTTCTGTCTATGGGGAAACCCTTATTCCCACTCCCCGTGGGGAATTTCGCGAATGGAACGCTGCAAAGAGCAAGCTTGCCTCCTATATCCTCAAAGGCGCGCAGAACATAGGGCTTCGCAAGGGAAACACTGTGCTCTACCTTGGCTGCGCTAGCGGAACAACTGTGAGCCATGTTTCTGATATCATCGGCGCAGAAGGGCTAATTTTTGCGGTGGATATATCCCCCATAGTCATGAGGGACATGATTTTTCTTGCACAGAAAAGAAATAACATCGCGCCCATCCTTGAGAACGCATCTTTTGTTGACCGACTCGCAAAAAGGGCAAGTGCTGTGGATGTCCTCTATCAGGATGTCGCGCAGCGCAACCAGGTTGATATTTTCCTGAAGAACGCAGAGGTGTTCCTCAAGGAGAAGGGATTTGGCATCCTTGCGGTGAAGGCGCGAAGCATAGATGTTGCAGCAAGGCCGCGGGAACTATTCAGGGTGGTGAGGGGCCAGCTTGAAAAAAAGATGACCATCGTTGACTACAAGGAGCTTGATCCTTTCCAGAAGGACCATTGCCTTTTCATGGTCAAGAAATGAAACACCAAAGCATTAATTCAATGTACTGAACTACCATGGAAAAAACACACGAATCGAAGAAAGGAACACTCACCCTCAAAAAAGGACTCGCAGAGATGCTCAAGGGGGGCGTTATAATGGATGTTGTCACAGCGCAGCAGGCGAAGATCGCTGAAGATGCAGGAGCGGTTGCTGTCATGGCGCTTGAGCGTGTCCCTGCCGACATCCGCGCAGCAGGAGGGGTTGCCCGCATGACCGATCCCAAGATAATCAAAAGCATCATGAAGGCAGTCTCGATTCCTGTCATGGCGAAATGCAGGATAGGCCATTTTGCTGAGGCGCAAATCCTTGAATCCCTAGGAGTAGACTACATTGACGAAAGCGAAGTATTGACCCCGGCTGATGAGCAGTTTCATATTGACAAGCACCCATTCAAAGTGCCATTTGTCTGCGGCTGCAGGAATCTCGGTGAGGCGCTTCGTCGCATCAATGAGGGGGCTGCGATGATTCGCACCAAGGGAGAAGCAGGGACGGGAAATATTGTTGAAGCGGTCAGGCATATGCGCACCGTGATTGATGACATCAGGCGGATGCAAGGCATGGACCATCGCCAGCTTACAAAAGTCGCGATTGAGATGCACGTTCCCATCGAACTTGTCCTCCAGGCGCGAAAGCTTGGACGGCTTCCTGTGGTGAATTTTGCCGCAGGAGGAATTGCAACTCCCGCAGATGCATCGCTAATGATGCAGCTTGGCGTTGATGGCATTTTTGTGGGCTCAGGCATCTTCAAGTCAAAGAATCCTAGGAAATTCGCGCGGGCAATCGTTGAAGCGACCACTCATTTCCAGAATCCACAGATTGTTTCGCGCGTCTCTGAAGGGCTTGGGGAAGCAATGAAGGGGCTTGAGATAAAGACGCTTGGCCTTCGGATGCAGGAGCGGGGCTGAGTTCTTTTTTCCTATACTCTTACTTTAGACAACGATTTCGCCATTATAAAAAATAACCATTAACTCACTCCATTAAAAAATAGTCAATAAAAAACCACGTCAAAAAAATAACAAAGCCATGAAAAATAACACAATGAAAAAAACAACCATTGGCGTCCTTGCCCTGCAGGGGGACTTCAGGGAGCATTTGAATATGCTTGGGCAGTGCAATGTTCTTGCGCGGGAAGTTAAGCTGCCGCAGGACCTTGAAGGAATTGACGGCCTCATCATCCCCGGCGGGGAGAGCACAACGATTGGAAAACTCATGAAGCTCTATGGACTTGATAATGCGATCATTTCGCGTTACAAGCAAGGGATGGCGATCTGGGGCACGTGCGCTGGCGCCATCCTTCTTGCGAAAGGAATTGCTGGGAGCAGGCAGCCGCGGCTTGGGCTTATGGATATTTCGGTGAAGAGAAATGACTATGGGAGACAGGCGGAGAGCTTTGAGGCACTGCTTGAGGTGAAAGGAATTGGAGGCATTAAGGGAGTGTTCATACGCGCTCCAGTCATAGATTCTGTCGGCAAAGGTGCTCAGGTTCTTGCAACACATTCTGGAAAACCAGTACTTGCAAAACAGGGCAGATTGCTTGCTTCAACATTCCATCCTGAGCTCTCTGGCTCAAGTGCGATACACAATTATTTTATCACGATTGCGACAAATATATCAAGAAAATCAGCATAAAAATCACTACATAAAATAAAAAATCCTATAATTTGTGCCCAACACCAGACTCAATCGCCGCCTTCTTCACGGCAGCCGCGACAACCTTGTGCACTTCCTTGTCGAGCGTGTGGGGCAGGATTTTGTCATTGGTCGGGTGCCGAACCATGCTCGCAATCGCATTCGCGGCTGCAATCTTCATCTCATTGTTGATTTTCCTTGCCCTGGAATCTAGCGCGCCCCGAAAGACACCAGGGAATGCGAGGGAATTATTCACCTGGTTTGGAAAATCAGAGCGTCCGGTGCCAAAGATTGCCGCCGCTCCCTTGGCCTCCTCCGGCATTATCTCAGGCGTCGGGTTTGCCATCGCAAACACAATGGGATCTTTATTCATCCTCCTAATCATCTCTCTGGTGAGGACATTTGCGGTTGAGACTCCGATGAACACATCGGCTCCATCCAAGGCATCTTTGAGCGTCCCTTTCTTCTTAGTCCCATTGGTGCAGCTTGCAAGTTCCCTCTTATAGGGGTTCAGGTCAGGCCGCCCATCATAGATAGCACCTCTACTGTCGCAGACGATAATCTCCCTGACTGACGTACATATCTTCTTGTCTATTCCCATGCAGAGAAGAAGCTTTGTGACTGCGTAGCCCGCAGCGCCTGCGCCGTTGACCACTACCTTGAGATTGGTAATTGGCTTACCCACGACTTTTGCGGCGTTGATGATTGCCGCGAGAATGACGATTGCCGTCCCGTGCTGGTCATCGTGCATGATGGGAATGCCTATATCCATGAGCTGCCGCTCGATATCAAAACATCTCGGTGCGGAGATATCTTCAAGATTGATGCCGCCAAAGGTTGGGGCAAGGTTCCGCACGATCATTACGATTTCATCGGTGTCCTGAGTTCGCAGACAGAGCGGAAACGCGTCAATTCCTGCAAGCTCCTTGAAGAGAATGGCTTTTCCTTCCATCACCGGCATTGCGGCCTCCGCGCCGATGTTTTTAAGGCCCAAAACTGCGCTACCATCTGATATGACTGCGATAGCATTTCCTTTCATCGTGTACTTGTAGGCAAGTTCGCGATCCTTTGCGATCTCGCGGCACACTTCGGCAACCCAGGGGGTGTAGACAAGGCTAAGGTCTTTTTTAGTTTCAACTTTCACTTTAGAATGAATCTCGACTTTTCCCTTGTTCTCATGAACCTTCAAAGCTTCAGATCGCATATCCATCAAACCACCCATGAAGAGCAATCATTTTCCCATTCTTAAACTTTTTCCTTGCCAAAAACCAACGCGCCTCCTGGGAAGGCGCCACACTATCGCTGAAGGCATGATTATGAAGAGAATGCAGTTCTATGAAATGAATAAAAAATAAGAAAAATAAAAACCTTAAAAACTCAGCTTAAGAAATATGCAGCGCCTTCTTAATCGCCTCCCTATTGAACCCGACAATGATCTCATCGCCGATTTCGGTTACGGGAACACCAAACTGGCCGGACTTCTCAAACATCTCATTTCTTGCCTTCTCGTCTGTAGAGATGTTGACTTCCGTGTATTTCACATTGTGCTCCTTGAGGAAATCCTTGACCTTCACGCACCAGGGGCAGGTGGTTGTGCTGTAAACCTTTATTGTTTGCGCGGCCTTTTCCGCTACGGGAGCGTGCGCCGAAGCGTGGGCTTTTCCTGTGCTTGTTGAGTGTTCCATTGGCATTCTCATTCTATTCACCTCACAACGAGGAGTGCGATGCGGCTATTTATATCTTTTGCCCGCTTGGGATAGCAGGTTACCGCCTTGAAACAGCGATGGCAAATCCCAAAAAAAAAGACGAATGTTTTTAAAGAATGAAATGAATGGAAACACCATGATTCCTCTTGGCATTGGCCTTGCCCTAATCCTCAGCGTCGCTGACTATATCACCGAACATATTATCCCAAAAAAGGTGATGATCAACCAGAAGATGATTTCATTCTCAGCAGGCGTTGCAGTCGCATATCTTCTGCTCCACCTCTTTCCAAAGATTGCAGGCCTCTCCATTATCAAAGGAGAATTTCTCTTTGTTCTTGTGCTCGCTGCATTCACCCTGACGCATGTGCTTGAGAAATACATGCATATCTCACACCACAAGACCCATCTCCTTAAAGAATATAACCACATCCATCTCATCTATTTTTTCCTCTACAATGTCCTCATTGGGATCGTGCTCACTCAGATTGGGGCGCAGGGCCTCACCCAAGCGCTGCTCTTCTTTGTGCCCTTCCTCTTTTACATCACCGCTGAGACACTGCCGCAGGAGTTCCACCTGAAAGGCACTGCCGCAAGAATTCTCTATTCCCTGGCCCCTCTTTTCGGCGCACTTGCCGCATCATTTTTCCCGCAGCTGCCGACGCTTACTGCGCAATACTATGCAGAACTCATTTCAATAGTCACCGGGATACTTCTCTATATAGTGATTAGGCAGTCGGTGCCGAGCAACCGCCGAACCAGGCCATTCTTTTTTGTGCTTGGTTCCTGTCTCTATGCGGCGGTGCTTTTGTGGAGCCCGGTATTCTAGTCCTCCATCCTGATTATCAATTCTGGCAATATTTATATAGCTTCAGCAGATTGGCAAATCATGGACACTTTGCTCTTCGGAACCGCTGGAATTCCGCACGCCGCGCGCGGAAAGCCAACACACGAAGGAATATCTGCCGTCAAGAATCTTGGCCTTTCTGCAATGGAATTGGAGTTTGTGCACAGCATCAATATCTCAAAAGAGAAGGCGCCTCTTGTCAGGAAAGCAGCGCAGGATGCGGGCATCATCCTGACGTGCCATGCCCCTTATTACATCAACCTCAATTCACTTGAGAAGCCAAAGCTCGAGGCGAGCATGAAGCGGATTTTGGATTCGTGCAGGATCATGCAGCTTTGCGGCGGCTATTCTGTCTGCTTCCATCCTGGATTTTATATGAAAGAGAGCAAGGAAGCCGCCTTTGCCAATGTGAAAAAAGCAATGTTTGCCATCACAGAAAGACTCAAGGACGAAGGGATTGATCTTTGGGTTCGGCCAGAGACCACGGGAAAGCCCTCGCAGTTCGGAGACATGGATGAGCTTCTTGCCTTGAGCGCAGAACTTGACAATGTGATGCCGTGCATTGATTTTGCCCACTTCCACGCACGCACAAACGGAAAATTCAATACCTATAGGGAATTCGCCTCCATTCTTGAGGCAGTAGAGAACAAGCTTGGGAAGAAGGGGCTGCATAACATTCATGCGCACGTTGCCGGCATTGCCTATGGGGAGAAAGGGGAAAAGCACCATCTGAACCTTGAGGAATCCGACTTCTGTTACCGGGAGCTTTTGAGGGCAATGGCTGACTTTAAGGTGAAGGGAGTACTTATCTGCGAAAGCCCAAATATTGAGGGGGACGCCAAAATGATGCAAAAAGAATATAAGGCGCTCTTTGCAAGGTAGCTCTCATGGAGACTAAATACACCAAATACCTATTCATTGTGGCATTTGCCATCATCCTCCTGCTCTCCTTCCTTATCATCAAACCGCTCATCACAGTTTTCTTATGGAGCCTAATATTGTCTTATCTCTTCTACCCTACCTATGTGTATATCAACAGGCGGTTAAAGAGACCCTCACTTTCCTCATTCTTCACCGTCCTTCTCATGGTGCTTTTGGTAACTGTCCCCTTCTTTTTTATCATTAAGGGAATCTCTTCCGAAGCGATTGCATTCACGCAGGGAGCAAAGAAGCAGATGCAGGACGGTACGGTAAGCGTTGGAGCGCTCACGGATCACTGCCGCACGGATACAACCGATCTCTGCGGGAGCGTCCTTTTCCTTGACAATTCGATTAAAACCCTTCTTCCCCCTGAACTCATGCAAAAAGTCACAGACAAATTCATCACCACCACGTTTAATACCATCGGCGACTTTATTTTTAAGCTCCCCTCCATCTTTTTCCACATCGCAATCTCATTCTTCATCACGTTCTTTTTGATTCGGGACTGGGAAAAATTCAAGCTCACGGTGTATGAATACATCCCTTTCAAGAAGGGAGATATGGATAGAATCCTTCACCGCATCAATACCATGACGCACTCCATCGTGTTCGCGGCAATCCTTGTGGCGATGATTCAGGGAGTCTTGGGCATGATTGGGTATTTTGTGGTTGGGCTGCCTTCGCCCGTCCTTCTTGGCGCCATCACTGGCTTCTTCGGGCTTATCCCCGTCATCGGGACAGGCATCGTGTGGGTTCCTGCCTCACTTTTTTTGATGGGAAAAGGGCTTTTGCTTGGGAGCAATCTCCTCCTCTACCAGGGCATCGGCCTGTTCCTTTACGGGCTTTTGATCATTGGCACGCTTGATAATTTCCTGCGGCCAAAGCTTGCAGGAGATGCCGCAAAAGTCCACCCTGTCGTCATCATCGCGGGTGTTATCGGCGGACTCAAGCTTTTTGGATTCATAGGGATTTTTGTAGGTCCAGTGATACTTGCGCTATTGATCACCTTCATCAGCCTTGCACTAGAAAAATACCATGTGGAGTATTCTCCCTCCGCAAAGGAGAAATAGGAAGGGCTGAATTTTATCTGCCATGGAACTGAACAAGAATACCGGCTTTGTGGTGGTGGTACTTTGCCTCTCATCCCTTATCACCTTATTCTTCACGGTTGACACCCTTTTCCTCTGGACGGATTCGGCGCAGCTGAAATGGGACATCTCAAATCCTGAAGCGTCGCGGATGCTTGCGATTACTGCCGGCCTATCCGGTGGCTTTGTTCTCCTCTTCTCCCTTTATCTTGTGTATGCCATGCTGAAAGGCGAGAATGTGCTACACCTTGCCTGGCTTCTGGGATGGTATTTTCTTTGCATCGGAGTCGTGTTTGGGCTTTTGTCTTCCTTAGGGAGGCAGTTCATTGTTGATTTTGCGACGAATGTGATTCGGGGGGCACTGCTCCTTGTTGGGTGCAGGATGGTTAAGAGAAATTCTTAAATGCAATTTCCAGCATACACTAACCCAACACATCACTCTTCTTTAAAAAACAGAATTCAATAGCGCCTCATCTTTTCTTTCCTTTCCATATCTTATCCTTGAAACGTCATGCTGCCTGTCGCATTCATCGCAGCAGATTACGAGAAAGCGCCGCTCTTTTCTCTCATCGTTGACTACCCTGTTTGATTTACTTTGGCAGAAGTCGCAGTGGGAGATAATTTTTTCTTCCGGGGCAGCGCTTCCATTGATGACTTCTCCGCCTTCTTTGAATACCACCTGCATCCGATCATCAAACACAAAGCACGTGCCGTCGAAGTAGCCGTTTGGGTATGTTTTGAGGTAATTGTAGATGCCGCCGTGGAGCTGGTAGACGTCCTTGAAGCCTTCTTCCTTGAGCATGGCTGATGCTTTCTCGCATCGTATTCCCCCGGTGCAGTACATGAGGATTTTCTTCTCTTTTAGCGGGACATAATTTTCTTTTTTTATTTCATCTTTCAATTCCCGAAAAAATCTCACTTGTGGAACTACTGCGTTCCTGAACTTTCCAATCCTTGCCTCTATCTGATTTCTTCCGTCCAGGATCACAATAGAGTCGTCATGGAACGATAGCTCGACCATGCTGTGGAATTCTTCTGGGGAGAGATACTCCGCAGTTTTTCCCATATCGACTTCCGCTCCCAGAGACACTATCTCTTTTCTGCATTTTATCCTTAGGTTTTTGAGAGGAAGCTCACTCACGATATGCTCCTTGAACCACATATCTTCGAACCCCTTGAGGGAGTGGACGTAGTCCTTGTAGGCTTCTATGTCTTTTGGAAGCCCTGTGCAGGTGCCGTTTATGCCTTCAGCTCCGATCAGGATCCTTCCGACAAGATTGCGCTTTTCGCAGAATTCCTTGTGCTCTTTTGTGAACTGCGAGGGATTTTCAATAGGGTGGAATTTGTAGTAGAGGAGGACTTGGTAGGATTTTTCTGATGCCATTTCAGGATGAACCATTACCCCCATTATAAATGTAGAGTAAAAATCTGAAGTTAAGACTTACCAACTATGAGCTATTGAGAAATATCACGCTTTTCTGCGCGTTTTGGAACATTTTCTAGACCTGCCTTTTTCCCAGCCACTACATAGTATCCACGTGTTTTGGAATTGCCCCTTGTTTTTTTCCATGTAAGTATAAAATTCTCACCCTCCCTCAATAGACCAATCAAATCCTCTAAGCGGGGAAAATTATTATATTTAGGAGCCAAACCAAGCCCTTCAATCGGGCGTACTCTGGCAATTCCATATCTCTGAAATCTATCATACTCTCTTCTCAGCGGATCATCAATGGGCCATTGAATATACTGCTCTTGACTCATCTGCCATGAAGGCAAAGCCACTTTAAGATTGTTTCCTGATGATTAAATTCCGATGCGAATTATAGTGCCTTTCCCACTATTAAACCTTCCGTCGAGTTCAATGCTTAATATTATTTTCTCATAGGAAAACTACCAAAGATGAAGATTATTTGCTCATCTTCAGCCCAAAAAGAAGGGGGACACTACTACAATTCTGATACCTGCTAAAACGTGAGACGGACTAGTATCCATCAGAGAATACTAAGAGAGCTAAACATTGAAAAATAAGAATAGGCAAAGAAATCGCTTGATGCGCTAGTGAGCGCATTCTCTCCATAAACCTAACGGAAAACTTATATCGCAGCTTTGGGATTCTCAATCTTCCTATAGAGGGAATAGATAATCGCAAGATATCCCCCGTAGGCAAGAACTTCAATGAGACTGGGGTTACCATTGTACCCAAAGAGCCCGACAAGGAAACTTCCAAAGACGCCTTTCTCATTTATTATACTGTTTGTGTTCCAGACCGGTGCTATAATACTTGGGACTACTCCCGCTTCCTCAAATTCGTGGATGCCGTGCGCGACAAGGCCTGCTGCGAAGAGGATCAATAAGACGCTTGAGATATTGAAGAACTTCTTAAGGTTCACTTTTTTAGTTCCCCTGAAGAACAGATAGCCGACTGCGATCGCCACAATAATGCCTAGCAATCCGCCGATGAAATTGATTCCTGTGGTGTAGCTTATCGCTCCCATGAAGATAACAGTCTCGATGCCTTCGCGTAGCACCGCAAAGAGAATAAGAAAAAACAGCCCGTAGGTTCCCCATGTGTTCAACTGTGAATTTGCGATGTGCTTTGCGACTTTGCCTTCAATCTCCTTTGCGATGTGCTTTTGACGCAGCATCCAGAGTATCATGGTGGTAAGAAGGAGTGCTGCGATGAGCATGGTGGTTCCCTCAAAAAGCTGCTCTGCCTTTCCCTCAAATCCGCCGGCAATGCCCATGAAGAGCAGGGCGCCTCCCATGCTCAAAAGAAGGCCAGCCGCGATGCCAAAATAGACAAATCGATTGTGCCGTCTTTGATCCGTGCGCCCCAAATAGCCAAGGACAATGCCCACAACAAGGCTTGCCTCCAATGTTTCTCTTGAGGTTATCAGGAAGCTTTCAAGCATTTTTTCTCCAATACTTAACAATTGTTAATTAGGGGTAAGAAAGGGTATTTAAAACTTGCTTCAGACGGTGCGGGAAACGGAAGAATAAGTGCGGAATCCGCCTATACTTCGCCTTTTAGCGTCTCTTTCACAACCGCTGGGCAGATTCTTGTGACGCCGCCGATTCTCCTTATCTTATCAGAAACCAGCATGAGATTGTCATTGTCTTTCGCGAGCACTTCCACCATGAACATGTGATCGCCTGAAGCAGACCAGGCGCTTCTGATTTCCGGCATCATTTTCAATGCCTTTCCAACCTCAAGATACTGCTCAGGCTCAGCATCAACACCAATGAATGCCTGATTCTCAAGGCCCATCTTTGCGTGGTTGAGGACAAGAGAATATTTTTTGATGATGCCTTTCTCCTCAAGTGATGCGACACGCTTTCTTATTGTTGATTCAGAAACCTTCTCTTTCTTCGCGATGCCTGCAAATGATGCCCTTGCGTTCTCTGAGAGCTTTACTATGATTGCCCGGTCAAGTGAGTCCATGGCTAACAACTATTGAGAAGAGTATTTAATAGTTTTTACAATCCTCCAAACTATATAACTGCCAATTACAAACATCGGAATGCTCAGGAGCTGCCCCATGGTCAATCCGCCGAAGAGAAAACCCAGCTGCGCGTCGGGCTGCCTGAAAAACTCCGTTGCGGTGCGAAAGAAGCCATACATTGCGACAAAGAGCCAGGTGAGCATGCCTTTTGGCAATTCCTTTTTTGAGAGAAAGAGGGAGAGAAGAATAGTGAAAATGACAAGACTGTAGAACGACTCATACAACTGTGATGCGTGCCTGCACCCCTCGACAACCTGGCCGATGTATTGGTTTTTTGAGTAGTCAATGCAGAGAGGAAGAGTTGTCATGCGGCCATAGAGCTCGCCATTGATGAAATTGCCGATTCTCCCCAATGCGAGCCCAAGGGCCAAGGGAATTGCCGCAATGTCCGCGATATCATAGAACCTGAGCTTTTTATTCCTACAAAAATAGAAAGTTGCCGCTATTCCCCCAATGAGCCCGCCGTGAAAGGAGAGGCCGCCGCGCCAGAGCGCAAAAATCTCCAGAGGATTTGAGAGGTAAAAAGGAAGGTTGTAGGACAGCACATAAAAGAGCCTCGCGCCAATGACAACCCCAATAACCAAGGAAAAGATACAATCACCGACATCATCCCTACTCAATCCCAATCCTTTTCTCCTCGCAAGAGCATAGATGAGGAAATACGCGATGACAAACCCTAGGGCGTAGAAAAGGCCATAATAGCGGACTGAGAGAGGACCTAGAGAAAAAATTACCGGGTCAATGTTGTGGAGAAACATCGCGATCTCCCTTCAGTGCTGCAGCATAGAAGCCGATGCGGCCAATAAAAGATAGGATGTAAGCAATGATGAGGCCAATACTGCTCCCGACTGTAGCGAAGAAGAGATAATAGAGCGAAGCATAGAATGCATCAAGGAGGCCTGTTCGGAGTGTGAAGTACAGATACATCTGCAATAGAAGGATCAATAAAACAACAACCGCGATGATTTTGGCGATTACTCTGCCACAAGTGAGCACCTTACCAATCGAGGAGAATCCATACGCAAGCGAATGGAAAATTCCTCTGCCCCTTGCATGGAAGCAGCTCTGTGAGGCGTGAAGCACGATAAAGAACACCGCGTAATAAGGGATGATGAGGATGAGAAATGCCCAAACCGCGTAGGGCTGCTTTACTGCCACGATGAAATAGGCAAAAATCGCAATTAGTATCCCGAAGATGGCAAAGAGGCACAGATTGAGTGCATAAAACCTCCAAAAGCGGCCAAAATCAAGGATTGATGGGACAAAGAAGGATCGCACATAGTGCAGCACGATGTGCTTGATAAACGAATAGAAGAGCATCACGAGGAAAAAATAAATGAGCAGCACCGAAAGTGCCGTCCAAATAGCGCTTGAGGGAACTGCCATTAGGGAAGATGCGTTCAGCGAGGGAATTAGCTCTCCAATCAAAGTGCCTAGCAAAACCAACGCCATGACAAATGCCGCATCCAATAAAAACATGGCGGCAATTGCCTTCCTGCCATTTCTGATTTCGGCCCAGAATGAGGGCAGCACTCCGTTCCCCTTTGCGTCCATCTTTTTTTTCGCGGTCATGGGAGGGGGCATCCTGTTGCCTGCGCGAGATCATCAAATGACTGCGTGTTGGGATAGGCCTTGCCATTAATTATCCACGTTGGGGTCACCTTTATTTCTCCCATGTCCTTTGGAAATTCCCCAAATTCATGGTAGTTTATTTTGGTAAAAGACTTTCCAAACATGGCTTTCTGCCCTTGGGTGTACTGGCACCACCCCATAGCGCCATACATCTGCGCCCCTTTCTCGCTTAGGCACTTGGCAAAATCATCATATGGTCCTGGTGTGAAGAAATAAGAGCCGGCAACGCCTGCCGCAATGAGGAGCACTATTCCCACGCCGATTCCGGCATAGAGCCACACTTTGCTTTTTTTTGGCTCAGCTGGGGCGATTGAGGAAGAATTTTCACCTAGAGAAGAACTGCCTGCGCGCTCTTCACGCTGCAACTGCTTGCGCTCTTTTCTGCTTATGCCCATGTGCGGCTCAGGCAGCTGCTGCAAGGGCGCCCTTCACAACTTCTGCCGAATCGCCTGCATCATCCGCTGCAAGGCCGCATCCGCCGCCAACATACTTCTGCTGCTCCTGCCCTCCCTGGGCGCCATAGGCGGCATAGCCCGACGGAGGGCTATTTGATGCGCATCCTGCGATCAGGACGCCAACAATTAGCATCATCAGAATGATTAGTTTGTAGTTCATGTTGCCACCTTCCCCTTACGGTTTTTGTAAATGTAGCACTGGAAAGGGCTTGGTTTTATTTAAAGGTTTCGTAACAGCCTTTTCTTTACCCTCCCTTTGGTCGGGCAAAGAAAACCCTGGGAAAAGAAATGCCCGCAAATGGGCAGGAAAAATTACATTGACCTCAGCAGAACTCGCACACATGCTTGCTCTTGATGATGTTCTTCTTGGGCGCTTCCTTCATTGCCGCCTTCTTCACTGGTTTTTTCTTCGCTTTCTTTGCTGCCATGCTTTCACCTGCACCTGATTTTTTTGACTGTAACGCTATGAAAGGTCGCGGTGCGTCTGGTAGAGGAATGCCGCATCTTTGTCATGCTTTGCAAGCTCTTCCGCGATGAGATGATGCACCCTATCTGACAATATAACCCTTTCCTTTTTTGCAATCCTTGTTATCACCGATGCCACTTTTCCCGCTATCCTCTCGGATTTTATCTCCTGGAGATGCGCATTTCTGCAGGAGAAATACACCGAGGCATAGACTTTTCGCTCATCATAGCCCTCTGCGTGCGAGCCGCGCTTCACGATGATTGGCACGCTCTGCGCCCTCCCATTTCTTGCCCGATTTCTTTTCTTCTTTTCTTGTTTTTTCATGGCCGCTATGCGAGATTTATGGTTCCGTTTGCGATTAAGATGAGCATCCATCCCAGCACAATGAGGGTGATACCAATTGTTAAGCGCATGGCTGCACGATTATGCATCTTCCAGCGCTTGACTTCCTGTATTTTTGTGCCGCTGTAGATTAGCATCAAAATCACGATGAGGGGCGTGATGAAGAGGATATTGTACCATACCAGCATGAGCGCTGCTGCAAAGTCAAAGTTCTGCGAGAGGACAAGGAGTATCGCCATATAGGGTGCTCCTGTGCAGGGCAATTCAACCGCCGCAACAAAGACGCCAAGGATCAATATGCCGGGAAGCGAAACCCTTCGCGTCATCTCGTGGATCTGCTTTGCCCTCTTTGGCGAAATCGCAAGTGAGATACCCTCTCCGTACCAGAAAAAATCCTTAATCTCAATGAGCCCTGCGCCTACAATGATTGCCCCAACCACAATTGAGATATACTCGCTCACCGCAAGGGGAATGACGTTAAAGAAATAGAGGATGCCAAGCCCTGCGAGAATATACGTGATGAAGATGGCGAAGATGTAGAGAAAGCCATAGAGCAAAAGCTCCCTTTTTGATTTCATCGCAATGAGAATCGACGCAAGGAGGATAAGAACTCCAATCGCGCACGGATTTATGGAGTCAATCAGCCCGGTGATGGTGACGATTCCAAGCGTTGGAATGTAGGATTCAACCGCCACTAAGCTCACCTCTTTTCTTAGCAAGCTCAAAAGTCTCGCACAAGTGCTCTGTCTTTTCTTTCGTGGGACCAAACTCGATGATGATGCAATCTCCAGGTGGCACCTGCGCATACGGGGAGAGGACATACCCAATGAAAGAATAGAGCTTTGTTTGCGTGTAGCGCCATTCCCCCTGATCTCCTGGGTTTTCCACTTTCATCAGAAAAACCTGAAGCTCTGAGGGAAGGCCATTACATTGCTGCCCATTTGCCATCTCGACCATGCCGCCATCTGTTGGAATGCCCAAGGCATCAGAAGTCATTTTTCCACCGATAACTTCGATGAACTCCTGTACATTCACATGCTCAGGCAAGAGCACAGGGCCCTCGACATGGATGCGGTCGTCATTGTGCCCATGGAACACCGAGGAGCCAACCCGGTTTGACATCCCTTTCGGATCAGCCAGTTCAAGGCGCTGCCCGCACTTGTATATCTCAAAATCCGCGTGCCAGTGGATAGGTCCCTTGGTTGATGAAGAAAGATTGAGGGCTACTGTCGTTATGATGAAATACGCCGTTACTGCGATGACACAGAAGGCAGTGAAGACGAAGAGGAATTTTTTCCTTGCTTCGCTCATGTGGCTTCCAAAGCAGACCGCAATCATTGAAAATATGGCAAGAATCGCTGCGCCAAAGCCAAACACCTTCCACACGCCCAATGGGTCGAATGCGCTATTGCCAGCCGCATATGCAGCGGGAAGCATGGCTAGGAGAAGTGGGAGCAAATACCTCTTTTTCATGGAATTTCCTCTGCATAACAATTTATAAATATTTAGGTTGCTAGGGCTCTGTCCCGAATCTCGCTAACGCTTCGGGCAGCGCTGGGCTCGCTTATGGATGTTGCAATCAGATATGCGGTTCCCTCCACGTCAGCCTTTTCTTTCCCCTCCCGTTGGTCGGGCAAAGAAAACCCTGGGAAAAGAAACGGTAGGCGTAGCCCTTTCTATTGGTAAAACTTTTCTTCCCTGAGCCGAAGGGAAGGAAAGGTTTGGGACTTCCCCTTCCGCATTGTATGATGCAGTTGCTTATTCGCTCACGGAAGGGGCGCTGCCTTCATTCGGGACAGAGCCGGTTGCTAGACGCCAACATACTTCGCAAGAGCCGCCTTTGCCAATTCAAGCGACTTTGCCCTGATTATAACCCTGCCGTTGCTAAAGGCAGCAATGTCCCCAAAGAAAAGATATCCTTTGCCCTCTCTCACCCTGCCGATTTTTCTCCACCTGCTCTTAAGCGTCTTGAGGTTTAGATCATCCAAAAAAAACTGATAGGTGCCGGAACATTGATAACTCATTTGCCTTGGCTCCATTTTTCCGTCAAGATAGGCATATTTTCCCACGCATACCGGGCATGAGGGATTTTCCCTTGTCTTTATTTTTGATATGGAGACTGATGAGAAATCTATACTGATTAGGCATTGGTCATTCCCTTCGCTCTCTTGTTTTTTTCCAATTGAAAGATAATGCACTGCCTCATTGACCTGGATGGATGCGATGGCTGTTGTAATGGCATTTGTGACGCCCATGGTATCACAGGTATCAAGCCCCTGCGCTTCCTTATAGGTGCAGCGAAAGCAGGGCATTTTTGGGGTAATGAGCATGATGCAGCCCTTCTCTTTGATTGCGGCCGCGTAAATCCAAGGAATGCCCCTTCTTTTGCAAAAATCGTTCAGAAGAAACCTCGTGTAGAGGTTGTCTGTGCAATCGAGGATGAGGTCGTGCTTTGTCAATATTTTTTCAACGTTTTTATGATTAATATCCGCAATGAAACAGTTGTAATGCACATCGGAGTTAATGGATTTCAGCCGATGAAAGGCCGCCTCTGCCTTTGGCTTTCCAACATCCCCTTCCTTGTATAAGAGCTGCCGCTGGAGATTTCCGAGCTCAACGAGGTCACGATCAATGAGAGTAAGATTCCCAATCCCTGCCCTTGCGAGCAGCTCTGCCGCAACGCTTCCCAGGGCTCCAAGGCCGAGAACTGCAACTTTTGCTTTCTGCAGGCGCATTTGTGCGGCGAAACCAAGCACTAATTCTTGTTGGGAATAGCGATCCTGCCTTAATTTTAGTTTCATTACTCTCCTTTTTTCCACCTGCTTTTTATGCTTTCCCCTGCTCGATTTTTCCGTCCTGAATCCTGAAATCCTATTGAGACACGATAACCTATAAACGCAACCTTTAAATAGGGGAACAGTATCAATGGTTTAACAACTAGAGTCAGATAAGTCAATATCGACGATAAAATGGCAACAGCACGAAATTGGATGGAATCAATGAATATTCTGGTAGGCAGAACTACCATCCATTATTTTGCGTGTTAACTGTTGTCATTTTTAGCGCCGGTCAACGATTTCTCAACGACATCGGAGGTGTTAAAAATGAAACAAAGCGAACAGCACAAAAGCTATGCAACGATGGAAGACTTCATCAAGGAATTGATGCAAGTGGACTTCAACAACCGCACGGCAGAATTCAAATACAAGTGAACACATGGAGACAATGGATAGAACCTATGAAAGGAATTGGAGCATGATGGTAATTGAACTTTTGGCAAAAGCAGCAGCCAAGGTGTTTTACCTGCCTAAGAAGATGGCAGCATATGTGATGGCCTCGGCCACACCCTACATCACATTCTTTCGGATGGCCTTTTGGCCGAATGGATATCCCTCTCTCCCTTATCCCCAGAATAAGAATGCAGTTCTTTCCCCCAAAAAGCATTTAAACTACTGTAGGCAGCCGCATAATTCTGTATAGCTTGGTTTAGAGAGCCGAATTGGACTAATCATCATTTGTAAAGAGAATGGTTTTACTAATCCAGGACTAACCAAGCGCGGGGGTACCCAAGCGGTTAAGGGGAACGCCTGCAGAGCGCTTATCCATGGGTTCGAATCCCATCCCCCGCTTTTTTCTTTTATTTTTTCAAAAACCAATATTAATTAAAACCCACAGCGCTAAGCACTACCGAAATACCCAATAGCCCCATGGCACTTGAGATCTACAACACGCTGACACGAAAGATTGAGGCATTTAGGCCCCTTGACCCAAAGGTTGTGCGCTTCTACTCCTGCGGACCGACAGTCTATGACCATGCGCATATCGGCAATTTCCGCGCGTATGTGTGCGTTGACCTTCTCAAGCGCTACCTGCTCTACAATGGGCATGAAGTGATGCACGTGATGAACATCACCGATGTCGATGATAAGATCATTAGGAGATCGGCGCAGGAAGGAAAAAACGCGAAATCGATCACGGAGCTCTATACGCGGGAGTTCTTCAATGATCTTGACGCGCTCTCGATCAGAAGGGCGGATCTTTATCCCAAGGCCACAGAGCACATCGCAGCGATGGTTGCGATCATCAAGAAGCTTCTCGCACGAAAGCACGCATACACCAGCGAGGATGGCTCGACCTACTACAACATCGCATCCTTCAAGGACTATGGGAAACTATCGCACACAAAGCTTGCATCGCTCAAAGCAGGAGCGCGCGTTAGGCAGGACTCTTATGAGAAGGAGAATGCGCAGGATTTTGCGCTCTGGAAAGCGCATGATAAGGAAGATGGCGAAGTCTTTTGGCAAACCGAGCTTGGCAAGGGAAGGCCAGGCTGGCACATCGAGTGCTCGGCAATGGCAATCGAGCACCTGGGGGAGAGCTTTGATCTGCACGCGGGAGGGGTTGATCTGATCTTCCCGCACCATGAGAATGAGATAGCGCAGAGCGAGGGGGCAACGGGTAAGCGATTTTCCAAGTACTGGTTCCACAATGAGCATTTGCTCATCGATGGGAAGAAGATGTCAAAGTCGCTTGGGAATTTCTACACTCTTCGCGACCTGATGAAGAAGGGCCATAAGCCATCCGCTATCAGGTATTTTTTGCTCTCCACGCACTATCGGGTGCAGCTCAACCTGACTGAGGAGGCGCTTCATGGGGCGCAGCAGGCTGTATCAAGGATCAATGATTTTGTCTTGCGACTGAAGGCCATTGACGGAAAAAACAGCACTGGAAAAAATAAAATCAACAAAGATAAAAACTCAAAACCACAAAAACCCACCAAAGAAACCATCCAACTCATCAAAAAAATAGAGAAAGAATTCGCACAAGAGCTTGATGATGATTTGAATATCAGCAATGCCCTTGCGCATCTGTTCGATTTCATCCGCGAAGTGAACGCCTTAATCGATGGCGGAAACATAGGCGCAGATGACGCCGCTCCGATCCTTGATGCCCTGAAAAGATTTGACTCCGTCCTTGGGGTGATTGAGGAGCAGGGAGAGCTTGATGGGGAGATCGAGGCGCTTGTTTTAGAGCGAGAGGATGCGCGGAAGGCGAAGGACTTTGGGAAGGCGGATAAAATTCGGAATCAATTAAAGAAAAAGGGAATCATCCTTGAGGATACAAAGGATGGAGTGGTGTGGAAGAAAATATGACTTCGTAATCTAATAACTCAACATAATAGTATTAAGAACTACAGGCATTCCTCCAACGTGTTTTTTTAGAGAATAAACTCTTGATTCGAGTGCTGTTCTCGTTTCTTGGGTCTTGGCATTTTGCGCTAATTGTTCCAAAATGGATACGGATTTAAGCGCGATTGGTGCTAGGTCAGATCTAGCTGATAACATTGTTCTTAGATATTCTTCCCCGCCTTCTCGCCACGTTTGCATCAGGATTTCCATGCATGCAGTGACGTCGCGCTTTAATATGGGACTCTCATCGGGTGAGATATTCCTTATAGCATCCTCTCCTAGGAGGTGATCTATGTAAACTAAAGTCCCCAATTTAAAAAAATCCTCATTGACATTTATGAGTCTTCCTGAAAAACCCAATGCCAGTCTATTCATATCTCCACAATCAAACCCTAATGCTTCCAGAAAACTATTAGTACCTGTTTCTTCCACGGGATTTGGTCTCTGGAGTGTATACTTATCCCTGTTTGCTTCTTCTAACCGTCTACTTCTCCGATGAGCATCAGACACAATCCCAAAATTTATTGACCTTTTCATGACCCTTTCCCTTGTTTTACTTCTTTTACCTGTTTAATCATCCCAACTTATTTTTCCCCATAAGAAGGCGCGAGAAGATATATTTAAATTTATATACTTTTAAGTGGTTTCATATCATGATAGAAATTGAAAATTCACCCTCAGATGAAAATTTGACGCTTTCCGCCCCGCTCGCCGCCATCAGATCATCCTTGATGTCCTCAAACTGCTCCTCTGAGATCGGCCCTTTCAGGTCAAGCAGCTTCACTTGCGCCTTAAGCGAGAGCTTCCTTTGGGTTTTCTCTTTTCGCACCGCATCGAGAACGGAGATGAAGAAATCACCTGTCTTCTCCGCCCCCTCATCCTTCATCGAAAACACCGGCCAGGAAGAGAGGTGTATGCTCTTCGCTTTCTCGTTTTTCCTGAAGGAGTTCTGATAAATCTCCTCGGTAATGTAGGGCATGATTGGGGCCATGAGTTTGAGAATGCTTAAGAGGCACGTATAAAGCCCGAATTGCGCAGATTCCTTTGCCTCAACGCCCCGCTTCTCCGCATTGTACATCCTATCCTTAACAATTTCCAGATAATTGTCGCAGAAGGTGTGCCAGAAGAACTTCTCAACTTCCAATTTTGTCTTCGCATACTCGTAGCGCTCAAAGGTTTCCGTTGATTCATCAATGATAAAACTTAATTTCGACAAAATCCATCTGTCCATAAGCTCCAATTTTTTTAGCTTTTTTGGCGCATACCCTTCGAGATGGATGCCCGCGAAGATAGCTGCGTTCCAGATCTTTGTAATGAATTTCTGCCCGGTGACCAGGTCCTTTTCCTGAAACGGCATGTCATCTCCCAAGGAGGAGCCCGCTGCCCAGAAGCGCAAGGCGTCCGCGGAATACTTCGTTATCATTTCCTGGGGCGAGATGACATTTCCCTTGCTCTTTGACATCTTCTTTCCGTGCGGATCAAGCGCAAAGCCCGAGATCATGACATTCTTCCAAGGAATTGAGCCCACATGCAAGTGGCTTTTCACGACAGTATTAAAGAGCCAAAAGGTTATGATATCGTGCGCCTGCGGCCTTAAGCTCATGGGAAATAATTTGGTGTAGATGGGTTTTCCATTATACAACTCAATCGCCAACTGAGGAGTGAGCGAAGAAGTCGCCCAGGTGTCAAGCACATCCTTATCCCCAATATATTCCTTTGAGCCGCATTTGCAGGGATGCTTGGGCTTATCCTTAATGGGATCAACAGGAAGCTGGGATTCATCAGCGAGGA
This sequence comes from uncultured Methanosarcinales archaeon, assembly GCA_964438385.1. GTDB lineage: Archaea > Nanobdellota > Nanobdellia > Woesearchaeales > GW2011-AR4 > GW2011-AR11. Next base: position 51,112 of record CAYTKI010000002.1, on the reverse strand, counting down.
CAATTTCATTACATTTCTTGCAGTACCATGCAGGGATGGGAACTCCAAAATGCCTCTGGCGGGAAATGTTCCAGTCCCACTTCAGCCCATTGATCCAGTTCTCAAAGCGGATGCGCATATGCTTTGGATACCATGCAATCTCTTGCCCCCGCCTGAGGAACTCCTCCTTGAGGTCAAGATAGCGGATGAACCATTGGTCTGTTGCCACATACTCTATTTCCGCCCCGCAGCGCTCATGGACATTCACCGCGTGCTCGATGGGCTCTTTTCTAATAAGCGCGCCATCTTTTTTAAGATCCTCAAGAGCGGCTTTTCTTGCTTCCTGCGAAGTCATGCTATGATATTTTCCTGATTTCTCGTTGTATCTTCCATCAACTCCCATGACATGGATCGGCTCAACGCTCGGATGCCTTGTGAGCCACTCGATGCAGTCATTGCCCCCATAGGTGCAGTAGTAAACAATTCCAGTGCCATAGCCCGTCTCTGTCAGATCATCATGGGTGACTTTCACCTTGTTTTGAGCGATTGGAATTGTGACTTCAAGGCCGATCAGGTCTTTTCCTTTCAGCTCTCCCATTACCTTGAACTGGAAATGCTTTTCAAAGAATGGCAGGGAATCCTTGCTTGTGACCCACGTTTCATCCCCAACTTTAATTTTCACATACTCGCCGTCTTTCTTGATACTCATCCCTACGCAGCCGTAGAGCACTTCCGGCCTTGTTGTAGCATAAATAAGAAATGAGCCATCATTCGTTTTTGCTTTAATGTAGTTGAGCGTTGACTTGAGGCGCGCATCCTGCATCTCGACCTGGGCAATGGCAGTTCGGCACTGCGGGCAGAAAATCACCGGGCGGAACTGGCGGTAGATCCTATCTTTTTTGTGGAGCTGGATGAACGAACGCTGGGAAATCCTTCGGCAGTGGTCGTTGATTGTGGAGTAGAAGATAGAGAAGTCCGCTGATATCCCGATGTTCTTCCAGTCCTGGATGAAATCAGGCCTTATCTCATCAAGAGTCTTAAGGCAGAGCGCAATGAACTCATCCCTTGCCATCTTTCTTGAGGAAACTCCCCTGAGCTTTTCAATTAAGCGCTCGGTTGCAAGCCCATTGTCATCTGTTCCGTAGGGATAAAAGACACTTTTTCCCTTCATCCGCTGAAAACGGGCAATAAAATCCTGCTGAGAGTAGGAGAACGCATGGCCTATATGCATTGCCCCTGAAACAGTCGGCGGGGGAGTGTCGATGGAGTAAATCTCTTTTTTAGAATGCTCATCGAATGAATAGACATTCTCTTTTTCCCAGAACTCCCTCAGGCGCGGCTCGGCTTCCTTGGGATTGTAATTCCTCTTCTCTTCCATTGCCCATAGCGGAGGAAAATTCTTTATAAATGTTGGTGGTGAAAACACCGCAAAAAAATAACATTTAAATAGAAGCGCACCATTTCATTCTCCATGAGATCAAGCGGGCTTTTTGGAACCGGCATTCAATCCTTAGTCCTGCTGCCCTCAATTCTGCTGATTATTTAGGCCCCACATAAGCATATTCGTTTCGGGGGCCAATGATTCTTGATTGTTCTACGGATATGCTTCAAGAAAAAACTTGGAGGAAGAATATGTCCTTTGCATATGTTGCACAATTTAAGGATGCAGGTATTGCAAGAAATGTTCATGACAGATTGGCAGGTTATTATCGTAGAGAGGGCAATCCTCGCGAACATCTTCAATTGAGAAAACTTGAATTGCTGCTTAGCCAAGATGCACATGGAAGACTGCCAACAATAGTCGCTGCAGTTCAACAGAGACACAATAATGTACGTTACGCTATAACCCCTTATTATGAATAAAACGTTTATCTGAAACATTAATATAGTGTTACTCATTCATCCAATATATGAAACCCTTCATCGACCGCCACTGCCCAAGAAGCACCAAAGAGATTATCGGACAGGATGAGCCGCTACGCAAGCTCTCCCTATTCATTAGGGACTTTAAGAGCCAGAAGAAGAAAGCGGCACTCATCTACGGCCCGAGCGGATCGGGAAAAACTAGTGCGGTCTATGCGATTGCGCATGAGCACAACCTTGAGATCATCGAGGTGAATGCCTCTGACTTTCGCAATGCGGAAGGTATCTCCTCAATAGTTGGCGGGGCGATTGGGCAGCAGAGCCTTTTCTTCCGAAAAAAACTCATTCTCATCGATGAGATAGATGGCCTTGCAGGAAATCAAGATAGGGGGGGAGTGCAGGAGCTTGTGAGACAAATCGAATCAACAACATTTCCCATTGTTCTCACTGCGACCAACCCCTTTGACAACAAACTCAGCTCGCTGCGCTCAAAATCTTCCTTGATAGAATTCTCCGAGCTCTCCCCTGCCACCATAACTGCCATTCTCAAGACAATCTGCGGCATTGAAAAAATAATCTATGATGAAGATTCACTAAAGACACTTGCACGCAGGGCAGGAGGGGACGCACGGGCCGCCATCAACAACCTGCAGGTTATTTCTATCATCAGCAAAGCAGTGACCAAGGAAGCTGTAGAAGAGCTAAGCGATCGCGACAGGACTGAGACCATCATCTCCGCGCTGCAAAAAATTCTCAAAACCACCTCACTTGAGGTCGCATTAAAGGCATTTGACGCGGTTGATGAGGACGTGAATGAGCGCATGCTCTGGCTTGATGAGAACTTGCCAAAGGAATACATAAACCCGGCAGACCTTGCGCGGGCCTATGATGCGCTCTCGAAGGCGGATGTCTTCAATCGCCGCATTCGCAGGTGGCAGCACTACCGCTTCCTTGTGTATGCGAATGCCTTTCTTTCAGGGGGGGTTGCCGTCGCGAAGGATGAAAAATATCCCGGTTTTGTGGAATACAAGCCGACTGGGCGCATCCTCAAATTGTGGTGGGCGAAGCAGAAATCCATGAAGAAGAAGGCGATCGCAGAGAAGATCGCCGAGCGGACACACACTTCTGCTCGGGAAGCGCTGAAAAGCACGATGCCTTATTTCACCTACCTCTTCAGCAAAAACAAGGCACTGCAGCCAAAGCTCATTGAGGAGCTTGATTTGGATGAGGAGGAAGTTGGGTGGCTGAAAAAAACCATGCCTTAATTTTCATAGGATTTTTAAGTTCCTTCTCTCTCCCTATCCTATAGTGTTATCACTCTCTGACATTATTCAAAAAGCATATGATTTCTCTCAGAAAAATGCCTTTCTTCAACTGGCATTAACAAGGGAAAACCTGCGCTATTTCACTTCAATTACCGGCGCATCGGCTGCAGGATATTTGGCAGCCGGAACTGCAACATATTTTATGTCTTCTCACGGAATGGGAGAATTGGTCAATGCTGCAACGACTGTCATTATAAAAACTACAACCAATTTGGCTGCAAATCTGCTTATCTATCATCGCTATAACTTCGGCCATATATCCCAATATTCACCCTTGGACTACTCAAAAAAACTCACTATTTCCAACGTAAAAGGAAGCATTGCCGGTAATTCATTAAAATTTATTTTTCATTACTCTCTCCTCAAACTTGATTATATCCCCCCTTTGGCATCTTTTTTAATTGGCTATCTGATTCCTGGCGCTTTTGGTTCATGGGTACGCATGCGTATAGATTACAAGAGAAAATTATTTGGATCTTCCATTGGTCAAAGTCCCCCTCCCTCATAACATTTAAATAAAGCCAATAACCTTCTAATCCCATGACGATAACGATAGAGGAGATGGCTACCTTCTGCAAGCGCAAGGGTTTTGTCTATCCAACTGCGGAGATATATGGCGGGCTTTCCGGCTTTTTCGATTTTGGTCCCCTAGGCGTTGAGCTTAAAAACAATATCAAGCAGCAGTGGTGGAAGAGCTTTGTGCATGGCAGGGGGGATATTGCTGGTATGGACGGCTCAATCATCACCCATCCCCAGGTCTGGAAGGCATCAGGGCATGTGGGCGGCTTTTCCGATGTTCTTGTGGAGTGCAGTAAATGCAATGCGCGCCATAGGGCAGATTACCTGATTGAGGATAAGCTCAAGTTGCAAACAGCGGGAATGGACGCTTCGGAGCTTGGAAATCTCATAAAGGAGAAGGGCATCAAGTGCCCAAAGTGCGGAAACGCAACACTTGGCGAACCAAAAAAATTCAATCTCATGTTTGACACGACTGTTGGGCCTATTAAGACAGAAACGTCGATTGCCTATCTGCGGCCGGAGACCGCGCAGCTCATGTTCGCTGATTTTCGTCTCATCTCTGAAAACGCGCGGCTCAAGCTGCCTTTTGGCATCGCGCAGATAGGGAAGGCATATCGGAACGAAATCTCCCCAAGGGATTTTCTTTTCCGGATGCGGGAATTTGAGCTTATGGAAATTGAGTATTTTGTCCACCCCGAGAAATATGCGGTGTGCCCTTTTATACATGAAGTGGTGGATCACGAACTTAATATCTACTCGGAACCAATGCAAAAGGGCGGAAAGGACATGCAAAAGATGTCCATACGGGATGCCCTCAAAAATCATATCATCAAGACTCCCTGGCATGGCTATTGGATGGCAACCATGCACAAATGGTTCATCACCCTTGGCGCCAAGGCCGATCATTTCAGGATACGCCAGCACGTGAAAGATGAGCTGAGCCATTACGCGCTTGACACCTGGGATCTTGAGTATAAATTCCCCTTTGGATGGAAAGAATTGCAGGGATTTGCGAATCGGACTGATTTTGATCTCACGCAGCACATGAAGCATTCAAAGGCAGACCTTGGCATCTTTGATGAGGAGACCAAGAAAAAAGTGATCCCTCACGTGATATGCGAGCCGGCACAGGGCGTGGAGCGGGCATTTCTTGTCTTTCTCTTTGACGCCTACGATCTTGATTTGCAGCGGGAGAATGTAGTATTACATCTTCATCCAAAATTGGCGCCTATCAAGGCAGGCATATTTCCACTAGTCAATAAGGAACAGCTCATCACCAAGGCAAAGGAACTCTTCAATGAATTATCCAAGGAATTCCCCTGCACTTATGACCAATCCGGCACTGTCGGAAGAAGATACGCTCGAAACGATGAGGCAGGCACACCTTTCTGCATCACGGTTGATTTTGACGGGCTGGAAGATGGAACTGTCACCATTCGGGAAAGGGACTCGACCAAGCAGGCACGGGTTCCTATGGATGGCATCCGTGATACCCTGAGGAATCTTATTGATGGGGCGACGCTTGGGGAAGTAGGAAAAATTATTAAATGATGCATATATACCTCCCTTAAAGACACCATTAAAAATTACTGATCTTGAGCCACTATGACAACTGTCAAAGAACTGCAGCCAAAACAGGGGAATGTGAATATTGAGCTTGACATCCTTGATGTCGGTCCCGCGCGCGAGTTCCAGAAATTCGGCAAGCCCGGAAGGGTTTCCACTGCTGTCGGGAAGGATGGGACGGGAGATGTAAAAATCACGCTTTGGAACGATGAGATTGAAAAGGTCAAGGGCGGCGATCATATCAAGATAACCAACGGCTATGTTTCTGAATGGCAGGGTGAACTTCAGGTTTCCACCGGACGATTTGGCACAATTGAAGTCGTCCCAGAAGACCCGGAGAAGCACAAAAAGGAAGATGCCCAAGTGGCAAAGCCAGCTGCTAAGCCGCAAAAGGGAGATGAAATGCTTGATGGCGCGCTGATTGATGATGAGGAAGATGTGATTTAGCCCGTGTTTTTCTTAAACCATAACTTATTTAAATCATCTAGAGCAACTTCGCCTTACTTGGGGACGTAGCTCAGCCTGGGAGAGCACATGCATGATGAATGCAGCTCAGTACGCTGAAGAAGTTCAGCCTCTTAGGCACGTAGTTGTCGGGAATTCAAATTTCCCCGTCCCCATTTATTTTTTTGATAACCTTTTTAATATCCAAACTACTTCATTATCATATGCACAGAGACTTATCTGAACTCCAGGAACGAAACAGAAAAGTCGAACTGGACAAGGCACGGGAAATCAGCAAAACACGAAGGGCAATTATCGCGCTCGCCACATATTTGGTGGCAGTCATCTTCCTCTGGACCATTGGAGCGCCTAGGCCATGGCTTACTGCGCTTGTGCCGACAGTTGGATTTCTCTTCTCCACATTGACACTGCCTTTCTTTAGGAGAAGGTGGATTGAGAATATCTACAAGAAATGAATATTGGATACTGGTCTTCTCTTATTGCACCTTTCCCTCACCCCGCAAGCGTTGATGTCAGTATCTTCCCCGCGATCATATTGAAGGCGATCATGACCGCAAGCGCGATGAAGATGTAGAGTAGTGTGCTCCTAATCATGTTCACTCCGAGAAGGTATTCCTCATTGAGCTTATCAGCCCCGTTCTCAATGCCATTCGCCATGATGGTGAGAATATAGACAATCTGCACAACATAGATTCCCACAATGATTTGGAAATGGAACGTCGGAATGCCATCCCCGAAAATATTAATCAAGCCGGTAGGGGCCACTGCCGCGTCTGTTCCGACACTTGTGGTCACTTCTTTTAGCTGCTGGCCGAGCTTGCTTAAGATGGTTGTTACCATGGAGGTTATGCCAATGACAACGCCTGCAATTGCAGGAGCCAAAAAACTTATCTGCGATTTCATGGAGGAGATGATGTCTGCCATGATGTCTTTTAGCCGCTCGTCCACCTTGTGGATCTCCTTAATGTAGCGCGAGACGTTTGTCAATGCCTGGGCAGCAATCCTTGGACCTTTCTTGATGCTTTGCGTGAGGACTTTCATCGAGCTTTCTATCATGCTAGAAGGGAACTGCACAAGCGCTCCGTGCTTTGGGTCGAAGATGGCATCTTCAATACCCATACCCATCCTGCGCTGGTTCATGCTCACCAGACGAAAGAAATTCCCAGATATGGTGCCTTCCATGCCTGAGGCCACTTTTTCCACCGCAATCTCAACCGGAAGATTGTCCCCAAGCCGGTTGCCCAGCTGGAAGAGGGCAGCTGCAAACTCCATTTCCAGCTGCTTTGCCCGGTTCCGAATCTTGATGACGTCCTTTGAGCGCAGGCGATAATAGATGCCGATGAGAAGGCCGAAACTCAGCGGAACAAACAAACTGATGAGCGCAGCCCCCAAACCAAATGGGCCGATTATCTGCCCGGTCTCCACATTCTCTTTATACTCTAGCATGCAAAAGCTTGAGCCGCACTGGCTGTGCACATCCTCTCCTCCGAAGCCAAAATCAGGGATGCCGAGGAAATGCATGAGCAAAGGAGAGATGCCGATGAAGAAGCAGACCATGAACACAACACTGCTCACAACCAATGGGCTCATCTGCACTTCCACTCCGCCAAGGTTGAGCACAATGTATTTGTATTTCTTCAGCTCTGGATTCTCCTCCGAGATGTCCGTGTCGCCATAGCCGGTTGGGCGCTTGGAGAGGATGTTCTTGCCCAGATAATAGACTAAAATGGGCAGCACAACGTTATAGAGCAGGGCGATATGGTACCATTTCGCGTTCTGGGTGAAACTCACAACGAGCGGCAAAATCACAAGTCCCAGAATTGGCATGATGACGCCAAGCATGTGGAGCATGGTGATTGGGTTCTGGAGATTATGGGCATAGTGCAGCATCTTCTCATAGGTCTCATCGAGGATGACATCCAATGCCTTATCGAGGGTATTGAGCCGGCGGGCATCATCGCCCTCATACAGCGAGGACTCTATGAGGTGGAACGCCTCGATAAACTCCATGTTCCATTTCTTCCAGGTCTCAAGATACGCATCCAGGGACTCCTTGAGCGAGGGGTATTTCTCCGTTTCCACATCCCAGCTCACTTTCTTGAGATCAAGCGCAAGAGGTGGCGCAAGATGGTCTGCCGCAAAGATGATCGCGTTCTCAAGATTCGGGGTGTGGCGCATGTAGGTCACCACGTAGAAAATGGAGAGCACCATCTGGTTGCTTGCCGAAAGGCGCCAATTGTTTGCAAGGAATTCAGGGACTTTCGCAAACACCTTCACAAGCGTCGCGCCGAGGATGAGGAAAAGGATGATGAAGAAGGTGGACTGGAAAAGCGCATAGGAGAAAAGCGATCCGATTAAGACGATGAGGAGAGGGGCAAGAAAGGAGAACGAAATGGCTCCTGACGGGGTGATCCCAAGATGGCAGACGGTGATTGACTCCTGCAGATCTTCTGCCTGTTTGGTGTCTGGTTTTACCCGCAAGAGCTTTTCGCTAAGGTTGCATGCCTTTTCGTACCAGCTCAAGTGGGCAGGCATGAACTCCCGCTTGAACTGCTGATACTCGCGCGAGTTCACCTGTGTGGATTTCTCCACATTCACCCCAAGCTCCCGCTCCAGGTTGCGCTTGTATAGGTCTATTAAATTACGCAGACGCAGCTGCTCCTCTACACTTGGCACCTTTCACCTCTTTTTATGATTATAATAATATATCCACTTTTTTATCTGCAATTGAATTATGCTATTTGCCCACTTCCCTTGGCTTATCAATTGCTTAATTCAACTGCTGCCTGATGACTGTTTTCTTGATATGCCTTTTGAACCATTCGTTCCATTCAAAATATATCTTGTCACAATCAAGACTGCCCACCTCTTCCTTTACCGTATCTGAGATCTTGTGGAACTGATCATTGCTTTGGATTACGAATTCCGCTTCAATCAGATCCCAGTTGTTGGTCTTTGTGGCAATATCCACCATAGTCTGCTTGATTTTTGCGCGCAAAAGAATATTATCCCATACAGAATCCCAGTTGCCTGCCCAGTCCTTGACATTTGCAGCTATTCCCTTTAGAATGTCAGAATCCCCATGAATCAAGTCTTCGGTGGGAACCAACTCATCCACTTTAGCATCATACTTCATCAAATCAACAAAGCCGTTTTCTTCCAGCGGATCATTTGTCCATTGCTTTCTCACTTCCGTTATCTGAGTCACCCTCCTCCAGCGGCGCAACCCATCAGCGGTTCGGATGGGGTTTGCGACGATGATAATATCAGTCGCCTTGAACGATGTCCTGGGAACGCCAAGATCATTGACCACGCGATCAAAGACGCCATAAGGAGAATCTCCGTGGATGGTGCCCGCTACAATGTTTGCCAAGGCACCGATGCGCATTGCCTCATACAATGCCAGCGCTTCCCTGCTCCTGATTTCGCCCACTATGAGGGCTGAATCCCCCATCCTTAGCGTTGTGCGGATGCCTTCCTCGGCAGAGACATCCGCAGAGCCCTTGGTGAGAGCTGCTGCGACCTTCATCGATTGTATATTGTATCCATAATCCCTGAGCGCCTTGGTCGGAAGCTCCAAAGTATCCTCAATTGTGATGACGCGGTACTTGCGCATGAGCTCCACAAGAACTGCTCCGAGCAATGCAGTCTTTCCCGCGCTTCTTGTCCCTGCGACAAGCATGGTGCGCGCCCCATCCACCACGAATGATATGATGCCTGCCGCGAGAGAAGTGAGCATGCGGTTCTTGACGAATAATGGAAGGGTCCACGGCTTGTCCCGATGCCTGCGCAAAGCAAATGCAAGTCCCGTGGGATTGAGAGGGGCGGTAATTGCCGCAACCCTTGCGTTTGCGCCGGGAATGAGGAGCTCAGAATCCAGAATGGGATTTGCCTCGTCCAGCGGGCTTCCTGAAATCAGGCGGAGTTTTGATGCCCACGACTCCGCGTCAGTCCTTGTTGGGATAATATTGGTCTTGCAGTCCGTGTAATCCTGGTGCACAATGAACATGGGAATCTCGCCCATGGGAGAGTTGATGGTAATGTCCTGTACGCGCTCGTCCTGCAAGAGCACTTCGATGAGCCCGAAGCCCACACTGTACCTGACCAGAATTTTTGTCAACTCTTCGATATCCTTGGAGGACATTTTCAGGTTTCGGTACGATGCGAGCTCCTCAATAAGGTCAGCTCCGATGTTTGAGAAGACCTCGCGCATGCGCTCAGGATTGACAAACTCGGTCTTAGTGGGCTTATGCTCCGAGAGGATTTTTCGGGCGCTGTCTAGGATCTCATACTTTGCCTCATCAAGCTTGAATTCCGGAGGTGAGAGATGATAGAGGTAATGCACGGTGTCAGGGAGCTTGAAAATGGTGACCTCGGTATTCTTGTCAATGGAATAGCTGTCAATCTCCTCACCATCAGCGGGAAAATTTGCCATGAGCTTTGTAAACATGAAATCCGGGCGTATTTCGGGGGCGAAGAGCCGGCGATAGACGTCCCGCTCGCCAACCTTGTATCCGGCAAGGAAGGGCTGTGCTGCCGAAATGAGCTTTGTGCGCTCAAGAAGACCTGAGAGATACTGGAGGGCTGCAAGGTATTTACGGCTGCAGCTGACGAACTGCTGGTCTGCAGACTTGTCAATAGTAATGCGCTCATCCCTCATCTCCCTTTTCAAATCGAGATAAGCGCCGACAGGATCCTTCTTGATTTGGTCTGCGATTATATTTTGGATGAAAGTATACCACGGGGCAACATAACGCGAGCACGCAACATCGCCAAGCAACGCAAACGCTGGCGATGCCCCTTTGCCCTTTGAAAGCTGCTTGAAGAGAAGGCCAAACTCCCGAAGCATGCTTGTCTGGGAGAAATTGTATTCATAGTTGCGCTTCTGCGCAAACACCACTTTGGTAATTATTCCCGCCTCGGCAAGGAGATCGATTGTGCGCGACATGCAGATGGGATCATCTTCAATGGAAGGCACCAAAGGGTATTGCTCCATATCAACTGAGAGAATGGTGTCATCGCCTTCCCTAATGATATCATAGGAGAAGGGTTTTTTCGAATCGCCGAAGAGCGCCATTATTTCTTCACCCCCTTGCGCATGTTCTGGAGGGCGACTTCTATGAGGTGGGACTTGTTTCGGAATTTGCTGCCATCAACCTCTGACTCTATCCAGGAGATGAGCTCTTCCTCAATGGTCGCGCTGATGGGCTTTTTCATCTTATGGATACACCATATTTTCCATTATAATATAAAATATATTTAATATAGCAAATATATAAACTAATTTAATATACATTTTATGTTATTTCCCTTTTAAATCTTTTGGTTTTTGCGCAACACCACTTCCCCATACTCACATAACCTTTAATATATCCCTTTCCATGGCATCCCCATGGGAATCACTTTCTCCAAGCAAAGCCCCCCTGCGCAAGAGCAGTTCGCGCCAATTGATCTCTCGTCTATTGAAAGGAGGGTCCGCACCATTGAGCAGAGCCACACCAACCTGCGCAAGATTGTGCAGGTGACCGAGGAGAACATCCTTGTTAAGAACCGGCATTCGGCAACGGAATTCAAGGCGCTCACTTCCGACATCAACGAGTTGAGAAGGGAACTGCATGAGATGCGCGATAAGATGGCGCTTGTGCTCAAGGAGATGCAGTCCCTTGCAAGGCAGGATGATGTCAAGGTGCTAGAGCGCTACATCTCGATGTGGAACCCAATCAAGTTCGTCACGCAGGGAGAGGTTGAGAGCATCGTTTCGGAGGCCATGGGGAGAAAGCAGCTAAAAGCGCCCGAAAAGGATGAGGAGCAGTAGATTATGGCAATCTTTTTATAGTCACTTTCTTTCGAAGTCCCATGGCAAACAAGCTCGAAGAGGTATTTGAGAAATGGCTTTGGAATTTCCGCTTTGTCATTCTGATTGCAGTCATCTCGCTTCTTGCCTCCTCATTGGTCGCGTTTTTTCTCGGCATTGAGAGCACCGTTAAGGCAGTGCGGGAAATCACAGAATCCCTCAGCACCCACTCAGAGATTGAGCCAAACGTGGTGATTGTGCACCTCATCTCCTCGCTTGACGAGTTTTTGCTCGGCATCATCCTCATCATCATCTCGCTTGGCATTTATGAGCTGTTCATCAGCGAGATTGATGTCATCAAGGGCAATGGGAAAAACGGAAAGGCCGGGAAGAGCATCTACCCCAAATGGCTCACCTTTCACTCTCTTGAGGAATTGAAGGCGGTGCTCACCAAGGTCATCGTTATCATCCTCATGGTGTATTTCTTCAAGAAGGTCGTGGTGCTTGAGTTCAAGGAGCCATTGAGCATCCTCTACCTTGCCGTGAGCATACTGCTCATTGCGCTTGCGAACTATTTCTCGCATAGGTCGCATGTTGGAAAGAGAGAGAAGAAATAGCCAGCTCTTTTTTTACTTATGATTCTCTGGGCGCAAGATTCGTCTCAAAGACCCTGATCTGGGACGTGGAACTACGCCTACGATGCGGCTGGAAACTTAATCTCCCAGGTCGGCGGGGGCGGAAATCTTATAACGGGCAATTCCTATTATTGGGAGTATAATGAATTAAACCAACTCATAAGAATCAGGAGCGGCAACCTTAGCACGGGGCCCGTTTTGGAAGAGTACACCTGGCATCCTGTTGAAGAACGGATTTTAATCAAAGATGTCTATCACAACGGCACTAAGAACTACACCATCTACTACATCTCAAATGAATATTTAGTGATTGAGAATTCTTCTGGAAATTATACTGAAGAATATATTTATCAAGACGGCGCGCTGGTCGGGCAAGTTGATACGGATAATGGCGGCTTCCCGCGGCTGCAATATCCCGGATGTGCAGGCCCTTTTTCCATAGGAAGATTTATAAGTAAGCTATGCTTACTTGCTTACTGGTGATACCCATGAGTGAAATCATAACCATGTCTTCAAAAGGACAAATAGTGGTTCCGAAGGAGCTAAGAGATCAGCTATCCTTAATGACGGGGACAAGCTTTGTCATTTTTGGAAGGGAAGACACTATCGTGCTCAAGAAAGTGGACGTGCCTTCCGCAAAGGAGACTTTTGATAAAATCCATGCATGGGGAGTGAAACTTGCAAAAGAGAAAGGCTGGAAGCAAACGGATGTCATGAAGATTATCCACAAAGGCAGGGGCGTAAAGAGTGGATAGGGTTGTTTTTGACACCAATATATACATCTCCTCGATTTTTTGGAAGGGAGATCCTTATCTGGTTGTAAACTTGGCCGTGGAAGGGGAAGTTGAGGTATTCGCCTCTTCTCATATCCTCACCGAGATCAGAAGAGTGCTCGCAAGGGACTTTGGAAGAAGCAAGGAAGAGATCACGGCAATGATAGACCCCTTCTCCTTTGCCAAAATAGTGGAGCCAAAAATACGCATAGAAATCATCAAGGACGACCCGACTGATGATCGGATACTGGAATGCGCAATCACCAGTAACAGCCGATACATAGTGACGCAGGATAATCACTTACTCAAGCTGAAGGCGTATAAGGGCATCAAGATACTCAGGCCAGCAGAATTCTTACGGGAAGTAAACCCTTAAAGTCACTACGACAACCTCTCGCGCAGGAGGTTTCGGATAATGGCGGCACCCGCGGCTGTACTATCCCGGATGTGCAGGCCCTTTTTTAATAGGAAAATTTATATAGTTTAACAGTTAAACTGTTAAACTAGGTGATCCCAATGGAAGATTTAGAACTTGTGAAAATGTCCCCTAAAGGGCAGCTTGTGGTTCCCAAAGAAATTAGGGAGATGGAAGGATTTAAGCCCACGGATCGTTTTGTGCCTTTCCATGTTAAAGGCGGAGTTTTGTTCAAAAAAATTAAGATGCCTAATGTCAGAGAGGAATTCACCGCCTTGGCCAAAGAAGTGGAAAAACAGTTCCGCAAGGCCCAAATAACCGAAAAGGATGTCAATGAGGCAGTTAAATGGGCAAGAGGTTAGTGCTGGACACTAATGTACTAGTTTCTGCTTTGGGATGGGACGGCAAAGCAAGGAAGATCTTTCAAAAAATTGTCGATGGGGAATTTGAACTTTTGGTCTCAGCCAAACAATTGGAAGAACTCTTAAGGGTCATAAATTATCCCAAATTCAATTTTACAGAAGAGCAAAAAGCCAGATTCGTTTCTATTCTGATGGAGATAGCCATAATGGTCGAAGTCACTCATAGGGTAGATTTCATCAAAGAAGACCCATCAGACAATATGTACCTAGAGTGCGCAATTTCTGGCAAAGCAGACTATATCGTCACAGGGGACAACAAGCACTTGCTAAATCTCAAGGACTTTGAAAGCATCCCAATAATTGACCCCTCCACATTTTTGAGACTATGCGCTAAATAATCTTAAAACATAGATAGCTATCTTTCTACGATAACTATTCAAATTTAATCTCCAAAACTCAATACGGCGACACCTCAATAAGCGGAGATTAGAAATACGAGAACTACTCCTTACATAACTCCACCACCATCTCCACAAACATCGCGCTGCTCCATGCCTGGGAGAGGCAGCCCTGGCTTTTCAATGACGATGCGGATGAGAGCTCCGCATGACACCCAATCGCGCCCTGCCAGAGGATCTCCTGGGTTGATGCCAAGACAATCTTTTCAATGTATATCCTGAATTTCTGCGGATTGGTTTTTTGGAGAATCATTGCAGCGAGATTATTCACCCAAAACCAGGAATCACCATTGTGGTAGCTTGCGTTGTCCTGCCCAGTGTGCTCTTTTTTAAACAGCGGATGTGAAACATCAATAGTGGAAAGGCCGCCCCACCTGAGCCAGAGCTTTGGAAGCGCATTTTCAAAGCAGGTTTCCCATTCTTTCTTCGAGAGAAGATCAGGATAGGCATATGCAGCAATAAAGATGTTTGGGCGAATGGTTGGGTCATCCAACCCATCCGCTAGGGATTTGCCATTCCAGAAGGTCTCCCTCACCTTTTTTTTCATCGCCTGCTCTTTGAGAGCGTATTTGCCATTTCCCGTGATCTGATGCGCAGCACGGAGAAGCGAGAGCTGCAATGCCTGGATCTCGATTCGTGCCCCTTGCCTGCCATCATTGCCATACTGGGTATCCATCCATGTCTCTTTTGGCCCGTTGACGATTAGCCCTCCTTGAGTATGGTGATTGGACAAGTCCTCTACTGCCGCGGCCACTGCACGCTTGAGAAGCAGCTCATTTGGAATTATCTCCCCTGCGCGCAGGAAGAGCCAGCCAACGGCATCTGCGCTTGCGAGCGAGGAACTGGAAATATTCTGGATCCGACCATCATCTTGGACTTTGCCAAGGTAGCTTGTCAGAATATCTTTTGCTAGTTTCGGATGGATGATGCCCAGTGCCTTCAGTGAAACCAAGGAATCGCGCGGCCAGAACTGGAAAAACCAGGGCAATCCCGCACACACATTGTGCGCATCCCTGCCATGGACAATGAGCTTATCGAGGGAAGAGATGGCCGCGAGGAACGCCATTTTTGTTTCCTTTGTAAGAAGGGATTTTAGCACCCGGGCAACGATTTTCTGCTTTTTGAGGGTGGCAAGGTACACTTCCTCTTTTTTTTGCAGCGCGGAGGATTTTTTGAGAATAGCAAGAGCTTCCTTTTTGGCAGTATCCTTACTTTTCGCGACAGAGAATACATAACGCTTCCCTTTCAATGAGCATGCTTTGAGGACATAGCGAGCAAACGGGGGAGAGTTCCTCTCCTTATCTGAGGCGTATTCGCGCTGCACCCATTCCAACTTTTTGGTGAAGCCATTATGCCCTGCAATGGCAAGAAAGAGGGAATACTCCTCCTGGCCACTACTGCCATCTTCCCGATCATCTGTTTTCTTTGTGAATTTTATGATAAGGCATTCTTCCTCTTCCCACATGCGATAGCCGCGGCCCCATTCGCGATTATCATAGGATTCTTTCACATCAAGGAACAGCTCAATCTCATCTGGCTTATCAAGCGCATAGCACAGCGTTGGAGATTCCGAGGGCATGAATACCGTTTCCCCATTTTCCCTTGAATGCTTTTTCACCATGAATATATTGTTCACTATTTTTATACTATTTTTAGAATTTTTTAGCTTAATATGTTCAATAATTTTAAACATTTTTTTATTCTCTGAATCGTACCAAAACAAGCCGCTGTACCGTGTTGCCGGATCATCCTCCCAGAGAAAGTAGCTTCCATTGCGGTTTGTTTGGAGGACCTGCACGCTGCCCTTGGCATTTTTCCTTGCTGACCATTGCCTAAATGAGTGGATGATTTCCATGGCTGCTATTCCTTAACACATCGTGTAATGTGCGCATGCACTTGGCGCATCAGGGGTGAGTGGAGGGCGTTCGTTCCACATCACGCGCGCACAGATACTACCCTCCCAGATCAGTATTCCACTCTCCATATTACCATTGAATTGCCATTAAAAATAAAATAACTGAAAATGGAAAACAATGATTTTGGAAAAAGTGCCTCATCTATTTATCTTGACATCGCCTTCTTCATCGCGACATTGTGCGCATCAAGATAGTTCTCTACGAGCATCACCCAGTCCACAGTGCCTGCGACCCTTCGCGCCTCGAGCTTGTTCTTGGTGCGCGCTTCCCTTGGGAGAAGGGCAAACTGGTGGAGGAGTTCCGCTAGCTGCTCACGCGCCTGCTCATATTTTTTCCCAAGCCGATTCACAATGTAGATTCCGGGGTACTCGCTTTGGCTGCAACCTCTGCAAAAATACCTCCCAAAGCCGGAGAGATCAGTTGTGATTGCAGGAACTCCCAAGGCGCCCGCTTCCAGAGGAGTATAGCCCCACGGCTCATAATATGACGGAAAAACGCCCAAATGGGAGCCCTGCATGGCTTCGTAGTAATCCAAATCAAGCAGCCCGTCTGCCCCGTCAAGGTAGATGGGATAATAGATGACTTTCACGCGATCTTCCTCTCGGTTGAGAAGGCCCGCGCTTTTGATTGAGCGCACTATCACATCATTACTGTCAGACACGTCATGGGTCATGATCGGGGGAGTGCCTTTCTTTTTGAAGTGGGCCAATTTTTTCCGCATCTCCCGCTGGAATTCTTCCCCCAATATCCGATCCTGCGATGCGCCCTTTCCATCCACCAATGCATAGAGCAGATTCTTCTCGATGTCCTCCTTGCTCTCATTGAAAAAATCCCTGATGTCTGAAAAGTATGTTTTGTTCTCGATGAGCTCAGGCCTGATGTTTCGTATGCCCGTTGGAACCCAGAGGAACGCGACAATGGTTTGGCTTGACTTCTCCCCCTTGAATTTTGTGTTAAGGATTCCCAATGCCTCAATAAACAAATCAATCCCCTTAGCTCGGAACTCATAACGCGATGCGGTGAAGAAATAGAGTGTGTTTTTCAGGTCAAACTGGTAGTAGGGGAAGAAATAGGCAAGGCAGAACTCGCTTATCCTATCCCTTTGGGTGCGGTGCTTGAGCAGAATCTCCTCAAAGATGGGAAATTTCCCTAAATCAAGCCCGTTGGGCAGGAGGACCTCCGGCTTTTTTCCCAGTAAGTGCTCAGCTTCCATGCCGGTGATTTCGCTTACGGTTGTGAAGCAGTCGGCATTTTTGGCAGATGCCTTCTCAATGAAGTGCTTTGATTCCACATGATGCTTGTAGCATTCCTCATCCGGCTTGATTTTTTCCAGCATTTCGTAGAGCGGAAATTCTGAATTCGCAAGAGATCTCCCAAGAACAGTCGCGTGGGTGGTGAATATGGTGCCAATGGCCGGAGACATGCGCTTCAAGTATAATAGCCCTGCCCCTGAGAGCCATTCATGGAACTGCGCGGCTATTTTTTTGGAGGGGGATTCTTTTGCCAATAGCTCAATGAGCATCCCTGACGCGTAGCTCCACAATACTGGCTCATTGTAGTCTGCTGGGGCATTGAGGGAATCCACCTTGTGCCACTCCCAGAGCCGCTTTTTGATGTCATTAAGCGTATACCCAAAGCCAGCGGTGTCAAGTAGGATTGCTTTTGGCATCCCTTCGATAAGCCAGGTGCCATAATGGCAGACAATGCCTTTTTCTTTCAGCGCATCAAACGCTTTTTTCATCTGGGGGGGAGCGATTTCCTCCTGGAACTGTCCGATGGTATTGTTGTGGAAATACGGGCCGATGGCGATATACTCGCCACCATAGGCAGCATTGATTTGCGCGGCTTTTGAAACTACAACCGTATAGATTCCCCCAACCTTGTTGCACACTTCCCAGGAGCACTCAAAGAGCATCTGCGCATCATGTTTTGCCATGCGGGACATTGGGGCCCCTTGCGTATATAAAGGTTTGATACTACTTGGGGATTACTTATTATTAAATCTCTTTAGGATTTGAATTTTGGCCCATGACCTGGATATATTTTTAAACTACTTTCCGTCCCTCCTCCCATGGACGAAGAGCTCAAGCAGCGCTACATCAAGGCAGGCAGGATCAGCGCTGAGGCATTGGAGTATGGCAAGTCGCTTATTCGGAAAGGCAATTCGCTCCTTGAGGCGGTTGAGCTCATTGAGAAAAAGATACTCGAGCTTGGGGGGAAAATGGCATTTCCTGTCCAGATCTCCTGCGACCATATCGCCGCGCACTACTGCCCTGAGTGGGATGATACAATCATTTTTGAAAACCAGCTTGTTTCTATTGACCTAGGCGTGCATGTGGATGGAGCGATTGGGGACACCGCATACACGATTGACCTGTCCGGAAAATACTCTGATGTGGTGGAGGCAGCGCAGCAGGCGCTTTCTGAAGCACTGAAGATTGTGGGTGTCGGCACTGCGCTTGGCGACATTGGGAAAATCATCCAGGACACCATCGCTGGCTATGGATTCTCCCCTGTGCGCAACCTCTCGGGCCATGGCATTGACCTCTACAACATCCATACCACTCCAACGATCCCCAACTGCGATACGCATGACAAAACAGTCTTGAAAAAAGGCCAGATCGTCGCGATTGAGCCCTTTGCGACAAACGGGCTTGGGATGATCCAGGAGTCAGGAGCCCCAAGTGTGTTCATGCTGGCCAAGAAAAAACCCGTGAGAAACCCAATCACAAGGGAAGTATTGCGAAAAATAGAGACGTATGAAGGGTTGCCGTTCTGCAGGAGATGGCTCTTTAGGGATTTTGGGGTGAAGGCGAATTACGCGCTGCGCGAACTGGCATCGCTTGGCATGATTGAGCAGTTTCCCCCGCTTGTCGAAGTGAAGAAAGGAGTCGTCGCGCAGGCGGAGCACACGGTGTTGATTGATGAGGAGATCATAATTTTAACAAAATAATATTTTAAATCCTTCTTGCACCTTCCCTATCAATTTTACAAATATACCCTGAACTCCCCATACCTACTTTACTAAACTCATCCATCATTACTCTCGCCAAATGCCTTGCTTTTTCAATATCATCAGTTACCGCAAAGCATGTTGGTCCTGAGCCGCTTATATTGAACCCATACGCCCCAGCCCTTAAAGCTGCCTCTTTAACATTGTAATATCCCGATATGAGAGGGGCTCTTGCCGGTTCTACGATTTTATCCCGGCATGTGGCCTCTCCAAACCCCCTAATATCCCCTTCATAAAGACAACTCACTAACTTAATCCCACTCTGAGAATTGGCAACCACCTCCCCAAGAGGAGGATATTTGTTGATCCTTTTTCTCGCTTCCTCTGTACTGATAAAAGTATCCGGCTTCACAAGAACGAAATGAACCATCTCATACACTGACTCTGATATTTGAAGTCTGTGATAATCCAATTTTTCTACCGGAGATGAAAAACCATCCAATGTTTTCTGTAATTTATATTGCATGACTCTCATCAGGCCATTTTGCGCATCCCTTTCATTCCTTCTTTCCCTCCTGATATTCCCTTCTTCCCGTGATTGAGCTCGGTGAACCTCGCTTTCTATTTCCCTAATCCCCCTTCGTTTAAGCTCTGCAATCACTGAAGGAAAATATTCAAAACCGCCCTCTCTTAATGAACTAGCCCGACCCTCTAAATAATCAATCACCTCTTTTATCTTGGAGTATTCTTGTTGAAACCCCGACAGATATCTTTGTGCCCTTTCTGTCAAATCTCGGATCAATAGGCTATAATTCTGCATCCGGTTATTGAGCCTTCTTAGTTTCTCTCCTTTCCCCTCAAAAATCTCTAAGACCTTTCTTATCACACCCGATTCAATTTTTGCCAACTCCTGGATAATCTCATCAAGAGGTCCAACTTTTCCAACAATTTCCACTGCAACTTTTAAAGACTGGATTTCAGCATCCACTAATGATTGGTACCTTCGATTGCTATTACCCATACCATATGAACCTACAAATCCCCCAAACAAAGCAGGCAGAACATTATCAGGATGCTGCCCCACTTCGCATCTCACTACCGTTTCAGCGATTAAGGCCTTATCCATTTGTTTCATCATCATTAGAGTGGCATAAGCCCCAGCTACAACACTTGCTGCCGAACTCCCCATCCCAGAACCAAAAAATGGCATTTTCTCCAAAATTATCTCTAATGGGACTTTTCCATTGTTATTTGACAAAACATCGAGAGCTGCTTTACCTGCCACATTTAGATTAGGATCCATTGTGAGAGAAGTATTTACCTCTCCCTTAGTATAGATTTTAGTTATTGTTAAAAGGCTCCGACTTTGCGATGCTGGCCTAATGTGGACTACATCCCCCAGAACAGTCAAGCTAGATGAACCAACATCCTCAATATTGCTCACCGCAACTCCAAGAACATCAAAACATGGTCCCAGATTCGCGATTGTTGCGGGGGCCAATACACTGTATTCCCAACCATTGCCTAAATTGAGCATGACCTTATGATTTTACCTTTTGCTTTATATATATTTCTAATATAATCACTTTAAAGTGGTATCATAATATAAGAAAATAACTGATGCCTTGGCAATTTATTTAAACAACTCCATAAAAGAAAAGGAAATGATCCAATACATCTTCATCATAGGAGCCACGGGAAAAGTCGGCAGCACCCTGGTTAGGCAAATCCTGGAAAAAAAGGATGGGGATTTTCGGATCCGCAAGAACCCAACACGGATTGTCGGGCTTGCCTCCCAGCGCCACTACCTCTTCTCAAAAGATGGCCTCTCCAGAAAAGAGTGCCTGCAGTTCATAAAAAAGGAAGCCGCGCCAAAAGAATACCGCTCCATGGATGATATCCTGGTTCGAGTAAAGGAAGCAGGGTATGGGTTTGAGAGAAAACTCATCTTTGTTGATGTCACGGCAGCGACAACTTTCACAGACTTCCACCTCAGGGTGTGCGATGAAGAGATGCTTGGGATGGTGACTGCAAACAAGAATCCTCTTGCTTTCAGCGATTTTTCCACCTTCAAGAAACTGACCCACAATGTAAGATCCTATGGCTATCGCTGTTCGGTCATGGCAGGGGCTGAAGCGGTGAGCCTTTTGCAGGACCTGCGCGATGTCAATGATCCCCCCATTTCCCTCTCCGGCTGCTTCTCAGGGACTTTGGGGTTCATTTGCACTGAGCTTGAGAAGGGAAGGAAACTCTCCCAAATCATCCTCGAAGCAAAGGAGAAAGGCTATACCGAGCCCCATCCCCGGGACGATCTCAATGGGCTTGATGTCGCACGGAAGCTCTTGATCCTTGCGCGGACTGCCGGCTATGGGGTGAACATGGATGATATATCTGTCAAGCCGTTCATCCCGGAAAAATACCTGCATGAGGATGATGCCTCAAAATTCATGGAGAATATCAGGGAACTTGATTCCGAATATGCGGAGCTATCGGATCGCGCAAAAGAAAAAGGACACGCGCTGAGATATGTCGCGAGCATGGACATCATCGGCGGCAACCCTTTGCTCAAAGTCGCGCTTAAGGAAGTGACAAAAGATGGCTCCTTGGGGGTTTTGAGCGGGACGACAAATAAGATTACCGTGGTCTCAACGACCTATCCTCGGGAAAAGCCCTACACGGTTGAGGCGCCTGGCGCAGGGCTTGAGATCACCGCGCAGAACATCAGAAGGGACCTTCTTAATCAATTGGAAGGGAGAAAATCGTTTGATTAGTTTTATCTGTTTATTTCTTTCACGGCTTGAGTAATATCGCACATCATCTCCTTGCCGCTTGCCATGCTCTTAAGCCTCATTTTCTTCTGCTTCAATTCCTCCTCGCCAACAAAAGCGACATAGGGGATCCTAAGGGAATTTGCGTATTGGAGGCACTTGGATGGTCCGCGATCCATGAGGTCGATCTCCGTTTCAACACCTGCCGAGCGCAGCTCTTCTGCCATCGCTGCGACTGCCTCAAAAATCCCGATAGGGACAAGAAGGAGCTTTGTCACCGTCTTTTTCCTTTGCTCCTTCTCGCTTAGGGCATCAAAGATCCTATCAAGTCCGAAGCTTATCCCAACAGCTTGGATTTGGCCCTTGCCGATGAAATTGCCAATCATATTGTCATAGCGCCCGCCGCCGCACACTGAGGATTTGACTTTGCTTTCATTTAGGATGACTTCAATCACTGTTCCTGTATAATAGGAAAGTCCGCGCGCAAGCAAGGTATCAAACTCAACGTCCACTCCGAGCGCATCGGCATAGCCAAGGACTTCCTCGATCTCCTTTATACCAGCGGAATCCGTCATTGATTTTTTTAGTTGCTTTATTTTTTCTTCATTGCTTCCTTTTATTTCAATAATGGATAATAACTTTCCAATGGGTTTTGCCCCAATGCTTTTTCCAATTAACTCTTTCTCAACGCCTTCCTTTCCGATCTTATCCATCTTGTCAATCGTAAGAATAGCGGCTTCACTCAATTCCCCCGGGATGCCGCATGCATCAGTCATCTCGCTGAGGAGTTTTCTATTGTTGACCTTAATCGTTGCACCCAACTTGAGTTTTTGGAAGACGCGCCTTGCCAATGCGAGAATCTCTGCATCTGCCTTCAATGAGGGGGCGCCAATGGTGTCCACATCACACTGCGTGAACTGGCGGTATCGCGCGAGCGTTACTGGTCCGTCGCGGAAGACTTCGCCCACATGGTAGCGCTTAAATGGCATCTTCATCTTGGGATTGGTCGCGACAAAGCGTGCCAGAGGAACGGTGAGATCGTATCTTAGGCCAAGCTCCCGATTGCCCTGGTCTTTGAGCTTAAATGTCTCCTTAAGTATTTCTGCGCCGCCAGCGTATTTTGATGAGAGGACATCATACATCTCGATGAGCGGGGTCTCAAAAGGAGAGAAGCCGTAGAGCTCAAATACTTCCCTTAGGGCTGCGACTATCTCGTCTCGCAATATCTTCTCCTCGGGAGGGAAGTCCCTTGTTCCTTTGGGTGTTTTGAGTTCCATTGCATCTTACTCCAACTGATGGTTTAAATAAGTTGTCTCTATTACCTCATTTTTCATTCAGTGCCTTGCTCTACTGCCTCCCCAGTATAATTCTCCTCCCGATACTCTATCTGATTTACTTAAATCGCCCCCCCTACTTGGCTTTTCTTTTGCCTTTGCATTGCCCAACACCACACCATCGCTGAGGTAGAGCACTCGCGGAAAAATTCCCATCCCATTTTCCCTGAACGTTTTGCCGCTTACCACAATGTCTATTGCGTAATCCGCTCCTCCTCTTGCTGCAGTGACATCCACCTTGCCCTCAAGGGGAATGAACCCTATTCCTTCTCCATTATCAGGAAGACTGGATTTAATGAGTTCTCGATATCTTCTCGGTATGGCAACTGTCCTTCCCTTCAATTTAGGGTTAGGCAAAAGACCCATTTGCCAATCCCTTTTACTTGCCTTAAAGTCCATGGAGTAAAAATTGGCAAATGTGCCAATGTCCATGCCTTCTCCCCCAAGCAGACACAAAGCAGGCAGGCCAAAAAGAGCATATTCGTATGGTCCATTTCCATCGAGCCAAAGCCGATCAATCAGGAGCTTGCTTCTTCCCCCTTCATCATCACTTCGCCCATATTCTTTTGCAAGAAAATTCGCGAAAAGATCATCTCCGGTAATGCCTACGACTGGAAGAGGATCATTTTCCAGCGCACTTATCCGTCCAGGTATATCTTCCCCGCGTATATCCCGGACATTTAAATTCTTCCCGACATACCTTTCGCTAATAAACAGCAGTCCTCTCTCCCTCACAAACTGTAGTCCCCTATTGGTCGGCGCATACACAATGAAGGCAGTCTGCGCCTTTTGCCGCTGTTCCTTCCAAACTTCCTGCTCCAGATTTTTTCTTCTCCATGTTCTTCGTTCTCCCCGCTTAGAGCCCGGACGGCTTTTTGTAATTTTACTGATCAAATTAAAAGATGCCAATGAAAGAATTAGTGATGATGGCTGAAGAAATCAATTAGACTTACTGAAGAAAGCAATGCAGAAGTTAAACTATCAAAATCTCCCTTAGAATTTCCGACAGTGAAAGCAATCAACTCGTTGCATAGTGGGGTGGAAAGGGCCGCTCCTATTTAAACTTTTTTAAGGAGGGAAATTATCGACGAGAGTTTGGTAATCGTGTACATCCCTTTCGTTTTATAACCAACCGCTATGCATCCTGCCCTCCTTCCCGCAATCATGTCGTTTTGGGTATCACCCACAAGAATGGCCTGTGAAGGATTAACCCTTAGTTTTTTGCATGCATTGAGCACCATCTCTGGATTCGGTTTTCCGCGCCTCACATCCTCAGCAGTGACCAGCACATCAAAATACCGGCCGATTCGAAAATGTCCCAGTACCGAGTGCACGATTTTCCTCGTTGAGTTTGATATAAGTGCAGTCCTAATCTTGAGCTTTTTCACTTTGGCAAGCGTTGGAACAGTTGAGGGAAACAGCCTGACAAGATGCCTCTTCTTTGGAAACAACTTATTTTTTTGCTTTTGAATCCACATCGGAGTCTTGCCTTGAAAATACAGCTTGATGTCCTGATCCACCGGAATGCCAAAATTCTTCCGATATTCTCCTTTCGGAATTGGTTTTTTGCCTTGGAGCTTCATCGCCTCATTGAACACCGCGTGCCAGGCATCGAAGGAGTCTACTAGTACCCCGTCCAAATCAAAAAGAATCGCCTTAACCTCCCTTCTTCGCACGGTATCGACCTCTCTTTTCCACAGTTTCAAGCCGCTTGAGAATCGCTGCGCTTTTCTCTGCCCTTTTCCTATAAGCGCCAATTGCCGCATCGTAACACTCTTTCCAGATAGTGTGGTGCTTTGATTCCAGCGCCTCTTTTAAAACATGAAGGTCAACTGCCTTGTCCTCCTCCTTTAGAGAGGTGAATGAGAGCCCAAAATCAATGAAATACACTTCCTTCTTTTCCTTGCGTAGAATCATGTTTGAAGTGGTGAGATCGCCGTGGATGATGCCTTGGTTGTGGAGAATTGCGACTTTTTCCCCAATTTCAGCACCTAATTTTTTGGCATTTTCCTTTTTGAGAATGTCTTTTATCAGTTTTCCTTGGATGTACTCAAGAATAATCAGCTCTTTATTATCCGTCCCGATGAGCTTTGGCGCAGGGAAATGGATGGCAGAAAGCTTCTCAAGGATTTTTGCCTCCCTTCTTGTGCGCGTGCCCCGCAGCATATCATCAAGCTCTGCAATGCGGTAGGATTTTTTGAAGCGGTGCTTTCGCACTTTGCCATTTTCAAGATACAATTTAGCTTCCGCACCCTGGGAAATGAGTTTTTGCATAGAGCTTAATTCCGCCGAAGGCATTTTCTTCAGGGGGCTTGCCCCTATTTTCTTTTGGTCAAGCCAACGGAAGCGTGGCTTCCGAGGCTCTGGAAACTTCGTTTCCAAGAGCTTTTCTTTGCCGACTTCATGAAAATGCTTTGCATTTTCAGGATGCCGGGGGCTTTCTTTACCCCCGTGCACGCAGAGGAGGGAAAGAAAAGATTGAAGAGTAGCCCCGGGCAGATTCGAACTGCCGCCTGAGCCTTTCCATTGCAAAAGCAACCAGAGGGCCCGATCCTTGACCACTAGACGACGGGGCTGTTGATTTTCAAGAACGGGGGATTGTTTTTATATGTTTTGGAACGAGCTATACTCACGGACAAAATCTATTGAGCAATAGTTGTCCGTTCGTAATAAGTAAAAGGCATATTCATACTCACTATCGTTCGTAGATTTCAATCAGAGATTGAAATTATTGCTCAAATTTTTGCGCCTTTTACTATATTCACAAGACAATGGAATTCTTCAACCACTGCGCGCATTGGGAGCGCGCCACTCTTTCGCCGAAGGCATAAACAAGTATCAAGCACACATCTAAAAATAAGCAAAGGAAAACTTATGCAGATTCCTGGGTTTGCTGCTGCTCCTGCACGGGCTGCACTGCCGCAGGCGGCTCCAAAGGAAGCACAATCTTGCGCACGTTTTCTGTCGCATCCGCAACCACCAAGGAACGCACTTCACAGCTCTTAAGCGGGTAGATCTTTGCAAGCTTTTGGCGCATCTCTGATTGGAACTTGAAGGAGATAAGATCATTAAGTAATCCTTCGTAGGTGACCCTCTTGACTGCTTTGAGGGCATAGTCAGCGGCATAGTGGTGAAGTTTTCTTAAAATGACTGAAGTGGTATTTCCCCTGGTCACAAGAATCGGCTTTATGCGCACAACCAAGCCATCAGCAGTCTCGCAGGCAAATGAGATGTCCACACGATCGCTTCTCCTCCTCACCAGGCGCTTAATCGAGCTTGGTATCATGGTGAAGGATACAACAGAGCCAACACCCTTGTTTTCCTTAATCTCTGTTACTTCGAAGGTGACTGCGACGTTTTGGCGCTTGACATCCTGTGTGAGGTTCATCAGGTTCTGAACTACTCGCTTTCCGAGCATCTCCTTGGGCTCATAGACAAGGGTTTCACCGAGCACCATCTCCCGAAACATTTTGGGAGCGATTATCTGATGCCATGTTTTCTTGCCCCTCATGAGCTTTTGCTTTCCTGCTGCCATGGACGGGGGGAGCAGTGGAGCGTTTATAAAACTTATGGAATATGATTTTGCAGCGCAGAGATGGAAAAATGCCCCTGTGGGGTAACATCGCTTCCGCTCAGAAACCCCTTGACTTTGTTCAAAAACTCTCCCATTTCTTTTGGTCAAGCATTTCTTACACGAATTGCAGGTGAGTCGTAAGAAAATGTTGAAAGGATGCCCCTGCGGGGAATTGAACCCCGTTCACAAGGTCCGGAACCTCGCATTCTGATCCGGTAAACTACAGGGGCGCGGGAGGAGGGAAGATTGCCTCTTTAAAAAATGTTGTCAATTGCTTTCTTGGGCGGCCTTGGGGGATAGGTTTTTAAGAGAAAATGCCTTTCCAATGGCCATGTACAACTCAACATCCGGCTCTTTGGGCTATCAGGGCGGAGGAAGCATTGACACTCTTCTAAGCAGGACAACTACTCCTTCCTTCTCCCTTGCAGACCCGGTTTCGGAAGCATACATCTGCGAGGGCTGCCAAAAACTGCTCTCGCGGATGTATGGGAAAGAAGATCCAAAGATAAGCGTGAGCCGCCCACAAGAGCAGTGCATGGAGAAGGAAAAATATGGCGTCCTTTCCTATCATTTAAGCCAAAGTTATATCCCACTAGCTAGCGGAACTACAGCATATAATTTGAATAAGGGCGATAATGCTGCATCCTACCAAAACTTGTCACGAACATATGAGTTTGCCCCTACAGTTTTCCTCAAGCAAATCAGGCCGCAAACGCCATTCATCGAAAACACAAACCAGATCCTTGAACTGGCTGGAGAAGCATTTCTCCACCTGACAGGAAAGCAGTTGCCAAAGGACATTGACATCACCATTTGCACAAAAGATGAGCTGAAAGAGAGGCATGGAAGATTCGGGAAATGGGGGGATGGGATACAGGGCTTTGCCATTAACGGAAATAGCTCAAAGCAAATTTTTGTCAAGCAAGACCATCTGGACGCCCTTATGATGGTTTTAGGCCACGAGATTGGCCACGTTTTTACTCCCTCACTTAGCAACAAACATGATGAAGAAGCAAAGGCATTCTCGTTTGCGGAGGCATGGGCAATCTGCATCAAAAAACACAACATCGGCAATTTGGCATCGTGCATCAAGGAAGAAGGAGAATGGCTGCCTGCGCAAAACGGACTACATGATGTGGCGTTCTTCTTTGTTAAGAATTTGATAAAAAAAGGGCTTGAGCCGATGCGCGTGCATTGGGATTTGGCGAAGGGGTATCGGTCGGTGTTTAACATATACCAGTAGGCACCTCATAAGTTTTATAAACACTCTTCCTCATCTGAAAACCCATGCAGCGCACCCACACCTGCGGCCAATTAAGGGAGCAGGATATCGGAAAACACGCACTTCTTCAGGGTTGGTGCCATTCGCGCAGGGATCATGGAGGGCTTATCTTCATTGATATGAGGGATCGCTATGGCCTCACGCAGATTGTCTTTGATCCGCAGGTGAATAAGGAAGCGCATGAGGCAGCGGGAAACCTCAAGCGGGAAGATGTTATTTCCATCCACGGGGGAGTGAGGCAGCGAAAGCCAGACATGGAAAACCCAAACCTTGAAACCGGCACCATTGAGGTCTTTGTCCAAAAATTGGAGATTCTTAACCGGGCACAAACGCCTCCGCTTGAAATTGATGATAGAACTCAGGCAAGCGAAGAAAACCGCCTGAAATACCGTTATCTTGATTTGAGAAGGCCGGTGATGCAAAAACTCCTCAAGAGCAGGTTCGATTCTGCGATGGCAGTGAGAAACACCCTTAAGGAGATGGATTTTATCGAAGTTGAGACACCCATGCTCATCAAGCCGACTCCGGAAGGTGCGCGCGATTATATCGTTCCCAGCAGAATCAATCCCGGAAAATTCTACGCGCTTCCGCAATCCCCGCAGTTATACAAGCAAATTCTCATGATCGCGGGAGTGGATAGGTATTTCCAGCTTGCGCGGTGCTTTAGGGACGAAGATTTGAGATCGGATCGGCAGCCCGAGCATACGCAAATTGACATCGAGATGAGCTTTGTTGAAAGGGAAGATGTCTTTGATGCCGTGGAAAAAGTGCTTGCTGCAGTGTGGAAGACCAAGGGAATCCACCTCACCCTTCCCTTTCCCAGAATGCCGCATGCAGAGTCAATGGCAAAATACGGAACCGACAAGCCGGATATGCGCTTTGAGCTTTTCCTCCACGATGTCTCAACGATTGTCGGAAGAAGCGATTTCTCAGTGTTCAAGAATGTGATTTCAGCGGGAGGGATAGTGAAATGCATTGCAGTTCCAAAAGATCTTCCAAGAAATGAGATTGATGCGCTCATCGCCTTTTGCCAGCAACATGGCGCAAAAGGAATGGCGTGGATGCGCGCAACCGAGAAGGGGCTTGAGAGCAACATCGCGAAGTTCTTTTCACAAGCGATACAAGAGGAGCTTCTGAAATCAATCGGGGCAAAGATGGGAAGCATCCTGATGTTCATTGCGGATAAGCCGCATATCACAAACCAAGTCCTCGATAAATTGAGGCAGGAGCTTGCGAAGCGAATGAGTCTCATCACCCAAAAAGAACTAAAGTTCTGCTGGATCATTGACTTCCCCTTCTTTGAGTGGAACGAAGAGGAATCAAAGTGGGATGCGGCGCACAACCCTTTCTCCATGATAAAAGAAGAAGATTTGCAATATTTGGAATCCGATCCGAAGAGAGTGCACTGCAAGCAGTACGATTTAGTGCTCAATGGATGGGAACTCGGTTCGGGAAGCATACGCATCAATCGGCCTGAGCTTCAGGAACAGGTGCTTAGGGTGCTTGGCCTTTCCAAGGAAGAGGTGGAGGCGAAATTTGGCTTTCTCCTTGAGGCGTACAAGTATGGGGCGCCGGTGCATGGGGGGATCGGCATCGGTTTTGATAGGGTTGTTGCGCTGCTGAATGGAATATTGGATATCCGCGAAGTGATCGCATTCCCAAAAAACAAGTCAGCGCAATGCCCAATGGATGGCTCCCCCTCAGATGCTGAGGAGAAGCAGCTTTCTGAACTTCACATCAAGCTTGATATCGTGAAAGAACAGAAAGATGCGATGTTCACAAAAATTGTTGAGATTCTCAACAGGGAGAAGATGCAGTTCAAGATTATTGAACACAAAGCGGTGTTCACAAGCAAAGATGCCGCCCTAGTCCGAGGGACCGAACTGAAACAGGGCTGCAAGGCGTTGATTCTAAAGACTGAAGATGGCTATGTCCAGGCAGTTGTTCCGGGAGATAAGGAGATTGATCTTAAGCAATTCCAACGAATAACCCTCTTCAAGCACCTCGAGCTTGCAGATGCGGCTTCTGTGAAACGAGTTTCCGGATGCGACATCGGCGCAGTGCCCCCCTTTGGCAATCTTTTTGGATTGAAAGTTTATTTTGACAAGCGAATCACAGAGAATGAGATTGTGGCCTTCAACGCAGGCTCGCATATCAAAAGCATCACCATGCGCGCGAAGGATCTGAGGCAATTAGTTGGCCCTGTGATTGCGGAGTTTTCTCATTAATGTGCTAGATGGTACGATTGCGGAGATTCTACTTTAGATCTAGGGGCAAAAACTTCATACTTTTTTTCTGGAAATTGCGAACCTCCATTAAGCTGATAAACAGCCATTATAAGAGAACTCAAACCGGTATAGGTATCTTTCCCTAACTGCCTGATGCCTTGTGCAAGATCTGCTGCAAGACCACCGCATCCATTCTCATTATGGGCCCTCACACAGAAGAAAGGTCTAGGCTCAAGAGTACTGATTGCATCCCCTGGAGTAAGGAATTGTGGCTTCCCTCCATCCTCAAGGACAACCACGCAAAGAGAGTATCCTTTGCTTGGTACATTTGCGGAACCCCCCATAAAGAAAAAAATGAGCTGCAACTATTTAAATTTTATCAACTTCAAATATCCATGAGAAAAAAATCAAGTCATCTTTGGATAGGCACTGATCTCCTCATCTTCGACACCAATCTCTCCATTATGTCAATCTTTCGCATGAGTTCCAGTTTTTCCTGGTCAGTATTCTGCAGCTGCCTTGCAAATTTGTGCAGTTCAAAATCAGATGCCTTGATATTTGCTGAGATCTCAAGCCATTTGCCCATCTCCTGCTTTGTGAGCTCCATTTTCTTGAGCATCTCTTTGATGGAATTCTTCATCTCCTCATAGCTAGTGAGATCCTTTCGTACTGATTCAACATTGAGTTTCAGCTCCTGCTTAAGTTCCTCTTCAAACTTGTCCAAAAGCTTTTTTTGGAGCTGCGCCTTGAGCAATTTGAAGTCATAGACCTCCTTGGAGAGATCTTCGCGAACCTCTGAGAACATCCCCATGCTGCCTTTCATTTCCTCAAGGAGCTGGGATTGGGTGTTTCTTAGGGATTGAAGATTGTCGCATAATTTAGCGGCTTCTCTTGAGAATGACTCAAAGGAGGCGCTTTGCGCGTCCATTTTGGACTTGAGGCCATCGACCTCATCTTTTATCTTGAGAAGATCCCTGAACTTGTCAATCATGTGTCCACCCCAGAATAATCTCATCATAATTCCATTTAAATAACTTTGTCTTTTGGGGTTGCTGGGGGCATATTTCTTACACTCCTTGCACTGAGCACGTATATTCTCACATTGTTGATTTGCAATGCCGTGAGGTTACTGCTAATCAGAAGCTTGTGACCTTGCCTTGCGAGCGGGGAAGAGCCGTAGAGCGGATAGGATGCAAGAAGTGAAGAGGAGTAGCGCTGCTCAAGCGCGGCCCTTAAGGCTGGGGCTTCTTTTTCAAACTGCTCATGGCTAATGATGAGAATCACCTGATTGGCGGAGAAGAGCGCTGCGCTTTCCGGTGAGCGCAGAGGCATGAGCTTTTGGCCTGCCAGGCACTGCTCGATATCCATTCGCGCAAAACAATGCGGCGAGTAATAATAAGAAAATGGATAGATGTCATACCATTTGAATATACTTATCGTGGCATTTTCATCATCGAACTTGTGCGCTTGCGCTGCAATATCTTCCCAGGGCTCTTTGGTTATCGTGTGCTGCTGTGACCATACTGCTGCCATGGAAAGGAGGGTGAGCAGAATAAAAGCGCTGATTTTCCTCTTTTTTGGGAGGTTGGCAACCGCATATGCGGCAAGCATGAAGAGGGGCAAGGAAGCGATGAGGGCATAGCGCGCGAAAAAAATAGGGGTGAAGAAAAGCGAGAAGAGAAGGGGGAGAATGATTGGAGTGAGCATCCAGGCGGCAGTGAATTGCCTCACTTTTTTGGAGCTTGCCACCCATCCGCGCAATGCACAGGCAACCATGGCAAGCGTGAGGGCGAGCCCAGAAAAGGAGAAAGACACCCCTCCAAAAAACATGTAGAACATGAAAGGAATGTCTAGGAATGATGGGTAGGGGATCCAGCCGTGATCTCCTTCTGCGATGATAGAAGGCAAGGAGAAGAGCCAGGGAAGAAACAAGAGCATTATCGCTGCCTGAATCATTATCCAGCGCTTTGCATCGGCATTAGTGCCCCTGCGCCCCATAATAAAATCCACATTCTGCGCAATAACAATAAATAGGGCATAGAAATGAGAGTAGAGCATCAGCGCGGTGATGATTACATAAGCCGCCCCCCATTTCCACGATAGTTCTTCCCTTAATTTTAGATAGCAGTACATGGAACAAAGCACGAGAGCAAAAAGAAGGGAATACACCCTTGCTTCCTGGGAATAATACACAAAAAGCGGGGAAATGGAAATGAGAAACGCCGCCCCCAATCCCACTGCCCTGCCAAAAACTTTTGCAGAGAGAAGATACATCAGGAAAATTCCCAAGCCACCAAAGATTGCGGAAAAGAGCCGTGCCCACCACGCATCTGTCCCTCCAAGCGCTACCCAGAAATGCAATAGCCCAAGATAAAGGGGTGGTGTGGGATCCTTTAAAGTGAAGATATAATGGAGAGGGTGCTGGCTATGGTAGATGGAAAGCGATTCATCAAGCCAGATGTCCTGGGCGTTTAAGCCCCACAATCTGAACAACAGCCCCAAGCCGATGATAAGAAATAAAATATTCCTTGTGCTAATTTTTGGCATGGTGCTGCAGGTATTCTTTTAACTGCTCAAGTGCAATTCTTCTGAACTTCTTGAGAGATTCGCATCCCTTGATCTCCCCGTATGTCCTTGTTTCTTCTTTAGGGATGAAAAGAGGATCATGCCCAAAGCCCAAAGACCCCTTAACTGTTGTGGACAGGGTTCCTTTTTCCTCCCCAAGAAAAACAACCGCCTTCTTTCCCGGCTCACAATAGCCGATTGCGCATCTGTAGGCAACCTCCCGATTGGCGAC
Organism: uncultured Methanosarcinales archaeon; assembly: GCA_964438385.1. Taxonomy (GTDB): domain Archaea; phylum Nanobdellota; class Nanobdellia; order Woesearchaeales; family GW2011-AR4; genus GW2011-AR11. The sequence goes on along the minus strand of CAYTKI010000002.1, from coordinate 18,106 downwards.
ACCCGCCATGAGCTTCAAGAGCCCAGCAAGCCCTATCTGCTTATGGACTGTTGATGAGAAAGCCCCTGGAAAGCCATTGAGCGCGGTGATGAACAATCCTGAATCATCAACCACAACCGGCTTGCCCAGCATCAAGGCGACCATTTCCGCTGATTTTTTTGCGATGATTGAGATATCGTCATGCTGCACTTCATCATACTCCAGATTGATGTGATTAACCTTGATTTTTGGCTCAAGGATTTGGCGCGCTTCCTTTATTTTCCCCATGTTGTGGGTGACGAAGTTGATGTGCATGAGAAAAGAGCATCAATCCATCTATATAATTGTTTACGAAAAAAAGCAGCAAAAGCTATATAAACAAATCTTGGCAGCATAGAGGCATGGAAATAGATCGGAAACTCATCGAGAATGTGGCAAGGGCTGCCCGCCTGAAGCTGACTGATGAGGAAATTGAGAAATTCCTGCCGCAGCTCAAGGATGTTTTGGGCGCCTTTTCTTCAGTTGGGGAAGTTGGCACCGAAGAGGTGAAGCCAAGCTTTCATCCGCTCCCCCTGAAGGATGCGCTGCGCGATGACATCCCTCAAGAATGCCTTTCCCAGGAGGAAGCGCTTTCATTGACGCCGCACAAGAAGGACGGCTATTTCAAAGGACCGCGTGCGGTATAAGGCAAAAACTACTATGTAAGCCCTATTAAAATAACAAATTCATTAAAACAAAAAAAAATAAACCACGATAATGGCAATAAAACCAATCAAAGCCCTCATGGCGCTCGCGATTTGCATCCTTCTTCTTGGATGCGCAAACCAGAATACGGGGGGTGGGGAAACGACTATGGACAAAAAAACTGCAACGATAGAGACAAATAAAGGGACAATCACCGTCGAGCTCTACACAAAGGACGCGCCGATAACGACTGCAAATTTCATAGAGCTTGCAAGCAGGGGATTCTACAACGGCCTCACTTTCCACCGCTACGAGCCGGGATTTGTTATCCAGGGGGGCGATCCCAACGGAGATGGCACGGGCGGCTCTGAGAAGGAAATCCCTCTTGAGATACATCCTGCGCTCACACACGTGAAAGGAGCGGTTGCAATGGCTCGGACTAACGATCCGAACAGCGCAACATCCCAATTCTATATTACTCTTGATGATATCCCCTTCCTTGATGGCAACTATGCAGTGTTTGGGAAAGTCATGGGGGGCATGGATGTGGTTGAGAAGCTTAGGGCTGGCGATAAGATGACCAAGGTAACTATACAATAATGGATGCCAAAATTAAAAATTGTTATTAATAATCACGGGGCTTATTTGTCGCGCCTGCAGTGGCGCGAATTCTATGGAAAATGAATCAGGCGATCCAGAAAATCAGGAATGGCGAAATCGATATTGTCGAATACACGCATCAATGCATCGAGAAGGCCAAGGCAATAAATGAGGAATGTCATTACTTCACTACAATCGCAGAAGAGTCGGCGGTTGCACAGGCAACGGAAATCAAGAAGAATTTTTCTGACTATACTGGCAAGAAACTTCTTGGCTACATGGTGTCCGCAAAGGATGCCATTTGCGTTAAGGGGGTTGAGAGCTGCGCAGGGAGCCGCATCCTTAAGGGATACCGCCCCTTATTTGATGCGACTGTGATCAGAAAAATCAAGGAGCAGGGCGGTATTATTATCGGAAAGACTTCGCAGGATGAATTTGGATTTGGAAGCTTCTGCGTGAATGTCGGGCTTGGATTTCAAATCCCTAAAAACCCATATGATCCGGAACGCAGCTGCGGGGGCTCATCAGGAGGAGCTGCGGGAATCACGCAGAAAGCGGATTTTTCCCACATCGCCCTTGGGGAATCCACCGGCGGATCGATTGCCTCTCCCGCATCTTTTTGCGGAGTGTTTGGGCTCACGCCTACCTATGGGTTGGTCTCGCGCTATGGGCTCATTGACTACGGCAACTCATTGGATAAGATTGGCCCTCTTGGAAAATCAGTCCATGATGTTGCGCTCCTGCAGGATGTCATTGAAGGGCACGATCAAAAAGATAGCACATCACTTCCCAATCAGGAGGAAAAAGAGTCCACTTCTGGCCGCACTATCAAGGGCATGAAGGTTGGCATCATTAAGGAGGCATTTTCTGATGAGGTTGAAAAAGATGTTGAGCAGCACGTGAGAAAGGGCATACAGTGGCTTTCAGATGAAGGAGCGAATGTTGAGGAAGTTTCCCTTGAGTTTCCTATAAAGCACAGTCTTGCTACGTACTATCTTCTTGCAACATCGGAAGCATCAACAAACCTTGCCAAGTACTGCGGCATGCGCTATGGCCAAACTGGGGAGCTGAAAGGGAATTTCAACGAGTATTTCTCTGGAGTGAGAAGCGCGCACCTTGGAGAAGAGGCGAAGCGCAGAATCATTATCGGCACATTCGCGCGGATGTTTGGCTTTCGGGACGCTTATTACATCAAAGCGGCAAAAGTTAGGACGCTTATAATCCAGCATTACAGGGAGGTGTTCAAGAGATATGATGTCTTGGCCACGCCAACCACTCCTGTACTTGCGCCGCGATTTGAGGATATAAAAAAACTCACACCGCTGCAGCATTATGCCATGGATACCCTGCTCGTCGGTCCAAATCTTGCAGGGCTTCCTCATCTCAATGTGCCAGTAGGCATGGCGCATGGTTTGCCTGTAGGGATGCTGCTGATTGGGGGTCACTTGCAGGAGGAGAAGCTGTTGCAGCTCGGCAGCGCATGCCAAGGATGAACCTTTTTAGGGGCGCATTGAGCGCAACCTTTAAATAGTTCTTAAAAGTAACGATTGTTACAAAATGAAACCGATTGTTACAAAAAAATACCTTGCGTTGTTCGGGCAAAGCTCAAGACAGCGCATCCTTGGAGTACTGTGCAAGTGGCCAGAGCAGGAATTCAGCCTCTCGGAGCTTGCAAAGAAAGCACGCGTCGCAAAAACCCACATCGGCCCTCTGCTAAAAGAATTTGAGGCAATGGGCATCATCCGCATCACTGAACTCAGCAGCATATGGCGCATCAGGCCAGAACAGCAGAATGAATCATTTATCAGAAGCAAGATCCTCTACAACCTCAGTTTCATCTACCATTCCGGATTGGTGGAAATCCTCAACAAATGGTATGGCAATCCCAAAGCCATCATCCTCTTCGGCAGCTTCAGGAAGGGGGATGACATCTCCACTTCAGACATAGATATTGCCATAGAGAGCGATAACAAGGAAGAAGAGGGAATATTCACAGCAAAAGAGACTACGGGATTTTTGAGCTTGGAATTGGTAAAATTCAAAACTGAATTTGAGCCCATCATTGGGAGCAGGGAAATCCAGATTCATGTTTTTAACAGAAAATCTGTTGACATCAACGTCTTCAACAACATCGCGAACGGCATTGTCCTCTGCGGATTCCTCGAGGTAAGGAAATGAGAACAGATGCCATTGACTCATATCTGCGCAGCGGCCAACTGAGAGTGCGGCAGCCGGATGGGGAGCGGATAAAATCAATGGCGGATTTTGCGAAAACAAACGCCAGAGTCGCAAAGGAGGTGGCACTGGATGAAGATAGCGCAACCCTTGTTTTCAGGGAAATCTATGAGTCCATACGCCAACTGGGAGACGCGAAATGGTGGCTGCTTGGCTATGAGCCGAAGAACCATGAGGTGTCCATGGAGATCCTCATGGAAATGGATATTTGGGAAAAGCTGATGCTCAATCACCTTCCCAGATTCAAGCGGATACGCAATGATGCAAATTACCGTGGCTTTCGGGTCACTTCCGCACAGGCAAGGGAAATCATCTTATTTTGGGACAAATGCGCTGATGATATCATTAAGGAAATTTTTAAAAAGCGGCAGGAGCATAGTGGAAAAAGGCAGGAACAACCATGAAATTCACAACCGACATCATCATCGGCCTTGAAGTGCATGCAGAGCTCAATACCAAGACCAAGCTTTTCTGTTCATGTCCGACCACGGGAAGCGATGAGCCGAACTCGCGGACCTGCCCAACATGCCTTGGAATGCCCGGCTCAAAGCCGGTTCTCAACAGAAAGGCAGTTGAGCATGGAATAAAGATTTGCCTTGCGCTAAAGAGTACTATCGCAAAAGAGCTTATCTTCTCGAGAAAATCCTATTTCTATCCCGACATGTCAAAGAACTACCAAATCACACAATACGAGCTGCCGCTTGGAACGGGTGGAAAACTTATACTGGATAATGGAAAGGAGATTGCGATGAAGCGCATCCACCTAGAAGAGGATCCCGCATCGCTTATCCATCCCGGCGGAATGCACGAATCGGCGTATGTCTTAATAGATTATAACAGAAGCGGAAACCCCCTCACTGAGATAGTGACCGAGCCCGATATGAACTCTCCAGAGGAAGCGCGGGATTTCTTAAATCAATTGATAACGATTCTTGACTATCTTGGCGTCTTTGATCTGAACGCAGGGATCATTAAGGCGGATGCGAATGTCTCCATTAAGGAATCCCATTATACAAGAGTTGAAATCAAGAACATCACTGGATTCAAGGAGATTGAGCGGGCGCTCCACTACGAGATTGCGCGCCAGCGCAAAGAGGTTTTGGGAGGGGAGAAAATTGCTCAGGAAACGCGCTCATGGGATGCGGAGAAGGGCGCGACATTCTCTTTGAGAAAAAAGGAAGCGGAAGAGGATTATGGCTACATTATCGATTCGGATTTAGTCCCCATCATCATTGATGATATGACTGTTGATAAATTGAAAGAGGAATTACCAGAACTTGCTCAGGAAAAGCTCAAAAGATTCCGCGAGCAGCACGGCATTGAAGACACTACGGCGCATGTCCTCTCCAAAGACAAGGCGCTTGCGGCGATGTATGAGGCGGTCTCAAAGCAGGTGGATCCCAAGCTTGCGGCCAATTGGGTGAGAAGGGAACTACCTAGAGTTTTGCATCACAATAAAAAATCATTGGAAGATTCTCACATTGCCCCAACACACCTTATTTCATTGTTACGGCTCATCGAGAAAAAAATAATTACAGAGAAAATTGGGCAGAGGTTAATTGAAAAGCTGGCGGAAAGCCCTTTTGATGTTGAGGAGTATGTCAGAAAAGAAGGGCTTGAGGCAGTTAGGGATACCTCTCTTGTTGAGCAGTGGTGCAGGGAAGCAGTCAAGGAAAATCCCTCAGTTGTTGAGCAGTACAAGAATGGGGAAGAAAAGGCCTTCAATTTCCTTGTCGGCCAAGTGATGAGGAAGGCGAAGGGGAAGGCACCTCCAAGGGATGTGAATAATACTTTAAAGAGGATACTCAGCTAAAAATTGAGCTTGAGGATTTGCTTTGTTTCTTCCCTTACCCTCTTCGAGAAATCAGTAATCGTTTCCCCCTCATTGCGCTCGGAATTGAGCACTTCCATCAAATCCCGAATGAGCTGCTCCTCCTTCCCTGATATTCCCTCTACCTTCATCTGCCCCAGATGCTCGCGGATGAGCGATGACTCCACCTGCTCAACAGATCCCGCATCAACCCGTATCTGCTCAAACTCCTTTGAAGTGAGGGCGGCGGTATTCTTCATCACAAAATAGGCGGATTTGGAGTAGAGCATCTCAAAAATATCTTTCAGGTTAATGTCACTTGGCTTTCCAGATGAGAGTGATCCATAGAGCCGGATCATGACAATTGTATTGATAAATTCCCTGCTGACTATTTTCCTTTGCAGCCCATCCTTTACCTGCTCCGGAGTGAGATGGTCGCAATTTATAGAGATTGAATAGGTGTTGTATATCTGGATGGGCTCCCACACCGCTTTTCCATCCTCAACGATGTAGAATCCCCCCTTCTCAAGCTTCTCAAGCTCGGCAAAGGAATTGGGAAACAATGGGCCGGGATAGGCAATCAGCCCGTAGTCTTTCTCCTGCTTTTGGAAGACATAATGCACATGGCCGCCTGCATAATAATCAAAATGTTTGGGCAGAAGGGAGAGAGGATGCATATCCAATTTCTCCATCGAAGATGGCTTGAATTCCTCAAGCCCGGAATGGAAGATGAATATCTTGTAACCCAATTCCCGCTCCAGATGCTCCTTTGCGAGATGCTCGTAGTATTTTCTTTCCAATGCGCCCATCTTTCCCAGCATACCGGTGATCTTCACGCCGGTTTTCTTGTCCGTGGTGAAGATTAGGTGCAGCTTGCCATCCTCCACATGGCCCTTGAAGACGTTGATAAAAAGGCCCGCTTCCTCAAGCACATCAAGCATTGTCTTTCCCGAAGGGGAATAGTCATGGCTGCCGGGAACGATATACACCTCAATGCCCAAATCCTTGAGCTGCTTGAATTTCTGCACGACACTTTTTAGGTTATCGAGGCGCGGAAATGAGGTGTTGAAAAGATCCCCCGCGATGATGACAAAATCCACTTTTTTTTGGATTGAGATATCAATTGCGCGCACAAATGCCTGCGTGCTGATGTCCTTGAGCTTGGGATCCCTCCACGATCCGATGTGGCAGTCCGCGAGGTGAGAGAATTTCATGCATCCAAGAAAGCTTATTTGTTTTATAAATATGATGGGAAAAATAAAAATAATCCTAAAAATGAGAGATAATCGCTACTGGTGCTTCTGCTTCTCCTTGTTGCGGTCCTTGTCATACCCTTCCATGAAGCCGGCTTCTTTCCCGGTCAGCTCGTCATCCTCAAGCTCTTTTTCGACTTCTTCAACATCATACACATCATCTTCCACGTGCTCATCAGGGGCAACGGGCTCATCATCCTTTGGGGTTTCTTCCATGCCTTTCACCTAAAAAATACATTGAGGGCAAACTATTTAAGAATTGCGGAAATCAAAAAATAAAGGGTATTTTTTACTATCCCAGCTCACTAAAAGAGACCGCATGCCCCTGCTGCTTTTTTGAGAGCTTCACCACATCCTCAAAGAAAGGGATCTTCACCGGCATTGCGAAACTTGCAAAGTTGCTTGTAACTAGCGCCTCGCCGATATCAAGCGATGCGATGGTGCGGTCGTGCTCGCTAAGGTCCTGCGCCGCGCTCTCGATGATTGCCTGCCGCTCCGGCTTCATCTCAATGCCAAGGATAATCTTTGTGTTCATGTTCGCCAAAATCTCCCTTGGAATGAGGGATGGCAGTTGGGTGATGGCCATAAGCCCTACCTTGAATTTCCTTCCTTCGCGCGCGATTGTTGCAAAGATGTTGCTTCCCTTCTCAAGCACATCCTTGCCAAGGACGCGCGGCGCTTCCTCAAGGACAATGGAGATAACCGGCTTATCCTTTGCCATGCCTTCCATCTTGTAGTACCTGTACTTGTTGAACAATTCATGGGCAACCAGGCTTCCGATGAGGAGCTCTACCGCACCTGAAAAGCTTGACGTGTCAATGATGACTATTTTTCCCGACTCAAGATCCTTGATTATGTCCGATATAATTGTTGAGCCGGCATTCAGCGCAAAGACGCCGTTGCAAAAAAGCTGATTGTTCACAAAATCAAGGTCCAGCAGGTAGAGCAGTCTTCTCTTAACGACCGCAAGCGTATCCCCCTTGAAGAGGCCTTCGATACTCAGCGGCTTCTCCAAAATAACCGCTTCAATCCACTGGTCGCCATATTCCTTGTGATAGAGGTTCAATGCCTGCCTCTGCGCATCTGAAAACTGCACGACTCCCTCCAGATGATGGGGCCTAATGACTTCAATATTTATGCGAAGCGTCCTTGCGCCTGTTGGGGGATTTTTCGCGGTGTAATAAGTGATTTTTCCGGAAGGATGATCCTTGAGCCCTGGGCGGTCTCTACCATAATACTCATCATGCGGATCAAGCACCAAAATCCCGCAGTATTCCTTCCCAACTGAGTTCCAGAGCAGATTGGAGATGAGATTTGATTTTCCCCTGCCTGTCGTCCCTGCAATCAGCACATGATGCGAGAGCACTTTTTCTCCCGGCAATGCGATATCCACATTGAGCATCTTTGATCCGGAGCGCAATTTACCCACATAAAACGGGTTCTTGGGGAATAAAAGGAATGAAACATCATCTTCTGTTATTTCCCTCACTGATGAGAAAAAAGGGGGAAGGGATTTGGAAAGCGCGGGCTTTCCTTTGATGATGCTCACCACCGGCTTTAAGAGCGCAAGATGGTAGTTTCTCAATTCTGCATCCATAAATTCAGTCTTGAGATCTTCTTCGAGCCGCATGCCCGCTATCAGCTCAAGGTTCTGCTGGGAAATCTGCGAGCCATAGAGCAGATCATAGGCCTGCAGAAGGACCTTCTCATTTCCCACCTCACATACCAGAAGCTCTCCAATTTCGATGTTTTGGCCGGCCTTCTGGCGCATGACTATCCTTCCGAACTCTCCTGATATGATCTGGCCTTTGATTGCTATCGCATCCACCCAATCTTCGGGACGAAAAGAAGTTTATAAAGATTTGTGAGGGTATGCTCAAGAGAAGGACATTGCAAAGTTTTTGATTTCATTTTTTAGTTCCTGATGTGGAAAATTGTCACTTCCAATCAATTGATCTCCTTTTCCCAGGGAGAGTAATCTCTTAAAAAACATCAACGCGCATAAATGAGTTTTCTTTGCGCGTATTGGAAGAATCCTATAAAAAAAGTTTATATATGCATGAAAGAATATGGACAGAAGGCTATGCAAAAGAATAAAATAGGCCAAATGAGCATATTCCTCATAATTATTGTGCTCCTTCTCACTATGGTAGGCACCTATCTACTCCTCAAATCAGATGCGAGGGGAGCTGCGCAAGAAAAGTCTGATTCCTCTGCCCTTCAATCATCAGAGAAGGCAGCGCCAATTTCTCTTTTTGTGGAGCAATGCCTGAGAAGTACCGTGAAAAAATCCATAGCGGAGGTCGCGATCAGGGGTGGAGAGTATCCTTCTGGAGAAAACACATTGGAGTATTATTCTATTGGTCTGCCCTATGTGTGGGAAGGGAATGGCTCAAATCTTGCAACTAAGGAAAGTATGGAGATTGCCATCTCCTCCTATGTGGAAGATCATCTCGATGAATGTATTGGGGGGTTTATCCCCTTCAGGAAGAGAGGCATGGATATCAAGGGAAAAATGGAGAGGGTATCTTCATTGCTCACAACTGATGCGCTCACTGTTTCTCTTCACTATCCGATCACGTTTTCCTATGAGGGGGAAGAGATTAAAATGTCTAATTTCATCATTGAGCAGAAAACAGTGCTTGAAAAGGTGCGCCTCGCCCTTTCAGGATTCATGGTCGAACAAGAGGAATTTCCTGATGGGATCCCCCTCTCCTCGCTTGCAAGAATGGCAAAGGAAGGGAATTTCTCATTTGAGCAGCAAAGTTTTGGGGGCGGAAAATTCGCATTCGGGATAATATTCAACGATTCTGATAAGCAAACAAAGGTTTTTGGGTTTGCCGAGAGATTTGATTGGAATTCGAGCACCCCACAAAAGAGAAGAATTGCTGTGGAAAGCCATCCTCCGGTGTTGCTCACATCAAATGACGCATATCTTTCGCGGATAATCGCTAAGGGAAGCGATCTTCATTTCGTAAGCCATTCAGAGATAGTGGATATCAACCCCAACACGGGAGAATTCGCGATCAATCCTGCAAATCTTGAGGATCGCGAGGATTTTGTGCTGATTGAGGTCCAAGATGGTCAAGGGAATATGGGGGACACTCTTCTTGAACTAACGATCAATAAGGGAGAAAACCCCCCTCTTCTCAGGGAAATGGCAAACTATTCAGGAAGCGTCGGAGAGTTGGTGGAATATGAAGCCGGGCTTTTGAATGGGTCGGCTGGCAAAGTGGTATTCCTGGATGACTCTCCTTTTTTTGATATTCACCCTCTGAGTGGAAAAATAAACTTTACCCCGACACAGAAGGGCAGTTACTATGTAAAGATCACCGCAATCAATCCATATGGGGAAGATGTGTTGTGGTGGAAGGTTGATATCCAATGAGAAACAGGGCTGCTATTCTGATGATTATTGTGCTCTTTGCGCTGCCAGTTCTCGCTTTCGCGGCAGAAATAGATGAAACCATCGGCAAATCCAATGATGAAAAATTCAAGGAGGATTTTCTGGCAAATCCAAGTGGAATGTTTACATCAGATCCGAATAGCGCTTTTGAAGCTATTAGAAAAGACTCCTCCCTCCTAAAGGATCCAAACATCCGGACTGCCGGATTTTCAAATGACAAGAATGCCTACAAGATGCTCGCTGCATTCAACTCGAATCCTGCTCAGGTAGATCCTGATGCCTTAAAGAGAATAGAGAATTTTGCAAGAGAGAGAAGTTCAGAGGGGTTTGGTGCAGCGGTCTTCAATAATCACCCGGAAATCAAGAAAAAATATCTTGAAAGCAAAGGTATTGAGGATCAAGGAGGGCGTCTCCATTCCTATGGGAAAGAGGGGGAAGTGAAGACCTCGAAGGGGGGAAACCAAAACCAAGTAATGAGTGCATTTAACATTGATAATATCCAAAGCTTATTGCCAGAAGGCAAGAAAGCAGCTCTTCTTGCGGATGGCACGCTTCTATTTCCATCCGGCCTTAAGATCGGCAACGGGGCGCATATTGAACTGCAAAAAAATGAGAACGCAGTGGAATACCTCCCTATGTCAACTCCAGGAGGGGCCGGCGCAAGGAGTGATGAATTTAAGGAGGTAATTTTTTCTGTTCGTGGAGGATTGACATCCATTTCATCCCCTTCTGAGCTAGGTGGCGGAAAACTGCTGATTAAAAACGATGGAGGGGGAGTTGGCCGGTTTGCCTTTGGCGGGAATATATTTGCCGCCTCAAGTGAAGAAGGGCTATCGGTTGGGCAATCAAATCCGACTGAGATTGTGGTTGCAAGTGAAACTCTAAACCGAAAAGTGACCATGTTTCGTGGAGAAGGGGCAAATCAGGAAAAATATGCCGAGTTCATTGGAAAGGTTTCTGTTGGGCAAGAGATAGGAAGGTTAAGATTGCAGGAAGGGACATCATTTACCAAAATTGAGCGGATGGGAAACATTCCTTTCGAGGCGTTCACTCTAGTTGCCAAGAATGCGCCAAGAGGGATCATTTATTCAGATTTTGGCAAGAGCGGAGGATTTGATGATGAGATTACATATTCAAGAGAAAGTGGTTCTCTTCAGGCACGGCTTGGGGAAGGGAATCTCTTAAGGATAATCAATCAAGGAGTTGGAGCGGAAGAGGAAGTGAGAGGCGGGATTTCAGCAAAGCCTCTTCTGCCTGTAGAGAGAAATTTGCTCAAAAAGGTTGATATTGTGAGCACCTCAAAAGTGACCCAAAGGGTTGCAGAGTATGAGGAGGGATCCGCAAAGATGGAATTTTGGAAACAGGATGATGGGAATACACAGTATAAACAGATAAGTGATGCAACACCTGAAGCAACTATCAGTGTAAAAGGAGAAGTTGAGAAAATCTCAACAAGAAAAGTGGAGCGATCTACTGAAAGAGTAGTGGAGCTTGAAGGAAGTGAAAGCTATTTTGTCAAGAGAGAGGACACGCTCACAAAAATCGCGAGGGATAATGGAATAACAATCGCCGATATCACCAATCTTAATCCTTCAATAACTAATCCAAATAAAATAAGAGTGGGACAGCAGATCATTCTCCCGCTAAAGCAGGACGAGACTATTCAAGTCGCACAAGTTGGGAGAAGTTTTGCACAAATTCTTCCTTTGGAATTAAAGTCCATCTATATTACTGCTATGCAACCTCAAATTCCCGCGGTAGGAGACAATACCCCTCAAAGTGAGAGTATTGACGCAGAGGTCCAAACAGCGAAAAAATCGGAAAATCAGCCAAGGCAAGAATATGATGCAGCGCAAGAAGTGGCGGTCCCGGCGTCTCCGAGTCAGGCGGCCCCCCCGGTTCAGGCAGCTGAAACAAAAAGTGTTAGGGTTTCCCCAAGTGAGGGCAGTTCCGCTGAAGTATTGGAAGAATTCAACAGGTGGTACTATGAGGCAACCACTCTTGCAGGTATTTCTGATGAATTGGCAAAAAAGTATCAAAAAGATGGAATTGCGCTGGAGAGGGAATTTAGGCAATTTGAACGGGCGGAAGCAGAAAAAGGGAAGGCAATGGCAGATATGCGGGCGCAAGGACAGAAGATGATAGCAGAAATAAAAAGCGCAGGAAGAGGGGACCCTGATTTTGTCAGAGATTATGAGGAGAGGATTGCGCAAACAGAAAAACCAGGAGAAGATAAAAGCGCAAAAAGAGAGGATGCCGATAAGAGGGAGATAACGGCGAACAAGCAATTAATTGCAGATCTTGAAAATGATAGGGTTCTAAGAGAAAATGCTATAAAAAAGGTAGATGGAGAGGCTCAATTTTTGCAGACATTGGAAAGAGTGCAAGAGGCTCTAAAGGAGGCGGAAGATCTTGAGCGCAGGATAAAAGCCCATTCAGAAGCTCAACAAAAAGTTAGTGAGGAATTAGATAGCTTAAATAAAAAGTTGAATATGGTTGAACAAGAAGAAAAAAGGGCAGGTGCAAAGGTGCAGGCGCTTGGAGTAGTTGGAGGAGATGCGCTAAGCAGGGATGAAGAGGAAGCGCAGGCAGCAGCAATTAAGCAGAATGATGCGGGGGCAAAATTGAATGACGCTCAAAAGGCCATTGATGGAATGAGAGAAGCAAGGGGAAGTGATCCATCTAAAATAAAAAAATTTGAGGAGATGCTCGCCCAAGTAAGAGAAATGGATCGGGTAGCGGATGCTGATGCGGAAATTAAAAAGAAAAGAGATGATGCTCTCATTCAGCTGATGGCGCAACTGAGGGGGGAGGAGAGAAAACCCATAGAAAGCGAGGCAAGCAATACTGATGCGGAACCTGCTCAAGAATCTCCAAGTGCTATCTCCCCTTCACCGGAGAAAAAAATTGTTGGTGCCCATATGCTACGCAAGACGGTGGTTGGCAAGACGTATGATGATGGGACGTTTTCACTTAATCGAGAAGAGGGAGAAGACAAATATTATTATCGGGTAAAAAATGGCGAGAGTTTGGAAAACGTCGCTCAAAAATTTAATGTAGATATTGGAGAATTGGCCGAAAGAAATGGGATCTCACCTAATGCAAGAATTGGTAGAGGGCAGGATTTGCTCATTCAAGGAGAAATACCGAGGAATAATGTGGAGATAAGCGCAGAAACTCCCGTAGTTCTTGTTGCAGGTCATTCGATCCATCCAGGTGTGGTAGGAGGTGCTCCTAGGGAAGCAGAGTTTGTCAAAGATGTGGTTGCCTTGACTGCTCAAAATTTAATGGAGAAAGGGATTCCTTTCAGAATTCTTAAGCAGGAGGATTTTTCCGATTGGAATGAATATGGCAAAAAAATCTCAGAGCTTGCAAGGACCGGTACTCCTCCTATCGAGATACATGGTGAACGGAACAGTGAGAAATTAAAAGCCCCAGAAGGGGTGATTGCCCATAACCAGATTGCGCTCGCAAATGCAATTGCAAATCAAATGAGATGGTATCCCATGCAAAATGCCGCAAATAGGGCGCCCACAACAAGCGGAGGGATAATTGTTGAGGGGACAGTTCCCTCATTTGATAAGAATAGTCCGGAATATAAGCAAGCAGTGGAAAGATATGCCGGAAGAGTCACTCAAGGGATTGCAAATTATTACGGGGCCAATGGCCAAATGGCAAAGCTCGCATCAGTTTCTTCAAGTAAAGGCGGCTAGAATGGCAAATAGCAGGGAGAAAATTTATTATCACAGTGATTAGAATCCATAGAAACTAATTTTCAAGATCCTTGTGAGTCAAAATACTCGTGATTATTTCTTGGAGATCATTGAAGTGTTCCAAGCAAAGGTTTGTCTTTATCCATCTCAAGGATTCCCATGACCGTGGGCTTCTTTTGAATATGCCCGATGGGGATCATCACTTCCCCTCTCCGGGCATGCTCTGCGCATATGTGGAGGTGGGTTGCGGTTCCATCATCGATAAAGGGGTAGTTGCGAAAGGATGCTCTGGCTCCTGCATTGATTGCCTCTTCATAAAGCACAGTTGAGGCAATCGTCCTCGAATCAAGCACAAGAAGGTTGTTCTTCCTTGCATAGTGCGCAAGAGCGCTCATGTGAGGCTTTGATTGTGTGAGCAAGCTCCCCGTATGGTTATTGAAACCGATAATTTTTTCCCCTCCCTTCTTCCCCAATTCATCATTGAGAATGCCAATATTGCGTTCGATGATTTTAACGCAGGCTTCTGGCTCATCTGTTACATACATTCCCGTCCTATCTGGAGAATGCCTATTCGGCTCAACAAAGGTCTCAAGCCCGCGTTTCACCATATCAATTGGTTCCATGGGTTGGTGAAGAAAAATGCTTGCCTGAGGATAGATAGATAGGATTTCAAGTGCGTTCTTATAGTGGTTGTATGGCAGTACGGCAATGGTAAGTGGATAGCCCTTTTCCTGAAGGGCCTTTAGATGGGCAATGGAGTCCTTATGGGCGCCCGCATCATCAAGCACAATTTTCAGTGGCGCCGTATTTGCAAATGCCCTTCCAGGCAGATTCATTGAGGAGGCAAGAAGTCCTGCGGCGCCTGCAATGGTTGCACGCCTAGTCAATGAAAATGAAGAGGGCATTGGCTGCTTGCGCTCAAAATAATCATCAAGGAACCCCAAAAGAGAAGACACCTGATCATCTGCCTTTTTTGCCCATTCTGTTGAGCCATCAATGGATTTAGAGAGGGATTCAAATTGGCGGGTGATGGGTCCAAGAGGAGAACCGGGTATTTTTTGGGAGATCCCCAATCGTTCAATTTCCTTCATCAGCCCAAGGATTTTTTCAATCTCTTCTTTTTTTTCAAACGCAAATACAGGCGATCTTGTAATGGATCGAGATACGTCATGCCAAAAATGACGGATTTCCTCCTCGCGGGACTTTATCTTTTTTCTCCTCAAGAAATCAAATACATCCCTTACTAAAGCCATGACTACTTTTTGGCATTTCTCCTTAAAAAGCTTCCCTCTCTGTTCCGCGCAACAGCGCAGTTAATAAAAACCTTAATTCACCTCCCCTCAATCTTCACCAACTGCTTTATCTCCTTCTCAGAAATTGCGCAGCCGTTGATTTTCAGGCCCCAGAGAATTGCGTCAATCAGCTCCATGCGGGGCTGTTTCAACACTGAAGAATCTGCGACAAACTGGTCTAGCATCCCAAATTCATAACCCACTGCCGCAAGCTCCGCGCTCCTGATGATTTTCACCTCTCTAAGCTCCTTTTGGAGAGCTAGGAGATTTTGGGTGTTTACCGAGGGCTTTCTGTGCATGCGCTTGGTGAGAAGCTCAATGACCCGATTTGGATTTTCCAAAACGATTCGCGTCATCTGCTCATCAACGACTGCTGCCTCGGCCTTAAGCTCTACAGCTGCTGCCATCACCGACATCTCGGCAAAATGAAACATCCTGAGGCGCTGCTCTCCCAGATAATAAATGCTGTTCGCGGTTTCCATGAGCGCTTCGGCCCTTTTTTGGATTTGCTGTGAGTCGATTACCCTGAGTGTTTTGTCCTTTACCAGATTGAGCACCTGAAACGCCTCAAACTTGAATCTTTTTGTCTCAAGAGGATGGCCAATCACCTCACCATAGACAGCTTTTGTGATATAGAACTCTCCTTTGAATTTCTCCTTGAGGGGGCGAAGCAGCCAGAGAAGATTATTGAGGGTGAGGCTAATGATGGGTCCGGAATCAAAAATGAGCGCTTTCATGGGAAGAGGCCCCTTGCAAACCTGAGTCGGTTCCTCACATCATGGCCAGGTGCCCACTGATCAGACTGCGTTGTCTTTCCAAGGTACTGCATCAATTCCCACTGGGAGATGTTGAGCAATTGGGCGGATTTTGCGCAGGAGACGCCGTGCTCGCATACCTTGCAGCCCTTCTTGATGCGCGCATGCTGCAATACATCACTAACATAGCGGTCGACCTGGGAATCTTTTGCAGAGATGAGGCGAAAAAACGTGCGGATGAGGGCCCGAAAACCTTGGAATTCATTTACTTTAAGCTCTTTTATCGCGCGCTCTAGGGGGATAATGAATTCGCCATACTCCACCTTCCCGCCAAGATTTTCTATAACCTTGGAAAAGGCGTAGATAAGCACCGCAACGGAAAGCGAATCCTCATCTTCGAATAAGGTGGCATTGTGGATGACGTGGTTTGAAAGCTCGCGGATCTCAAGCACGTCCTTCTCCTCCTTTGTGCGCAATATGGCGAGAATCTGTTCAAGGACAGAAAGAATGTCCTGCTTTACTTCGGGGAGCATGCTTCTGCACCTGCTGAAAGAATTATTTAAAGGTTTGGGATTGGAAGCATTGGACTGTTCGCGGCGGAAAGCAATTTAAATAAAGATACTTTTCCTGAGTAAATGGGGGCGGGCAAGTATTTGATAAGGGCTTTGATAGCATATTCCCTTTTAGCACACTCTCCTATAGCATTTGCTCAAAAAAACTCCTTGCCTGATCCATTAGGATGCATGACCAATATTTCTATGGGGCATGAGATTACTGGCTACAAGGGAAATCTTGATAAGATGCTGGAAGATGCTCAACAATTGGAGAAGGCAGGAAACTACCTGAGAATCTGGACACAATCCCTGCGGGCAAACTGCCTTTACAGGGTGTTGGGCAATGAAAAGGGGGCAGAGAAGACAGCAAAAGATTACAGATGCAATAATCCGTTTGGAGAAAAGCCGAAAAATTATGGGGATTGTCCTTAAACAAGGATTATCTCATTTAGCAGAAACGATCTCAATTACATCCCTATTCTGGAGCACATGATCCTTTCCCACCGGCTTCTTTGTGCGCACATCGAGGGCACGGATGAAATATTTTCCGAAATCCGTATGGAGCCGAAAGGCGAAATCAAGCGCAGTAGTCTTAGGAGGCATCAAAAAACAATCAGGCATCACTCTCCCCTCTGAGTCCGCGAGCTTGCTCACGCCTCCGGGGAAGATGGCGACGCATTTTAGGACATCAAAGACCGCGGCGTTCATCACCTGCTGCACGCCGGTTGAGCCCAATTTATCCAATATGCTCATTTTTATGAACTCCAGCCCCTTTCGCTGCCTCTCATTGAGCTTTTCATTATTGGTAATGGCAAAAGAAGACTCTCCAGGAAGATAATCGATAAGCTCATGCTTTGCGGCCTCCCTCAAGGCCAATTCTGATTCTGCGCTGCAGGGCAAAAGCGCAAGATGGGGAAACTCTTTCTTCAGCCGATCAAAATTCCTTTCCGCGCCAAACACATCAATCTTATTGCACGCTATGATCATCGGCTTTGTCATTTTCCTCAATTCCGTTGCCGTTTGCCGCAGCGTGCCTTTGTCCCATTTCAGAAGATCAACAGGGAGCGAGAGCTTTTGGATGACTTCTTCCATCATCTTTTCATTGACACCAAGGCCTGAGAGCTGCTTTGCGACGGCCTTATTCACCTGCGGCTTTTCCTGATTCACCCCCCGCGCGAACTTGTCCCATCCCTTTTCAATGAGCCCCAGATACCACAGGTCAAGCTCTTCCTCTAGAAACCGGATGTCATGTGCGGGATCGTAGCTCAATTGAGGAATAGGCTCCCCCTTCTCATTAGTTGATCCGGAGACGTCAATGATGTGGACTAAGATATCCGCCTGCCGAAGATCATCGAGGAACTGGTTGCCCATTCCCTTGCCCTCGTGCGCTCCGGGAACTAAGCCTGCGACATCAATTACCTGCACCGGAATAAACCTCCTGTGATTTTTGCAGAACCCCATGCGCGGATTACACTGGGTGCCAAATTCCTTATCCGGACAGTCTACTACTACATGACCAACACCTGAATTGGGCTTAATTGTGGTGAAGGGATAGCTGGCAATGGCGACATCCGCAAGCGTGATTGCCTTGAAGAATGTGCTTTTTCCGCAAGATGGCTTCCCGACTATTCCAATGAGCATGGTCCTAGGAAAAATAAGATGTTTAAGAATGTTATGATGATGTGATACTGTATAATTAACGTGATATTTATATAGTAGTTAATTCTTTAAAGTTTTGAGGTGATTTTTATGGAATCTATTAACTGTCCAAACTGCAAGGCATCGGATATTGTTATGCGTGGAAAAAGACACAATCAGTCTGGCA
>CAYTKI010000001.1:0-12501 GCA_964438385.1 uncultured Methanosarcinales archaeon | reverse complement strand
TACTCCTGCTGCTCTTTTGTTGAGAGCGGCTTCCTATCCGCATGCATGCTAAACTCACGCCCCACTTCCTCCTGCTCGCGTTTTGCGATGATGCGGAGGAGCGATGCGGTCTCCTTGGCGTTTTTTGTCTGCAGGATTGGAATGCCATAGCTCACGGCAATGGTTGCCAGCATTCCAAGGATTGCGTTTGGGTGCACCCCTCTCACCGAATAGATGTCTTCAGTGCCTTCAATTACGATCATTGGGCGCTCGAAACCATTCTTGAGGTCCTTTGCCTGCTGCAGCAGTCTTCCGTCGATGATGCTCTCAACGAAATCACCCACTTTCTTGAACTCCACACCAACGCGCGAACTGAGTATGTAATCGGCACTACTCAAGGTCTCTAATTTGACGACAACGCCACTCCCGGAAAGCTCGCGCGCGATTCCGGAACCCTTCTCGCGGTGATCAGCGTAGATGATGATTTCCTCTGCTTTAGTGTAGGGTGCCAATGATTCTGACTTCTGCTCCTTCTGCTGCCGAAATTCGAAGCCGATGTTTTTCCTAAGCAGCTCAAGATTATAGTGCATCTTTTTCTCCTTGTTTGCGGCAACCCACCTATATGCCTCGTCCCTTGTGTCCTGAGTCATGAGAATGGTAACAGATCCCTTCTCAAGTCTTCCTGTCCTTCCCCTGCGCTGGATTTGGCGGATGGCTGAAGGAATTGGCTCATAGAATATGACCTCATCCACCTTTGGGATGTCGAGCCCTTCCTCCCCAATGGAAGTAGCCACCAAGACATTGAAAAATCCGTTTCTGAAATCCTCAATCATCTGCTTTTGCTCCTTTTGCGATAGGCCTGTCTCCCCTTTCTTCTGCTGGCCGACAAAGATGTGCGCTCCAATGCCGGGAAGCTTATTTAATCGCCCCATGATATCAAGCGCATTGTCCCGATATTGGTTGAAGATGATTATTTTCGCCTTCTTGTTTTGGCCAATAATTTTTTCGACAAGGCGCTGGATCTCAACTAATTTCGGATGCTCAATCTTATCGTCAAAAAGCCGCTGCACCTTGAGCACGGCTTCCTTAAATCGCTCATCAGATATAACATTTTGGACTGCCTTTGAGCCGCCGGATCTTGCTTCCTCGTAGAGCTTCCCAATGTATTTTTGCAGCGTGGCAATGCCCTGGGTCTCTATAAGCTCAAGCGCATGCCCCACTTTCATGATTTCCGCAAGCACGGATATGCCCTGCAGTACGGAAAAATCATTGTCTCCCTGCGAGAGGCGCAATCGAAGCTCTGCTTGCAGCGCAAGTAGGTCAGTCTTGTTGACCATAGAAGCGCCTTTTCTTTGCAGGATGCCCAGTGATTTCAACCTCTCAAACCTGTTTTTGAGAAATTCCTGGAGCGGGCGCTGCACCTCCTTTAGTATGGGGGGGAGCTGCACCTTGACCCATTCTATTTTTGTCTCCTGTACATAGGGCAAAACATCAGGGTCCTTATCGGTGCGCACTTCAATTCCTTCAATGAAAAGGTTCTGGCAGACATCCTTGATGGACTCCATGTCAGTTCCAGGGGATGCAGTCATGCCGACAATGCGCGGATATTTTGCCAGCTTATAGTATTGGGCTGCAATAAAGGAATAGGAATAGTTCCCAACAGCGCGATGCGCCTCATCAAAGCCGAGCAGTGAGACTTCCTCCAAATTTATCTTGCGCGATATAATGTCATTCTCAAGCCCCTGAGGGGTGGAAAAAACAATAGATGCATGTTTCCAGAGCTGCTCGCGCTTTTCAGGAGGAACTAGTCCGGTAAAGATGGTCATCTTTTCCTTTGATAGGTCAAAATACTGCTCAAAGACCGCCAGGTATTGGTCAATTAAGGGTTTTGTCGGGCCGATAAGAAGTATCTTTGAGCTTGGGTACTGCCTCAATCGCTGGGCTGCGAGCATGAGGAAGATGTTGGTCTTGCCCATGCCCGTCGGAAGGACGATGAGGGTGTTCTTCTGCGCAGCGGTCGCTAGGATAGTCTCCTGATAGAGCCGAGGTGTGAAGCCCTTAATCATGGCTTTCGGTATGCGTTTTTTGCTTATTAATGTTGCCCTGGTGGATGTCCAGTGTCCTGTGAGTGATTTTTTCAATAAAGAGAAATGTTTTTAAATTATACTCAATTACTTGTTCACTATAAAGTGATAAATTTAGGTTTTAACATGACTGAAGGACTATCGATGAAAGTGAAGTACTGGGGAGTGCGCGGAAGCATCCCAACCCCCCTCACTACTGAACAAATCAGAGCAAAGCAGGAAAGGCTCATTAGAGATATTGTTTCTCGTGGAGGAATAGAGGGACTCTTTGGAGTTCAAAGTCGCAGACTTATAAAAGATCAAATACCATTTGATGGTCCACAAAATGATCTTACATCTGAAATGATCCAAGCTTATCTTAATGGACTTCCTTTATCCGTTTCCGGCACCTATGGCGGCGATACGACCTGCGTTGAAATACAAGTGAAGGATTCTCCACTTATCATTCTTGATGCGGGCACAGGCATTAGGGATCTTGGCAACACCCTTGTAAGAAAGCTTTTTACTGGTGAGAACTTTAACCCACTAAGCACCGATGAAACTTCAAAAAAGCAAGTGCACCTTTTATTTAGCCATTATCATTGGGACCATATCCAGGGAGTCCCATTCTTCACCCCCGCATTCATTCCGGGAGTTGACATCAATTTCTACGGGAAACAGAGCGGACGTGGAAAACTCAATGAAGTCCTTGCTGGACAGCAGGAATTTCCGACCTTTCCTGTTGTTTGGAGCGATATGGCCTGTAATAAGGAATACCATGAACTTCCAAGGATGGGAAGTGGACCCATTATGATTGGAAAGGCAAAAGTAACCTATGCTGAATTGGACCATCCAGATGGCGTCATTTCCTATGCAGTTGAAGCTGGTGGGAAAAAATTTGTGTTCGCGACAGATACTGAACATAGGGACATTCCAGATCCACTTCTTGTTAATCTTGCAAAAGGGGCAAATGTACTCTATTATGATTCGCACTACACCCCTGAAGAGTATAGAGGTGACAAAGGGACACTTACAGGAACCATACCAAAATTACGATGGGGGCATAGCACCTATGAATGGGCAATTAGGACCGCTTTGGCTGCCGATGTGAAAACAGTTGTGCTGGGGCATATTGAGCCTTTAAGAGGTGATTTTGGGGTTGAGGATCTCTATCGACGTGCACTAATTTTCAAAGAAAGTGAGCTGAAACTCCCCGGGAACAGAGGAAAGGACCTAGAAGTTTTAATGGGTTTTCAAGGTTTAGAACATAGATTATAATTAGGGATTCTCCAATCTCACAAGCTCTCCCTTAGAATCGGGATTTGAGTCGACAAAGCTGGCCACAAACTCCATCCTATTAAACTTCGCGTTCTTGGTGAATTTTCCTGTGAGCTTGATGATGTTGCCCCAGTTGATGTCCAGTGGTTAGATAAGAATGAGTTGCCCTAACTTAACACTACCACAACCTCCCCCTTATTCACATTCTTATCCATCTTCACACGCACTTCCTTCACTGTGCCGTCTTTGGGAGAAAGTATCTCATTCTCCATTTTCATGGCGATGAGCTTCACGAGCACCTGGCCTTTCTTCACCTCATCTCCCGGCTTGACATTGACCGCGGTCACAACGCCTGGTAGGGGAGCAACAATTGCGCCTTCGCCTCCTGCGCCCTTCTCCTTTCCAAAGTTGAGCGATGGCAATTCTGAACTGGGAGTCTGCTCAATCTCAAAGACTTCTCCCTCGAGATACACCTTTATCTTCCCTTCCTCGGTCTCTTCGACCTTGACGTGATGCTCTTTTCCGTCAATCTTGACCACAATGTCTTCCATGATAATTACAAAGGGATGTTTCCGTGCTTCTTGTATTTCTTCTGCCGTTCAATAATGGCATCCCGCTTAGTTGAGAGCATGCCTAGGCACGCTATCAAAGTCTTGCGGGTCTGCTCGGGTTCAATAATCATATCAATCCGCCCATGGGAGGCGGCCACATAGGGGTTGAGGAATTTTGCGGCGTATTCCGCAATTTTTTCTTTTCGCACCTTGTCTCCGTCTTTTCCCTGGATTTCTTTTCTGTAGATGATGTTCACCGCCTGTTCTGCGCCCATAATCGCAATTTCTGCCTGCGGCCATGCGATGACCTTATCGTAGCCCATTCCCTTTGAAACAAGGGCGATGTATGCACCTCCGTATGCTTTTCTCAGCACAAGTGAGATTTTCGGGACGGTCGCTTCGGAGAATGCGTAGAGGATCTTCGCGCCGTGCCTTATGATTCCAGAATGCTCCTGCTCTGTTCCCGGCAGGTATCCGGTGACATCAACAAAATTGATGAGGGGGATGTTGAATGCATCGCAGAGCCGCACAAAGCGGGCGATTTTTTCCGATGAGTTGATGTCAAGGCATCCGGCAAGGAATGATGGCTGGTTTGCGACTATGCCAATGACCCTGCTATCGAGCCTGGCAAAGCCCACAACCGCGTTCTGCGCATAGTTTGCGTGGATCTCAAAAAATGTCTTCTTGTCAACAACCTCTACTATCACATCGCGCATGTCATAGGATTTTTTTGAATCCTCTGGCACCAGGTTCCCGAGGCCTTTGTTTTGCCGCACCGGGGAATCCGCGGCGCTCACCAAAGGGGGGGACTCAAGATTATTTTGCGGCAGGTAGCTGAGGAGGGCTTTTACCATCTGGAGGCATTCTTTCTCATCCTCGGCGACAAAATGGGTGACGCCGGATTTTGAGCTGTGCGCTTCTGCACCACCGAGCCCATCAAAGTCTATCTGCTCTCCAGTCACCGCCTTGATGACATCTGGACCGGTAATGAACATATAGCTGTTCTTCTTGGTCATAAATATGAAGTCTGTCAGTGCGGGGGAATAGACTGCAATTCCTGCGCAGGGACCGAGAATGACTGAAATCTGCGGAACGACTCCGGACATCATGGTATTGAGCCGGAAAATCTCACCTCCGCCATCGAGGGCCTGGACGCCCTCCTGGATCCGTGCTCCGCCTGAGTCAAAAAGGCCAATACAGGGGCAGCCATTTTTCAGCGCAAGCTCCATGACCTGCGCTATTTTTTTGTTGTGCATCTCGCCCATGGAGCCGCCCATGAAGGTAAAATCCTGGGCATAGACATAGATTGGACGTTTGCCTATAGTCCCATAACCGGTAAGCACGCCATCCCCTGGTTTCTTTTTTGCTTGGAGATCGTAATTAGAGCTTTGAAGCTCAGCGAATGCGTCCAATTCAACAAAAGAGTCCTTATCAAGAAGCAGATCCAGGCGCTCCTTTGCGGTGAGCTTGCCCTTTGCGTGCTGCGCCTTTATCGATTCCTTCTCCTGCTCCAATGCCTTTACTTTCTCGCGAAATTCCTTGAGCTTGTCCCCATTCACCATTATCCGGGCTAAGGGAGGGGCGTTTAAAAGCTTTATTGAAAAATGAATTGTTTGAATTGCGTTTTTCCTGACTCAAAACAAACTAAACCCCTTGCTCTCCCTCGTCCCTATGATTCCGCCCTCAACAATCCTGTAGACTATCTCTTTTTCCTCTGCAATGGAGCGGTGCTTGCGCAGGATTACCCTCCTGTTGCCGGAAGGAGTTATCTGTAGCTCAAGTAGGCATTTGCTCCCGTACTTGAGGATATCCCCTCCAACCATGTTCACCTTATCCTTCTCCTCAAAATCCGAATAGACCTGGTTTGCAATGAGGATGGGAATATTCTTTATGCGCGCGATCTGGGTGAGATAGGCGATTTGCCTTCCCAATTCGCGGTTGATCTGCTGCGGATCTTCGCTTTTTCCAAGCTCAAGGCGATAAAGCATGGCGATGGTGTCCACCACGATGAGGCCTATCTTCTCAGTCACCAGCTCCTTTATGCGCTCAAAGCATTTCTTCTGCTCCTCAAAAGTTGTCGGCTTGAGAAAAATTATGTTGTTGAGAATCTTTAGGTGATCTGTCCTTGTGGAGCCGGTAATCTGCCTGAGGCGATCAACCGAAAATCCCTCCTCGGTGTCGATGTAGACAATTTTTTTTCCGCCCCTTGCGACATTGATTGCGCAGAGCATGCACAAGACCGTCTTTCCCGCGCCAGCGGGGCCGTAGATGGTTGTAATGATGTCCTTTTCGTAGCCGCCTTCAAGCATCTGGTCGAGTATTCTGCTTCCTGATGGCTCGCGCTTCATGCCTTCCATTGGCCGTGCTGGGTTTTGCCACTATAAAATGGTTTTTGTTGGTCTTGGAAAATGAAGATATGCTTAAATACCTGTTTTTTTCCACACCCTGCATGGCTCAAAACAAGGACTCAGCAATCGCCTCTTTTGTGCTGGGATTATTGTCCTTCATCCCGCTGCTCAATTGGGTCATATCACTTCTTGCAGTCTATTTCGGGGTAAGGGCATTGCTCAATATAAGGAGGGCGCCAGACCAGTATGGGGGCATGGCGCTTGCTATCATCGGCACGGTGATTGGTGTTGCTGTTTTTTTCTTCAATGCCACATGGGTGCTTTTTTTCGCTGATTATGCTCTCTATTCCCTGAATCTTACGGTAGGGTAAGGGTATTCAGAGGCGGTGGATGGAACGGCCGCAAGAGGCAGCATCGACCAGTTTTATCTTATGTTTTTTTTGGCAGATGATTTCTCTCGGAAAAAAGGGAAATGTTTAAAAATCAAAAGCGCGCGCATTTTCACTACCTATGAACATCATCATGCAGTTTGGAACGGCACTCTTCTTCATCCTGTTCGCATTCCTTATGTTTATTTTTTCAGTCGTCCTAGCGTCTTTTTTAAAGGGGGAGAAGCAGCGTGATGAATTTGAGCCCTCGATTTCCATAGTTGTTCCTGCCTACAATGAGGAGAAGGGCATCGCCGAATGCCTTGATGCCATCAATGCCCTGAACTATCCGAAGGGAAAAAGGGAAATCATTGTCATAGATGATGGCTCAACCGACGGCACTGCCAGCATTGCGCGAAAGAGAGGTGCAAGGGTTGTTGAAGGAACTCATGCGGGGAAAGCCGCTGCGTTGAATCTCGGATTGAAAGCGGCAAGGCACGGGTTCATCTTTACCGTTGATGCAGATACTGTTGTGGAGAAAGACTGCCTCAGGAAGATTGTTCTTCCCCTCGCTGAAGCCGACGTGGGAATGGCCATGGGGACGAGCATGGTCAAGAACAAGGATTCGCTGCTTGGCAGCTTCCAGAATGTCGAGTATCATTACAATAATCTCATCAGGAGCAGCTTTTCCAACATTTTCAAGAACGGCATCTGGTTTTTCGGCGCCTTGGCATGCTACCGCAAATCAGCCCTCCTGCAGGTCGGGGGGTTCAAGAAAGATACACTCGCCGAGGACTGGGATATCGCGCTGGAACTAAAAGAAGCCGGATACCGCACCCTCAGCGTCCAGAGCGCAAGCGGCAAAACCGAGGCACCTACAACGTTTGCGGGGTTCTATGCGCAACGCTTTCGGTGGTGGATGGGCACCCTTCAATCATTGTTCAAGAACAAGTCACTATTCACAAAAAAATCACCAGGAAGCATTCATTTCCTTTTCATCAACCAATACTGGTGGAGCGTGTATGCGTTCCTCTCACTCCCCCTTATCCTCTACCAGCTCAATTACTGGCTGCCCTACAATTCACAGGATGCGCTGAGCTTGTTTGGCTATCTCTTTAGGTGGTTCTCCCTAACAGGTCCTGCCTATGTGCTCTACAAGATCCCAGAATGGGGTGTCAACTACTGGACAATCTTCGGAGTCCTTTCCGGCGTCATCTCTGCCATTATGATCGTGGCATCCATCAAGCTGTTCAAGGATAGGCTGAACGCAAGAAACGTGATTGCGGTATTTTTCTACTTCCCCTACACAATACTATTAAATATCCTCATCGCACTGAGCATCATACGCTATCACCTAGCACCAAAGAGGTATTTCATACGCTAACATGGATATCCACACTTTTTTCATATGGTGGCAAACCAACGTCAGTATCATATTTGACGCATACAATCAGCTTGGGCGACTTATCCTAGACCCGCTGCACGTCTTCTTTGAGAGCATGTTCACTATGTTCCTCTTCATCACGTTCTTCGCATCACTCGTGTTTGTGGTGATGACCATCTATACTGCCGTCAAGGCAAACAAGAAGGATGAGCAGGTTGATTCAGAGTATACCCCCATGGCCACTATCCAGATCCCCACCTTCAACGAATTGGTTGCCATTCGGTGCTCGGAAGCTTGTCTTCATTTTGACTATCCTAAAGATAAGTATGAAATCCTTATCGGTGATGATTCGAATAGGCCGGAAATCTCAAGCCAGCTCGCCCAGTTTGCAGAGAAGCATGAGGCAGTAAAGATAATCAAGCGAGAAAAAAACATCGGCTACAAGCCAGGCAATCTCAATAGCATGCTAGCGCATTCCAAGGGAGAACTCATCGTCATCTTCGACTCCGATTTTGTGCCAAAACCGGATTTTCTTCGGCGCATCGTGCAGCCGTTTCGGGACAACCCTAATGTGGCTGCGGTGCAGGCAAAGTGGACATTTCTCAACGACAAGGAGAATATGATCACCGTGCTTGGGGCGAGCATCCTCAATGTCTATCACTACATCACCCTGCCATTCCTGAAAGGAAGGAGAGGAATGTCGCTTTTGTGCGGCTCTGCTGAAGCTGTCAGGAAAACCACTTTAATTGAGCTTGGAGGATGGGAATCAGGCAACCTCACTGAGGATATAGAGTATTCCATCCGGCTCATCAACAACGGCTATAAGGTCGTTTATCTGGAGAATCTTACCTGCGACTCGGAAGTTCCGCACACTTCCTTTGATTTGTACCGCCAGCAGATGCGGTGGGGATATGGAGTCATTTACTCCTTCAAGAAGCATTTCAAGTCCATCTATACTAACAAGGCGACTGCTTTTGAAGATAAAGTATGCCTGAGCATTGTGTGCAGTGGCTATCTTCTTGCGTTTTTGCTCCTCGCTCTCCTAGGGACCGGGCTTTTGAGCCTGGTAACGCACGCGCCAGCGCCAATCGAATGGGGTATATTGCTTTCGGACACAACACGCAACATTGCACTCACTTCGGGGCTTTTGATTGCAAATGTTGTTGCCCTCAAGAGGAGCAAAAACCTGAAGGTGTTTGGCAAAATGGTTGCATCCTCCTTTAGTTATGGCATTGTGATGACTTACCATGTCAACAAGGGCATATTCAAGGCAATCGTGGGAAGGCCGATGGAGTGGTTTATGCTCACAAAGAAAGGGAACGAGCAGTACGGGCAGACGACTGTATAGTATTTTCTCCTGAAGTTTTTAGTGCATAAGGGCGAACCACAAGTATTTTGTTCCGTCATCCTTTGAGAATTACTATAATAGCAAATCTCCTTAATAATGGAACATTTGGGAGATTTGCTAGAATAGTAAATCGCAATTGAAAAGTTCAAAAATTAATGCGATTTACTATAAGCATAAATATCCCGAAAAGAATTATTACCCATGAAGCGCCATCACCTGCTGCTCCTGCTCATCCTTACTTCCTTTTTACTGCTTTCTTCTGCGATTGCCTTTCAGCAGCGTGCGATATGGTGGGACTCTGCTGTGTATGTCGGGATAGGAAAATATTACTGGTCGCAGGGGGAATTTGGCCTAATGGAACAGGCTCGGGCGCCACTGCTCCCCCTGATTCTTGGCTTCTATTGGAAACTTGGGCTTGATGCTGTTATTTTTGGGGCCATCACGGCACTGCTTTTCTCTCTTGGGACCATTTATTTCACTTTTAGATTAGGGGAACGGATATCGGACACAGAAACAGGGCTCCTCGCCGCATTCCTCACGGCATTTTCCTTCACGGTGCTGTTTTTTAGCCGCCACATGCTCACAGAGATTCCATCCACCTTTTTCTTGCTGCTCGGTATTTATTTTCTTCTTTCTAAAAAGCCGATTATGGGCGGAACTATGCTTGCACTGTCTTTTCTGATGCGATTTTTCCAGCTTTTGCCCATCGTCATTGTTGCCGTGTGCTTCTTTCTTTATTGGAGGAAAGGCCTTTTCTGGAAAGTTGGAAATCCGATGCTGCGCCTGATTGCCGGCTTTGCGCTGCCTCTTGCACCTTATTTGATATTTGTTTCCCTTGCTTATGGAGATGCGCTCTTTCCATTCACCTTGCAGCATTATCTTAGCACCCATACTGGGGCGATTTATAGCCAGCCGTGGTGGTTTTATTTTTTTGGACTTGCGAAAGAGAACTTTCTTTTGCTTTCATTAGTTGCCCTGCCGCTTGCGCTGAAGAGGAAGAAAAACCTGCAAGTGATAGCATTTGCGGCCCTCATCCCACTGCTTGCGTATTCGCTCATTGCACACAAGGAGATGCGGCTCATTCTTCCTATTCTTCCTTTAATTTTTCTTCTCGCGGCTTCCTCTACGCTCTATTTATTCCGGCGCCTTGGGAAGCAGTCTGCATCAGTTTCAAAAACCTGGCTATTCGCCCTCTGCGGGATTTTCCTTGCAATAAATCTTTTTTTTGTGGTGCCTCTGGTTGTGCAGCAAGGCAGCCCTGGATCTTATCAGGAACTGTTTTTCCAGAACTATCTCCAAAATCTGGGCCATCGTGACGAGAGGGTATGGGTCAGCAGCCCGCTCTATAGCTTATATGCAGATGTGCGGATTGATGGGCTTGCCTATTATCCCTTCATTATCGGGGAGCCGGATCTTGCCCTCATCAATACGTGCGACTTTTTTGGTAATGATGAGGAGTATATGCGAATGATCCAAAACACTATGGAAAAGATAACGATGAAGCTTTCACCGATAACCTCTTCTGCAGAAGGGGGGTGCGTTTATACCATTTATAGGTAAAAGGGCATACGAGAATGGAAAAAATCATTGCCGCCCTTATTTTTTGACCTTGATAAAATCTCCCAGTGTGAATGAGTCTGACTTTGACTTCACTTTCTCCTGTACTACTTCCTTTTCAATCTCAACAAGCTTGATTTTCAGGACGCGCTCAAGCCGCTTTGCCATATCAAGGGAGGGGCGCTGGCTGCCATTCTCCAGGTGATGAATAGCCGATTCCTTCTCATTGAGCATTTTTGCAAATTCCTGCTGCGTGAGCTTTAGCTGCTCGCGCTTCTGCCTGATTCTTGAGCCAAAGTCCTCGACTACCATCTCAATTTGTTCCCCTTCCCGCTGCCCTTGATAGTGTGCGCGGCCTTGTTTGGATTGCGGTATGTCTGCCCTAATGATACGGAGAATCTTGCCATATTTCGCGCAGTTCTGGCATACGCTGAGCTCTACACCCTCTATGTGCGCTATAACATTTACCTCCCCCTTTCCGCACATGTCACAGCTTGGCATTTTTAATATCAAGAAAAGTTGTTTTTTAATACTTTCTCCCAAATAGCCTTGGCAGCCATTCTTCATCACGCTCGGCTTTGCCCCGCCCTATCTTGGCGCCCTCCCAATGGGCGCATTGGTTTGGGACAATACAATTAAAAATGTCCAAATAAAACCTAATCCATGAAAATCATCATCGTCACTGGAACTCCAGGCACGGGAAAGACCATGCTTGCGAAGAAGCATGCGAAGAAGCATGGCTATATGTATATTGATGTCAATGCCCTCATCACAAGGAATAAGCTCCACGAAAGGTATGACAAAAAACTGAAAACAAAAATCATTGACACGGAAAAAATGGCAAAATTCCTCATCAGTCACATCAAAAAACTTAGCGGGAAAGGGGTGGTGGTTGATTCCCATCTCTCTCAGCACCTTCCTGCATCGCTTGTGGATGAATGCTTTGTGACCACCTGCGAACTTAAGATGTTAAGAAAAAGACTTAAAAAACGCGGCTACTCAGCTCAAAAAATAAAAGACAATCTTGAGGCAGAAGCATTCCAAAGCTGCCTTGTGGAAGCGCAGGAAGCGGGGCATGATATCATCATTAAAGATACTTCAGAAGCAGCACGAGCACGATGATAACAAAAAGAATACAGCAGCTTGAGGAATCGGCAACCCTTGCCGTTGATGCGAAGGCAAAGGCCATGAAAGCAAAAGGCATTGATGTCATCTCTTTCGGGGCGGGGCAGCCGGATTTCCCAACACCGCAGAACATCAAGGACGCGGCGATCAAGGCACTAGCCGAGAATTTCACAGGATACACCGAGGCATCAGGCATCCCAGACCTCAAGCAGGCAATAGTTTCGAAGTTCAAGCGGGAGAACGGTCTTGACTACCAGACTTCACAGATCATTGTGAGCTGCGGCGCAAAGCACACCCTCCACAACATCCTTGAGACCATAATCTCCCCTGGTGATGAGGTCATTATCCCCATTCCCTATTGGGTGAGCTATTCCGAGCAGGTGAAGCTTGCAGAAGGCAAAGCGGTGTTTGCAAAAACCGATGAGTTGGCAAAAATCCGCGCGGATATGATCGCTGATAAGATTACTGACAAGACCAAGGCACTAATCCTGAGCAGCCCC